>CAZEQY010000013.1:0-84953 GCA_964514655.1 uncultured bacterium
ATGCTTTTGTGTACAGCCACACGATCAAGTAATGATGATGAATGAAGTGCACGTTCTTTAATTGGAGAGTTAAGCAAGCGGAAAAAGTCATAATAATGCCTAGAAATACGTGGAGGCACCTTTTTTTCTGCTGGCAAGTGGGCATATTGATGCAAAATGGTGGCTTTTTCCCAAAACGTACGCTCAGCATTTAGCACACGAACATATATTTCTGGTTCGTGTATGTTTTCATGTAATGCATCTTTAACATAGCTCTGTATTTGGTACACCCCCACGGGCCAGTGCTCAGATCTTGCGCCAACCTCAATTTTTACAATCGGCCTTATATATCCATTTGTTGGGGCTTTACTCGGGTATTCAAATAGCAATGTTTGTAGATCAGGATCCTCTTGATCCAGGTATAGCCGCGACCCTTTTACTGCGCCCAGCTTTGCATAAATGCCTTCATGCAGTGTTGTGAGCATGCCTGTCTGTACATATTTAGAACATTGTTGGGCAAGAGATGCAAGCATAGCCTGCTGTTTTTTCTTAGAAAGGGCATTTTCAGGATCAGTAGTATGCGCAAAGCCAAACATTTCCTTTTCGATTGAAATGTCAATGTCTTCAGAAAATCGGTCTATTGCGCCAAAAATCTTAGAAAGTGACGTGCCACCCTTAAACGTAAGATAGGGTTTCAATGCTTGCAATGAAAATAGTCTGTCAAGCACCCAAACCACCCAATAGTCTTTTTCGATGATATCATATGGCATTTTTAATACGTCAGCCGCGGCTCTAAAGTACAGCTCTCTTTCATCTTGTGACAAATGGCATAGCTCTCTCATGATTTAAACCCCATAATGTCGAATATAAGCCTACGTATCCATTCGGGCGCAAATCTTAGGTTATCCTTTATTTCGCTTTCATGAGAATCCTTAAGAAAGTTTTTGATTATCATTCGGGCAAGTTGGTCTATATTGTTCTTCCCCATGTTTTTGATTGCTTGAATCAAAATACCTTCTCTCGTTCCGGCAGCAGCCATTACTTTTCTTGCAACTTTCTTAAAAATGATAACCTGGTTGCCAATTTTCACTTTTTTTCCATACCCTTCGCTCAGGAAAACAACCCGACCAGGCACCTGCGTTGAAAGTCCTACTAAATTTGCAGCATAAGCACCTGCTGGTTGAATTTGGAGGCCATTTTTTTCGGCAATGACGGTAGCCACTTGATTTAAGTCAGGAGGTATCATACCAAGAACCGCGTGGACCTTTGGATAGTCATAGATGCCGTGAGAAAGGCGCCTGATCTTCTTTTCCTTTTGTAGCTCTGATAATGCCTTACGAATCGAAACATCAGATCCAAGTTCTGAAAAATGCAAAGCGCTAAAACACCAACCTTGGCCTTGTTTTATGATTTTATCCCATATGATGTCCTTAATGCCGCCTTTTGCTTTCAAACTTAGCCTCCATTTTTCACAAAATTAGCATAATTTTGTGAATTGCGTCTAGGAAAACTATAAAATACGAAAAAAATAGCATGAGTTTGTGAAATCATAGTGATTAGGGCCAAAGCTAGGGCAAATGGAAGCGCCCCGCTCTTTACGGACATATTTCAAAAGGGATCTAAACAAGCACGCTGCAATTTAATACGCAGTGCTAAGCCAGAGAGATTGTGCCTGAGGAATAGCTTCTTCTAGGGTTTTTCCGCAGATTAGTATTTTGTTGTCAGAGTAGCTGAAGGTAAGTTGGAGATTGCCATCAGCATCTTTAGTACCAAAATGGCTTACAACAGCGTATAACCCATTAGCTGTAGATTGGTCTGCTGGCAGAAGCTGTGTTTCTGGGTTGTTACCTCTAGAGTTAGCAAATGGAACCAAGACATTGTAAAAATCAACAGCATCGGCGATTAACTCTTTTGCATTTTTTATTGTGACTGTCGCTTTTGACCGAGAGAGCAGACCTGCAGCTAAAGCCTTTGCTTGTAGAGAAACGCTATATTTATCGCAGGCAAAACCTAGGTCATCAATAGCTACATTCCAATTCAGCGTATCTTTATTTACAAGTACGCGTATGTCGCCTGACGTTTGCACCTTTCCTAATTTCTGAAGATGTAAAGCCATCTGTGGCATAATTTCGATACTATCCAAAGCCTTTTTGATCATTTCGTAAGAGGCATCTTGAGCTGCATATAAGGCCTCTAATTCTTGCCTCGAATGTGCAAGACTCTCTAGAGTAGCTTCATAAAGCCCTTCACAAAATTCTGCCTTCATAGCTCCAGAAATAGCAATCTCCACAAGCTTGTCGTCGGCTTCAAATATGCGCACTTCACCTTGAGCACTTGAGTTTTGCACCTTTGATGAGCCGTCAAACTTTGCCACTTTCAGCGCAATGAGGGGCACTTTGTTTGCAGCAAAAAACATGGGGTCTTTCTCAATCTTCTCAAATGTCTCGCGAGCAGGAATGTCGCACTCCATACTAAGAGATAGATTTTGTGTAACACCGGTTAGATTGTTAGCCACAATTTGTGAATAGCTCATCTCAGCTAGGTTTACACCCTCTTTTTTGAACACTTGAGCTATGTCAGTGCCGGTAAAATCTACCGCCATTGTAACGCGATCGTCGCTAAGCTCTTTGATCTTGTAGTCTAAAACCAGCTTATCTGCAGCATATCTTGTTGGTATATCCAAATATCTATGCAAAACTAGTGTGTCTTTGCATATAAGAGCGCCCTGGCTGAAGTCATTATTGCCGCGTAGCTCAAGCGAAGTATCTCCACGCACTGTGATATCAAAAGGGCTGCTGATGTGTATTGTACCGTTAGTATGTACGCTTTTTAACGAACCAAAAAGCGAGCAATCAGCAATAAGCTCTCCAGCAACACTTGCAGCCACATGTTCATTCTTAATCTGAGGGTTAGTCATGGCAATCTGCACAGAAAAAGGAAAACCCTTTTGTTGTATATCTTCAAAAGACAATGACGCATATTGCGCCTGCACGGCCTTTTGAATTTGGCTAGCCTGGAAAAACCAAACGCCCGTATACAACAAAGAAACCGCTGCAACCGTTGCCACTACCTTAGCTTTCATAATTTTCACCTTCAGATGGTTTGAATCGGTTGATTATAGCACGACAAGCATTTTTAATGTCGTCGCTAGCCAAGCTAAGATATCGGTCACTTTCCTTATAAACCCGTTTCAGATACTCAGGGTCGCATAGATCTGGAGAAACAGTTAGCGGTAGATGATCAGTCTCAGAATCTAAAGCTAAGAAAGTATTAAATATTTTGTCATTCGAATTTTCTGTTCTGCAGCTTAGACCCGTAATAATGCGGCATCCAATAATCAAATGAATGTCCCCATCCAGCATTTTTTGAGCAGTTTCAACAATATGCTTTTTTGCTTCAATCTCATTCATTTTTCAATTTCCTTTAGTTAATGGCCAGATGTATTATGCATAACTTGAATAAATGCATAATGTACGCACTGCCCCGATCTTCAGTTTTTCATCAAAGGCTTTATCTTTGTCCAATCATTTTCGCTAAACTCAAGTTTTATGCCAATTTTAGAGATATGCAGATACTGTTCTTCTGAAATTGGTATCTTATAAAAAAATATAGCTGTTATAATTTCTTCGAATGCTAACCCCCATTCACTGTGGGTTATAAATTCAATCAACAAATCTTCATCGCGAGAAAGGATATACTCTTTTACTATTGATAACAAAGTCATGAGTTCTTGTTCGCGAACTTGAATTTCATTTTGATCCATACACTAGTCTTCGGTCCTTTCTTAAGGAGTGGGAAAGGCTATCACAATATCACTTCCACCAGATTCAACTGCAACGCAAATTTTTATGTTGTCTCGTAGCCGTTCCAATATATAACACATGTTCGAGCGACAGAGGCAAGGGCCGTGCGTACATTATGCACATCTTGAATAAATGCACAATGCGCGCACGGCTCACATCATTAAACAGTTTTCATACGTGCCTCAAAACCGTCGCAGATTATTTCAATTACTGGCTTATTTTCATCAGTTAGAAATTGATAGTGTTTGTAAGGATGATTAGCGGGAACAACTTCATAGACTCGCTTTAGTGCATTATCCATGATGTCGGTTCGATCATCTACTTGAATCATTGAGCATATATTAGAAAAGCAATTATCGGTAAATAAAATGATATCGGCAAAGTGCAATTCAAGATCTTTAGCATTCCAAAGTTCAATTATTACAATCAATTTATTGGTTTCATGAATATATTGATAACTCTTTAACGCCGAATCTGGGAGAGAGAAGGGTAATTTAGTAAAAGCTGTGCTCTCGTTCATGTACTTATTTCTCAGGTAGGGAAACTTTCACCAGGCACGAAACCTGTACCGTCACCTGGTTTATAGTTTCTTAGTTTAATTTTAAAGACATTTCCGCACTTATTACTACTACTAAGGCCGCATTAAGGGCCGTGCGTGCATTGTGCATAACTAGTATGTATGTACAATTCATGAACAGCCCTATCTCTTTTACGTATCAGTCAACCTTAACTCACCAAGACGTTGCTTTGCATTACTCAAAACTTTTTCGAATTCGTCCAGACGAAAATCCCAAAAGTCAAGATTTTTAGGAGGATAGAGTCTAATACGTAAATTATCAAAACCTTGCTCTTGTGTCAGCAATGCAACTAAATTTTCATTGAATCCAATATCAGCGACAAGATCTTCAAATTCCGGGTCGCTTCCTACAGAAAATTCAAAATTTGTTTCATTCATAATCGATTCCCACTTTTTATTAAGGCTCTAAAAAGCCCCTAAATGTTCCATCCTGATAAAATCTAGCCCCACTTCCGTCAGATCTATAATAATCGATACCACCAACATTATTAGGTTTGCAATATCCTCTAGCTTTAGGAAATGCACTATCAGAACGACTCTCATTACCAATCATCACGGTCTTCAATTTGAGATATAATTTCTTTGTACTGTTCAGGGAAGTGAATTAGAACAAGTTTTTTGTTTGTTTGTTTCGATTCTTGCACAATTTTCTTTAGCAGAAAAATATAGATATTTCGTTGCTGTTCATCTTCAATAAAAGGCAGGTCGTTGTGCAGTATAACAATATTCTTAGCATTCGTATCAGGTAATGTTATCATGCATTCAAAAAACGCATCCCAATTCCAACCAAAATAATCAGGAAAATGTAACTTTGAACTATACAGCTCAAAAATTGACACCTTATCAGTAATATTTTTTGGAACATTAACTTCTATACAATCCATCAGATCCAGATGTTGAAAATATTCATTGTTATAAACAAATTGAGTCATTAGTTTAGCAGGGTAAAAGTTTTAGAATGATCGCTCGTATAATACAATCTCCATTTTGACCTGTGACAATACGTTGTGGCCCAGCACCTTTAATACCTGGTGTTGGCACTACGTACTCTCGATAATATCCTTTAGCCTGCGTAGGCAAAAACCCTTCTATATTGTGATGCACTGCGCCATCTCTAATATGAGGAGCCTTCCAATACACGCGGGGCTAAAGCAGTACTCCGGCTGCGCTGGAAAAACATAGCAAAGCTATGTAAAAAAACGTTAAAGACAGTCCGTGTGTTAAATATAACTTGAATAAACGCACAATATACGCATGCCTCCCATTTTCAAGGACCGCATGTCTTTGCATAGATTAAAGCATGCACAATGTGCAGTAGATCAGCATTACTTCTCACTTTTAATTAATTGTTTAAGAGGTAACCAGTAGCTTTCGCTATGGTTCATGGCTTTACCTATTTCTTCAATCAAGTCATATGATTCGCGCGAGATCAGAATATTATGTTCATAGAGTTGCGCTATTGTCGTCTCATAAGCAAGGCCTGATTCACCATACATGATACATTCTTCAATAAATTTTATATCATCATTTGTCAAACCTGATTTGTTGGTCTCAAAAAGGCGTTTAACGCCTTTTTCAAATGAATCATCTGTAATTTTCATTGTTAATCTCAGTATAAATGGTTCAACACTGTTATCGAATTGGATGTGCGGTGATAATGCCTTCTCCATTCGGCTCAACTATTACACGTATATTTACGCCTTCTCTTATCCCTTCTGCACGATATCTGACATTAGCGAATGCTGATCCAATCTTTCCTGTTTGTGACGTCCATTGAATATTCGGATCGGTTACAATATCTGATATATTGTGCATGATCTTATCAGAACTCCAAGAAGCTGGAAAGGCAGATTTGCCAGAGTTACCTGGCCAAAGATGCCCACCCGAACTGGGCCCTTCTCCAAAAAGAATATGCTTTGTCCGTGCCTCGCTTGCTAGATTAACAGAGTCTGAAAGGAATTTAAATTCGCGTTGGGCTATGGTTTTAGTCGCGGATGCAGATTGTCTTGCGAGATTATTTGAGCTAATCAGATGTTTTATTATTGGACTGATTGACTGTCTAATAGCCGGGGCTCTAAGAGATCTGATTCCAAGCAGCCCTATTTGACTTAAAGCCTTTGCTCCAACACCGTAACATCTGGCATAGGGATGAGGGATTACGACAGTCGCCATAGCGAGTGTATCGAGGGCTTCAAGAGCATCCTCTGTAAAATTAAGCGTGCCCTCTTTACATATCTCTAAACCCTCTTTAAACTTTTCCCAACCATATTGCATTCCCTCCCAACTACAGAATGAGAAGAAACCGTCATTGTTGAATTGGCTTTCAGAATATGATCTATCTCTACGAATATTTGTATCAATGTCAAAGGAACTACTATTATATCCGCATAATTGATTGATATGTTCGATCTCAACAGCGAGTAAACCATAAAGATCAAATTTGGATAGGGGGCAGTTGAGGCAGTAGGCGTAGAGGTTGGGGCCGGCTTTTAGGCCGAGGGGGTCTTGGGTGAGCCATTTGGCGAGGGTGGGGTCGTAGTAGCGGCGGCCGAAGTAGATGAGGGAGGATTCGGGGTCGTGGCGTTTGCTGGAGAAGCGCCAGGGGCTTGTCGGGGTGTTGTGGGGCGATTGTTCTTGGCCAAAGGCGTCGTAGGTGTAGGATTGGATTAGGGTGCCTTGGGGGTCGAGTAGGGTTGTCAGGTTGCCTTGGCGGTCGTGGAGGGGGATGTAGGTTTGGCCTTGCAGCTCTAGGGCTATGCTTGCGCCAATTTCGGCGCCTAGGCCTTCGCCTAGGATGCGAAGTTCAGTAAGGGTGCCGTTTTTGTAGCAGCCTATTTCGTTGTCGTGGGTGTAGAGGTAGTGCTCGGTTTCGTTATTTACTGTTTTTGAGATGCGGCGGTTAAAGGCGTCGTAGCTGTAGCTATAGCGTGTGTTGTCTATTGTCAGTTCTATCAAGCGATCTAGGGCGTCATAGCGATATTTGATAGTGTCTTTTGAGATGCGATTGCCGCGCCGGTCATATTTGTAGGTGTGCTCGTTGTCAGACAAAACGGAGTGCAAGCTATTTACTTTGTAGGCGTTGTTGTCTTTTGTCAGTCTATTATAGAGGCCATCGTAGGTGTAGGTGTGGCCTGATTCAGAGGTTAGCTGAGATAGATCGTCGTAGGTAAAGTTTCGTGTTACTGCATTAGTCTCAAGTGCTAGGACATTGCCTACAGGGTCAAAGCCATTAGTGGGCACAGTTTCAGTAAAGTGTGGATGCACTGTAGATACTTTGCGGCCAAGTTTGTCATGCGCGTGTGACAGCGTACCGGCTGAGTGGGCTAGTTGTACTTTTGTGATAAGGCCGGAAAGGTCGCGCTCTTGGATAGTGTGGGTGTAGAGTTTTTTACCTGCGGCATTAAGCCTTGAGATAGAGTCGAGGTAAGCGCTGTGGCTGTAGCGCACTTGAGAGCTATCTGGCAGCGTGAGGGTTTTTACGCGACCAGCTTTATCATAGTCGTAGGTTAGCGTAAGGCCGTTTTCTAGTGTTTCAGAGGCTAGCTCGCCAAAGCTGTTGTAGCTACGGGTAGTTTTTTTGCCGGAAGCTTTATTGCGTACTTCTAAGATGCGATCAGAGTTGTCGTACGCGTAGCTATAGTCTACAGAATAGTCCTTAGAATAAAAGTGGGCAAGCCTCCCCTTTTTGTCATAACGGTGGTTCAGCGTAGTTCCGTCAGCATGAATGGTTGTTTCAAGTTCACCGGATTTGTTGTAGGTGTACTTTGTTGTTTTTTCTTCTTTTGTGCCCTGTGCCTCTGTGATAGATGTCAGGTGACCATCTGTATAGTCAAAGGTTGTTATAATGGTCTTGTGATCAGGTATTGATATATCGTGAGTGCGTATGCAGCAGTTTGCCTTGTCGTAGTAAAACTCTTTTCTAAAAATAGGCATATGCAATGGATCAAGCTGGCTTAGTATCGAAAGGTTGCCTCTTGCATCATAAATCTCTTGCTTTATGCAGCCGCGAGCGTCGATCGTTTCTTTGCAAAGCACTCTTTGGCCATGTGCGTTGTAGTAGTCGTAGTAGTATTTATGATACGTTATGTGCCCTTCAGCATCCTTCTCTTCATCTAGCAAGCCGTGAGGTCTATAGCGTGCGTGAGATTTTGCGTCAGCGCCGTTGATGTTTTGTATATGGAGGGTTTTGTTGCCCTCGGCGTCGTAGTCATAAATGCTATAGGAACGCGTGTCAGCGGTGTTATCATACAGCTTTTCACGAATGATGCGGTTGAGATCATCATACTTATAAGTCTTTGCAATAAAGGCATTGCCAGATAGTAGCGTGCGCTCCTCTTTAAGGCGCAGCGCGTGGTCATACGTATAGGTAGTTTTGCGGCCATCTTGTTCTTGGGCAATTTTTTGGCCGTTGTAGTCATAGGTGTATGTTACTGTTTCTCCGGATGGGCCTATCTCTTGGACGATGTGGAACAAATTATAGAGTATTTTATTTTCTTCAAGTAGCTCGTGACCGTGCATACGTTGTGTTTCAGTCACCCTGTCAAAGGCATCATAGTGGCGTCTTGTTGTAGCACCATTTGGGGCTATTTCTTTTATAAGGTTGCCTTTTAGGTCATAAAAGTAGTGCGCGCTCGTCTTGTCGGGCAATTCTTGGTCGGTGATTTTACCGATAGCGTTGTAGGTAGTTTTAGTGATGTTGCCAACTTCGTCTGTTTCAGTAACTTTAGACCCTAGGTTTGAGTAGGAGTATGTTTTAACTGGCGTCTTTTTATTGCCCTTGTGGTCATAGATTGCTGGATAGGCAATTTTGGTAATGCGATCTAGTGCGTCATATTCATAGCGCACGATGTTGCCATAGGGGTCTATAACGGCAGTTTTTCTGCCTAAAAGGTCATATTCATACTCTGTAGTGAGCGTTAGGCCATCTGTATGTTTTTCGGTTTCTTTTATCACATGGCCACAAGCGTCGTAGGAGTAGTGCCAGGTAACATCGTCAGACACTCCTTTTTTGGCTATAAGGCGCCCTTCACTATCGTAGGTGTATGTTTCTGTGTGGCCAAGGGGGTTTTTAGATGAGAGCATGCGGCCAACGTCATCATACTCGTAGTGATAAAAGACTTGATTGCCCGCGCGGTCCATATGCTCTTGCTTTACAACCTGGCCAAGAGTGTTATAGGAGTTTACTGTACGCTTAAACCACACCTCATCCTTTTGATCAAAATCATAATAAAACTCATCGAGTTGCTGCGGCTCGCCAAAGTGTGGTGTTTCAAGTCTAGGGATAATCCTTGTTCTGTGCCGTTCGGTAGCGCCTTTGAGGTTGTCTTGCTCTTTTGTGTGACCGTCATCAACAATATGTTCTATAAGAATAGCATTTTTATCGTAGGTGTAAAATTCACGCTTACGTATCTCGTCTTTATCGCAGATAAACTTTGCCTTTAAAAGGTTTGTACCTCTGTAGTACTCGTAGTAGGTGTAGTTGCCTAAGGGGTCACATTCACTTTCTTTTAGGTTAAAGCCGTCGTTAGAGTAGCTATAGCGCGTTACTTGCTTGTCGCAGGTTTCTGAATGCGTAAGGTCATCTTTAAAGTGTATGTCGCCAGCATTTTCTGTGATGCGGGCAAGTAAGATATCTTCTAGGACATTACCTCGGCCGTCGTAGTTAAACTTGCGCACAAGGCGCGTTTTGCCATGTTCGTCCTTTACAATATGGGCGCGAAGGTGGCCTTCGTTATAGTGGCCATTATCGCCCCAGATAAACTCTTCTTGCATCAGCAGCTTGTTGTGGCTATCTTTCTTTTTTATTTTAATAAGGCGCTTATCTGTATTCCAAAAATAGTAGGTGCTGTTGTTGTAGGCATCTACCACCTTGGCATGATCCTTATGGTAGGTGTATCGGTGAGTAACAACTTCACTGCCGTTTGGGCCTACGGGCGCACTTTGGCTTTTTACGCGGCCTTTTTTACTGTGGTAGCGCGTCTTTATATAGGAGCCGTCTGTAGAGTTTTTTTCTATGACGCGCCTTTTGCCGTGAGCTTTTTTCTTGCTGTAGATAAAGCGCGTAATAGGCATGCCCTGACGTGTGATGTTAGAGACGCTATAGGTGCCATGCATATGGCTGCCCTTTAGGCGCTTAAAGAAATAGGTGTGCTTGCGCTTATCAGATGTTGTTACGTCTAAAGCATGGCTTTTTGCAAACTGGCCGGTCGATTTTTGATCAAACTCTATGCTGTTTAGCTCTTGAGAATAGTCTGCATTATACGTCGTGATCTTTATAATCTCATGATGGTCGTTGTAGCGGTAGGTGCGCGTATTGCCATTTGGCAGTTTTTCTTTATGTAGCTGATAGTCGCGATAGTAGGCCGCATGGTGGCCACGCTTATGCTTCATGTCCTTATGCTTCCACTGACGCTCATAGATACGTTCGGTGCCATCGCCAAGGGTTACGTGAAAGCGATCTTCTTTTTTATCCCAACGCACTTTTATATTTTTGACATTGGTTTGACCGGACATGTTGCCGTGGGTGATGTTTGTAAAGCCGGAATTTTTGGTTACAAGCTTAAAGTGGCGAAGTGAGCGCTCTTTATGGTCTTCATCAAATTCTGTTTGGTATAAAAGCCTGCCGCCAGATGGGTCATAAAGCGACAAAAAGATCGGATCATCAACTTCTGTATCATCAGAATTGCCCTTTACAATGCCAACTCGTTGTAAAAGGCCATGCAAAGCAGTAACAGGGTGACTTGTTTCTGGCACTTCGTAGTTTTGAGCGGCAAGTGAGTTTGGGTAGAACATTGCTTGATAGGCTTCTGTTGCCTCTATAGGGCAAAGGAAGGGCACATCGTAAGAAAGGTCTTTTTTTACGTACTTGATGCGATCTGGCTGGTATACTTCCAAAAAGTGATGGTGCAAAAAATTCCACCCGTCGCCGAGATTGCCCTCTTCTAGGCTAGAGCTTGCGTAGCTATGGCCAAGGATGTATGGGTCAGCAGCGCTAGATACAATATCATCTTGATCTAGTTCGCAGTAGTCCCCTGTAATAATGTTTACAGAACCATTGACAACAGCAGATGGTAGCGATGTAAGGTTAATGAGCGAGGGTACAGCGTTGTCGTGAACTTCAGAAGGAACGGGCTTATGTGAAGCCTCATCATCAGCATAGGCAGACAGCGTCAGAAATAAAAAAGCTACGAGCAACGACATGATGCGCATACATTACCTTGGAGGTACTATACGCAATATTCATAGGCTATTGTCCTTATATTTGCAATTAAAAAGCAAATACGCGGTTCCAGTCGTTTTTCATGCTGATGATCACCCAGCCGGACTTTTGGGCCTTGTCGTATAGGCTTTGGGTGAAGGTGCCAACTTTAGAGTCGGGGAGGTTTTGGGCGGGGCCGTAGGCGTACTCGCGCTCGGCATCATCGTGCAACACAAGCATACAAAGACGAAGGCCAGGTCCTGCCTTTGTGTACTCAAGCATCTCTTCATCGCCAATAGAGTTGCCAAAGGCTGCATAAGGTCTTTTGCCAATCATCAGCTGAATGCCCTCCGGCTTTCCTGCAAAGTTATCGTTGAGCAACACTTTTGGCTCGCGCATAAGTGTGGGTATACCATTTTTTAGGCTATAATGAATTGCCTCCATAGATCCTACAACCTGCTCACTTGGTATATCGTAGATAGGCTTTGAATATACGCGCACAAAATCTTGGCCGCCGCCTGTTACAATATAGGTCTTATAGCCACTTGCACGAAAGTAGCGAAGCACTTCTTGCATCGGCAGATAGGTAAGATCCGTGTAGGGCTTATGCCAGCGCGCATGTTCTGCCTTTTTTAGCCACGCAGCTACATACTGCTGAAACTGCTCTACCGTTATATCTCCAAGCGTTAGCTTGAGGATTGCTTCAAGATCCTGACTACGTAATGCTTGTACATTACCAGAAAGGACGGTCTTAAAGGGCTCTTCATCTTTAAGTGCAGGATTCTGAGCCGCAAGTTCATGCACGCGATCTAAACAAAATCGCACTTGCGTATAGATAGGCTGTTCAACCCAAAGTGTGCCATCTTGATCAAATGCAGCAATGCGCTCATCTTCCGGCACATACTGCGGGCTATTTTTTTCAGTCGTAGCCCGTATAAAGTTGATGATCGCCTGCTTTGACGCCCCCTCATTCCATGATGGCAAAGGGTCAACTGCATGTGCCGTCACTGAATATAAGAGTACTATACTAAATAGCCAAGCTTGCATAAAAACTCTCCTTAACCACCTGAGCACGGTATGTACACAGCGCCAGGGCAGCATTCACAGAGACAGGGCAGAATAATTTCTACAACATTGGTAGCAGCTTCAAGGTCTATAAGGCTGCCTTGGCAGGGCTGAAACTGGTAATTTACAAGCCCAGAATTATAAAAAACGTTTTCGACATCAGGATATGAGTCGATCAACACATCAAACTGTATCGTTGCAGAGCCATTTATCGGCAAGTTACCCATTGAAAATCCTGTTACAAGGTTTGGGTCTGGCTGCAGCACGCCGTTAAACAAAAAGGTGCCTGGTACAAAGCTTAGACCATTTTGCAAAAGGTCTGTGAAGATAAGTGAATAGGCATCTGCCGTACCGATATTGCTAAAGCTAAACGAAAATGTTGACGTATCGCCAACGAGCGCATGTATCGAATTTTGCCCATCTACAAGCTTAGTTGCTTTGATGATAGGTGCTCCCACCTGTATCTGTATCGCCACCGAATTTATGGTATAGTCATCGTTTGTTGTTGTTCCTAGTGCATAGGCAACCGTTTGGTTGTGAACAAGCGTACTAGATACATCAATACTTGTAATGTCAGCACCCTGTCTTCCGCCAGAGATGTTTGTTGCAGTAGAGGGATTAGCATTTTTTGTTCCATAGCTACCACGCGTATCAAGCTGGCTTGAGCCAATGGCTACAAGCTTTCCTGTAACGGGATCTACCGTGAGGGGCAACAAGGTATTTATCTGAGAGCAAAAGAAATTGTTTATCGGATTGTTAGTGCCAGAGAGTCTATTTGCACTAGTGAGTGGCAAGCTATTACCAAAAAGCATGGTGTCGCCTGTTTTGTTAGCATCGCCTTCTATCGCGCTAATAAATAGCCTACCATTTAATTTGCCAGATGGAGGCACGCAAAATCCTTGCACAACTGCCGGCAGATTTGTTGTATATGAAGCCTGCTCGCAGCCAACAAAGAGCGTCATGTTGTAGGTAAACATATTTGGATTGTGATAGACAACTCCCAAGGTCCACATCGCCGAATTGTGTGTATCATCCCCTGCGTTGACTGTGCCTGCTATAGCTCCTACAGTATATGTTCCCGCACCAGCTGCCTGTACAATAGCTGTAACGTCAGCATTACGCATATAGTTACCGCAAGGACAGTGACAAGGTGTTGGAGTCGGGCCCGGACAAGTATAGGACGGCGTTATCGCATTTTGTGCCGTTAGCGGGTCTGCCACAACAGAAAATGTCTGGCCAAGCGGCGTAGTTATAGTCACAGGTCCGTTTGCCTGATTGCCGGTGTTTTCATTATAAAATGAGTAGCTACCAGACCATATAAGCTCTGCGTAAAGCACTTGACTGCCTGCTGGCAAGTCAAGCACCCCTGAAGAACTATTTTGCAGGTAGTTTAGCGTTGTGCCAGCAGCAGTGCCATAGTTTTGGTAGTTACCTACCGGAGCCGGCAATGGCTGCTTAGTTGTGACAAATGCACCGATAGAATCTTCTAGACCTGCGTTATTTTGGCCGGCAAATTTACTTAGACCAAGAGTGTTGCCCGTATAGGAAATTCCACCGTTATCGGTTGTTGAATAGCGCAATATGTATGTTGCATCAACATACCCAACGCTCAACAAAAGGAGTATAAAAACTGCTAATAGCGTCTTATTCATATATTTTTTATATCCATGACTGAGTAGCAGCGTCCCAATAACGTACTTTTAATGGTGCAATTCCTTTAAATATAGCAAGCTGGCCGTCATAATGGCCCACAACGCGACTTTCGTCGGTTACAGACTCATCAATAACTAAAAGCAATGGAGCATCTTGCATATCTTGGTGCGGAACAGATATCGCACTAAGCAATGCATCCCCAACAATGTTGAGAAATGGGTACCGCGGTGATATAGGCACAACGATGGAGGCTATGTTTTCTTCCTCAACAATATCATCCATCAGTAGATCGCCAAGCAGACCTGCTTTAGCAGACTCGTAGATGGCAAGCTTTTTGCTATTTTGTAGGTTTTGAAAGGTAATGCTGATTGTACGCGGTATCGGATACTTTCTCATAATACCTCTTAGATCAAGCTGTATAAATGAATTTGTCTTATCAACACCAAGGCCTTCAACACCTGTATGATCAACTTTATAGCTATGACTCATCTGACGAGGCGGTGTTACATGTAACTGCCAGCAAGAGGTCACTATAGGACCAAATCCGGGTTGGGCTTCACCTGCTTTAGAGGTGCTGCTTGCAGGTGAATACAGATGAACCTTGGCCATTACAGTGTTTTGTGAGCATGGGCAGCAGCCAGTGGGGCCAGTAGCGCCAGTAGAACCGGTTGCTCCGGTTACACCCATAGCACCAGTTGCACCCGTTGCGCCTTTTGTACCGGTAGCGCCTGTTGCACCACTTGGACCTGTTGGACCTGTGGCACCTGAAGAACCTGTTGCGCCAGTAGCTCCACTTAAACCTGTGGCACCAGTTGCCCCACTTGGGCCTGTCGGGCCAGTAGGGCCTGTAGCGCCGCTCGCGCCTGTAGCACCTGTTGCTCCTGTTGCTCCGCTACCACCAGTTGCACCAGTTGCTCCTGTTACACCACTTGCACCGGTTGCTCCTGTTGCACCAGTTGGACCTGTGTCTCCATCTGCACCTGTGGCTCCAGTTGCACCGGCTGCACCGGTTGCGCCGGTTGCACCTGTTGGGCCTGTGTCTCCATCTGCACCGGTTGCTCCAGTTGCACCTGTCACACCTGTTGCTCCACTTGAGCCGGTAGCACCCGTAGCGCCCGTGTCACCTTGGGCTCCTGTTGGGCCTGTCGGTCCTACAGGGCCAGTAGCACCCGTTGCGCTGCTTGAGCCTGCCGGTCCTGTTGCGCCGGTTGGCCCTGTAGCTCCAGATGATCCTGTTGGACCTGTGGGGCAATGTTCGCATTTATGGCAGTGATGGTGTTTATCATGAGATGAATGGCTGTGATGGTGGCATTTATCGTGCACGATGGCATTTGGGTTGTCGGCTAGCAATGCCCCGTTGAACACTACTAATGAAATAGCAGCAGGAATTATTGTGAATTTAATCATTAAGAAAACTCGTTTTCGTTAGAGGTTAATATATAGTCACTCATTTTGACAGGTATGTCTGCATTTTGTTTTGCCAAGTAAAGGCTTATCATCTCGAACTCGGCCAGAGCCCAGGTTATTTACATTGTCAGGCCCTGCACAAAAGCCATGCACACACGATTGTGAAGGTGCACAGTCAAAGTTTGTCGAACAGGGATTACTTGGTCCCCACCAGTTTTTTTGCACGTCGTAGTTTACGTTAGCATGATCATCGAGTATATCAAAGTTATACCCAATAATAGAATTGTCATGAGCATAAATAGTAGCAGCACCAGCGCCGCCCGTTCCTAGATCTCTACCCAAAAAGCCCGCAAAACCAGTGTTTTGTCCATCAAAACAGTTATCATGTACGTGAATGACAAGAGAATGCCATGGATTATGCTGAGCATCAAGATTTGCAATAACTCCAATTGCTGCAAAATTTGTCCCCCCTAAATACATGTTATTTTTTATCTCGACACTACTTTCGCGATGAGGGGTTGGAACATGGCTTGCAGCGTCTTGTGTGGCTGTCATATAAAATCCATTTCCACCAGAAACAAGGTTGTCGTAAATGCGGCCTACTTCTCGCCCATCGCTATTGATAATAGAATGAAAAGCATCTAGCAGGTTTGCAACCTTTGACTTTTTTATCATCCAGTTAGAGTTGCTATTAGTTGTTTGAACCTCAACTGCTGCCACTTTGACCAACGTGTTATGTGGTGTTTCTTCAAACGAGCAGGAGTCTACTCTAAGTTCTACATCAGAGCGAACGTTACCTGACACGTGCGTAGTGTCTACAAACGAATGGGCAAAAATATGCGTGTTTTGAAGTTGATTGCCATTTGCAACTTTTGAGAACATACAATCTTTAATCTCAATGGTTAGCTTAGCTCCATCGATTGCTGTACAGGCTATTCCTCTATTTTGTTTAAGGCTTAATGTTGCAGCGCGAAAGTCGTGGATGTATGACCCTGAAATTATGGCATCTAGTGTAGTGCCTTGCCCACATGGCGCTACATATACGCCGTCATTCACTTGGAGTGTTAATGGATGTAGACCTAAATTTCGTGAAACGACATCTGCAATTTCGCAATTTGTCATTTCAAATGTCCACTTTGCCCCTTGATTTGGCACAATAACTACGCCGGCACCAGAATTATTATTTCGCACAATCACTCTATCAAGTACGAGGCTGCCACTCTGCTTTGGCTGACCGTGAATGCCTGCTGCTTCTATTTGCACATTTCCCGGCAGCGTCCTATGCGCAAACAAAGCTCCTTGGTTATGACCTGTAATCAACACATGTGCCACTTCTAGGTTTTTGGCATTATCAAAATTTATAGCAGAAGCTAGAGTGTTTTTGATGTGAATATTTCGTACTTCAGCGGTTCCATTTACGACAACGCCATGTCCATCATGCAAAAGCTCTTGGGTATTTGTAATGACGGGTAGCTTTCGATCTATCACTAAATCAGTAGGATCATTGCCGCCACCAATTAGCTTTGTACCGGAACGAAGTTCTATACCTCCATCTAGGGCCACTTTAGATGGCAGTACGACAAGAACATCCCAGCTAGTGTCTGCTTCAGCATCTGCTAGAGAATTGTAGGGATGCTTTTTTGAGCCATTGCCGGATTTACAAATTCCGCCCTTCACATATTTTGTTACGGTATGTGCAAAAAGCGTAGAGCTTGAAAGGCCAATGCAAATTGTTGCCGCATAAATCCAATGTCGAATGTTCATAGGTACCTCATTGCTAGAAGATACGTACCATTCGATAATATTTTTTCACAAGAACATTTTTTGGATTATAGCTCGATATGCATCGGCTGGTTAACTGGCCGGTAGTGCACGTCAACAAAGCTGCAGTTCATGTAGGTTGTAGCACCCACCACCTGCTTTTTAGAGCCGCATTCGTGGATGTGGCCAAAGATATGTAGGCGCGGTTTTGTGGCAACTCGCAACTCTTCACAGCCAACAGAGCGCCCGTCGCTATTGGTGTCTAAAATGCCGTAAGGAGGGCCGTGAGTGATGAGGATGTCAGTGTTTTGGGGAATAAGGTCCCAGTGTTTTTTGATCTGAGCTCCCCGCTCGCACATAAAGTGCCAGTTCATAAAGGTGGGAGTATAGGGTGATCCCCATATTGAAAGCCCTTCAAATACCATTCCGGAATCTGAGAGGTAGTATATGTGCTCGTCCGGGTAATGTAACGACAGAGCTCCCGCTTCTACAAGACCGTCGTGGTTGCCAGCGACCACTACTTTACATCTATAGTCAAGCTTTCTAAGCCATGTTAAAAAAGCTGCGTATTCTTCTTTTCTATCATGAGCGGTGAGGTCTCCTGCAATAAGCAAAAGATCTCCCCCAGCAAGCTGGGGGCAGTATCCATGTAAGTCAGATATACAGTCTATATGCATACTATCCTACGCGCCAGCCTTGGTTGCCTGGATTTTCTGAAGCTTGATAGCTTACTTCACCTGGCTTTTTGGCATATAGCATGCTTGGCTGCTCGTCGTAGTTATGGCTTAGAATAATGTGAGCAATGCCTTCAGCAATTAAGGCGCCGCCTTTTGCATTAGGCTCGATTTGGGATGTATACAGATCAGCATTAGGATCAAATGTGTTTGAGAGGTCGAGCACAGGAATGTTGTTGTGCTTTGCCTGCTCAAGTATTGACTTATAGAAGTTTTCCATTAAACCAGAAAGCGTAGCCAAAGCAAGATCTTGGCCTGCTCGTTCTCTTTGCCATACATTAAGAGGTATTACGCGGCTAGATAAATAGAAGCAGCCGCCTGCTAGTATTGTAAATACTGCCCCTGCTACAGGATTCACAATGCGAGCAACTGTAGCGACAGCTGATAAGACAGTGGCAGCAAAAGATAGTGCGTGAATAGCCTTAAACACCTGGCCTACTTTTTTCATAATGTAGTAGATGCCATTGCAATCATTATTTACATCAAGACGATACTGTGTCATGATGATAGGTCGTATATTTTTGGAACCGAGGTTGGATATTCGGTCGACAATCTGAGAATAGCGCTTAAGGATGTTTGGAATTTCTGTAATCATCTTCAATGGGTTACCGAGGCGCTCTCTAAAGTCATTGCCACCAACGCTCAATACTACATAGTGGATGTCATCAGGATTTTCGTTAACAGCTTTTTCGAGATCTGCAAGGGGTCTAATGAAGCGATCACTATCTGAAACATTTTTAAGCGAGAGATATACAAGATCTTTATCATTTAGAACGGCTCTATCGTTCATACCAAGCACTCTACCGACAAAGTCTCCTTCAAGAACTGAGCTTGTTGTAAAGCCATCTATAGCATGGCTTACAACGCGATAGCCATCGCCAAGGGTCGATTGAAGTCTACCTTCTACACAATTATCGGCAGCATATTCAAAATTGCTTCCATCTTTGTTAAGTAACCAATATCCGTTATCGATTGTTGAATCACCAATGGTACGAACAACTATTTTAGTCATAAACACTCCTTGCGTAAGCTATAAGTGTATGACAGATTTTAGATTTTAGAAAAGTAATTTTTTCTTACTATTTTAAACGCGTTTTATATATAATGTTGTAATTAACATTAATTTAGAGGTACATTACATGATACTACCTTTTATTTATAAATCACCTCTCTTACATTCTCTTGAACATATAAAAGACCCAAATCAAGAACGTACATTGATTGTTAAAGCTCTTACTTCGCAGGAATTTGACAAACTGCAAACACCTCTTCGTAAAGCAATCTCTACCCTATCGGCAGAAAATCTTGGCAAACTCTTTGATGAACTTGTGCAAATAGGCATGCTTGATAACTCTCTTGTTGGCGTATCTAGAGCCCTGCAGCTTCTAACAAAAGAAGAACTAAAGGGGTTTCTTAGCAAACAGCTACAAGCAAGCAAAGTAAGCCCACAAGAGACCATGCAGGCCTATAAGGTAGCTGAGCGCGAATATTCAAAACTTATGACAAGCTCTAAAGATTCCCTGCTTACACAAGGCAAAACCACCTTTATAAAGGCTGTACGCAACTTTATCGATGGCTGCCTTATCTCCTTTCACGTTGTTGACATGGGCCAAGAAATATCAACACCATTTGAAGCGACAGAAAAGTATAATGCCTACTCCAAGATCTTTGCCGTACCTCTTGTTATCTTTACGGCACTTTGCGCTACAACATCTGTCCTTACGGCATTTGTAGTTACTGGCATCATCGTTTCAAGCCTTGCCTTTACCACATGGGCCTACGTGCAGTGGATTCAAGACTCCCCAAACACAATAGAGCCCTTTGTAAACCTTTTAGAAGAGGCAAAAGAGGGTAACCTCTCCCCTGTGCTTGCGCGAGAAGTTGAAATTGACCAAGTACTTGCTAATTTAGCCCGCTCACAAAGTGGCCACCGCTCTCACCCGCTGCTTATTGGCCCCTCAGGCGTTGGAAAGTCAGAAATTGTAAAGGGTATAGCTCAAAGACTTGCCCTTGGCAACGTACCAAATGTATTGCAAGGCAAAAAGCTGCTCTCTATCAATACAGCAGAACTACTAGAGACATCAACCAAACGCGGAGCATCAGAAAACGCCCTTCAGCGCACGTTAAAGAAGATGGATAAAAAAAAGCATGACTACATCGTCTTTTTTGACGAAGTGCATGTAGCAAAGGAGAAAAAAGTTCTTGGAGAGCGACTTCTCACAGTATTAGACACAAACCCAAATAGCTTGCCGTTCTGTATTGGTGCAACAACAAGCGAGATGTACTCAAGGCACATAGAGCCTGACCTAGCCTTTAGCCGCCGCTGGACAAAAGTGGACGTAAAGCCCCTTACAAAAGAGCAAACAATACTTGTCCTTCGCGAAATGAATAAGGCAGAAGCGCCGGAAGTTGCCATCTCAGAAAAGATGCTCACCAAGATATACGACGTGTCGTGCAAAAAGATGCCTGGGCGCAGCCAACCGGAAAGCGCCAAGATGCTGTTATCAAAGGTTATCGCAAGTACGCAGGCAGTAAAAAGCCCTCGTCTTCATAGCTACGAGCAAGAGCTTGCACATCTAAGCTCAAGGCTTATTGCAAACCCCAATACACGCTATCAAAAGCAGTTGATAGACAAAATACAGTCGCTAGAGCAAAAAGTGACAAAGCTAAAAGCTGAAGAAGAGAAAAAAGAGGAGCAAATACGCACAAGAGTGCGCCTCATACGCTTTAAAACAACACAAACTGATGTCATGTTCAAACTTGCCGCAAGTAATGACGAGCAAGGCTTTTTATTCTGGAATTACTACCTGCTACCTCACGTAGAATCCAAAATCGCAAACCACGAAAAGCAGCATAAATCAACCATTCCTCTAGCCGTAGACGCCGCTCTCATCGAACAACTTGTATAAGATTTACACAAGGTAAAGAGGATAAAAATGGACATGGCGAATATCGTCGATTTGAAGTTTTTTAGCACTTACAATGACGCGGTAAAGCGGCTTATATTTTTCGCTATACACTTTTAAACTTTTAGATTGAGTAACCCATCCTGATTTTACTTCAAATGGAATAAGCGAACCTTGAATTTGCCTTATAAATTCGACTTCTGAAGTCTTGCCTTCCCAGCAGTAGAGATCTTGTGAATCTCTGTAAGTAAAAGCCTGGGCTACGTAATTTTCGGCAAAATAACCTTTATACGACCCATAATCTTGCGCGAAGATTGTTTGTGGATCAAGTTCACACATCGCCCCTAAAATACCCACATCAAAGAGCACAAGTTTAAAGCTATTTTCTTTTTTATGAGCGCGTAAAGGGATTTTACTATCTGACACGATTGATATTTTCAAAATAAGCCCTGCATTTTCAAGCCAATCGATAGCATCAGCGAGCTTACTGTAACGATCAATGCCGGGTATTGAATCTCGAAATTTGTATTTTTTTGCAGAACCATCTTGTGTAGATGCAAGTTGTTCAGGAATCGATTCATACACCCTTTTGACATGCATAGCATTAACTTTTCCTGAATGCTTTGCAATATCTGAAAAATAATCTTCTATTAGGTCTTTTTGCTTTTGCCGAACTTTTTCAAAAGCTAATAATGGATCCTCTTTGTTTTTCACATATCGAGCAACAACTTCAGGAAGTCCACCAACAATAAAATAACATTTTAACTTTTGCCATAGATAGTCATGAGCATAGTCTGAAACGGCTTCCATACGTTCACAAACACCTGCCATTTCATCATCCCCAATAGCTCGCAGAAACTCAACAAATGACATGGGAAACATATTAAGGTGATCGACCTTCCCCACAGGATAGGAAACTGGGTTTAAATATACTCCTAGAAGCGATCCTGCACATGCGACATATGCTGATGGTAAGTCTTCAGAAAAATACTTCAAACTCGTAAGAGCATTTGGACAAGCTTGAATTTCATCAAATATAAAAAGATCTTCAGCAAGATTTACTTTCTCTTTGAAATGGTGAGCGATATCGCTAATAATTCGTTTTGGATTAAGATCTGACAAGAAAATTCTTGCAAGACTTTTATCCTTTTCAAAGTTGAGGTAAAATGTGTTACGGAACTCCTTACTACCGAATTCTTGAAGTAGGTACGTTTTACCTACTTGACGGGCCCCTTTGAGAATAAGAGGTTTTCTTTCTGCAGATAGCTTCCACTCAAGGAGTTTATTGTATAGCGTTCTTTTCATACCCTAATAATACCACTATTACACATTTTGTGCCAGCACTTTTTGTGTATTTTATACATTTTGTGCCGGGACTTTTTGTATCTACCACCTTTTCCAGTGGCAGCAGGGACACTGCTTTAGCCTCGTGTGAAGCGAACCTGACTTGTGTAAGCAACAATTACCGCCGAGGACGCAGAAGACGCAAAGAGAAAAAACCTTTATTATTTTTCGATGAACTGCACGAGGGAATATTGTGGGCTATAGTGGTCTGTTGGGGATTATGTCGGAGATTTGTTTGGAAAAGTGCTGGTAATCTTGGCGGTCGGGCCAGGAGCCGCCCCATTCGTAGCCGCGGGAGGTGAAGGCCTGGTAGCAGACGTTATCAGGATCAGCAGTGATACCGCCTTGATAGTGTTGGGTTCTATCTAGATAGGCTTTACCACCTGCAGGCAGGACGCGCTCGCCCTTTACGTAGGGGTTTACAAGGGGGTTTATGTCGATGGCAATCCCGTAGCTATGGTTTGAATAGACTCCGGGATACGTTGTATTCTCGCGGCAGCAAAAGCAAGAACTATTGTTGGCAGACATTGAGCGCTCATCATCAGCATCATAAAAATCTACTAACTCAATACGCTCTATCGGAAACATCGCATCAAAAAGCTCTTTAAAGATCTCCAGAATTTCATCTGCGATAATGTGGTGCACCACTATGTGGCCAGTCTGAACGCTCCCCTCATAGTCCCAGTGTAACACGGTGACATATCGAAGGTCATCCAAATCTACAGGACATCCCTGCTTATATGAACGGCCTTGCATAAGCTCTTTTATAGAGGCGGGGATCTCTTCAACCGTCCCAAAATAGTTCATTCTAAAATCACAACTAAATGCCATTGTAGATGCCACTAACGAAAGAATCAGCGAAAGAATCAATTTTTTCATAGTATTAATAATCCGGGTTATGTATGTGAAAAGCAACAATACCAGGGAACAACTATGTCCGCAAGCAGTACAAACAGCGATAAACAAATTGTCATCATACTTTTGGGACCACCAGGATCAGGTAAAGGCACGCTTGCTAAGGAGCTAAGCAAAAAACGCAACCTCACCCACATATCAACAGGCGATCTTTTTTTCGAAAACCTAAAAAACAAGACTGAACTTGGCCTTCACGCACAAAGCTACCTAGATAGAGGCCAGCTTGTGCCTGACTCTCTTGTGCTTGACCTGTTGTATGACCGCATCCTGAATCCTGATTGCGAGCACGGCTACATCTTAGACGGCATTCCACGTAACATCGCCCAGGTTCATGAACTTGAAGACTTTTTACGCAATAAAGCTGCAGTGATCGCCTTAAATCTCGAAGTACCCGACGAAGTCGTGATAAGCCGCTTATCCGGAAGGCTCATCTGCCAAAACTGCCACCACGTGTGGCATAAAGATAACCACTCAACAAAGCAAGCGGGTATCTGTGACCTATGTGGCGGAGAGCTTTTTCAGCGAAGTGATGATACACCGGCAGCAATTAAAGAGCGCCTAAAAGTATATCACGAACAAACGCAGCCCCTTGAGAAGTTTTATGAAGAGCAGCACCTCCTTAAACACGTAGATGCTTCAAAGAGCCCTGAAGAGGTATTTGCAACGGCATTGCAGCAGCTGGAAACGTAGCGCCTGCATAAAATTTAGTATGACATAAAATCTTCATTCGTGTATATTCTCTGCTCTTCCCCGTAAATTTTGAGGATTAATGTCAGCTTTATCTAATGCTTTGTATTTGGCTCATGCCTTTGATCGCCTTTCTATTAACTCTATGACTATGAAACTCGATCACTTTCCTCAAGGACGTTATATAGAACCATACCTCGACTACCTTCTTGCAACACTGGAAGGCAAAACCGATGAACACTTTCACGATCAAACGATAGATTTACAAGAAGCTATCTTTCACACCGTACTAACCCACTGCTCTGATCGTGGCTATAAAATGCACATGCGTGAGCTCATCTTTATGCTGCCCTACTGTGTCCAAATTCGCGACTTAACACCAATTATCAATGCACTGAAAACTATAGATGATGAATGTATTGACCCAATGACACTCTTTGTAGAGGCTATAGGGGCCTGGATAACACAAACAAACCCCAACATGCAAAGTATAGACTTTGTGTTTTCCTGTTTTTCCACCTACGCATCAACGTGGGCAAAACCTACAGATACCAATGCCTGCCTCACAAGGTATAGCCAGCTTGTCTGGAGGGTGTCACAAAGCATAGACCCAACATTAGCCAAGCGCATCTTTGACTACAATGTAGAAAAAGAGCACATATTGGCACTTGTGTTTATGATTCCATACGTTGCGCATGATCTTGATTGGAAAATTGTTCGCGCAAAACTTACATCGATCGATCAAGAAATCACCACCCCAACAACACTCTTTGCAGAGGCCATTGCTTGTTGGAAACAGTGCACAAATGCAAACCCACAAACTGCTGCAAGCCGACTTCGCTATTTTGCTGACTACGCTTTAGAATGGGAGGATCAAGACTATAAAGATCCTCACGAACTTCAAGAAGCACTTGTAGCTTCATTTTGCTACATCGTCTGGTATATAGCAGAAAGATATCCTGATACAGCCTCTGATGCAAGTATGCTCAAGGTGCTATATGCACTACAAGGTAATGTAGAAGTTCCATTTTCAAACCCTTCATGGGCAGAAGAACTAACCGGAGCAAAACGTACACTCTTTTGCTGCCTTATCCAAGACCCAAATCTTAACCAAGAGGTGCGCGATCAGTTTATAGATCATCTTTTACGAAACGATGCACCTGAATCAGCTGTTGACATTGCGATAACAATTAGCAAATCGCTATCCTATCATCAGCTTACCAAACTTGTTCACAAGGTACAAACTAGTAAGAATCCAAAAACGCTAGAAAAATTTGCTAAGCTTGTCAAGTCTAACACGTTTCCACGCGAGCTACGAGAGCTGCTTCTTACTTACTCGACGGGCTCTCCGTCTGCAGCAAACATACTTTTTGCAACAGCCACACAGCTTTATTTGCCACTAGAAGCCGTTAGACAATTTATCAATAGTGTTTTTGTACACACAGTAAATGAAGAATCAAAAAACGCCCTACAAGCCCTATTACGTACACGCTGGCTTATGAAACTAGGTTCTGAATACCTCGTAGAAACCGGAACGGAAACTGTAGCACTTTGTTCAGTGCTACAAAATTTTGTAAAGCGCTTTGGACTTAGCGAGATATATTCAGACACTGATGTATCTAACATAGTGGTTAAAAATATACACTTCACACGTGTCCAGAGGATTAAATCAAGAAGCCCAAGTCCGGAAAATATGCCCTTGGCGCACCCTGCATCGCTACGCTCACAATTTCAACTAAAAAAAAGTGCGGCGATACTTGCGCCCATACCCGTGACACGTAAACCAGATTCTCCGGAACCTGAACTTTCTGATGGTGCAAATAACTAAACCCAATTAAGTCCTTGACACGTTTTTTAAAATTGCCCTATACTCGGGCCAAGATCTACAGCACCGTTAGGAGGTTTTTATGTGTAGACCATTTTTTTCTTTTATGGTTGCGTCCCGCCTTAGTTCATTCATCTTAGCTTCCCGTCTTGCCTCCCAACGTTGCAATAATAATTATAATTGCAATAATCAGCAGTAATTTTTCCCTTTTAGTTTAAAGTCTTTTTTGCTATATTGTAATTATTTTTATAGGATTCCTATGTTTTTCGATAGTTTTGCCCAATTTGCAGACACCATCTTGTTTATTTCTTGCGTGCTGATCCTTATCAGCTGTATCTACATTAGCTACAAACTCAGGTTTGTGCAGTTTCGCTTTTTTCCGGCGCTTTTTTCGCTGTTAAAAGCCTCATTTACAAAACGAGATGCCACAAGCTCTAGCCAAACGATACTCCCCCATACAGCCCTAATCACAGCGATGTCAACAACCCTTGGTATTTCTACGATAGTGGCCCCTGTTATTGCTTGTAACCTTGGCGGTCCCGGCGCTCTTTTAGGCTTTTTGCTGACTGCATTTTTTGGTAGTGCTGCAACATATGCTGAGGTCAACCTCTGCATCACACACCGCAAAAAAGATGAGTCGGGTATTATCATGGGCGGGCCCATGCAGTACCTTAAAACCATATTTTCACCTTTTGCGGCAAAGTGGTATGCAGTATCGTGCCTTACACTTATGCTTGCATGGTCTGCCGCACAGGCAAACCAGGTAGCGGCTATTTTGGATTCACCTCTAGTTGAAAGCTATCGCATTCCCACTATCATTACAGCTAGCATTACAGGCATCTTTGTACTTGTTATGCTAATGGGCGGCATAAAGCGCGTGGGCTGGTTTTCTATGGTGCATGTGCCGCTGATGTTTGTTATATATGTGGGCTCTTGCCTTTACATAGTAGGAACAAACCTCGACAAGCTACCGGCTATTTTTTCAGAGATTTTTGCGGCTTTTACAGAACCCCAATCACTAGCTAGCGGTGTAGTTGTGGGCGGTGCTGTAAGCGCCCTTCGCTGGGGTATATTTAAAGGTATACAGTGCTGTGAAACGGGAATCGGCACCCAGACGATGCCTCACTCGATGGCAGAAACTGAAAATCCTATCGCCCAAGGACTCCTCGCGATGCTCTCAACATATACAGCAGGAATCGTAGCCTTTTTGTCCGGCTGTGTGGCACTGCTTACTAAAACGTGGCAAGATCCAACCCTGCCCCTTGGCATGAGCATGGTTGCAGCGTCATTTGAGATCTATTTTTCATCTTTTGGCATTGTAATAATCACGATAGCATCGCTTCTTTTTGCCTCCGGCCCAATCCTTGGCAACTGCTACAACGGCAGCCAGTGCTTTAGCTTTTTAACAAACAACAAGCGCCTTAAAGCCTACTACGTAGCATCTGCAATCATGGTATTTTTTGGAGCCATTGCCGACGTCAAAACGCTTTGGTCACTTATGGACATAGTGCTAGCAGCAACAGCTCTACCCCACATCGCCTGCCTAGTCGTCTACGCCCATAAAGAAGCCAAGCAAGGCTCCGCCCTCACCCAAGAAATGGTAGTAGCCTAAACCCCAGCACCCCCTTCGGGGGTGCCTCAAGTTCAGATAATTGATGCCAATTTTCAGCCTGAAGGGCTGGTTTATAAAAGCCTAGGGCATCGCCCTAGGTAAGCCAAGCAACAAATATAGCAGGGTGAAGCCCTGCGTTATAAGTTTCGATTTAAGCCACGTCAATCAAATATCGCGCCTGTAAGCGCTTATATATTGCAGGGCTTCACCCTGCTATTTGTGGGCTACAACGGACCTAGGGCTTTGCCCTAGGCTTTTATATACCAGCCCTTCAGGCTGAAGAAAAATTACTGGGGTAATTTAACATAAAGAATAATGTTAAGGGCTTTGCTCTAGGCTGTTATAACCCAACCATTCAGGCTGAATAATGCAATGATTGCTCTTGATTTTTAATGACGTCTTAATGTAAAATTGTATTTTAAAAACGCGTGAGGTGGTTTATGCAAGCTGAAAAAACAGGAACAGCAGGTCTAAATTTGCAGGGATTACGCCATGCACTCCTCCAAGTTGAGTCAGAGAGAAAGGAAAAAAGAAAGCTCTCCGCACTTGAAACTCGCATTGTTGAAGAATTTAAGAGAAGAAAACGCGATGCCTTTGGCGATGAGGCCGTCATAATCTTGCCAACAGATCCGCGATATGCCATCGTATTACAGCAAATAGAAGATTTGGTCAAAGACTATCCAACATCGCCCCGGGGAAGCAGATTTATAGGCTCAAAGGTAACTGTAAAAGTCTTTCTATACGTAAACATCTCCCATTTTAATGTAACATATAAGCGCTCACCAGACCCCAGAAATCTCTTTCTCGAACCAGTGGGCAAAGAAATTGACTTTGGACCACTTAAGCTCGACCAATTTGGGGCATTCACAAAACGCAACATCACGCTGAAGGTACAAAACTTGCATCAAGTACCCGGCGAAAAATTTAAGAAAAATAAGCATGCAGATAGAGCTCCAGTAGATCCTAATGCTATTGCCCTAGGCGGCAAAACCTATGCCGGGGATTTTTCCACAGATCCCGCTCTTATGAAGACAAAATTTCTAGCTGACGTCCAGTTTGGCACCTTGCTAAACGCAAAAAGGATGACAGTCACCGTAGAAACTTTGGGCGAAGAAGAAAGTACCTATGTTGTTATCCCCCTAGACAAACTAACAACCACCTCTAAAATCCCCGTTGATGGTAGTTTTACTGTCGCAAGTGGAGCTACAGTCCACATAGAGGATTTAGAAGGCGATGATCAAACCTGGATTGACTGTAAGCAGAGCTATCCCATTCGATTTCCCCTCTAGACGCCCCCCTCTCGTTGCTATTAAATAAAACATTTGATAGAATGTAAGTAATGGAGGGGATAGCTATGGAGGGGCCCATTACGCCTGATTCTGATGATACTTTAGAGGCGGAATATCTGGAGGCATGTACGCAACTTCTAGCAACTAAGGTTGCAGATGAGCTTCTTGCCCATCCAAATTCAATTTTACCTGAAAAAGCACTTCTAGAACGCTATCAACAAGAGATGAAAGATGAATTTGCAGCCTACGGGCAGCGGCAAAAAAATGGGGCTCAGCGCTTGAGTGATTCTCTAGAAGAGCTCTCTAAAGAAAACCCCGAGATCTTCACAGATGAAGTCCTTGATGCAATAGATCGAATCGCTACCTTACATGAAAAAGTAGCACAAGATAAAAAGGCTTTTTCAGAGCATATTTCAAACGGCGGCACAATTCAAGAATTTGCAAATGTTGATAATACCACTATGGACTGCCTCTATCAGGGTGCAAGGCGTCTTTACGACCTTAAGCAGCTAGAAGCCGCTGCTGATGCGTTCTTGTTCTTAACAGGTCTAAACCCAGACACCCATGTTTTTTGGCTTGGCCTTGCAAATTCCGAATTTGATCGTAAGAACTACAAAGAAGCACTTTCTAATTATGAGAAAGTTTTAGAAAAAAACCCTTTTGACCCAAGCTATCACCTGGCACTTTGCCAATGCTATGAACTGCTTGGTCAAAAAGATAAAGCCATTAACACAATCCACCTTGCCCTTGAAACCCTCAAGGACCAGCCTGAATTTGAAGACTGGAAGCAAGAGTTAGAAGCTGAACTAATACGTCTTCAGCACTAAGGGAGGAATAGATGCAAGCTGATTATTCGTCATATCGAGGCCATGTTCCTGAAAGTGGGGCAACACCTCCACAAGAGCAGCCTGAATATATTTATAGCGGCTCGCGCCCAAGTCCCAACATGCCCGGTCGCATCGGAAGCTCTGATACTGCAAAAACGGCTGGCCGCACTACATCTACTACGCCAGGTGCTGTAGCTCGAAGCGAAAGCTGGGCAAAAGCATCGCCAAGTTTAGGACAAGCAACCGTAAAAATACGAGGTGCAGTCTCGACGACTCGCTCTATACTAGCACCTGCCCCTAAACCGTTACGTCAAAGCGTGGGAGACTCCTTTGAAAGCTCTAGTGAGGATATAGGTACAAAGTACAAAAACCTCGTAGCAACACTTAAGAATTTGGAAAGTGAGGCTCAAGGAGCTACAGCGCCTCCATCATCACCTGTTGGAGAAAGAAAGCTTCCCCCTCCTCCTAAAATGGAAAGGCTTTTTGCTGCTGCAAAAAATGGTATGGCAGATGTCCAGGCGGCACTTAAAGAAGGCAACTTCACCAAGGCAGAGCTTATCCTAGCTAGAACCACCTTTCTTCGCAATGGTCAGCCAGAAGTTGCAGCCATCATTCACGATGCCATTCCTCAGCCGCAAGCTTCGCCACCGCCTTCACCAAGACAATCTGCCGTAGAAGCTCGCAGCTCTACCTCCTTATCACAAGAACCACCATCGCCCATGGCAACCAGGCACAGAAGTGGTCTTGAAGCTCTTTTACTTAGCTGCCTGCAATCCGGAGATGAAGAAGGCGCAACGAAGCTACTATCCTCCCTTTCAAAAGAAGAGCTTGAAGCCGCTTATAAGCAGGCAAAAAATCCAGGCATAGCGTTACTTATACAAGACTCCATTCAAAATGCAAAACCACATGCTGAATTATCCTCCGCTCCTTCATCTAGGCCATCTTCGGCAGTTCAACCAAGATCAGCTAACATGGCCGAAGTCAAAAGCGCAGTAAGAAACGAAGTTAATAGGCAAATTGCGGACTTGAAGGGAGAAAATAAAGTCTTAGGCAGAGAAGGACCTTTAACAGGGATCTCGCTTGTTCATAACAAAGCGAAAAACACTTTTGTAGCAACGCTGACATTTACAACATCTTTGGGAACTAAAAAAACTGAAACATTAGAACTTGATGCGAAGAATCTGCCCAATGCTAGCGAAATAGACATTATCCCTGTATTGCACGAACAAGTTAATAACATGCCTGTCATTAGGCCAACAAATACAAATCTACAATTTTTAGAAGGCAAGTACACTTCTAAACAATCAGATACTACAGAGGTATTGCTAGTTGGAGGAGCAAGACGATGTACAGCTAAACAACAGGAACTGTTTGAAAAGCATGCAGTTAGTCTTTTAAGAGAAGGCAATAGAGCCATTAGATCGGAAGTTGGCGTAAAGAAATTTGAAAAACTTAAAGAAGAACAACAAGCGTTAACTAAAAAGAAAAATGAGTTTTACGAAGCAAAAAATGAGGGAGCATGGAGAGGCAGCGCCGATCAAGCTAGGCTACTCGAAATAAATGAGGAATTAGGCGATGTCACCCAGTACGACATACCCGGTAAAATTGCAGAAGGATTAGCTGCCAATCAGCGCGCTGCTGATGCAACGGTTGAATCCCATATAGGTGCACTTAACGTTATTGGCTCCCTTAAAGGTCTCAAATTAAAAAGTGGACAAAGCTTATCCGAGTTATGCCAAAAAACAGCAAAACAAATCCAAGATGCCAACACAAAATTCATTGAATTCAAAAAATCAATCACCCCTGAAGAACTCTTGACTTTGCTTATAGCAGATAAGTCTAGTAAAGACTGGACTGATGGTGCGTTTAAAATTGAGGGTGCAGATTTTGCTCAATTGTTCGAAGGACCACAAAATGCTGTAACCGGCATAGCAACACCATTTATCACGAGCATATACAAAGTCATTCAATCAGATATAGATGGCAATGAAATTTTAACCAAACTTACATGGCAAAAATTCGGTGGTGGTGTTCTTAATGACAGCGATATAGCAAAAAATAGGCAAGTGTTTCAGGAATATGCAGAGACATGCAATCCAAAATTAACTTCAGAACAAGTTGACTCCCTTTGCCAAAAACACACACAAATGGTTGCAGAATATAGCACCCGTTCAGAAAAAGTAATGGAATTTGCAAAAGCAATCGCAGATTTCTATAGCGAATTTTCTGCATTACCACCCTCAACTTCAGGGCCTAAAAAGCCAGCTCCACCTGTTGCTGCCGAGCAGCGATCAGCAGCGCCTATGGAAGCTGTCACGGCTCAGCAACCAACAGCCGCGCCTATGGGAGCTGTTACACCGCCAACTACCGGAGGAGCACCAAGAAGACCTCCGCCACCACCACCATCTGCAAAGCCGGCAGCTGTGGAAGCAGCATCTACTGCTCAGGCGTCATCACATGTATATGACGTACGCACTCTAAAATTCATTCTCGGCGCATTGAAACTTAATGACGATGAGCGTTACTACAACTTGCGAAATGCTGATGATTATCTTGACAGTAGCGGACTTATGAGCAAAATCTTTGAAAGAGAGAAAGAGTTCATGCACACCGCAAGGCCCTTGCACGATGCTGTGTCTGCTCTACGTAAAGAAGGTGTAATTACAGATGCGCATATAGCCGAAATTGAGAATAGACTAAATGAATAAGTCCCAGCTTGAACCACTATTGCCTGACGTGATATAATAACTCTTTATTTAGAATAAAGAGGTTTGATGAGGGCGTCGGGCAGGCAAGTTGCTGGAATTGTTGGTAATGTGCTAGAGCACTACGATAATGCCCTTTTTGGGTTTTTGGCGCCCTTTTTGGCGCCTCTTTTTTTTGCAGATAGTGACCCCCTAACATCGCTGATCATGACATATGGCATGCTTCCGCTAGGCATGCTGACAAAGCCTCTTGGCTCCATTTTTTTTGGATGGATTGGCGATACGTTTGGCAGAAGGCAGGCCCTGTCGCTATCACTTCTTGGCATGGCAATAGTTACTATGGGCATTGGCTTTTTGCCGCTATATAGGGATGTAGGCATTGTTGCCCCTTGTTTGCTTGCTCTTGCCCGCATGCTGCAGAGTTTTTGTATGGCGGGAGAAACCGTTGGAGGCGCTATTTATGTGCTTGAAAACACCAAAAAAGAGAAGCAAAGCCTCTTAAGCAGCATCTATGATGCTTCTACTATAGCAGGCATACTGCTTGCTTCGTCCCTCGTCACCCTCTTTTCGAGCATGGGCAATATAGATGAGGCCTGGCGATACCTCTTTTGGGGCGGCTCACTTACGGCTTTATTTGGCCTTGTATTGCGTTTTAGCCAAGGGGATATACTAGTAGGGCCAAAACCCACAAAAGCCCCGCTAATCGCGACTATGAAAGAGTATTTAGGGCCCCTTTTAGCTATAATGGTAGTGGCAGGCTATTCACATATCACATACGCTGTAGCCATTACTATGATGAATGGCTTTTTGCCCCTGGTCACAACGCTCACTAAAACCGAGGTTATGCGCATAAATAGCTACTTACTTGTCTTTGATATGCTGATTTTGCCTTTATGCGGCTATATCGCAAGTCGCTATGGCAAAGATCGCCTTATGTCCTCAAGTGCCCTATTTTTAGCAATTTTTGGCTTGCCCTGCTTTTATTTATTAGATTCCGCGACATTTGGAGTTGTAGTAGTTATACGATGCCTCTTTGTTATTGCAGGCGTAGCATTTAGTGCCCCCTATCATGCCTGGGCCTGCGAGCAAGTGCCAGCCGAAAAGCGCTACACAATACTCTCTCTAGGCTACGCCTTAGGCTCCCAAGCCATCGGCAGCCCGACATCCTTTATTTCGCTATGGCTCTATAAAACCACAGGCCACGCAGCGGCAGCTGGCCTATACCTATTTGTCTTCAGCCTTGCAGCAATATTCTGCATTCGAGCAAGCCTTAAAACAAACAGGCAAGCTATTCTTCTAAAATGACGGGTGAGGTTATGGCCGCAAGGCCGCGTTGGATGCTGGTGGAGGTTGCAAGGGGCGTAGACTTGCGGATCTGGTGAGCAAGCTCGCGACGATGCATGATGTTGATGATAAGCAAAAGCGCGTAGCGCACTTCGGGGTTTTTTGTTTGATCCGATAGCCTTTTTAGCTCGTGTAGAGGCTTTGTCACCTTTTTGACGGAGACTGCAAGCTCTAAGTTTTTATTCAAAACTCCCTTGATGCCCAAGATCTCTTCTAGAATAGTATTTGCCTGCTCCACCCTTTCTTTTTGCTTTGCGAGATACTTTTGCGTTCTTTCTACTTTTTTTTCGATAGAGCGTTGCCCTTGACCGCCATAGATAAGCGGATCTACACTTTTGCCCTTGTACTGGCGCTTGCCACGGGCAAATAGATCTTCATAGGTTACGCCCGTTACATCGGCAGCATGTGGCGTATCTTCTTCTAAAAACAGATACTTATTCAAAACTGGATTGCCGCCTGCTCCAAAGATCCTAAGGCCATCTACACCCTTGGTGAGAATGGTCACCTCTTTTGCATGCACGCGTAGTGATTCTCGAAAGTAGGTTTTGAATAACAGTAAGTCTTCGCGGTTCATGTCCTGAATGGTGTCAGGAGGTATAAAATCATAGCCCTTATTACGTCGAAACATATCTTGCGCACACGCTAAGGCTAGCCCAATTCCTGTTCTATCGCAGCCGCTCATGCACTGCTTGCCGTTAGAAAGGTTAAGAGCCTTTATGAGCAAGTTTCTGTATATCTCAATATCTGCAACGTGCATCTCATGTTCTGCTGCAGGCTTAAGCTCTAAGGGTCCATCGCTTGGTAGCTGCATAAAGCTCACGACATATAGAGCCTTCCAGGCATCGCCTTCTTGCTGACGTATAAAGTTGCTCACTGCCTGCTGATATGCCTTATATTCATCAGTAGAAAATATCGATAAATCCCTTTGTGACACTTTGTCAAAGTCTATCATGCCATTTGGTAGAAGTGTAGAGCCCGGTATACGTGTTCGTAGCCTCTCAGATGCTGCTAATAATTCATACGATGGCGAAATATGCTCTTTATCCATAAGCCGTTTTAGTAGCTGCTGGCTACTTACAAAGCCTATTTTGCGAGAAAAATCAAAGGCAGCTTCGCTAATGGCTACAGCCTTGCGGCCAACAGTAACTCCCTTTACAACAGGCGAAAAGGGCTGGTTTGCAAAGATAGGGCGCTTTAGCACAATCTTTGTATCATTGACCGTAAGTGTATAGCCTTCCTTTGGCCAGCTATCCATCGACTCTAAAATACCGTCTAGAAGTGTAGGCTCATGCGGCTTTAAAACCGAATGGTCAAGGTATGAAGTAATAACGTGCTCAAAACTATAAGAACTATCTTCCGGATTATAGGTAAAGCCCGTGGGGTTTGAACTTTTTAACTGGTCTATACATGCTGCCACAACGCACTCTCTAAGGCGTTTTGGATTTTCAGATCTACCTGAGCGGGTTACTAGACATTTTGAAGTACCGTCAGATGCCTCTACATAAATGGCACCTAAGTTATTAACATGCTCTTCAAACTGACACTCGCCTTTTTTTACTTTATTTCTATCAGCTTCACTAGACCAGCTTTTGTCAGGTTGAAAAAGATCTTGATGACGAAATGTCGTTCCAACAGTCTGCACGGGCTTTTCAAAGCGCTGAACGTATGTCGCGCCTTCAGCTTGAACAACCTGAGGGGTCCTTGAAAGATTATTGAGAACAAAAAGCTTTATTTCTCTTGTACACCTTCTTACGGTTGTTTTCATGACCATCTTTTCTTCGCCGGAAATATTCATATCAGCAATAGCCTGCAGTGATGCGCGTAGAGCCTCATTGCCAGATTCTTGCAATACGTCATTTAGGGTTCTTTCAAGTATTCGCTCCGGCAAATCTCCTTCTTTAAGGTCTCCTAGGGCAATATGGCCTGACTGAAGCACTTTTTGCGCAGCGTGTTTTTGTACGACAAGTGGAAACTTGCTAAGCCTGCTCAAAAGCTCTGTCTGGAATGCTTTTGTCTCCCTATGAATGTCTTTGATTGTCTGCAGCTTTGCCTCATAGGCTGCTTCAGTATGTGGCTTAAAGTCCAGCTGGGAAACTGTTTCACCAGCTATAGAGCGCTCTACAGTAGCGCTATCTGCAGTAAAGATAATGCGAAATTTTGGTGCTCTAGTATCGTCAGCAAGAGATATGGGCACCCCAAGTGTTTCACGAAGCGATGATTCAGTAAAGAACCTGCTCACAAGACTTTTGGCCCTGGATAACAGCTCTTCACTTGAAGTAAAGTCATCGCCGATTTTTACACGAAACTTCCTTGCGCCAATACAAATAAGGCCTTTTTCTACCTTAACTTCAAGGGGTATCTCGTTTGGCTGCATCGGCATGCCATGTATATCGCCACCCTGCATAAAAACCCTCGTTATACCCAAGTATAGCACAGGTAATTATAAATTAAAAATATTATTTATACCTTAAAGAGCTTAGTGCGTAGGATTTTGATGATAGCATCAAATTTTGGGTCACTGATGGTGATGAAGTTTTGTGTAATCTCTACAATCTGACTACCATCGTCTTTAACCTTACCTCGCTTGCCGGATGAGGGTTCATTATGTTCTGGAGCCTTTAACACCTCTAGCGCACTTTGTGCTCCAGGATTCAGGACTTCCTTATGCCCCTCCTCTGTGAAGCAACGGTGAAAAAGAGCATCCCCAAAAGTATAGGTAAAGACTCCATTTATCACCTCTTGGCCAACTTGTATTTGGCCAATAAGTTGCAGACGCTTCTTAGCATGAAGCGCAGTAAGTAGCGCCTTGTCTTTTGTAGGGATTGCCTCACCTAGACAATCATTTACAGCCCATGCAAATGCGTGTTCAATGCAAATTCGCGTTTTTGTACGTAAAGAAAACTTACCATCTCGGTACTTGGGCTCTTTTACAAATGGGTGATCCTGAGAGTCTGTAGGATTAAACCAGTCAGCAACTCGGCTAGCAACTTCAAACTCTGCTACTTTTAGAAGGGGTTCAATACGTATGGGCGGCGATGCAGGGCGAGCTCGCGCTGGTTCATTTTTTAATGTAAGTTTTTTTTCTACCACTCGTACCAGCGCTACTACATCTTGGTCTTGTCGTGTAGGCGATCTAGCCACAGAAGGAGGCGTTTTTGGGCTAGGCTGCTTTTTAGTGGGTGATTTTCTTGGAGGCTGGGGTAGAGATACCAGGTATCCCTTATCAGTGGTATTCGTCTCGGCATTCCTACGCAGTTTATTATAGAGCTGCGGTGTTTCAAGAAGCCTTCCTTCCTCAAACAGCACTCGTATTTCTTCGAGCGTTTGGCCATAAGCCTCCTCGTCTAAGACATCCCAGCCAACAGACCTATCAGCATCCGTATAGCGAATCTGCAGATATTCTTTTGCCTTTTGTAATCTATTGCGACAAACTTGAAGACACTCGCTAATGGCACTACTAAGCTTACCATATAGCTTGGTGTCTTCTTCGTTTACAAAGAGGCTATGATGCTTAGATAATATTCGCAAAAATGTAATGGAATAGATCTGTACATTTGCAAAGTCTTGAGCATTTTGTGGAAATTGCGGATAGTCATCATTTCCTAACGCACTTGCAACATCGAATAGATACCGGCAACGCTCTCGAGGAAGCGATGATTTATGGGTAAAGAGATGATGGGCCTCGTCTACATATAAAAGCGCAGGCGCTGTACACATAAGCCTCACCCACTCTTCATCAAGGCTCTTTCTTAAGAATAAAAGCTCATTTACTACGAGTAGGTCGTGGCATAGGTTAACTACGTCTACCTTTGCTTCTTTTTGAAGGCTATAGTCATGTATTTTTTGCAACAAGCCCCACAGCCTACTTTTGTCGCCATTAACAAGCTTTTCGCACACCCTATGAGTCTGATACATCAAGCCAAGCTCTACCAAATCGTCTTGCGCCAGGGTGAACAGTAGCGCACCTTTGCTTAAAGAGACTGTAGCTCCCTTTTGGAGCCAGTTAAGCCCTTTCAGAGCAATATCACCATCAGAAGTCAACCGTGTGAGGATATAGCTGTAGAGCCGCTTTTCAACAAACAGAAGATTTCGCACCGAAGATAAAATCTGTAAGTCACCATCCGGACGAAAGCTAGATGGACCGCTCAAAAGAACTACAGCGCGGCTTGAGCTTGGATCATCAATCGTACAAGCCTTAAGAGCATCTAGCTCCCACCGCACCCGCGTAACCCGAAAAAATAATTCCTGAACAGAATGCACTTTATCAGGCTTTTCGTGACGATTTGCAGCAATGTATTTAAAGACCTTGTCCTTAAGTTGGTCTAGCTCGTCATCCGGCACATAAAAGTTATTTACTGATTGGAGCGATACAAATGTATCTAATGCCACTTCAAGAACATCAAGAAACTCCGCAAGAGTCATCCGGTTGCTTGGATCATCTGTTATCTCAAGAGCGCGTGTTAACCCTACTGTAGCATCTGTACAAAAAGCCTTTAAAAAGACAAGGTCAACTAAGGCACAAACTGTTTCAGAAAGCCCTTTTGAACAATCGGCTTGTTGATCAAGCCTTTTGATACTTTCGCGTAGCTCATGACAGGTACGCAATTTTTCATCGACAGGGCTTGAAAGGGATTTAACAAGTCTACCCGACGCGTTTGCAAAAACCTGCCTGCAAAAGTCATATTTTGAAACGGAACCGGGAGGGTTGGGCAAGGCTTTTACTGCCCAGTCTAATCCCTTTTTGATTCCTTCTAATTGATACATTGTCATAATTGCAAACAATATATCATAAAACAAATTAATTGCAATTAATTATCAAATATAGTAACATATTCTTTACAAAAGGAGAATTACTATGACAAATAGTAACATTGCAGTTTGGTTTTTGCGAGTCGGGATTGCCTTTGTATTCGCATATGCATCTGTGGAGATTTTTATAAATCCACAGAACTTTATTAAGTATACACCACAGTTTGTACTTGATATAGTGCCATTAAATCTGTTTTTATACTCATTTGCCGTGGCAGAAGTAGTATTGTCAGTATGGTTACTTGCAGGCTGGAAGCCTGAATACCCCTCAATCATCTCAGTTGTACTGATCGTGGGGATCGTTGTCTGTAACCCAGAATACTTTCAAATTCTCTTTAGAAACGTAGCTATTGCGTTTGCAGGCTTAGCCCTTCTTATGCTTGAAACGCGCAAGAAAAAACTTGCAGCTACTTAACGATAACGTTAATAGCAAATGAAGCGATGGTCAGGGCTACTCCAATAGCCCTGCCCACTTCGTAAGGCCTGCCTATATAGGCCGACATCAAAGGAACAAGGGCAATGCCCACTATCACGTGAGCTGTAATGAGCCTTAACGGAGCTTGTTCTCTCCAGCCCATCCCCTTAAAGATCTCATCTACAGCCCTAGCCACGCCAGCTGCTGCTCCCACTAGCACACCTACGTAGGGAAAATACCCATAGGCTGCCCCGGCGGTCCGTGGCGTAAAGGTTTGATACAGGGCAAGACTTATGAGACTTCCCCCAGTAAATCCGCCAGCAAGCGCATAAGATATGTTTTTTATACCACTCATACTACACTCTCCGACTTAATATACATACTTCACACCTTTCCCTCTCTATAATTCATTTTTAATTATTTAGCAATAAAAGTTAATTTTATTATTTGAGATGGCCGATCAACACAAAGCATTGATTCAGAATCACTTTTACTGGAAAGACACATATTCTCTTCAGCCTGAAGAATGGGTCGAATTTATAGTAAATTTAGGGCGGCTTTAGTGGAGGCAAGGGAGGTGTGCTGGATGGCCTTTAGGCCTAAGGATGCCCCTATTTGGACGTACATGAGCCTATCGTCGATGTAGGCTACTTGATCAGGGGTGGAACAAGAAAGGTCTAGGGCAAACCTATAGATCTCTGGATCTGGCTTTTTTAAATGGACGTAGCTAGAAGAGACAAAGACATCAAAAAGCCTGTCTAGGGAGAACTTTTTGATGCGATACTCATTGAGCTCTCGACACTCATTGCTCACGGCAACAACACGTAACCCGTAACGGCTCTTTATATCTGCAATAAACTCGAGCATATTACTGTAGGGCTTTGACTGCTCGTACATAAAGGCAATAAAGTCATTTAAAGTAATTTTTTGTTCCTTGTAGAACAGTACGCGCCGCAAGTACTCATTTAGAGTAATTTTGCCAATTTCTAGAGTATCGACTGTCAAGGCATGGCGGCTTTCAAAATCATGCTCATCAAGCCCAAAAGTGCTGCATGCTCGTTTTCTTGCGTCATGGTCCCAGCCATTAGTAAGCAAAACCCCGCCTATATCCAAAAAAAGTGTATTAATTTTTGTTTGATTCTTCATACCTGCACGTAATTAAGGGCCGTAAATAGCTTTACGGCCTAGTAACCTTAAGCAAAAAAAGCCCAAGAAGTAAGCAATACGCCGATTACAAGTGGGATGTATGCTAGAGACTTGCCCATGCCCATCATGCGCTCTGTAAACTCAAGTAGCTTGTTAGTTGCAAAAAGACCCATAAGACCACGTATAACGGAAAGGTAGCCAATGAGCGTAAGCAAAAGTGGTATGCCAAAGGTCCAGCTGCTATAGGTACTTAACATAGTAAAGCCGATAAGAAGGTTTAAAACGGCTCCAAGATAGATAAAAGGAGGTGTGTTTTTTACCGCGTTCCACAGCCTCTGTAAATCGTCATTTCGAAGGAGCATCCATAGCCCCATAACAAAGAAAAATGGCCCAAATATTCTGGCAAGCCACATAGCGTCCATACAAATCCTCCTTGAGGGTTAGTTAATAAAGCTTTTGTCACCATAAAGCCACCTCAAGAATTTGTCAATGTATGAAAATTAGCCCCCACCGCTAGGTAGACCTATACGCTTAATCCGAGCTTCTGCAGCAAGAAAACCACCGTGTTCATCGTATACCCTTGTAAATAGCGCTTGGTTACCTGACTGGCTTAGCGCCTCTTTAAAGCTACTTCTATCAAGCAAATTGCGTAATGAGCCCTCTCCAAGGGAAACACCCGCACGCTGCACGTTCTCTATTAGCTTAACAAAGGACTCAAGTGCTTTGGGAGACACATCTGCCTGTGTGGAAGACCATTTCAAACCCTTTTTCTCTGTTGTGTACAACTTTCCAGCCTCATCCATCGTTAAACGTTTATTGGGGTCAGCAAGTTCTGTCAAAAATTTCTTTGCCCCAATCGCTTCATTAATCATAGCAGATGTAGCTTTGACTTCTTTAGAACATTGCGTATAGGTGGCTTTCATCTCACCATCAGAAAGCTTGATCAAATCTTCAAGAGCATTATTTAAGACTGTATGAAAGAGCACTACCTGTCTTAATTCATTATTCGGTAGCTTTCGTAATTCAATCAGGTTTTTAGCTTGCTGCCCTTCAGCATTGATGGATCTGGTTTGTTCTATTGCATCGGAAATTTTAAAAAAGGAAGCATCAAATTCAGCTAACATTGCACCAAATCTTGCAAATTCAGGACTCTTTAGCAACTGCAAAAGACCTTCAGGATTAATCAGATGTGAATCAGGCATATATTCAGCTTTAACCCTTTCTAAATCATCAAGGGCATGAGTCAAGCGTTGCAAAATCTGAAGTTCATCAGCTAAAAGACCAGTCCTTGCTACAACCTGAGCGGCCTTACGCGCTCCATTAGCCAGCATTTGAATGTCTTGTAATAGGCTATTTTCACGAGCAACCAGCCTTGTTTGTGCTTCTGTTATGGGAACATCTGCATGCTGAACCTCTTCAACATTCCCATCCTCATCCATACCAAGGCCACCTAAGCCAGCTAAAGTTCCGGCTAATTTTCGGTGCTCATCAGTCAATTCTGGCTCGCCTTGAGGAATTTCTGGGGCTGGCTCTTCGCTAACTTCAGTATGCGCAGGCTGCTCATGATGAATTGCCACGTCACGATCGTCATGAGTATCCTCAGCGCCTGCTGGGCCTGCTGCTACTTGCTGCGGCTCCTCAGATTCTCTATCTAGCTCATTACTTACCTCAAGACCGAGGGCACTTAAACTTCCTAAAGTTCCGGCTAATTTTCGGTGCTCATCAGTCAATTCTGGCTCGCCTTGAGGAATTTCTGGGGCTGGCTCTTCGCTAACTTCAGTATGCGCAGGCTGCTCATGATGAATTGCCACGTCACGATCGTCATGAGTATCCTCAGCGCCTGCTGGGCCTGCTGCTACTTGCTGCGGCTCCTCAGATTCTCTATCTAGCTCATTACTTACCTCAAGACCGAGGGCACTTAAACTTCCTAAAGTTCCGGCTAATTTTCGGTGCTCATCGGACAATTCTGATTGGCCTTGAGGAGCTTCTGCAGGACGTTCTTCAGCAGCATTCACGTGTGCAGGCTCTTCATGATGAATTACCACATCGCCAAGGTCTTGGACATGCCCAGCACCGTCTGGGGCCACTTCTGCAGGCTGCGACTGTTCAGGTTGTCTTTGAGCAGAGTTATCACTTCCTACTTCTACAAGCTGCACAGGCACGTCTGGATTACGTGGTGGTGGTGGTGGTGGTGGTCGTACTGGAACAAGTGGCACCTCAGTATCTGGAGGTGTGGGTAGGGGTGGAAGATCATCTGGAACTGCTGCCGATTGTCCTTGCGGTTGTTCATCAAGCTCTCCGGGCTCTGCTAAATCATATGGAGGCCCGCGACGTCTACTAGTAGACTCAGGAGCTTCAGATTCTTCATCTGCAGCTTTTGTAGATGCGCCTGACTGGCGAGAAATGGCTCTTTCACCTACGTCTGCGGTTTCTTTGGCAACCTGGAGAAAGTTTTCAAAACCTGCTTTAAATTCTTCTTTTTTCTGCTGCTTTTCTTTGACTCGAGCAAGCCCGATTCCAGTCGCCTCGAATTTGACCTTGCCGCCAATTGCTACCGGAGTGTAGTCGCGCTTTAATACCTGAACACCCTTCTCAGTAAGCTTCCACATGCGGTTTTGTTGAATACCACTCTTTAGAGCGGACTGAGAAATTGTACTATTGAGGGTGTCTGCAAGAGCACGTAGGGCGTCTTCATTTTTAACTTCTACTCCGCCCTTTTTGACGATGCATTCCTTGCCGGCGATTACGAGCCTGCCATTTTCAACCTTTACGTGCTGCTCTGGTGCAGGCTCCCCCGCTAAGTGAATCTGTAGGTTTTCAGGCAGATCGTGAGAGCCTGGAATATTTGAACCAGCTGCCGCCATGTTTTTCCTCCTCTCCCCACACCTATTTTATAAATAAATTATTATAATTGAAACACTTATTACTTATTTCTCTTAAGTTCTTTAGGTATTTGCGGATCAAGCGGTGGTCGTGCAGGTGGTGGTGGACGACGCTCAGGAGCTCGCTCGATAATGATTTCATCTGTTGAGTCATCATCTGAGTGAACCCTAAACGATGCCGGCAACGTCTGTGATCTCTCGCGAGGCGCAATTTGCCCACGAGCTGCCTGATCTATTCGCTTGCTTCTTTGTACGTCTTTGTTCTTCTCAGCAAATATATCTTCTCTTTGAACCTTAAGCATCTTGCCATTTACAGTAAGAGCAACCGTCTTACCAGCACGTAAACGCTCAGCATCCTGCTTATATTTAGGAGAATTTAGTGCCTTTGCAACGTCTTGTAGATTTTGATCATTTGTCTCTATGCGAGGCACCTTTGAAGGTTGCTTGGAGATGCTCGCTTGTGCATCTTGATAGACAACATTAGGCTTTGACCAGTGCCTAGCATCGCTCTGAAAATAGAGCCTACCATTGGAAACCACCCACTCAGGGCCTTTCTCAGGCTTTTGACCGGATGATCCCAATGCTCTTGATATACCCTCTGAACTCATAGCTCACCACTACGTTATTGGCCTTCGGTCTCATCACGAGGACTTGTAGGCGCACTTTTCTTTTTCTGATGTTCTACCGCTTCGTTTGCAAGTTTTCGTTGCGTCTTTACTTGGGCTGACTCTGAAGAAGAACCCTTTGCTTTAGGTCGTGGAGGAAGTGCTTTCATTTTTGGAGGTTCCATAGAGAAGCGATCACTAGCAACTCTAGAAACTTTTGTGCTTGCTGGATATACTTTATATTCTGTGCTACCAACTTTAACGGTAACAACTTCCCCGCTAAGATGCTTTCTTGACAACTCCTTATCATTAGTCAGCGCCTTTGCAACTTGCTCTAAGAAACCCTTTGTAACAATCTCACGATTGCCAACAAATACAACGCTCATAGGCCGAGCTCCTCTTGGAGCCGATTTATCTTCCCAGTAGAGCCTACCCATTTTTACATTATCCTTTTCGCCAACGGTTACTTTCCACTCGGCGCCGCCAGAAATACCACCCATGCCTACTGTTGACATACACTGCCTCCTCGGTTTTTACAAAATTTTGCTCTCTACACTAATTCTATAAAATAATTAGTTTACCTGTAAAGTAATTTTTAGAGATTGTAAAAATTAGGGCGTAAGGAAACAATATCCGGCAATACTGAGAGGAAACTATGACTATAGAGCTAAAAAGCGGCCTTACGCCTATGATGCAGCAGTGGCTAGAGTGCAAAAACGAAGCAAAAGGCGCCCTTTTGCTCTTTAGACTTGGCGATTTTTATGAATGCTTTGAAGAAGATGCGAAGCTTGCCGCAAAAGAACTAGAACTCACCCTCACAGAACGCCAAGGCACACCCATGTGCGGTATTCCATGGCACACAAGCGAAGGCTATATCGAACGTCTTGTCACAAAGGGCTATCGAGTTGCCATTGCAGACCAGGTAGAAGATCCCAAAAAAGCCAAGGGCCTAGTAAGCCGCAAACTTGTGCGCATCGTAAGCCCAGCAACTCACATTCCAACCGCAGGCGTACAAGAAAAAACAAGCGCTATATTTGCCTCTATATCATACTCTGAAGGCAAATTTGGCCTTGCATGTATCGATATTGCATCTGCTAGTTTTTGGGTTTTTGAAACAGAAAGCCAAAAAGACCTTATGAACGAGCTTTTTAGACAAAGCCCAAAGGAACTTTTGCTTTCAAGGCGCTTTCAGACAAAGTATCGAGAGCTTTTAATAGAAATTGCACTTGGCAGCAAGTTATCGCTATCTGTACAAGATGACTGGCTCTTTGATCCTGTTGATGCAAGCGATAAGCTTTGCCACCACTTTAAAGTCACAACTCTTGATGGCTTTGGCTTAAAAGACATGCTTCCGGCAATTACAGCAGCTGGTGCCCTCATACACTATCTTGGAGACTGGCAGCTTTGTCCGATTGAGCATATCACAGATATACAGCACCTCGTTGCAAGCCACTCTCTTTACCTCGACCGCGCAACACTTACAAACCTTGAAATTATTGAGCCAAAAGACCGCTCAAGCTGTGATAACTCCCTTGTAAGCTTACTTGATGAAACAAAAACCCCGATGGGCGCAAGATTGCTCAGGCAATGGCTCAAAAGCCCTCTTGTAGATGTTAACGCAATTAAAAGCAGGCAAGACGCTGTAGGCGCACTTTTAGAATCTGCTACTTTTGATGAAAACCTTTCCCACATACGCGATCTAGAGCGCATGATGTATCGTATAAAAACAGCAACTGCAGGTCCAAAAGAATTCGTTGCTCTAAAAACATCACTTGCTGAGCTTCCGTTCATCAAGGCGTGTACCGCAAAATGTACATCAAGTCGCCTAAAAGCTCTTTCAGATGCCATAAACACTCACGACGCATGTAAAACGCTGCTCGAAAACGCCTTAGTAGATAATCCGCCCTTTAGAGCATCTGACGGTGGTCTTTTTAAGCAAGGCTACAACCAAAAACTCGATGAGCTTGTTTCATTAAGACAAGGAAGCCAAGAGTGGCTTGTAAACTACCAAGAACAGCTGCGAAATGATACAGGCATAAAAACCTTAAAGGTGGGCTACAACCGCATGTTTGGCTATTATATTGAAGTAAGCCGCGGCCAGGTTGAAAAGGTGCCCGATATATTTCAGCGAAGACAAACGCTTACAAACGGCGAGCGCTACATAACAAAAGAACTCAAAAGTTATGAAGACAAAATCTTAAGTGCCGATTCTCTTATCGAAGAGCTTGAACAGGAGCTGTATCTAGCACTTAGAAAGCAAGTGGCTACCTGGCACGACAGCATTTTGCATACGGCAAAAGCGATTGCCGAAATAGATGTACTTCGCTCTTACGCCATTTCGGCAAAAAAGCGAGGATATTTTTGTCCAGAAGTCACAGAAAGCAATGTTCTTTCAATAAAAGAGGGCCGTCACCCTATTATAGAAGCTCTTGCTACTACAAGCCACTTTGTTTCAAACGACGTGTTTTTAGATGGCCAAGATGCAGCCTTAGTATGTCTAACAGGGCCAAACATGGCAGGAAAATCTACCTATATTCGCCAGATTGCCCTCTTAGTTATCATGGCCCAAATAGGCTCATACATACCTGCTAAAGAGGCAAAAATAGGTGTTGTAGATAAAGTATTTTCAAGAATTGGCGCAAGTGATGATCTTGCACGCGGTCATTCTACCTTCATGGTTGAGATGGCTGAAACTGCAAGCATCCTCCACCAGGCAACAAGCCGCTCACTCGTTATTTTGGACGAAATCGGCCGCGGCACAAGCACCTACGACGGCATCTCTATTGCCTGGGCAGTTGCTGAATATCTTTTAAAAGGCAAGGCGCGCCCTAAAACTCTCTTTGCCACGCACTACTACGAACTTACAGAGCTTGCATCAAAACTTCGCGGCGCTGTTAACTACACAGTAGCCATTACTGAAACATCTGAGGGCATTCATTTTCTTCGTAAAATTGTGCGGGGTGTTGCAGACAAAAGTTACGGCATTCACGTAGCGCGCCTTGCCGGCATGCCCCAAAGGGTACTAGACCGCGCAAACCAGCTCCTCAAGAAGCTAGAAGAGGCCCACCTACTTCGTCCACAAACAAACCAAATAGATCTCTTCAGCCTCCCCCCACCGCCCACAAAGCCCCAAATCTCCCCCAAGGAACAACTAGTGGCCGAGGCTCTTCGCAATCTCGACATCAACCGCCTCACTCCCCTTGACGCCCTACTCAAACTCCGCGACCTCCAAACGCAGCTCATCTAAGATCAAACTGAAGGGCTGCGTATCGCGCTTTGCAGCGCTTACTATAACGCAGGGCTTCACCCTGCTTGATTGTGGTCGACACGCATACCTAGGGCTATGCCCTAGGCTTTTATAACCCAGCCCTTCAGGCTGAAGAAAAAGAATAAGATCAAGATTAAGATCAAGATTAAGATTAAGAAGGGTTACAGGGACTGTAAAGTGGTGAGGAGACGAGGGGTGAGGACTAGTTCTGTAGGATTTTTGCCTTGAGAGAAGTGGGCTTTGGTGTAACCGAGGGAGGTTGCGAGTTTGTTGAAAGCTTCGCAGGCTTCTTTTGATGCAAATGTCAGGGTTTTTTCAGACAGAGTCGCAGCCTTAAAGAGCTCTTGGAGCTGATACTCTTTGTCGATGCGGTCAAAGTCTTCGAATACGGCCTGTAGGGTCGGACGACTTTCTGGCTTATCTGCACACATTGACTGTATCCAGCGGTGCACGTTGCGCTCTAGTCTTGAGCCCGTTTGTTCCTCTGCAAAAATATCGGGCAGCTGTTTTTTTAATTCGCTAGGCGTCTCGGTGAGATTTTTTACTGCAGCAGTAAGTCGCCTAAAGCAAACTAAATAGGGCTTAAGCTGCAGTGCTTCTATCAGGCTCTTTAGCACCACTTCAGGTTGCACTTTACCATGAAACTTTGCCAAAATAGCCTTATGGATTTCGCTATCCGGATCTTGAAGTGCTTTGATAAGAGCCTCTTGCTTTGGACCTTGGCCGCAATCAGCAGGAAGTATCGCCAATAACTCACGTTCTAGCATAAATCGAGCCTGGAATGAAAGCAAAAGCAACTGATTCACTTTCATCATTGCAATATCTACAATATGGTTTTTTGCAGGTGTGTAGAACATAACGGCACCAGTTACACCTATTGCATAGGTATCTGAAGCTTTTGAATATTCACCTCCCTCGGAAGAGGTAAATATTTCACTTGGCATAAACATTGTAGTGCCAACAATCCTGTCAGCGGGGTATTTATCTCCAACTAGCTCTACGCCAAAGCCAAAGTCTATAATGCGTACCGTGTCAGTTTCCGGATCGTACATGATATTTTCTGGCTTTATATCTCTGTGAAGATAGCCCTGTTCATGAATTTCAATAAGCTTTTGCAACACAAGCTTAAAGATATGCACTTTTTGTGCTGTAGTTAAGGCTTTATCGTTCAGAATAACACTTAGGTCTTTTCCCCAGACAAGCTCTTGTATGCTAATTGTTTTTTCGCCAGACTCATGCGTATCTAAAAGCACGCCAAGCCCTTCGAGCACCACAAGCTCTCCCTTTGTTGCAGAGCCTTGTGCGTTAAAGGGGATTTTTACTGCATAAAGCTTACCAGTATCGATATTTTCGCCCAAGCAAACCACACCATAGGCCCCCTTACCAAGTCGTTTATCTGATAAAGCTATAAGCTCACCCTGCTTACCAATTATCACAGAGTGAGATAGCTTAGGGTGTTCGACCGTGCTTAATATAGTATTTGGCTTAGCCCTGCCAACGATTTGAAGTTTGCGCACGTAGTTTTCTTCACTTTGGCTCAATATATGCCCTGTTCGTTCTCCTAATAGGGCCCCTTCGCTAACTAACGTAGTGCCCGTTATTCCTGATACGAAGCGTTTTGGGACCTGGAGGGGGTACGTTAGTTCTCCGGGACCAAATTTAGGGTGCCTGCGCGCTCTTATAGGCTGCACACCAATCTGAACGCCTGCTCCAGCTGGCTCAACAGTAACTTTTATCGTTTCGTGAGGCGTAGTAGACTTCACGTGCACAACAAGGCGGCCCTTTGTCCAAAACTGCGCTGCCGTATCTTTTGGTTGCTCATTCAAAGCTTTCAAGGTATCTTCTACAACACTCTTAGGAACAGGGTTGCCATCTCTATCATTAAGGCTAACTTCGTGTCTATTAAGCTTATAGCTTTTCTTATCTGCTTCTTGAGTTCTATAAGTAAAGTAGAGCTTATCGCCCTCTTGACTCCAGTAGTTATCCCATTGGGTACTCATTGTAGCTCCTCCTGTTCCATAACTTTATCCTAGCAAAAAATAACTTTATGTTAAATATTTTACTTGACATGCTATAAATAATTTGAGATAGGTAAGGTTGTCCAGATAAATCGGATATTCTGGCTTCCGGGCCAGGATAAATATTGTATAACCTTTAAGAGGATACTAAAATGCAAAAGAAAGCAGCAAAACGTACAAAGCGCGCACCTCGTGCTCGTACAACACGTTCATCTTCAAGAACACATAAGAAGAATAAATAATTCTAATTAGGTGTTTATGCCCGACTGACTTTCGAGTTTTGTCGGGCTTCTTTTTTTCCCTCCTGCTATACTCGCGATCATGACCCTAATTGACGAATTCTACTCTCTTGTCCACGCACTACGAGTTCACATTGAACAGGAATATCCCTGCCTAGAGCCCTATGAAAAGACTTTGGCAAAGCCGCGCGCGCTTCCACCGGTAGCCCCCAAAAAAATAGAAAAGAGAATTGAACCTGCACCTCTTCCGCCTCCGGTTTCAGCCCCAATTGCCAAAAAAGAAGTAAAAAAACCAGAAGCTGCACCAAAACCAATACCTACACCTACAGCTCAAATACCAAAAGTTCTTCAAGCACTCAATCGCCCATTTATCCAGCCAACGCGCACACCTCTTGGAGACTGCTTGCTTGCCTTTGATAAACTTGGCATTACCCATATTCAAGAACCTGCCGAGCTGCCAAGTGCCCTTGTACACGAACTCACCTTTGTCTCATTTTTTGCTCCAGGCTCTCAAGAGGAGCAGTTTATTCAAAAGGTTGTAGCTTCCGTGCAAGGGAGGTTGATGCCATGTAGGCTATACACACAGCCTGATCTACTAGCAGCAGGCTGTTGCCACACACTTGCCTGCCAAGGTGCATCTAAAGCCCTCTATCTTGCCTATAGCCAAGCAGATAGCCCCAAAGTTAGCTCGTGGCTATCCTTTTTTGGCGATGACATCATTGATAAAAAGACCTTATTTGCAACTCAAGTTCACGAACTTGTCCTCAATGCAAGCTTAATAGAAGACGTAGAATATAAACGTACCCTCTGGAAAGAGCTGCAGCGATTTGTATGAAGTATGCCTCCATTCTCCTAGAAGTTTCTATTCACAAAGCATTAGACTATGCGATACCTGATGAATTTGCCTCCACGGTGCAAAAGGGTGTCTCTGTCGAAGTGCCATTACGGGGCAAGCGCGCACAAGGCTTTGTAGTAGCCATTAAAGATGAACCAGAAGTTCAAAATCCCCGCCCAATCTTGCGAACCCTTAGTAAAGGCCCTGTTGTCACAGAAGCACTCTTTGAGCTTGCACTCTGGATAGCCCGCTACTATGTATGTCCCCTTGGCAAGGTGCTTCGCACCATGCTGCCTCGTGGCGTTCGTAAAGCTACAAAGATAAAGCAGCAAAAGCGCGTCTATAGAGGAAAAACTCCCAAAGAATTACGGATCATCTGCCAAGAGCTTCGCCAAAAGGCGCCGCAGCAGGCGCATATTCTTGATGCCATGCTTATGGCACCGGCAGAAGGGCTATTTCTTACAGAGCTTTTAGAACAAACAGGAGCATCTCATAGCGCTGTAAAGGCTCTTGTTGACAAAGGGCTTTTACTATCAGATGCCGTAAAGCCTGATGAAAGCCCCTTTGATGACTACTTTCAATCTAAACCAAAACCGCTACTAGATGAGCAAAAAGAGGCTTTAGCAAAGCTTGAAGCTAGCATTAAAAAACGCACATTTCAGCCGCACCTTCTTTTTGGCATTACGGGAAGCGGCAAAACTGAAGTCTACCTTCAGGCTATAGATAAAGCCTTAAGTGAGGGTTTGGGAGTTATCTTGCTTGTGCCGGAAATTGCCCTTACGCAGCAGACGATACAGCGCTTTAAAAGCCGCTTTCAGGTGCCTTTAGCAGTGCTTCATCACCGCCTAAGTGATGGCGAGCGTCAAGAGATGTGGGCAAATATACAGTCCGGCCATGCGCGTATATGTATTGGCGCACGCTCAAGCATCTTTTGCCCCATGCCAAGCCTTGGCCTAATCATCGTAGATGAAGAGCATGAGCAAAGCTACAAGCAAACTGACGATAGCCCATGCTACCATGCACGCGATGTCGCCGTCATGCGTGCAAAACTTGAAGGCTGCACAGTGCTGCTCGGAAGCGCCACCCCCTCTTTAGAAAGCTACTACAATGCAACCCTTGGCAAATACCAGCTTAGCGTGCTCTCAGAGCGCCCAGAACAAGCAAAGCTTGCAAAAGTAGAAATTATTGACATGAAGCGCGAGTTTGCAAAAGCAAAGGGAATGACCTCATTTTCTGAGCGTCTGCTAGAAAAAATTAGCGAACGTAAAGAAAAGGGCGAGCACACGATACTCTTTTTAAATAGGCGCGGCTATCACACCGTACTCTCATGCACTGCGTGTGGGAAAAGCATAAAATGCCCCCACTGCGATGCCACACTCACCTACCACATGGTAGAAAAACTTGTTGCCTGTCACCTTTGCGGCTTTACTTCATCTCCACCAAAGGTATGCCCTGCATGCCGCTCACAGGATATGATCACCTATAAAGGTGTTGGCACAGAAAAAATTGAAGCTATGCTGCATGGCATATTTCCCGGTATACGTACAATTCGCGTAGATGCCGATAGCACGCGCCACAAGGGCTCTTTAGACAAGCTGCTAAGCGATTTTCGCTCAGGAAAAGCTGATGTGTTGATAGGCACACAGATGGTTGCAAAGGGGCTGCACTTTCCACAGGTTACACTCGTTGGCGTGTTAAATGCTGATGCAACGCTACATATACCAGACTTTAGAGCAGAAGAAAGCGTCTTTCAGCTTATCACCCAAGTTGCAGGCCGTGCAGGGCGCGGTGCAACCCCTGGAGAGGTGATTATACAGACGCAGCTTCCTGAGCATAGCACCATCTTGCAGGCGGCAAGCCAAAACTACCCTGCCTTTTATGAAGCTGAGATTGCCACAAGAAAGACCTTTTTGTTCCCGCCCTTTTGCAAAGTGGTAAAGTTTATGTTTTCTGCAAAAGAAGAATCTGCCCTAATAGATTTTGCCTCCACGTTTCGCGATGAGCTCTCAAAACACCTACCGGACGGTTTTATCTGTCACTTAGTTGTCCCCTCAGGCTACGCCAAGGTAAAAGACTATTACCGCTACCAATTTTTAGCCCGAGGCCCCAACATCGCCTCCATCTGCCAAGCAATAGAACTTGCCGATAAGAACCTTGCAATCCCCTCTACAATCAGCCGCTACATAGACGTAGACCCAACGCACACCTTCTAAATCAGCGGCTACTGATTCGCTATTTTTAACTTCAATAGCACAAAATATACCTCCTACTTGGATATTTACACACAAAACATCAGTTCCACTTGCATTTTGCAATCCTTTTCTAAAATCAGGTTTAAACCATCGTTGATCAGACTTGCAAATTTAAAATATTAGATTGATATTAATTAAGCAATTATTATATAATTATCGTTACTAATTAGGAGTAATAATTATGACAGCAACTAGTTTTGATCCAAACGCTCAAAATAAGTGGCCATCTGAAAGAGGGTTAGATGTGTACTGCCAGATGACTGGGCTAGATATTGTTGGCATATTAAATGCTCTACCTAAGCATAAAAGAGGAATGATTGATATTGGTGCCGGTAAAGGTAAGGCTCTTGCCGAAGCAATCCAACGAGTTAAGGGATTAAACGCCATTGCTCTTGCTCCAAATATTCCAGAAGTTCGCGATAGGCAGATTACTATTGTTGGCACTTGGCAGCCTTCTGCTGAGCTTCCTATTCAAAAACCGGTTCCCATTGTTGTAGACGTCTTTGGAGGCCTTTCTTATGCCATGGAAAAAACCGCTAAAGGCGAACTTGTACCGGCAGGCCACAAGGTATTAATTCGTGCAGGAAGCTGGCTCGCTCCTGGCGGCTATGCTGTTGCCTGTTCTGAAGTAGAGCGCCTTGGTGATGACTGGGCATTAGAGCGCATGAAGCGCTTTTTTGGCAAACACATGGGGCTTATCTTTACCTGGCAAGATTACCAAAAATTTGCTGAAGGCAACCAGGTGTGGGAAACGCAGCGTCGCTTTACCCTCCATAATCCTCACACCTTTGAATCGCTCGTACAACTTGCTGAAGAGCATGTAGGAAAGGCCTTACGTGGCAGGGTCATCTGGGAATCACCCGATCAAAAGGCAAAGATTTTTGAAGTGCACCACCACGATAAAAAGTATTTTGAAGAAAACCACAAAGAACTAGTCAACCTAGAGCATCGTCTAGAACCAGCTGTTGCGCCAAATAGCCAGCCCGAGTGGCCAACGACGCGCCCTCTTGAAACCTATAACAAGATGGTTGGCTTTGACATCCAAGAGTTTCTTAAAGATGGCGGAGTCTATTTTGACTCTGGAAGCGGATCCTTTACAGTGCCAGCAGAAATTGCAAGGCAAAATCCAAAAGTTATTGCTTCAGGCATTAGCCTTTCACCACCTGATCCACTGCCACATGGGATTACGGCAATCATCGACACTCTGCCGGAGTATGACTTTAGAAACTTTAGAGAATGCACCCTCATTACAGATATCTTTGGAGCGTTCACATTTGCTGACAAAAAGACTGAAGCTGGCTACCAGCCAGCACCAATGGAAGTGCTTATCCGGCTATGCTTGCAACTTGCTCCTGGTGGAAGGCTGGTTATCTGTACAGAAAAAGATCGCCTTGGCGATGAATTTGAACGTAAGCGCATAGAAAAGTTCCTCAAAAAGTATCTCGGCTTGCAGTGCAAGTTCGAATTTTACACGCATAAAGCAGAAGCTCGCGGCATAGAAGAGCAGCAGCTTCGCATCACCATCGACAACAACAAAACCTACCCCCACTTAGTCCAAAAATTCGAAGAAATTGTTGGCGTAAGCGAAAGCGGCAAAATCTTGTGGCAATCTAGAGAAGAAGACGAGTCTAAGAGAATGAAAATCCTCTCGACCGTCTACACGAAGAAAAAACCGTAGTTGCAGTAAGCCAAATGGCACTTGCCATTTTTAGTTTATTGTTTTATGGCTAAGAGCATGGAACATTTTTCTTTGCTCATTATCCTTCTCTTTACATCAACTCTTTTGGTCGGCTTAGCGCGAAAAATGGCTATACCCTATCCTATTGCACTTGTGATTGGAGGGGCAAGCTTGGGGTTTATCCCCTTCATCCCTACCATTACTTTTGAGCCTAATCTTCTTCTTGTAATCGTCTTGCCTCCAATACTCTACTACGCCTCATTTGGAATATCCTTTCAGGAGTTTAGCAAAAACTGGAAGGCAATCACCTCTTTAGCCTTGTGGCTTGTGCTCTTTACAACACTTGTGATAGGCCTGCTATTTAAGTATTTTTTTCCCCAATATCCTTGGGCATTAGCGTTTGCTTTTGGCGCTATCATCTCGCCAACAGACTCCATTACAACAACTGCGATAATGAAACGCTATGCAATAGCTCCTCGCCTTACTGCTATTGTAGAGGGCGAAAGTCTTGTGAACGATGCATCTGCACTTGTTCTTTATAAGCTTGCTGTTGTTGCCCTACTTTCTGGCACGTTTTCACTAGCTTCAGCCTCTTTAGAATTTGTTAAAATTAGCCTTGGTGGAATTGTCGTTGGCGCTATTTTGGGGGTGTTGCTCCAGCGATTTTCCCGTAGGTATTTAGAGCCTATTATAGGGGTTGTCTTTTCCTTTACCATCCCATACCTAACATACTTAGTAGCAGACTATCTAGAATTATCTGGAGTGCTTGCCGTTGTAACAAATGGACTTATTGGCTCTCACACACTTGCCCAGCACCACTCTTCACTTAGGCGCATACTTGGTTTTGCTGTGTGGGACATCTTTATTATCCTAGTAAACTGCTTTGTCTTTATTCTGATTGGCCTTGAGCTAAGAAGCATCGTATCAGTAATGCCCAATGAGCTTGCTCTAGAGTATGCCTTCTATGCGGTACTACTATCCATGGCGATAATCGCTGTTAGGCTATTTTGGGTATATGCAAGATGTGCCGTCCATTACTTTACATCTAAAGCACACACTTTGCAGGAAGCTACGCTCATTGGGTGGTCTAGCATGCGTGGCATAATTTCGCTGACAGCAGCTTCTGCTCTTCCTGATATTGAAGGAAGAGATGCTGTTATCTACGTAACTTTTATTGTGATTTTGCTTACCTTGCTCGTGCCAACAAGTACACTTTCATATCTGATTCGCCTGATGAAGCTTGATCATCACGAAGACCATATTGGCATTCATAAGGCACGTAAGAGGCTTTTTCAAGTGGCACACGAAAAAATCAACAAGCTGCATCACATCAACACACATGAACATAATTTCTTAACGACGTACTTTAACCTGCAGCGCTATGCATTTGAGATTTCGTCTTCATCATTACGAAGAATGTCAAATCTAGAGTCAGCGCGAGTAAAGGTCTTTCAGACCATGAGAGAGGAACTGCTAGAGATGTGGAAAACACAACAAATCAGCGACAAACTCTTTCGTTCACTCGAACACGAACTTGACATCGAAGAAATACGCACCTCCCGCGCCGAACTGTAATTTGTTACTCCTTAGTACTATCAAGTAATTCTACTATTTTAGCGTACACATCCTTACCGTAGAATTCGCCGCCAAAGGAGAGGGCGGATTCGTTGGTTTTGGCATGCATAGCTTCGGGCAATAGGATATAGCCGTGGGCGTCGTTTACAAGGCCAAAAATTGAAAGGTCCGAAAAGCCAAGTTTTGCAGCTTCATTTTTTAGTAGCGTGTTGTAGATGCAGCTTAGCTCGCCAGGCACAAGCACAAATAGATGCTTTTGGTTTATCACTACAAGACCAAGCTCAGTCGGATATGTTTCTAGAGGCACCTGTAGCCCATATGGCGTAGTCTTTGGAGTAAAGCTATAGCTATGGCTCTTTGTCCGAATGTCTATTTGGTCTGATACATCTATCTTGCTCCAGAGATTGACAACGGCATTTGCTAAGGTTGATCTAATTGATGGGCTTGCAGGATCCGGTATAATCTCAGCTTGCGCTCCATTAAAGTAGAGGCAAGGAACATCGGTGCCTAGCAAGGCATTTAGCTCGCCACGTACACAGCCAACAAAATCGCTTGAAAAAAGCATATTGTCAGCTCCAAGAACCGTTGGATGCAGGGCAAAGTTAACAACTACAGCAAGTGGTGAGCCATCTTTTTTTGTTACCTTTATCACTGCTAGGTCATTTTCAAGTGTGTAGTGCTCCGGCCACTTGGCTCGATAAAGCGAAAGGCCTTCTACCTTAGTATAGCCAATACCCATGGAGGCAGGTTCTTGCTTAGCAGCAGCCTGAAGTATAGATTGTGCGATCCTATCTACGTACATTGTAGCAATAGTTTCATTATACGGCCCTGCAAGTAGCTCGCCAATACCGGGGATATCCATAAAGGCTCCCCCGCCAGAATGCGTATGCGTAGAGCCAATAATAAAAGCAGCATCTGCAAGATTTGGCGCGCTATTTATAACTTGATTTTTGATACGCTGGATCAGTTTATAAGGCAGGCCCAAGTTATCAACGCTGCAAAATATAATTTTTTTATTACCAGTATCGACTACCATAGAAACAGCATACAATGGATCTCTAACCCCCTGCATACCGGCGCCTAGTCGCTTTTCATAACCGGCTGACGGTGTACCAACAGGCGGAGTAATATCTGAACGATCCACCCCAACCAGAAGATCGGCAAATGAATATACCGGCAGAACAATCGAAATAATAATTAATAACAAATAACGCATGCAACCAGTATACCAAAACGCTCGATATTAGCGCTTTAATTATAAGTGCTTTTCATTTAAGAGGATGGAGGATTATAGTAACCAGAAAGATAATGGAGGGTTATATGCAATCACTAAATACTTTATATGACAATTTTGGACAAGGCGTTCTTTCTCTTACAAGAACAATTGCCCCGCAAATAGCTCAAGCTATTCCTAGAGATATTAGAGGCACTATTTCGCACTTTTTTCCTGTCGCTGTTGGCGTGTCGGCACTTGGCACACTTTTACAGAGCTTTTCGTGGATGCCTACAACGGCCTCTACAGCGTACCTCTCCACGCTAAATTCTACACGCATTCGCGAACAGGGGCAGTATGACCGAATAGCCGGTGTTTTTGCCTTTCACGTAGCTTCAGGAGCCTATAATCTTGTAAACCTCAATGTTGTTGGCTTGGCAGTTGATGCGGCAGCTGTTGTACATTGTGCCCATATCCTGGATGAGGCAGGATACCACCGATGATCTATGACATCACTCCCCTTGTTTCAAAAGATTTACCGGTGTGGCCAGGTAGCGACCATTTTGCCCGTACCATTGCGTGCGACATGCATGATGGTAGCCTATTTACTGCATCTAGCATTTCGGGAACATGTCACCTTGGCGCGCACGTAGATGCGCCTTCTCATTACAGCATGGATGGCGAAGCCATCCATGAACGGGCATTGGACTTTTTTATTGGCAAATGCCAGGTAATACGTATAGCTGTAGCTAAACATAGCTACATAGAAGTAGCAGATCTACCAAAGATTGAAGCCCCGCGCGTGCTTTTTGCCACAAATACGTTTGACTATAGCATAAGCTCATTTCAGACAGACTATGCTGCGATAGGCCCCAAGCTTATGCAGCATCTTGCTGATGCAGGTGTAATTACGGTAGGTATTGACACACCAAGCGTTGACTTTTGTGATAAAGATACGGCAGCATCACACCACGTAGCTCGCGACAACAACATAACTTTGCTAGAAGGAATAGACCTAAAAGGCGTGCCTGAGGGAATATACGAGCTTATAGCCCTCCCTTTAAAGCTTAAAGACTGCGACGCAAGCCCCGTTCGGGCAATACTTCGCACAAGTAGCCGAGATTAGCTGTCTATTCTCCGCATATGCGTTGTCAGCTGTCCTTTCTGTCCCATGTCGCTTTCTCATGGAATTGCCATAAATACATATATCTAATATAATAATGTAAATTTAATGGTATTTATGAGGCTATTTAGGTTAATTTTATTATTTTGCGCAATACTTCGACTTGATGCAACATGTATTATTAAAGAAAACCAGGGATCATATGCCCAAGAGCATTACAAAGAAATGTGGGAGCTCTGTAATGTCGTATATTCAGAATACCCTTACATGTATACAGCTGCAGAAAAAGAGTATGCATATACATACTACCTGGATTCCTTGGCAATCTCGCAAGGCTCTAAAATTGTGTGCATCTTCGATAAAGAAAAACTTGTTGGCTTTGCTACCGGCATCCGCATGAGCGACTATAAAGCTGCTCACTACAAAGCACCTATAAGCGACCCCGCAGCTTTTTTTTACATTGCCGATCTGGTGCTCTTGCCAGAGTATCGTGGTAATGGCTTGGAATATGCAATGGTACAAGCTTTAGAAGCGCATGCAAGACTCGATTCAAGCTACAAGCAAATAGCCTACCTGCTAATTAACGAAGCCGAGCGCACAAAATACCGCAAGCCAGCACATGTATACAGCCCCTACTTTGCCCCTTTTTGGGAAGAGCGCGGCTACAAAGTTTCTAACGTCTGCTTTGTGACTAACTTTGAAATTGTTGGCGAAACTAGCGACACGCCCCACATAATGACGTACGTGACGAAAGAGCTTGCAGTAGCAGTTGATGAAGCCCTAAAGCTAGAGACATATAAAAAAAATGCCTATAAATACAGCAAAAATCAGCTTCAGGAGATAGAACAGGCTCTCTTGCACCCGCAGCAAGAGCGCCAGCGCCTTGTAAGCTTTAATATGCTGGTAAACGACCGTGATAGCACGCACTGGAAAGAAGAGCATAGGTGGGTAAAGCGCCTGCCCCGTATAGTCTCTCTCATTGACCAGATGCACCCACATATTATTGCGGCCCAAGAGCTACTTCCAAGCCAGCTGGATGATGTAGTAGAGAAAATTGGCGATACATACAACTATTACGGGAAAAGCCGACCGTCTAATGGGGAATACACGGGCATTTTTTACAAAACCGATCGCTACAAATTACTAGAAGCAACCTCCCTAGATATCCCCGAAACCCAAAATTGCCTTGTCATGGTGGCGCTGCAAGATACTATTTCGCAAAAAGCATTTGCTGTCTTTACCATACACTTTGCCTGGGACATAAACACCCGTGAAAAAGAAGCCAGCATAACCTCGCAAACAATAGACGAATATGTTGCCACACACTCCATACCAGTGTTCTTAGCAGGGGATCTCAACACATTTCCCCATAGGCAAGATGAAGACTATCCCTGCTTTGATGGCGACTACATCAACCGCATCTTAACCAAAAAAACGCTTACAGATGCTCGTTCACTTGCCTTGTGCGGCCATTTTGGCCCCATTTCTACATTTACAAATGCCCCGGGAGACAAAGCTCCCTTTACGGGAACTGGATCCCCAGGAGTATTCTTGGATCACATTTATGTTTCAGACGGCATTACAGTGCTTACGCATGCCGTACAAGATGCTAAAGTAGATGGCCACTTTGCATCAGATCATATGCCGGTATTTATCGATTACGTTCTTCATTAGCATCAGCTGCTTGATGTAATAACATCCCCGATACTTGTAAAAAGGTAACTTTTCACCAATTTTTATCTCTATCAAACTAAGGCAATCGTACTTAAAATCACCTTTCACTTATGGCAACCCTTGATAGGTAAGGGACTTTCGCCTCTAAAGTTTTAAAATATTCTTCTCGGGTACTTTTCAAAAAGTTTTGCGGTATATCAATCTTACCGGACATTTCTTCTTCCACCTCTGAATACCAACCTCCTTCACCCCAAACAATATAAACAATGTAAGTCCTACCTCTAACAGATTCAGGAGAGCACACCGATGCCGAACCAAATAGCCTATTTCCAGATTTCAATAATGGCTCTACCAACGGGCTAATAAATAGGTTTTGAGGCCCAGATTCATCATGCGGCTTAAGCCAATCATAGGTAGACACTGGGATAGGCAAAGGATCATTACGTTCTGGAAAGTCCATATTCCAAAGCACTACGGTCCATTTAATATCCCTTGCAATGACAGTCGATTGGTTAACTAAAATCAATGCTGGTGACTTTGGGTATACAAAACGCATAGCAAGATCAGGCTGTTCTTGAGCAACACGTTCAGAATTGCCATTTATATACGTCATATTGACAACTTTATTATTATCCCCTGTAATAATATTGGTACTACTAGTACCACTCCTTGTCCAAGAAAAGAAATTTTTTACCCACACAAATACCTTACATAACCCTTCAAACATTCTCATTCTCACTTATTTATTATCATGCACTGATGTTATTGGTACTAGTAAAACACAACATATTTACAGCAGCAAAACTAATTATGTAATTTTGCAACACTTCTCTTTGCTTTCCATCAGAAAGTTATATCAATGAGATAAGTTTTTTAGCAATTGCCTATTTCGCCAGCCAAGAAATAATAACCAGCTTAGCATCATAGATATTACTCTACAGCAACGTTGTAAATTCACTTGCCAGATTCCCGCCTTTGTTAACGGTTGGGGCCGAGGCTGCGATGTACGATTCGTGACAAAGAATCGCACATCGCAGCCTCGGCCTATAGTGAAGAGAATGGGGTTAAAAACCCACCGCTTCACCCTCTAAAATTCCCCCCAGAAATTGTTCTGTTTTTCCAGCGGCAGCTGGAGCACTGCTTTAGCCCAGCGTGAAATGGAAGGCCTGTTAGGCCTGAAACAGAACGTAGGGTTACGACGCATCCCGCCCCTGTTTTGTTTCGCAGCTGCCGCTGCTCCCCGTGCGGTGTTTGTGTTGAATCCCCACGTTCCATTACAACCCTACCGGGTTTTCATTTCACGCGGGGCTAAAGCAGTGCTCCAGCTACCGCTGGAAAAACAGGGCAGTATTTAGCAGGTAAAATTTGCCAATAATCAATTCGAAAATCGCCGATTCTTTTCACCTTAGCCCCAACCCTATTCATAATCTCTGCATATTCGTGTCGCTTTTGCCTAGTATTGCCAGAATTAGGCTTACACCCTTAAGGCAAGTTCGGGCAATACTTCGCACAATATCATAGTATTTTTCTCGTTTTATTAGGGAAGATTGTCTATTATATCTACCTTTATGAAAAAAGAATTGTCAGAAAATTTTGAGCAAAATATTTGGCTGCAGAATGTGCGTGTGCACAATCTTAAGTCAGTATCACTTGAACTTGAGCCTCATCTGCTTATCTGCTTTACAGGTGTGTCTGGCTCAGGAAAGTCCTCATGTGCCTTTGACACCATCTACATTGAGGGCCAAAGACGCTATGTAGAATCGCTCTCGCAGCATGTACGCCGATTTTTGGGTGAGCTGCCAAAGCCTGATCTAGACTTTGCAAGTGGCCTTACGCCTACTATCTCAATAGAACAAAAGACAGCCGGCAAAAACCCGCGCTCTACAGTTGGCACCATAACAGAAATATATGACTATATGCGCGTACTGTGGGCTAGAGCCGGCCTTGCTTTCTGCCCGGTAAGCGGCGAGCCCGTCAGGCCTCGCTCGCAAGAAGAACTTGTAGAAGCAGCCCTACTGCGCCCAGAGGGCGAACGTCTCATCATACTTGCTCCCTATGCGCGCAATAAAAAGGGCGAATTTAAAGATGACCTTGAGGATATTGCCAAAAAGGGTTTTACACGAGTTCGAATAGATGGCACCTTTTATCAACTATCAGACGACATATCCCTAGATAAATCAGCTTCTCACGATCTAGACATCGTTATAGACCGATTAAGCATAAGCAAAAACGATAAGACTCGCCTTACAGAATCACTTATGGCAGCACTTGAACTTGGCGATGGCATGTGCATTCTCTATGACCCGGACTCGCACGAGGAAGAACTACTTTCTACAAAGGCATACTCACCAAAGTCAGGGCTTTCATACCCACCACTAGACCCTCAAGACTTTTCATTTAACAGCCCAGCAGGGATGTGTCCAGATTGTCAGGGCCTTGGCGAAAAGCATGAATTTAACCTCGACCTTATCATCGACCCCAAAAAAAGCATCGCTGAAGACTGCTGCTCAATAGCAAGCTCATACTCTACCGTCCGCTACGGCAATATCTACGACAACCTTGCACGGCTATTTAACTTTAGCGTCAACACACCATGGGAAGAGCTCTCAAAAGAGGCAAAGCAGATATTTTTGAGGGGCACACCAAAGAAATGGACGCGCATGTACTTTGTGCACCCAGAAACAGGTGCAACATGGCAAGATACTATCCGCTGGCAAGGATGCCTCCAAGAAGCCTACTTACGCTTTCAAGAAGCAAAAAGCGACCTCTACAAGCGCCGTATGGAGCGCTTGATGCACAAGGCCACATGCCCAAGCTGTCAAGGCGCCCGCATACGTCCCTACCCTGCTGCTACGCTCTTTAACAAAAAACAGATACATCAAGTCACCCACATGACTATTGGAGATGCTTTACAGTTTTTTGAAGGCGTGTCACTAACAAAAAGTGAAAAGATCATCGCCCAAGAGCTTGTTAAAGAAATTGCAGAACGGTTGCGCTTTTTAGTAAACGTAGGTCTTGAATACATACAGCTAGACCGCATAGCGCCAACACTTTCTGGCGGTGAATCTCAGCGCGTACGTCTTGCCTCACAGATAGGCTCAGGCCTTGTTGGCGTAACGTACATCCTCGATGAGCCATCAATTGGCTTGCACCCGCGCGACAACAAAAAGCTTATCACCTCGCTAAAAGCCCTACGCGACAAGGGTAACCGCGTCATTGTAGTAGAACATGACGAAGAGACGATACGAGAAGCTGACCAAGTTGTAGACTTTGGCCCAAAAGCCGGCTTTCAAGGCGGAACGGTAGTCTACAAAGGCAACGTAAAGGGTTTACTTGCGTGCAAAGAGTCTTTAACAGGTGCCTACCTTTCTAAACGCCTCAGCATCGCGATACCAAAAAAGCGTCGCAAAGTAACAGATGCAAAAATAGCGCTTATAGGAGCATCGCACAATAACCTCAAAAATGTAGATGTTCAAATCCCTCTTGGCTGCTTTATCGGCGTAACGGGAGTTTCAGGATCCGGTAAGTCATCCCTCTTTTTAGAGACCCTCTATCCTGCTATAAGCAACAAGATAATGAATACAGAGCTTACAGAAGGTACATACAAAGACATACAAGGCCTTGAGCATATTGACAAAGTGATTGAAATTGACCAATCTCCAATAGGCCGCACTCCTCGTTCTAATCCTGCTACATACGTAAAGCTCTTTGATGATATACGCGCCCTTTTTGCAAAGCTGCCGCTTAGCAAAGCAAAAGGCTATACAGCCGGCCGCTTTAGCTTTAACGTAAAAGAGGGTTCTTGTTCTGAATGCCACGGCATCGGCCAGATAAAGCTAGATATGGACTTTTTAGAAGATTCATGGATAGACTGCCCGGTATGCCAAGGCAAACGCTTTGACGCAGACACTCTAGAAGTGCGCTACAAAGAAAAAAATATCCAAGACGTGCTAGAGATGGATGTAAAAGAGGCAAAAGAACTCTTTATTAACATCCCCCACATCGAACATAAACTCGAAATGCTCGAGCGCGTTGGCCTTGACTACCTAAAGCTCGGCCAGCCATCTACAACACTATCCGGAGGCGAAGCGCAGCGGATAAAACTTGTGCGCGAACTATCGCGCCCAGACACCGGCAAGACACTCTATATCCTCGACGAGCCAACAACGGGCCTACACTTTCATGATATGAACCATCTTATCGAGGTTCTTCAGGCCCTTGTACAAAAAGGTAATACGGTGCTAGTCATCGAACACAATATCGACCTTATCAAAACATGCGACTGGCTTATTGAGATGGGACCAGAAAGTGGCGATAAGGGCGGTGAAATTATGGCAACAGGCACGCCCGAACAGCTTGCTAAGACAGAATGCCCCACCGGTCTTATCCTAAAACCCCTACTATATGGTGATGAAAAACTAGCTTCAGCATCAAAGAAAAGCAAGCCATACAAGGCATCTAGCGCGATACACGTTGTCGGTGCCGCACAAAATAACCTCAAAAATATTGAAGCAACAATACCAAGAGGCAAGATGACAATATGCGCCGGGCCTTCTGGCAGCGGCAAAAGCTCATTTGCCTTTGAGACTGTATTTGCAGAAGGCCAGAGGCGCTATGTTGAATCACTATCCCCCTACATACGCCAGTTTGTACGGCAAATGCCAAAGCCTATTGTTGACCATATAGACGGCCTGTCGCCATCGGTCGCTATCGAACAGCGCCTACACGCCACTAACCCGCGCTCTACTGTGGGCACAATGACAGAAGTATATGACTACCTACGCATCCTCTACTCACGTATTGGAGTTCCTCACGATCCAAAGACAGGCGCCATCATCCAAGCTATAAGCAAAGACCATGTTGTCGACCGTATCCTCACCTATCCTGCCGGCGAAAAAATCTACATCATGGCCCCAATAGAGATTAAGCGATCAGAGCGTTTTGTAGACCTTTTAGAGCGCCTGCAAAAGCAGGGCTTTTTGCGTATACGCCTAAATGGCACTTTCTATGAGCTTGGGACAGACGATGTCCCATATGATTCTAAACGCAAAAACGAGCTTTTCTTGGTTGTAGACCGCCTCGTTGTTGATCCATCGATGAAGCATCGCCTCTATGAAGCTATCTCAAATGCCTCACAGATCGGCAAACAAAAGCTTTGGGTAATGCGCGAAGGCAACAAAGATGTCTTCTTTAACCTTGCATTTAGCGTTGAAGAAACGGGCGAATCCTACCCAGAGATTACACCCCAAACTTTTGCCTTTAACACGCAAGAAGGTATGTGCCCGGACTGCCAGGGCCTTGGCTTTCAGTGGGGCGTTGACTTTTCGCTCCTTAAATCAGTAACAAAGCTATCGTGCCTAGAGCTTGTAAAGCTTCTTTGGGGGCCATGGCAAGGTCCATATACGCGAAACCTATTTATAGCCGTCTGTAAGTCTATTGGCATAAAGCCGCAAGATACCATCCAGGACCTTGCACCGGAAAAGCTAACCCTACTCATGAACGGCTCCAAGACCCCCATCACCTTTGAAAATATACGCTTTACATGGCGAGGCATAAATAATGCCCTTGCCCTCTTTTTGCACACAAGGCTTGGAAGCTATAGCGATGAAAGTCCGCTGCCAGAAGAGTGGGAAGCCGCTCTTAAAGAAAATGAATGTACTACCTGTAAAGGAACGCGCCTTAATGCTCTTGCTCGCCATGTGACAATAGGCAAAACAGCTATTGGCGATCTTGCAAATATGGCAATTAAAGACGCTGCAGCCTTTATAAACGGCATCACAATTCAAGATAAAAAAGACCTTACGCTCATGCAAGTGTATGATGAGATACGCGAGCGCCTTGGATTTTTAGACTCTATTGGACTATCCTATCTACAGCTATCAAGAAAGGCATCTACGTTAAGCGGCGGCGAAGCTGAGCGCGTGAGACTTGCCCGCCAGATAGGCTCAGGCCTTACCGGCTTACTCTATGTACTTGATGAGCCCACAATAGGCCTTCACCCACAAGACTGTGAGCGTTTAGTGCAGGCCCTAGAAAGGCTCAAAGAGCTTGGAAACACCTTGTTGATTGTAGAACATGACCCACAGCTTATTCTGCAGGCAGATCACATCATCGAATTTGGCCCGGGTTCTGGTAAAGGCGGGGGCGAAGTTGTTGCAACCGGATCTTTAGACTCAATCCGCAAAAATCCACTATCACTTACTGCAAAGTATCTTAGCGGCAAATCTATAGAAACTCTAGCAAAGAAGAAAAAAGCTGATGAGATGATCACCATCTCCCACGCACGCATAAACAACCTTCAAGACATTACTGTAAACATTCCAAGAGGTGCCTTTACCTGTTTGACAGGCGTTTCGGGATCCGGCAAGTCATCACTCTTGGAAGGCGTGCTCCTAGAAGCTACCAAAAAGGCGGTATATACAACGCCGCATTATGAGATCACAGGAGCTTCAGAATTCAAAAACGTGATCTACATGGACCAGCGGCCCATTGGCCATACCACAAGGTCTGACGTTGCAACCTTTACAGACGTTCTCACGCCAATACGCCACTTCTTTGCAACGCTACCAGAAGCAAAGGCTAAGGGCATGCAGCCCAAAAACTTTAGCGCCTACCACAGAAAAGGCATGTGTACTCATTGCTGGGGCTTTGGCTATAAGAAGATTGAAATGTCATTCTTGCCTTCAGTAAAAGTTCCCTGCCCACAATGTAAGGGCATGCGCTTAAACCCACTTGCCTTGTCTATTTCATACCACAACAAAAATGTTGGCGAGATATTGCAGATGAATGTAGAAGAACTTGCTACACTCTTTTCTTTTCATCCCAAGATCAAACGTATGCTCGATGTACTTATCGAAGTTGGCCTTGGCTATCTAAACCTTGGCCAAGAAATACAGACTCTATCAGGAGGTGAAACCCAGCGCATGAAGCTCACGCGCGAGCTGATTAAGCAGCCGCGAGGAAAAAGCCTCTACCTCTTTGATGAGCCGACAACAGGTCTTCACCCCCAAGAAATTGAGCGCCTCGTAAACATCATACGTGCCCTCACGGCAAAAGGCCACACGGTAATTGCCATCGAACACAACCTAGACTTTATCTCCTCTTGTGACTACATCGTAGACCTCGGTCCTGGTGCCGGAGACGAAGGCGGCAAAGTTGTTGCCTACGGCAGCCCATCTGAGCTCCTCAAATCCAAAACTTCCCTCACAGCCAAATATTTGAAACAATAAAAAAATTAAACGCAGAGGCGCAGAGGCGCAGAGTCTTTATTAAAGCTAATGGTTAAGCAGAACAGGTGAACTATTAATTACTCTTGTTATACCTTCTCGAATATAACTACTTCCAAAATTAATCAGTAATCCTAAACGCAGACCGGTTAATCTAAGATAGGTAAGGAGCTGTACCTCATAAATCGGATTAGATTTTTCGGCGGCTTTGACTTCTATAACAATTCTGTCTTCAACCAAAATATCTATAATAAGAGGATCCCGTACCAATACACCTTTGTAACGAACATGGACAGGAACTTGCGCCTGCACTTTAAGTCCCATTAATGATAACTCGTGACATAAAGCTGCCTCATAAACACTTTCAAGTAGACCAGGCCCACCTAAAGTTTTGTGCACCTCAATAGCTGCGCCTATAATCTTATACGTCAAAGAACTGTCTATATCTATATCATTCATAAAGCAAAAATTGTTAAGACTCTAACAGTAAAAAATATTGGATCAAGTCATATTATTCAATGCAAATTCATGATAAGCTTTGAATCACCGAAAAGCATCTCTCTGCGTCTCTCTGTCTCTGCGTTTATTTTTTTGGGTGACCAAAAATAGGCTGAGGCTTAGATTAGGGGCAATACTAACTAATGCGAGTGTTACGATCGGCTCACAAGACGAATATATACAATGCCCATTTTGCGACTCTAAGTTTAAGCGCTCTAAAGAACGTGAGGATAAAAGGCCGCTTGCTTTTTGCGCCTACTGCGGCGGCAAGCTTAGCCTTGAAGCTGCTAAGGTTGACGATGATACCCTGCGCATGGCAAGCTCCCTAAGCCTCGTTACTGCTCCTAGCCCAAAGGAGATCCTTTCAAGTATCGGCCAGTACCAGATTGTTAAAACAATCGGTAAAGGCGGGATGGGAGAGGTGTTTTTAGCTTACGACACTATATGCGGCAGGATGATTGCCCTTAAGCGCATTAGAGCTGATCTTGCAAACTTCCCCCTCCTGAAGATGCGCTTTCTTCGAGAGGCACGCATCACCTCGCAGCTTACACACCCTGCCATTATCCCGATATACTCTATTGGATGTGTAGATAACCTCATATACTACAGCATGCCCTATGTGGAGGGCGAGACATTGCGTATGCTTATCTCTCGCGCAAAAGAGCACGAGAAGGGCTCTACAAAAAAGCTTGATTCGCACGCCTCTATCCCCTTTTTGGTTCGCCAGTTTCTGCAGGTATGTCAGGCTGTTGCCTATGCACACTCTAAAGGCGTGCTTCACCGCGACCTCAAACCTGAAAACATTATTATAGGAAAGTATGGCCAGGTGCTTATCTTAGACTGGGGCCTTGCTAAAATTTTGGGTGATGAAGAAGAAATTTTACCTACCGTTCAAGCGGACAATGAAGATCGAAGTCGCTTAACGCGCATTGGAAAGGTAGTAGGGACCGTATCATATATGGCTCCAGAGCGCGCCCAAGGCAAGTCTGCAACAATACAAACAGATATCTACTCACTTGGTGTAATGCTCTATCAGCTACTTACGCTGCAGATACCCTTTAGGCGAAAGAACCTGCGCACATTCAAAAAGAGCTATACCAAAGAACAGCTTGTGCCGCCGGAAGTCATGGCACCCTACCGCGATGTGCCGGAAGTGCTGTCAGAAGCAGTAAAACGCTGCTTAGCTATAGATCCACAAGAGCGCTACCAATCAGTTGATGAGCTTATAGCGAGCCTTGAAAACTACCTAGAAGGCAAATCCGAATGGGTGGAAGTAAAGGAACTTACCGTTACTGACAAAGATGACTGGCAGTTTCAAGAGAATGTCCTACTCACCGAGCACCTTGCCCTGACAGGTGTTACAGAAAGCTCTGAGTGGGTAAGCCTCATGATCTCTAAAGATGGCTTTAGCGGCAATATGAAGCTTGAAGCTCGCCTACAGTTTGGCGAAAAGGGCAATGGCCTTGGCCTACTCTTTTCTGTTCCGGAAAGTATGGATATGCGCCACCTGACAGAAGGCTACTGCCTTTGGCTAAGTACAGAACAAGAACATGTTAAAACAACCAAGCTTTTGCTATCTTCAGTAAATGTCCTTGAAGCCCCTCAGATAGTGCTCAAGAACAATGAATGGTATACCGTTCGCGTGGAAAAGGTTGATGACCAGGTTTCTTTTTATCTAAACGATGTTCTTCGCTTTTCCTACATCAGCCACATACCTGTTGTAGGCACACATGTAGGCCTACTTTCACGAGATGCAGACTTTGAAGTTTCTGATCTTACAATATCTGTAGGCAGCCAAAACATCAACGTCAACTGTCTGGCAGTTCCAGACGCCTTTTTAGCTTCAAAGATGTATGAAAAAGCACTTCATGAATATAGACGCATAGGAACATCGTTTATAGGCAGACAAGAAGGCCGAGAGGCACTATTTAGAGCCGGCATGACCCTGCTAGAAGAGGCCAAAGACTTAAAGCGTAAAGACCTCTTAGATCTTGCCCTAGATGAGTTTGGACACTTGAGAAATACCCCTGGAGCTCCTCTAGAATATCTTGGAAAGTCATTTGTCTATAATGAGCTTGGCGATCATGAAGAAGAGGCAAAATGCTTTGAACTTGCTCTTAGACGCTATCCTATGCACCCTCTTTTGCCAATTTTAGAAGAGCAGATCATGTTCCGCATGCATGAAAGCTCTCATCAAAATAGAGTGGCAGCGTATCACTTTATCTGCCTTGTAACGCGCTTTTTAACCTCATGGGCAGAAAGCCCACTCTCAAACAAGCTCTTTTCGAGCCTTGAAAAAAACTGGGAAGTGCCCTTCTTTATCCAGCATGAGCACGATAGCCACGATCCGGAACTTCGTCGCATCTCTATAGCTTTGCGCGTAAGCTTTTGGCTTGCTAAGCCCTATATCGTTGCCGAGATGCTGGATGTGATTTTAGAGCGGCCGATCGTTGCCATGCCCTATATTGCCGATGCCATATTTTTGCTTATCCTCCTAGGAGAAAAGGAGCTTGCCGTACAAAAGATGGCACGCATACGCCAGGTACTTTCTGTAGGTGAACAAGAGCGCTTTGCAAGCTCTTTAGAGATTTTAGACCTGCTCATAAAGACGGTAGATGGCCCTGAAGAGGGACTTTCCTACATCCAAAAGCTCACCTCTTTGACGCTTAGCCGCGAACAAGAGCGCTATATCTGGTTTTTACTACGTCACGCACTTGATAAAAGCGATGAACAGGCAAGCGACAGGATTGTGCAGCGGCTGCTTAAGATCGATTTTCGCTTTCAGCATCAAGAGATACTAGATGCTCTTATCATCGAGCAGCTGATCTACCATGGCGACCACATACGTGTGGGCCAGATTTTGCAAAAATACGCTCCTGCAAAACTTGCTAACGAAGACTGCCCACTTTACTTTGTCAATGGCTGCTATATAGCCATGACAGAAGGAGCGCAAGGAGCAACGTATGAGTTTAGCAAGCTATTAGACATTGCTTTTCCGCGCACATGGGTGCTTGGAGCACACTTTTTGGCAGGTAAAATCCATATGACGCCAAGTGGCTGGTTCATGCGTTCATTTGGCTATGAGCGAACCTGCCTTTATCAGCAGCTACGCCTTTTTTGGCACGCAGCAAAAGACTATGAAAAAAGCACATACTGGAAGAGTTTGTTATGAAACCAGAGACAGTAAAAAGCACGCTTATCATCGATGAAGCAATAACAGTGCGTAAAGACTCGCTTCTTTATCGCAATGACCATTTGCGAGACTACTTTGTAATCAAATCATCTGCTGAATCTGTATCCGTCATTGCAGAATCTTCTAATGGCCTTCTACTTGTAACAAAGGAATATAGACACGCGATAGGTAAGTATGTTGTAGGTTTCCCAGGCGGCCTTGTAGATCCCGGCGAAGAGCCTTTAGAGGCCGCTCAACGAGAACTAGAGGAAGAAACAGGCTGCACGGCAAAAGCCTTTATTAGCCTTGGTAGTTGCTACCCATTGCCTGGCATTTTGGACCAAAAAATGCATATTGTCCTAGCAAAAGATGCCTCTATAACCACTAAAGCCCGCCTAGAAGTTACTGAATCCATACAAGCAAGCTTTATGAGCTATCAGGACCTAATGGCCCTTTTTCAATCCGGCGCCGATATTGACGGCATTTTATGCACCGCTCTTCATTTCTACCGAAACTATCAATAAATATCCTCTTTTTGATATAATTTCTACTTTGTAATTTAGGTAGTATATATGTATAGATTAATTCCATTTATATTTTGCGGTCTTTTTATGGTTAGTTGCGTGCATCAAACGCCAGAAGAACCAGAAAAGACACAGCTAGAAATTCGTGAATGTCAAACCCGTACGTTTGAAGTATCTGACCACACCCGCGTGATGAAAAGCGTGCTAAACGTGTTGCAGGATGAAGGCTTTATGGTCAAAAACGTAGATCGCGAGCTTGGCTTTTTGTCGGCTGTAAAAGATCAGGGCCTCTATGGAAGAAGTGAGCCCCAATTTCGCCTTGCAAGCGATTTTGGTGTTGGTTTTTCGATAGGCCGCGGCATGGGCATGAAAAGCCGCTTTCCAAATGGCAGAAGAGCAGAACCTCCCCGCCCAACCCACCAGACAATTGGAGCTACAGTAAACGTAAGCCAGTTTGGTGAAAAGGTGCGCGTGCGCGCCAGCTTTCAGGGCAAGGTTTTTGACAACCACGAAGCCGTCCTTCGCGTTGAACAAATTGAAGACGAAGAATTTTACCAAAACTTCTTCTCCAAAGTAGACAAAGGCATCTTCCTAGAACACCAAGACATCTAACGCAATAATTCCAGCGGCAGCTGGAGGACTGCTTTAGCCCCGCGTGAAGCGAAGCGGAACGTGGGGATTCAGAATCTCAAAAATATCGAAGCTGCGGTAGCAGCGAAACATTCGTGTGTCACGCTGCTACCGCAGCTTCAATGTGGTGGGCAATCCTGGTCCCCACGTTCCGCTTCGCTTCACGCGGGGCTAAAGCTGTTTACCAGCTACCGCTGGAAGGACAAAAAGTTACCATCGTTAATTGGGCATAGAAGTTACAACCTGAGCAATCAGATCCTGGAGGGCTTGGCGGTGTTTGAAGGTGGGCTCGAAGGCATCTTTTGCGTGGGCTACTGAGAGCTCGCTGGTGAGGACTGTACCGCCTATTGCTTGGATAATGGCGCGAAGGTGGACAAGGCCTCGCCGGCCCCCGGATGAGCCTGGAGATGCGCTCAAAAGCACAAATGTTTTGCCTTTAAAAGCATCGCGAGAGCTGCCGCCTGTTTCGCTACGCGAAGCCCAGTCGATAGTGTTTTTTAATACACCTGAAATTGAACTGTTATATTCAGGTGATGCAATAATGATCACTTGGGCGTTTATCATAGCCTTCCTAAAGGCTTTTGCGCGCTCAGGCATACCTGAAAACTGCTCTAGGTCCCCATCATAAAACGGCATTGGGTAATCCTTGAGCTCTAAGACTTGGGCCTTTCTACCAAGCTCTTCTACCACCTTGGCAGCCTCTAAAATAAGCTTTTTATTATATGACTCTTTTCGTGTACTGCCAGAAAAAAGCAAGACATCCGCATGAAGGCTAGACGCCCCTATAAGCATAAGCAAGAGCAATTTTGACATACATAAACTCCAAAAATGACAGCAAGTATACTACTTTTGCTTGCTTTATTTTCACTCTTTTTTCTATATGAGGTCTAACGATGAAAATCGTGTTATCAACAACTTAATGTTAAGGAGAAATTTTATGTTCTTTCTAGGCGATATCGCTCTTATGCTAGAGCTCTTTGGCTTTTGCATTGCTTTAGTTCTTATCAATCGCGGCAAAAATGAAGGCGGACTCGTACGTGCAGCTGGCATTATCCTGCTCATCGGTTCACTTGTACTTGGCCTTTGCACATCAATGGGCGTGTCAAAAAGACGCGGCTTTATTGAAAAAGAAATGAAAGAAAACATGATGAAAAAAGACCGTCCTGAATAAGAAATTCCTATAGCCGGTCTTCTCGGCCGGCTTATACCAACTCTTGAACTTAAATGGGTATTAAACCACACTTACGGCAAGACTTGCAAGAGTGACGCCGGTATATAAAGCAAGAACAAGCGGAGTGGTTTCTATAACCACTAAAGCAACTGAAGATAGTGTGTAAGCACCGTTTGTGACACATGTTGCAATGTCTTTACATGTTCGAGTAGCCATTGCAACCTGAAGGCTGTTAACAAACTCCACCACCTGATTAGGTATATACAAAATCGAAAATACGCGATAGCCCCAAAAGGCCTTTTTGCGTAGCAGCATGACACATTCTGACACAAGGTGCACGATGTTGCACCCCTCGGAAATGGTCAGTATAATAGGGCGTATGGACCTATTGTATAGAACCTGCTTAGTATTTTCGATAAATCGCGGTACTGCAAATACAAAATCCACAAGTCCAATGTAGCTGATAACTTTAGCTAGGGTATGTGCTTGTGGAGAAAACGAATATTTCTCTTTAGCAAGGCTATAGATGTTATGAATACTTGTAGCAGCTAGGTAGACTATGTTGTAGTGTGTTTCTGCCTGCTTAAATAAGGAGTAGACGCGCCCCTGGGACGCGTCTAGACTCACTATACCCATATTAGCTTGCCGCCCTTGCTAGACGAGTTTGAGCTAATCTAAGAGCTGCTCGTTCTACAGCATCTGTCATATTGCCCACAACAACTCGTATCTTTGCTGCAAGCTTTTGATACCACTGATCACCAGCTTGTTCAAAGGGGTTTTTATTAAGAGCGATCTTGCCTACAACAAAAAGCACACCTGAAGCAAGAGCCGTTGCCCCTACAAGGCCGCCAGTAACTGGGTTTGGAGCTGCAAGTGACACAGCACCAGCTGCTACTCCAAAGGCCTTAGCAACGCTACCTGCATACTGAAGGTTATACTTTGTGTTGACACGTCTTCTAAGCACCTTCATAAAAGCTTCGCCTTCTGCTTGAGCCTTTTTAGCCTCTTCTGGAGTTTTTTTAAGGCCTTCAAGTATTGCCATCGCCTTTTTGTCGATCTCAGCTTTTTTAGTGATCACAAGAGCCTTTCGCACATCAGAATAGTTGTCTCTGATATACTCTGCTGACTTTGTAAGGTCTTCTACCTTGATGTTCGCAAGAAGGGTATCGCGCTTTTGTCTTTGCGTATATGTCTCATGAGCATCAAGACCAAAATCAAGAGCCTGAAGCGGAAATAGCACTTTTGATACAGTGGCTACCCACGAAAAAGCATCGGCTGCCATCGCTCGAACGGTTTTAAGAGCCCAGACAACAGAAGTAAAACCATTCCACATGGCATTAGCATCAAGGGTAGCACGGACTACACTTTTTACGCGGTCAACTGCGTTATTTGCATAAACAGCTTTAGAGACGTTACTTGCTAAGCTTGGGACAGCAAAAGCACCCGAAACTGCACCAAAAAATGACATAGTTCCAACCGCCTGCTTAAGTCCGCCCGGCACCTTAGTAACAAAGGCATCTAGCGTATTAACAATTCCTTTAACGCCGCCCATGACTTCATCCGTCTTATCAACAACACCTTTTACAGCTTGCATAGCCTTAGGCATCGTCCACGCTTGATCTTCTCTTCTAACTGGACCCATAATTATCCCCTTTTTATTAATTAAAATGTAAATTGTACAACAATAATTAATTTAAATCAAGGGGATTTTTTAAAACTATACTAACTATAAGAGATATCTTAGGTAAAGGCAAGAAAAAAGGCCAAAAGCGGCTAAATACCGCTTTTGGCCTCTTATACTGTGATTTATTTTCGGGTTACTTCAAAATCGCCCTTACCATCAGGTCCTTTTATTGAAAAGCCTGCCTTGTCGAAATCGGCAATTAAATCCTTAAGAGCCACTTTGCCCTTCCCATTGCTATATGCCTTTTTGGCAGCAGCTTTGACTTTAGTGTCATTAGCCCAATTTATTTGATCACCAACGATGTCAGTAATCTTAATTCGCGCATTAAGACGAGTCTCTGCATCCGCAGGGGCGCTCGCGGCTTTACTTGTAGCTTTGACTGACGCAGGAGCAGGAGCCGGCGCCGCTTTTGCTTTTGGAGGCGCCTTAGCTGCTGTAGCCTTAGGCTCAGCAGCAACAGCAGGCTTTGGTACCGCAGCTTGTCTTTTTGCTGTAGCGGCGGCAGTATCTGCAAAATTTGCTGGGGGCTGCGGTGCTGCTACTGGCGCTTTATCACCCGTAGCCTCACCTGTTGCAAGAAGAGTAGAGGCTCCTCTAGCAGCAGCAGCGCCTATATTCCAGGCACCTTTTAGCGCCCAAAGAGTTGTCGATGGCTTTGGTGGTTCTTGAGCGGCCTTTTCTTTTTTCACCTTTGCCTCTTGCTCTCGGAGCTCTTTAAGGCTCAAGTTACTGTTTGCACCAATCTTCGTAAGTAGTGCCGGCAAGGAAGTAAAAGTGCCTACAGGGGCTCCGGCGCTATCAGAGAGCTTATACTGTTTGGCGATAGGATCAATGGCAACTCTGTATGTGGTTACTTCTTGATCAGCGCCAGCTGGTGCTACAGCAAAGAGGTATTCATCTTCTTGCCCGCTTAGTTTGGTAAAGGCATATTCTCCTACTCCCCACACCCTACCAGCGAGCGCTCCTCCTAACTTTGCAAATGCTCCTGCTTCTTCTCTATGTGGAATCACAAGCCATGACCTAGGAGCTACTTCACCTTGATAAAATTTATTCAAACGGCCAAGTTCAGTTTTAGCACCAACTTCAGTAAACTCATTAAATAAGTACCCTTTACATTTCTGTATTTCGTTATGTAAATTTTGTACCTCCTGTTTTGCTGTAGCAACTTGAGATGGTAGCGTCGATGCAATCTTTAATCCTGCATCAGTTAGTAATTTCTGTAGATCTTTAACATCCTCTATCTTTTGAGGCTCACCTTCTTCATCATTAAGCAGCCTAAAGGTAGCATTAGCAACTTCTACATGCTTTACTCCGGCTGGCTTTGTGCTAAAGTCAATGCTTACTAACCCCTCAACTACTTCACCATCCGCAGCATTTCTAAAGATCACTCCGACCTCATCTCTGCCGGCTACCTTATACAAGAGACATTCTTTTGCAACATATTTACCATAGGTCTTGCTCTCTTCAAGAACCTGTAGAGCTTTTTCCCTTGTGTCAAACCAAGCTGGCGCTGCCCCTTTTGAAGCACTTTCTTTTAGCTTAGTGATAAGAGCTGTTCGAGCTAGTTTCTGATCATTTGATAACGCTACTTCTTTTAGTGGAGAGAGATCTGCACCGTCAGTTGTCTTTGTTAAGAAAGTAGTAAACGCCTCAAAACCCTCTAATTTTCTATCTACAACTGCCCCTTTATCATCACCCACCACATGTATAAGACCATTCGGAAGCACCGTGACGCTACATTTAGCAGTTTGGTCACTTCCTACAAGAGGCACAACGTGTTTGCGATATACTGTTAAGGTGTACGTGCCAGGTACTTTTTCTTTTTGAAGCTTCCAGGCGTTTGCCCCTTTTTCCATCTTAGAATAAGGATCTGCTATATCCGCAGTGAGCAGCAATGAATCCATATTTCTAGAAATTCGTGGCACATTCACTGATAAAGAGCCTTTAAAATACTCGCCTAATCCTTTTACCAAATCTTCATGCTTCGTAACAGGTAAATCGCCCTTTCGTACACTATCTTCACCTACCACTCTCATCATCGCAGTGCCTTTAGACTGAAATTCCTTAAAGTCAAGTTCGTAGTGAACTACACTCCCAAATTTATCTTTATTGGTAATATAAATCTTGCCGGGCTCTATTAGCGAACCCCAGGCTTGATAGGTGTTTTTATCAAGAGTTTTTGCAATCTGTGATTGCACCGTTGTTGCAGATTCTGCAAACCTTTTTAGGCCAATAGCATTATGAATATGAGCTTCTTGTATGAGTAATGAAGCTCCTAGATCTTCAAGCATTTCTTCCACAGAATCAACAGTCTTATCGTCATACCCTATTTTTCCGCCTTCAAGAACAGTAAAGTTAACACTGATTCCGTACCTTTTTCCTCCATCTCGAAAATAAGGTGCCCCAACAATTTTATAGGCGCCGGGCGCTGGCAATGTAAGCAGTACAAATGAGTCCGTCAGTGGATTTCTTTGAGATGCGCTCTTGAGTCTTAACGAATCAAACAATGAAATCAACTTCTGATTAACCTGACTTTCAGCATCTTTGAGTGATACATATTCTTGATAGGCAGCCTTGTCTTCCTTTTGAACGTCGCCAGGCTCAACTTCTTTAAACTTTTTCATTAATTTTATATAGCGAGCTTCATTAAATTTAGCTGTAAGCTTCAGTGGGGCAAACTGCTCAACTCTCACAATCATATTGCGCTGCTTGATCTTCTCTACCGCAGTGAAGAACTGCATAGGTTGTAGCTTATGAGGCTCATCTTGCGCTCTTAGCAATAAGTTTGGCTCAACAACTTCATCTTCGCTAAATTCAAATACAGCAACCTTATCCTCTGCACCTTTTACTAGAAGATAACTTTTGTTATGTGCCTCGTCTTGCAACTGGTAATAACTTCCAACTGCTAGGTTTTGTTTTGCTGATTCCAGTTGCTCATCAAAGGTGTCGCCTTCGACTTCAAGATTAGACTGTTGTCGCAATTCTATGGCTTGGCCAGGTGAAAGTCTTAAAAGCGCCTCTTGTAAAAACTCTTCCTTAGATCCGGGATACACCTGACCATTAATTCTGACTGTGAAAGGATCAATACTTGATTCCTCAGCTATGCCAGCCTTTCCTTCACCTTGCTGCATAAGTACTACACTATCATATCCTCCACCATCATCATTTTTACCAAGCTGGATTTTAACATATGAGCCGACTCGCGCATGTTCTAATTTGGCCCTAGCATCATCTTTTTTCTTTTCATTAAGCACATGGCGCAAGACATCTTCAGAAGATTCAAACGAGACATATGGAGCTTCACCCTGGCGCACTCGCACTGAATATGCTCCAGTTTGTGCATCATACTCGATTGGATAATGAACCGGCGATTTTGCAGGATCTTCAACAATATAGAGGTCGCGACTTTCCCCACGAGGAACCCAAGCGTATGTGCCAATGGAAGCATCTTTTAAGTCATCACGAAGCCCGTTAAGATTTTGTATTGCCTCTTCTCTTGTAGCAAACACACTCACAGGGGTGCCAACAACTATATGCGAGCTAATCTGTTTATTCTTAAGGTCTGTTACATGTCGCACAAACTCTTTTACATCGATTTGTGGGGCATATTTCGTCGGGTTAAAATAGAATTTTAGTTTAATGACTATAGAACCTATCCAGCCCAGAATTCCACCTCTTGCTGCGGCGTCCTGCAGTTCGCGTTCACGAAGCTTCGTCACTAGTGAAGTATTGATCTCGGTAATATCTTTTTCTGAGCAGGGCTTCACATCTCGTGGGATAATATGGTCTTGAAAAAAGTCAGCCGATAATGCGTTTACAGCAGCAATTTTGTTAGTAATTTCACGAGGTGAAAAATTTGTTTGAACCTCGTTCTTCAATTGATTAATTTCGTCATAAAGAATCCTCAGCTGAACAGCCGGTGATTGACCTTCTGATGGGATCGACATAGGCTTCTCCTTAGTAATTACTCTCTATCTCTAGATGTACGCTCTTTTCTAAAATTAATCAAGTTTTTATTTTAATTAGCTTGCCTTGTTTGTAAATTTACTTTTATAATGAGGGGGTAGGATAACGTGTAGCAAGGAGAGCTATATGAGTGCGCCTTCAAGTCTTGATCGCCTTATACACCTGTCTGTAGAGCTTGACCAGGCAATGGAAACTGCGAAAGGGGCTGATGATGAACGACTTATGGATATATTTGTGCGTTCGGCCGGTGAGAGCCAGGAATTTGTGCGAGAAAAGGGCATTTTTGCCTCCATAAAACGCTTTTTTACCAGGATATTTTCTCCCCAAAAATATGACCTCGTCGTCAACCTAACACAACTTAAAACCCTTTTAGAAAATATTAGCGTTGATGAATGCGAAGAGGTAGATAACGCTGAATGGAACAGCATAAGGGCAAAATATCACGATAGCATACCAGAAATGCTTGAAATCTTTGCAGTGCGGCTAGAAGAAATCCGCCAGCACGCAGTTGACGTATTAGAGACCCGCGCGAAAGGCGCAAAACAGGTTGAAGTTCGCGGCCGCATAGATAGCTTAAATGCCATTCACTTTCCTCACCTACAAAGACAAAAATTTCTGGCTGTACTTGATGCAAAAGTTCAAGAGCACCCACAACCTTTAGAGTCATACGACCAATTTGTCCAAGAAGAATGGGGCCGGTTTTTTGGTGAAAAAGCAATGGATGATGAAGTCACGCAAGATGTTGACGAAAAAAGAAGCACGCTTGAACAGGAATATACCGACAGCATTACCACCAACGTTTTAGCCTACGCAGATTCGTTATTGAGAGCTCCACCTAAACGCGAAGAATATAATAGCGCCATGGTTGCTTTTGATGCATTTGTAACAGACGAATGCAAAAGGCTTTTAGGTAATCAGCCAATACCCCAACAAGTAGAACAAGCTGTATTTTCAAAAAAAATGGCCTTTGATGCTCTATATAAAGCAGATTTTCAAACAGAAGTCGCAAAAAACTACGAAAAAACAGCACAAAAAACAACTGAGGTAATAGATGCTATGCCCCTGCCTCGCACTGAGGAGGAACAAAGAGCGCGTCTCGAAGAGCTTGCAATGATAACACAAGACCTTAACGATCTACGCGGAGCTTCTTTAACTTTACAGGTTAAAATAGCTACAGACCCACTACTTAGTGAAGAAGAAAAAAGCAAGCTGCACGCCCTTACTAGAGATGCTATAGAGTACTGTGATAGGTATATTGAATCTATAAACGCCGCTGTCATTGTCATCAATCAACCCAAGCCTCAAGCCGTCCAAGGTAGCCCTATAAGGAACGTAACGCTCGCCCCCAATGCACAGTATGCAGAAGGCAATATCACCAATGTCCACCACCACTATAGCTCACTTACTACTGCTACAGATGCACTAGCTGCCGTTCGAGACGCAGCACTCCATCCATCAAACCAGTACACAACGGCTGTAGTGATAAACGCAATAGGATCCTACTTATTTCAGGGAGGTGGCCTCGGCAGTTTGGTGGCTGATCTCGGACTTATTATTGTTGCGCCTGTTATTACGAACCTTGTAGTAAGGCCTGTTACGGATAGAATTCTTGATAAGGCTTTTGGCAATGAGTCTGTCATCTCTCCAATCATAAAACCTGTCGTAGCAAACATAACAGGACTACTGCTTATGCGCTATGGCGTATCGTATGTGCGCTCTGGGTATATGGCCTATACTGCACAAACTACACACCCGGCTGCGACGCCAGCAGTAACTGAAGAAAGCGTCCATCTACCAAATGAAAAGCCTGAGCCTGCAGTGCAACAAGCTACACCACCAGCCAATGTGACAATACCTCTAGAGCAGCCTCAATCGCCTATCACCGGAGTTGTTACCCCGCAAGAGCCACTGCCACCAATTCCCGATGTACAACCTGCTATACAACAACCACCTCAACCAGAGCCATCCTGGGGCTGGAAAGATTCTGCATGGAAAGTTATCGAAAGTGCAAAACGTGGCATTATGAGACCTGCGAATATTCCCATACCGGGGGTAAATCAGTGGGTTAATCCACCGCCACAGGCAGGTGCTGGAGAGCAAATTGTCCCTCCAATACAAGTTAATCCAAATCCAACACAAGGAGTTAAATAGCTATGGAACAACAATTTTCAATATCCGGTGGTGGCTCTATCGTTCCTCAGCATAGACAGGAAGCTGAAATGTATCTTGAATGCGTGCAGCACCTCTCCAGGACATTTTCAAAGGTAAAAACCGCAAAAGAAAGACCAATTAGTTTTAACATGGAACTACGTAGATGCTACGAAGAGGCGAATAAGCTCAGCCACAAGGGTCTTGCTACTAAAATAAATGAGTTTGTCACAAAATATCGCACGCTACATGACGACGCCTTTCAAGCATCTGTCCGTTCTGACATAAACGAAGTGGAACAACTACTAGAAAAAGCTCAGCCTATTCAAGCAGCAAAACGTGCAAGACAAGAAGATCAAGAACCCGAAGCTCCTCAGCCGCTTAAAAAAACTGCAGAAGAGGGTGCAGAAAAGCTCGAAGAGGCTTTCAGCAAGGCTGTTGCACCGAAAAGAACGAGAAAGCCTGTTCAAGCATCAAAGAAGCGTGAACGTAAAGAAGTTACAGAACCAAAAGCACCACAGCCCCTTAAAAAAGCTACTGTTGACAAGTCTCAAAAAAAGTACGACTCCTATAGCAAAACAATTACTAGGCTAGAGACAAAAGCAGCTTTAACATCCAGCGACAGAAGTCAGTTAACAAAAATTCATAAAGCAGCGATGGCTGAAGGGTTTTTTGAGCTTACTCAAAAGATAGACGCCATTCGAAGCCGCCATCCCGCTCACACTAAAAAAGGAGGAAAGAAACCCGCTATTCCCCCTGAAGAAGCCCAAAAAAAAGAAAGAACCATAAAAATGGACCGAGAACATTTTGGAACAGGCATTCAAAAAACAGTCGGCAAAGCTAAACGAAGCGCCGGCTGGGTCTTTCATAATGTCGTAAGACCAATCGGATCAACCGTTTTTCGTGGCGGCCGTGCTGTTGCTCGGCGGATGTGGGAAATTAGAGTGCCACTTGCTCTTACTCTTACAGCGAATGCGGGAGAAATTATTAGCGTTGGACTCACGGCAGATCCAGTAGAAGCTGCTGCATACGCAACCAAATTATATGCCATTGCTGAGGGAGTAAATTTGGTATATGGCACAGTTCGACCATACTTGCCATATATCGCCCCACAAGCGACTACTCAGAGCAACAAGTAATTTTTTAGACAATCCGCAATTGCGGATGTCTTTTAGGATTGACCGCCGTGATAAGTTTTTCATAGCCATCGATCGAAAATGACTTTTCGCCTCGTTCATAAGGGGCATAGCTATTTGGTGACTTGGATCCTAGCCTTTGGGCAACTTCACGAACAGTTGCACCACTCTTGATCCTTTGGCGTCTTAAAGAAAGGGCAAGAAGTAGCCTGCTATCAAGTGCAGAAATTCCAATCTTTCCCTTTTTATAATCGATAACAACCAATTCAAGATCATCTATCGACTCATTGGGAAAATAACCTGTCAATAAGTCACTTATTGCATCAAGAATCATATGCATTGCATTTTTTTGAGAAGTTCCTTGGGTCATAACATCCAAAGAAGGGACCTCTACAAGCCAATATTTACTTGTCCTACTTTTCCAGATTTTACCTTCAAATTCCATGTTTACTTCTCCTTTTCGGGAGGATTTTCTTTGGCATTTCTAAGTATTTTCCTTGCCAACATCTCGTCAATCTCTTTGTGCCGAGGAAGTGACTCCATATCTTTTCCGTTTGTCCATCTTTCGTGTTTTCCACCCTGATGATGAAACCACCAGCCATACTCAGTCAGCCTTTTTTCTAAATCCTTTTTCTTCACAATCTACCCTTATTGTACATCTATGGTTGTACAAAGTCAACTAAATCAATAATCTGGTCCAAGAAGGCTTCGGCGGCGTCGGCTTTTTGGGCGAAGGCTTGGGTGAATTTGAGGGTGTGCACGTTGTAGCCAAGGTCAGTGTATGCTTTACGCAGCTTTTCACCAGCGATGCGGGCTTGGTCATAGTATTCGCTACGAAGGCCTGTAAAAGTAATGCCGTGGTAGGCGTTTAGCGGGCCTGCTTCGCAAAAAAGTACGTGGATGGTTTCCTCATCTGGTTCCTGGATCTCGTTTATGTCCGTTACTTCAATAAAATCAAGAGTGTAGCCTCGGCTCTTTAGCTCTTCTATAAGGCTTGTTTTGCCTGACATGGGATGACCGGTAACTATTACGCTAGCGTTTAGGCTAAACATAGATCCAAGAAGGCATACTAAAAGGTATTTCATAGCTATAATCCACGTGTTAATTGTTTGTTAGGACCTTATCTTCAATGCTTATCCACATGCCTTCAGCGTTATATTTTTCGCGCAAGGCAAGGTAGGCAGATTTGGGGTAAATATTCCAAAATTCTTCAGGGGTATAGTAAGAATGCGTGTAGAGCCACTTGCGGCCCTGAAGTTCATAAAGCTTTTGCTCAAGGTCTTTAGTGCAGGCCGCTATAGGGTGCGTGTTACTCGGGATGCCATATACGCCAATGTTTATGCTATCAGAGCCGTTTAAACTATGAGGCGCAAAAAGCTCGTGAGCGCTATTTGCCTTTACAGGGCATAGCCACAAAGGAAATATGGGGCTTATCTCTAAGACTGCATCATAAAAGTCGTTTACTGTAGTCACCGGAAGTGTAAAGTCTTGTACGATAAAGCGGTCTTTTACCCAGTCCTCACAGGAATGTAAAAAGGCATAGAGCCTTTGGCTTGATGTTATGGGATATGCTAAAGAACGCACAAAAACATTGGGGTCATGAAGTTTAGAAAAATGAAGGCGCTCTTCGGGTGTAAAGACTTGAGGCTTTTGCAGCCTCCAAATACCTTCCATAAAGAGTTTTTTGAGTATTGGCAAGTGAAAGACATACGAACCCATCCAAAAAGCACCGCGGTCATAGCGAAAGATATAGTCTATAAGACCCATGCTAAAGGTCCCATGCTGATTTTCGATAAACTGGTAGTACCATGGAGATAAGGGGTTATCTCTATAGATAGTATCTGCAGGATGATCAGTTTGATTGCCCTCTATTATGACAGCTTCATACTCAGAAAAAATTATGCCTTCTAGATATTCCGGAGGGGTTTTTTGGTGCATAAGCTCATTCATCTTATCGATTGCTTTATGCCCGGAATCAAAACGGTGCACGTTGAGCGTCACAAATTTTTTAGCCTTTTGCAAACGCACTTCAGCAGATAAAAGCACCCCTAAAGATCCATAAGAGCCAACAACACCATGAAAAAGGTCGCTATATTCTTGTCTTGAAGCTTTAACCACCTGTCCATCGCCTAGTAATAACTCAAAGTAGTTGCAGGTATCGTGAAAGAGACCATATTTGTGCGAACTAGACTCTCCCCCACAGCCCATAATGGCGCCGCCAACTGTTATGCCCTTAAATTCCGGCACAACTACCGGAATAAGCCCCTCTTTAAAACAACTCTCAGCAAGCTCTCTCATGCTCACGCGAGGCTCACAAACTGCCACTAATCGATCGTGATCGATAGACAACATACGATCTAATGAGTCTATGGGCAGCTTTTTAGCTGATGACTTATAGGCAGATGAGCGCGTGGTATTTGAGTGGAGAGTAGACTTTAACAGGCTTACAGGAACCTTTTTTTGGCTCAAATAGAGCTCTTGTACAGCGTTTTGAAGAGATGCTACATCGCGATCATGATTCGCTTGATTGGTACTTTGCATAGACACTTGACCCCAGAAATAGTATTGCTATTTTTATAGCGCTTATAGCAACTAAATTCAACGAAATCAATAGTTTTGCTTGGGGGCACATCGCTTGAATGATGTAGGCCGATAATGAAAGCGACTTTGAACCAGCGTGAAAGAGGGATACGATAGACTTATAGCGAAGCGTTGGAAGCTTTTTGTTATCGGTTGTTTGGAGTAATGTAGTGCATAGGTTCTTTGTTTTTATAACGCATGATGCAAGTGATAGCACCTGAAAGGGCGCGTATATCTTGCTGTAGACTTCTGTCCAGGCAATGTGCTTTGCCTTGATATATCCAGCCTCAAAGACCACCTTGAAGCACCAGGAGATAGAAGAGATAAACTCCTTTGAGACGTGAAATGTTTTCCACGTAAGAACAACAACGTTTCGATTAGTAGTTGTACGCCAGTACGTAATGAGCCTTAACGGGCCCATAAACCCATGGATTGCCGAAAAAATTTGGGTGCAACGAACACTTCTCATTGCCTCTTCAGGCACATCTACAAAGCATTCAGCCGATCGCATGCAGGAGTTCAGTGCTTTAAATACAAGTCGCGGATTCGATATAACAGTCATAAAAAAGCGTTACCTCGACTTTGCAACTTTTTGGCGAGTGATTTCTCCTCAGAGGGCTTTCAACTCTGATTTAATTTCCCGGGATAGGCTTAAACACGCCATCCCGGGAAATTAAATCAGAGATGGAAGTCCTATGTGGAGAAATCGCCGCCTAAAAGTTGCAAAGTCGGGGTTACTATACATATGTATCACTTTTTTTGCTAGACCACGATATGATTTCGCGTGCGAGCCTTGGCTGTTGAGGTGGTCGGCTCTTTTGGACACGAAATCCGCAGAGTTAAGTTAAAAACTTG
>CAZEQY010000014.1:0-79249 GCA_964514655.1 uncultured bacterium
GCTTTTTTGGCCACTAAAACCCTAAAGGTTTTAGTGGCCATTTTTTTTGTAAATTTCTCTCAATCTTGATCTTGATCTTATTCTTTTTCTTATCAAGTGCCAGCAAAGAGAATAAGATCAAGATCAAGAATTGGCATTGACAGCTTATGCCTGCAGCAATTACAGTGACAACTATACATAAACTTAGGTGTACTATATGAAAAAGATGACCACTTTGCTTCTGGCTGCTCTAACTACTTACCTGCACGCTGACTCTACAATGCCAGCTGACAATGAAGTGTGCGATAAAAGCCCCAATTGTAAGGTTTGCAAAAAAAAGAGAGATGCTATAGCGATGAACGGCGATGCTTACGACAACGCCCTCAGCAACGAAGCTAATAGAGCTGCCGAAAATGGCAACACTGAGCGCGAACAGCAATTACTTAACCGTGAACAAAATGCAGAACAGAGACAGGATCAGCGTGAAAATGCTGAATCTGCTAGAACTCAAGGCCGCCGATAAAATAAAGGCTTTTTACCCTTTATCCTTTATATAATCGCCATGGAGGCCAAAGGGTATGTGATGAGGCACTTCTGCTCGGCCTAGTTCTTTAAAGCGCTTAGCGTCCAGTATGAGCAAAAAGGACTTTTTGCTTTTGGTGTCTAGGATGGTAGATACTACTACTCCCTCATCTTCACCTTGGGTGCCTGGTTTTTGGATGAATACAGGCTCGTCGGCAAAGCAGCCTTCTTCTGACCAGGCAAGTACAGCTCTTGTGTTGGCATCTACCTTTACAAGGCCGCGCTTTGTGGGGCTTGCAACATCATAGCCATAGACATAGGTATAGCGTTTGCCGTTGTAGCGGTCGTTAACGTGGGGCATCTCTATTGATGGTCCAACAACCTTCTCATAGACCTTCTTTAGCTCTAGGTCAATCTTATAGCGCACAAAGCGGCCAAGCTCTTCATTATTTGCATCGTTAAGGTCAACAGTTGATGTAAAAGTTGAGGCATCTTTATAACCGGCCATATCTATGATGATACCATTATCTTGCTCGTAGCTATTGATATGGTGCCAGGCAAAGACCGGCTCGGCAAAATATTCACCTGCAATTTGACCACTTTTTTTGTTTATCAGCAAGATGCGCATCTTTTTATCGCCATTCCACTCATAGCCAGCCTCTTTTTTTATGAGTGGAAATTCTGTGAGAATGACATAGTGTTGCGTAAGTGCAAAGCTATGCATGTATGACAGCTCTTTTACGGGAATTTCTGCAATCACACCACGAGTTTTTGAGCCCCTTTCCATGCTATATATCACATACTTAGCTTCAGGAGAAAACTGGACCTGAAAGTTAAAGATATCTCCGGTTTCAGGATCAGTATGCGGGTGTGCTGATTCCCATATCTTTGTAGTTGGCAAGATATCTACGTAGTGAAATAGTCCACGATTTTCTAGCGTTTTGGGATCGAAGATCACAGGAAGGGGCGTTTCTGTCAGCGCCACATAGTCATCAGCAAACTTTGCAATATTTACATTTGCATTTGGTGTGGAATTTAAGAATCGGTTTTTGTATAGCACCTTGCCGTTATCAAAGTGAAAGCTATGAAGCATAGCAAGACCATCAAACCAGCTGCCATCCGGGCTAAAGCTGGCAGGGCCATTACGAATAAAGGTGCCAGTGAGCCATGTGGGCACCTCGCCCGTGGTTTTTAGGGCGATATCCTTTTTCGTTTCTTCGGTAAGAGTTGTAATGCCAAGTGGCCTATCTGCTTGCAGCATGCTAAAGGTGCATAAAAAGCAAGCAACAAGCTTTTTCATCCTTGGCGTCCAATAATAGTATCAAGTTGGTGGTGCCAGCTTGATTGCGGCAGCCTATTTAGATTTAGCTTACGATGGCTCTTTATGCGCTTTTCTATTTGGTCGACAATAGAACCTTTCTTACCAAGCCTCTTTGCAAGTCCAAGCTTTTGTAGAAAGTTTGCGTTTTTTTGCTCCCACGGATGCGCTGGATTGATTTCGTATAGCATCTGCTTTTGTGTTTGCACAAGCTCGGCAGATGTAGATCCACCAGGCTTTGTTATCCATACGTCAGATGCCCTATCGATTTCTGCCATTTCTTTTTCGTTTAAAAAGCCAAGATTATGAACGTGCACCTTACCTTTAGTGTGGAATTTGTCAAGTTCCTTTTTTAGCTGGGTGTTTTTGCCGCAGACTACAAAGACATGCATCTCTTTTTTAAGCTTCTTTTCTTCTTTTTGCATGCGATTGAGGATCTTTTTTATGTCCTTTGAAAGGCCATTTTGTCCCATTGCAAGCTTTACGACGTAGGCATCATCAGGAACGCGTAGATTTTTGCGAATGATTACCTTTTCTTCGTGAGAAGCTGGAAAAAAGCTTTCGCGGACAGGAAAGTCGAGGCGAACAAGTTGCTTCTTAATAGCCTTTGCTTTTTTAAAGAGTGGGTCATGATCAAGCATCGCAAAGTGAACAAGTGGTTTTTTGAGTTTCTTTTGTTCTTGCAGTAGCGACTTTAGCGGCAGGTTAAAGCCGTGATCAGTGTGCACAAAGGTCATTGGTATGCCAAGCGTGTAGCTAATATAGGCAAGCTTTGGCTTGTGGTGAGCTACTGCTAGAATGTGATCCGGTTTAAAGTCGCCAACTTCGTGGCGAATATCTGCTAGGTACTTTTTATCTTCTATTTTTTGGGCTTCGTTTATCTGGCGCGTTAGCAGCCTTGCCTTTACCGGGTCATTTTGCTTCTGGTAAATTTCGGCATAGATGTCGGCTTTTGTGTAGCCATTAATTTTTGGTGAGTAGCGATTTTCTACTTCATCTACGTCGATGAGCTGTACAATATGGCCTTTACCTTCGAGATAGTTGCGCATTGCCATCGTAGGGGCTCTATGACCACCGCCATAAGCACCTGTGAAAAGTATTGTAATGCGCTTAAACTGACCATTATGACTTTTTGGGTGTACTTTTGCTTTTTGACGTAGTTTAGTTATAAATTGTTGGTAGGCTTTATTGAATTTGCGGTTCTTTTTTAGCTTTTTTACCTTATTAAATAGCAGATTGTGATTGTAGTAGTTGCTTCCGACAAATACGCTTTTTTCACAAAGCCACTTTTGAAACAGTTTTGCAGTTTTCTTGCGTAGCTTTACCTTGCGCGTCAGCGTGTTATATTCTTGTACTATGTCATCGACGCGTTCTATGTCAGGAAGTTTATGAGCCAAACGCTCGCGAAATGTCAGAGTTTTTGCTTGGGCTTGTACAACTATCGTACAGCCAAAAAGAAAAAGCCAAAGTGATTTCATGCCGTACACATATCCTTAATGCGGTTTTTCTATGTTTAAAGCCACTCTTGCATAAAAGAATTCTTTTGTCAATAGATTAGTGGCCCAAATATGTTGGCATGAAAAGACCTATTTATTCAAGGTCGATAAAGCCGCTAGAGTCAGCAATGGCTTTATGTACAATATCCAACGAGTTTTTGGTAATTGTACTTTGTGGATCGTACTTTGCCTCATCGACAAAGGCTTCTAGAACTTTTGGCTGGAACTTTAAAAATTCTGAATTTTTTTCAAACTTCTTCACCACGCTCATAATACGCTGAAAGTGAAGGTTTAAAGTTGCCGCATCAGGCAGCATACCAAGGGATTCTGTTCGAGGAAACTGGATATCATAAGTGATAGGGGACTCAATAGAGCGCAAGTAGAGCAAGGTGCGAGGGTGACGTTTGAGGATGTCATTGAGTTTATGTGGTTCATTTTCGTGTATATATCTGAATGTAAGTATGATATCGTTAGATATCACCTCCATAAGTTCAAAGCTTAGCTCTTCGGCGCTTGCCGGTAGCATAACCTCTATTCTTTGAGCAAGGGGCTCTAGTAGGTCGTGGAAAATGCCTACTTCATTATAATCAAAGGTGGGCTTGCCGGCGGCTACGATCTGTATTTCATGGGCTGCATTAAAGAGCATACGTTTAAAGGCAAAGAGCAGTGCCGCATGCTTTTTCTTGACGTCATCTTCAAAAATGCCAACCATGTCTTTTAGCTTAAAGACGTTGACAAGGGCAGGTGCTTGCTGGAGCACCTGGTTAAACTGCTGCTGACGTATTTCTTGTTCTTTGACCATTGTGGCAGGAGCTTGCGCAACTGTTGCAAAGAGGGCAGTTTTTAGAAATTCGAACTTGTTGGAATAGGTTTCATTTGCTCGCGTCAGTACAGCGTTCTGTACAGCATCGCTATTTGCTACAAAGGTCTTTATAAACAAAAAGGTGCCGGTATCGTCAGGCTGTATGGACTTAAGCTGTGTAAGAAGTGTTTGGGGTGCTGATAGAAAATTCTTTAGCGGGCCTAGATCCCATTTTTGCTCTGTAGCTACTTCCCCAAGCTTTGTAAACTCCTGGTTAACTTTTGTAAGCTGCTGAGAAAGCTGATCTACCTGAGTCTGAAAGCCTGCTGCATCTGGTTTTGTTGGTAGTAGGAGCTGTACGGTTGAGCCCGGAGTATTTGCTATTTGCAAAGCAATAAGATTGCTTACTAGGCTTTGAAGCATAGTTGTTGCGGTATTGAGTGTTTGAGTGGTTGTTGCTGGGTTTTGTGTTGCTTGTTCTGGCGTTCCCGTATAGACAAGCTGCAGGGCATTCGTAATGCTATCGGCAAGCAAGGTAGCAACAGATTGGGGCATTTGATTTTGTGTACCTGGCTGTGAGATAGGGATGTTGAGAGGAAGCAGGGTATCGCCTCCATCGCCACTTGCTGTTGCAATTTGAGAAGGGTCTAGATTTTTTGCAGTGAATTGGTTATTGGTATCAAGGACGGTCTGTACGAGTTTTGATTGTAGGGGGTCTTTAAGGGCGGTTTGAGTCTGTTCAGATACGACTGCCTGGTCGTTAGCAACTTGGCTTAACAGGCCGCTATCAAATAGGGTGTTTACGAGCTTGTTTACAACTTCTTTTGATTCGGGGTTATCTAGGTTAGTAAAGAGGCTGTTTATGATGTCAGAGGTCATGAGAAGCTGCATAAAGGCATTTTGATCGTTTGGTAAAAGGCCCTTTATCATGTTGGGAAGGTCGTTAATGAATTGGGCTAGGTGCTCCGGCGTAAGCTGGGCGATAGGTGAGGTGTCAACTTGAGGAGGCAAAGCTGCTGATATGGGGGCACTAGCTGGTGGTGCAGCTGCTGGAGGAAGAATATGGCCCACTACCGGCGATAAAAATGAGCTAGAACCTGGTCCAGAAAACAACGATCCCGTGTTCATGCGATACCTCCACGTACTTTCCCCCTACCTACCATTATACTATTTTATTTAATTTAATTGTAGCTTGGGTATAGACTCCTTCTGAGAGAGTAAATCCAAGCTTTTTGAGGATATGTAGCATTCCTGTGTTCTCTGAGAGTACTGTTGCGGTAATAGTAGTAACACCCTCTTTTTCTGCGATTTTCATGAGCTCTTGCAATAGCTTGGTGCCTAAGCCTTGACCATGAAAAGCATCTCCTATGAGCATTTTAAGGTCGCATGTTTTGCCATCTCCCACCTTAGTCAGACGGCCAAAGCCCATAATTTCTCCTGAAGGATCTTTTGCAAGTAGGGCTATTTGGTGGTCAAAGTCATTTGCTAGTATGCGTACAAGCCGCTCATGGGCTATTCGCTCTTCTAGGCTCTTAAAGGCAAAGTAGCGCTGCCTTACGCTATGCTCAGAAAGATCTTTATGGAAGGCTTCTACCGCAGGCTCATCTTCAAGTCTCACAGGATAGAGGGTTGCGGTTTTGCCATTTTTAAGACTAATATCGGTGATATACTCTGTAGGGTAGGGGCGAATAGCAAGTTTTGGAAGTTCAGGGGTGTCGTGCAAGACCACGCGAGCATCTAGTGCGATAAATGTGTCAGAAGATGCAACTAGCGGGTTAATATCGCATTCTTTGATTTGTGGTAGAGCTGAAATCATAAGTGAAAAGGCCACAAGCAGCTCTTCTAATTTGTCCATAGGGACGCTTTTTTGCCCTCTAAAGCCTTTTAGGGCCTCATAAATTTTTGTCTTTTGTATCATATGGCGCGCAAGGGTGCTATTGAGAGGGGCAAAGCCAAGAGCTCTATCTTTATACACTTCTACCATCACGCCGCCGCTACCAAAGAGTATCACGGGGCCAAATTGCGGATCACAAGATGCTCCCAATATAAGCTCAAAGCCCTTTAGCTTAACCATAGGCTGAACAGTAACGCCTTGAAAATCGCTTGCAGGAACTGCATTTTTGATTTCTTCAAAACTTTTACGTACGGCATCTTCATCTTTGAGATTGAGCTTTACGCCTCCAATATCGCTTTTATGGGTGATCGTATCTGAAAAGAGTTTTAGGACTATCGGATAGCCGATTTTCTGGGCGTGACTAACGGCTTCATCAACAGTATGAGCAATCAGTGTTTTTACAACAGGTATACCAAAGGTTTCTAGCAGTTTCTTAGACTCATACTCATTAAGCAACGTGCGCTTTTCTTGTAGGGCCTTATTGATGATCTTTTCGGATTCTGCAATATTGGGGTTTTCGGCCGCTTTTGTCATTATAGGCGTTTCGTAGAGCCTTTTGAGGTTGTCTTGGTAGCGACACATCGTAGCAAAGCTCCAAGCAGCATCATCCGGGTATTCAAATGTAGGTATACGGGCATTATTTAGTAACTCCATGCCGCCTTTAACAAAAGCTCCACCCATCCAGCTTGCCAAGATGGGCTTACCGATCTTTCCATAGTGTCTAAGTGCTTCTGCTGTTCCTGTTGGGTCTGTCATATCTTGTGGCGATAGGATCACTAGCAAGCCGTCAGAATCCGGATCGTGGGCCAAAACTTCAAGTGTTTTTGCATAACGTTCGGCATCAGCATCACCTAAGATGTCAACAGGGTTTGCATGGCTCCAGGCACTTGGTAAAAAGGCATTTAGCTCTTCTATAACTTTTGGAGAAAGAGAACCGATGGCAGCTCCATTCATAATCGCTGCATCTGTTGCAAGTACTGCAGGGCCGCCAGCGTTTGTGATGATCTGCAGGTTTTTGCCTTTAGGTAGCGGCTGTTTACCAAGGACTTCTGCCATATGAAAAAGCTTTGCAATGTCATCAACTCTCAGCACTCCAACACGCTCTAAAGCGGCATCAAAGACTTCGTCACTTCCTGTAAGAGACCCTGTGTGCGAGGCTGCAGCTTGTGCTGCTTCATCTGATCGGCCGGGCTTTATCACGATTATAGGCTTTTCAAGAGCAATTTCTCTTGCTGCAGAAAGAAATGATCGAACATCTCCCACAGTTTCCATGTACATCAGAATGCTTTTTGTATTGGGGTCGCTGCCAAAGTAGCGTATTAGGTCGCCCCAGCCAACATCGATCATTGATCCAATAGAAATAAAGGAGCTAAACCCAATTCCGGCACTTAAGCTCCAGTCTAAAACAGCTGTACACATAGCTCCAGACTGGCTCATAAAGGCAATATTGCCTTCTAGTGCCATGCCTTTAGCAAAGCTTGCATTTAGCTGTACGCTTGGGTTCATTATGCCCAGGCAGTTTGGGCCAATAATGCGGACATTTGTACCTTTAATGTGAGAAAGAACTTCTTTTTCTAACTTTTGGCCCTCTTCTCCACGCTCTTTAAAACCGGCTGAGATGATGATAAGGCCTTGCACTTTGGCATCTACGCACTCTTTTACAAGCTGTGGAATTGTCTGGGCTGGCGTCACAAGTATGGCTAAATCAACCTGTTCTGGTACATCTTTAATGCTTGGATAGCATTTTAAGCCAAGTACTTCGTTACGCTTAGGGTTTATAGGGTAGATGTTGCCGGGAAAATTTGCCGATTTAAGGTTTAATAAAAGCGTCCTTCCAACACTTCCCACAGTATCTTTTGCCCCAATAACGGCTACGCTTTTGGGGTGAAATATGGCATCAAGCGGGTGTGGATATGCATCGTAGACGTTCTGTAGCGGATCTGTAAGCATGAGTATTCCCCCAAAAAACTTACATATATAAAAAAATTGAATTTATAGCAAGAGGGGGTCTTAATCTTAATCCCTCTCCTGACAGGGAGAAAACAGATTAAGATCAAGATCAAGATTAAGACAAAAACTACACCCTGAAGGTAAGAACCTGAAGCCTCATGAGGGCGAGGATGAGGGCAAAAGGACTTTCTTCAAGCCAGGTGAGAAGAGCGTTTGTTTCGTCCTCTTTTAGGGCATCAAGGTCCTGTTTATTGGGGCCGGAGGCTATGTCGAGCTCTTTCTTAAGTTGTGCAAGCTCACTTGCCGCCTGATCTAGAGTCTTGCTCGAAGCTAAAACCTCCGCTAATAGGGCCTGTTGCTTAGTGACGAGTGTTTTCTTGTGGGCTTTGTAGGTTGCTCTTGCAGGATGGGCATCTTTAAGATGTGTTTTTGCCCAGTCGATAAAGAGGGTTCTTTTGCGTAGATCGCCCAAAGACTCCCGAATGTAGCTAAAAATGCTTTGACTTGAGTACTTTTTAAAGAATGAGGCTATGATTATTTCATCAGCTGGAACTTCGTTGTTAACAAATCCTAGTTGTATATCACCCTCAACATCGCCGTTGATGAGTGCGCGATCCATGAGCTGTGCCCGTTCGGCAATGACGCGTCTGATGTGGCGGTTTGCATGGACGCCTTGTGGTTGATAGACGTAGCTTTCCCCTCCCATGCCCTCTACAATCGTTGTTCTATACTCTAAAAGGTCTTTATAGATAAAGGTCTCGGCAGTTGACTCAATATTAAGGCAGTATTTGAGGTAGAGTTTTAGTGAGGTGTCAGTGTACTGAGTAAAGCACTGGTTTACAGCATATACAAGCTCAGTGACAATATCCACAACCTTTTCTCTGTAAACAGCGGGAGCATCTACTTGGCTTGCTTGTTGAAGATGTAAGAGAACATGTGTCAATGCGTCGCGGATTACGCTGTAGCAATCTTTAAGGTCTACAAATTGTGCCCCTGACACGTACCTATCTTGATCAATATTGTCAAAGAGCTCCATAAGGCTTTGACACACCTCTTCGATAGTTTTGATATCGTTTGCGTACGCCGTATCTTTGATCACAAATGTGCGATTTGGAGTCTCTTTAAGCACTCGTCTAAATTCATGCACAAAAAACCTAAGGTCGCATTTTGGTGCTTGAGGGGGCCTTGCTGTTATGCCGGCTACATTGCCAAGGGACAGGTGTCGCTCATCTACTTTAAAGAAAAGCTCAAGGATTTGCGGACAGGCTTTTGGATAGCGTGCAAGAAGCTGTTTAATGCCCTGTAGGCGCTCTTCTTCTGTCGTAAGTTTTAGCAAGGCTACAGCTAATAGTGGCGAGTCAAGAACGAGTGCTACTTCTAGGGGCGTTGCATTTTCAGTGCAGCAAGAGCGTACAACTTCTGGGTTACTGCTTAAAGCATCTTTAAGAGCAAGCGTCATGCTTTGTTCATTTGTTGCAAGAAATACAGAAATCATGTCCTGGATGGACTGTGGAAGTGTTTTTATGAGGGTAAATGTAGCTTGATTTAAGCGTCTATGTATTGTGTATTGGAGCATTGTGCCGCCATTGACACATGTGAGTGGATCATCAACCTGCTGTAGGGTTATTGAAAGGTTGCCATTTATTTCGCGTGTAGCGTTGATAACAGGGACACTTTCTGAATAGTGAGGGATAAGTGCATCAGTAAACAGCAACTTTTCAGCTTGAGCAACCGTAAGGTCTTTTGTGTTGAGGATAATAACGGTGTTGCTTTTTAGTATTTTATACCCTTTTTGGCCTAATACTTCTTTTATCTGTAAATAAGCGTGTTCTTTAGAGTCTCTAATACTTGATGCCATGAATAGTACCTTATAATAAAGAAAAAACTATAATTAATAATTAAATAAAAAGCAAGGTGATTCTATTTTACAAAATGTCTGCTATCACTAGGATATTTTTGTCTGGATAAAGCGAAGAACTTCTTCAGCGTTGGAGATAGAATTTCTTGTGATTTCTTGATCAGGATCGGGTCTATCGCTGGGATATCTCATAAGAGTCCCAAAAGGGTTGAGGGCCTCAATAAAGGGTCGTATTTTTTCGAACGAATGATCATATCGATAACACATCTCAGTAAGTACAACAAGATCATGGGATTTTTGGATTGGACAAAGTTTAAATGCCAAATAAGCTTTTAGTAATTTTTCTGCGCACTGATGTGAATGATATACTGCTAGATCATTTATTTTTTCACGAAAAAGCAACTTGGCGCCGATAAGGTCATTATTTGCTTTTTTAAACCATGCACTATGGTTTTGCATAAACCTTAATTCCGTCTTTAGTTACTTTATGGCAAAGAGTTGTTACATCTTGTGCCTCTTTTTCGAATTCCTTTTCGGTATAGACGAGCAGATCTTTTGGAACTTCTAGTCCCCATAGCGCGTGGTGTCCGGCAACTGCTCTTTGATACGTATTTTGGTCGGTATGATCAACCACAATAAGTAAATCTAGATCGCTATCATCCGTTGGTGTTCCCCATGCATAAGAGCCAAAAAGATAAATTTTGAGTGGATGGTACGTTTTCACAAGGCGTTTAACGACTTTATTTACCATTTCCCTCCCGATCATTTTGCTCTCCTCTATAGAATCAATTTTTATTATCTCGAATTTATAGTTTTTCAGGATAGGAAAAAGAGATTTTTTTTATAAATGTAAACATTTATTGGCTTGACAAGTGGTGGTTAGGAATAGTACACGATTTAGAAACTCTTCAATGAGGCAAGCTAATGAGTTCTAGTAGTGTGTGTTCTTCGAGTGTACTGGCAGGAAGCTCTTCGCAGCAGCCGGGGGCGGTCTTTGGAGTAAAGCCGGAAGATAGGGATAAAATTGTAGCTACAAATGATCTTGCAGAGGGCCAAGCCCGAGAGGTCTCTTCAAAGATTGCGGCGATTAATAAGCTTGTTACCGCGGCCATTGCTTCGTTGCAGGAAGTGGAAGATAAAATTAGATGGCGCCAAGTGAGGGGTCAAGACCTTAAACATCTAAGTCCCGAGATAAAACGAATTGACGGGGAGCTTGATAAATGTGCACTCAGTTTGCATGATCCTGTCGCGGGGGTGGATACGGAGCTTTCTGCGCTCGATGATAAAAGCAAGATACCAGATCTTCTTGAACAAATTCAGGCTACAGAACGAAGATGCGCACTTGCCCAAAAAACGACAAAGCGGCTTTTAGCTTATACAGACTCTGCTAAAGTGTGCCAAGAGTATGGCACCTTTATGGATAGTAGAGGGCTCATTTCATCATTTTGTTTAAAGTTGCAGGGGATAGGCCTTACAGACACTTCCCAGTGTCTTAGGGAGATTGATAGTATTATAACGGGGTGTTTTGAACTTGTTGCTCCCCAGCTTGCTGGTGACTTTACTGAAGCAAAACCCCTTGCTCAAAAGATAGGTGCTGTAAAGCTTGTAGAGCCAGAGCTAAAAAGTGAACGCCTTAAAGTTAGGGTGCGAAAAGATCTCTATAAACACCTTTTGGAGATCTGTTTGCAAGTTGTTAAAAAGACATACGTGCTTGATATTACCAAGTTTTCTTATAGAGAAGAAGTTCTTGAGGCACTGTTAAAGCGCCTTAGGCCTGTAGTGAATCCTGAAGATGTACAAGTTACAGATAGTGATGTTACTGCCCTTAAGGGAAAAGGGGATGCAAATTTTTACGTATGGAGATATGCGAGCAGGTGGAGTTATGTGCCAGGCTATAAGGGTGATCGTACTTTAGGAGATTCCTTTGAACAAGATGTTGGCCAGCCACTAGCCGGTCTCATCAGTAAGCTGGCATCTAGGCCGGAAAATCTTCCATTCTATAGCGCCTGTCTTAATCGGCTTGAGCAGCGCTACATGCAAAAACTTAAAAGTCTTTCTGAGCGTGGGCCCGATATCCTCACCGACACAGTCTTTAACTATGCTTTAGGTCTAGAATATGCGTTTAGAGAAGCCCGCTCGCTTATAAAATACCATACAAAAATGGCCTCACAGCCTGCTGCGTCAGTATATAAAGCGTTAGAAAAATTACAGGTAGAGTATCGAGCTCTCAATCAAAATGGCGATCTAGGTCGTATTACAAGCCTATATGAATCTCTTGTAGCCATGCAAGAAGTTGAAAAGGCTCGCCCCAAGCTTGCCAAAGGTGAACGTTTTAAAAAGCGCTTTGATAGAGCCTTGTGGCACCTTGCAGATCTTCTACGAAATATCCACGGCAAAAAAGACCCCGAGCTTTTAGCTTTAGTAGGAGAAGAGAAAGAGGTTGTAGCAAGAGTTTTAGGGCCAGCTACGATAGAGTTGCCAAAATCTACAATTATTTCGTTTATCGCAAAGCGTATTGTGGCCTACCTTGCACTATCTAGTCCTCGTCACGATATAGAGCTAGATATTGTGCTGCATGTGATGCGTGCTCATGTAGAAAAGGATCTTGGCGACCTTTTGAATAAGTATGAAGCAAAACGTAAGGCGTTGAACCTCAAAACTCCTATCAAAGTGATAACAAATGCCCTTATAGCAGCTTCTGAAAAGACGGCATCTAGTGCCTATGCTAAAGCGTGGCAGAGATACTTTGAGTACCTCAGAAAGAATGCTGAAGAGCATGAGGTCTGCAAGGTGGTAGATGGGTTTGTAAAAGGTATTAATGGCTATCCGGTCATGTATCCGCCTGTTATGAACACAAGCATTGAGTTATGGCCTGTACATGATCCGGCTGAGTTTTTGAAAAAGCTTCATCGTGATGCAGACTGTGTAGATGCTATAGAATCTCAGAAAAAGCCGCTTCTTTTTAACTCGCTTGTCTTTCGCTTAGCGGCGTCTGCTCGTCATGCACGCTCGCCAACTGAGCAAGTACTTGCTCTAGAGAAGCTATATATACTTATCACAAAAAAAGAATACACCCAGCTTGTAGCCTCTTTTGATGATCACACAAAGGAGATGATCGTTGAAAGCTCACTTGAAAAGATCATACCTACAAGCACAAATTCTACCTTACTTATCGCAGAGGTTGAGCTAACACTACTTAAACCAAGATTTGAGGCGTACAAAGCTGCTAAAGTTCAAAGTAGAAATACAGTCCGTATAGAGAAAGCACTTATGAAGTTAATGAAGCTTGGATATATCGAAAAAGATGAAGCATGGCTTGCAAGTAAACAGGGAGGTATAGGCGCATGGAACCAGTAAGAATTCAGGGAGTTTCTCCTCGGCAGGCTCTCAAGGATTTTGATCAAAAATTGCGTCAGTGTGAGCAGAAGGTAAAAGAGGCCTTTGATAGCTTTACAGCTGTACATAGCGCCTTTTACTGGCGAATGCCTCAAGTTGATGGTATTGAAGCTAAGGTAATACTTGCGTGTGGTCTTGTAGATCAGCTTCGAAAAGATGATATAGGCGAGCTTGATAGGGCGCTAAAAACAATCGAAGATCCGGATGTACTAAGTGACAGAATGGGCAAGCTGCAGCAGTTAGAAAAAAAAGCGCTGCTTCTTGAAACAAACTACAGGCGTATAGATGCGCTACGTATGAACAACTATCTAAAGGGCTGTACGAAAATTCATGAGGCTTGTCAAAGAGTACTTGCTGTTATACATGGAAGCCAAAACCTGACCCAAAAAGTTGATGATATGGCGCGCGAAGTGCGCTGGTGTGTGCTTAGTATACAGCAAGATGTGCCGGAAAATCCTTTTAGGAAGATTCAAGAGCAGGCCCAAGAGATGGTTGACATCTTTACAGCTGCATGTGAGCAGCTTCAGGCAATGATCGATCAATGTGATGAGGCAACGCGCGACGCTCACAACACAACCTTTAGCCCGTCAAAAGAATCTATACAGCAACTTCGACAACAGCTGCCTCCACAACAGCAAGTTGAAGTGCCACAAGAGGCATTTGCAGAATATGAGAAGACACATGGGCCATCCTGGACAGGTTGGGCCTTATCTAAGCTTGGTTTATTCCAGCTTCCCGGTGAAGATGGAAAATTTTTGCAGCAGGTACATGCTGCAAGAAGTAAAGGGTCTCATGATGATCTTATAAAAACTATTGATTTGATCCTGGCTGGAGATGCAAGTACGCTTCTTGATCGCATTGCAAAGCATGCTCATGTGCTTGCAGCACTTAGGCAAGATCTTGATGCTATTCGTACAAGGGTAGGGCTACAAATATCCCTTCGAGACGCCGTGAACTGCTTTACTTTTGAGCTTGTAGAACAGCAAGCGATGCTTGATCATATTGCAGCTCTTGCAAAAGAGGCTTCACTTGCAAAATATAAAGCTCACGCTGCTTTTAGGGCTGCACTTAGTGCTCGGACGGTGTTTACAATGTTTACAGTCGGAAGTCAAATAGCAGCTTCTAGCAACACTGTTCAAGAGTTATATAGAAAGCATGCAGATAGAGCACTTGTCCTTCAGGGGCCTGATGATATACTAACGCGGATTACCCGAGTCTTATATCTACCTGTAGCATTACATGATATAGGAGAGCTAGAGCTTGCACTACATGGCAGCATGCTACCTAATGATCAAGAAAGCAAGGTGATTATAGATGCCTATAAGGTGAAGTGTACTCCTCAAGTTCTAGAGCTTGCAAAGGCGGAGCTTCCCTTTATACAACAGCCTTTTAGCGTGCTTCATCTTGCAGAGGCCTGGCAGCGAGTGGTTGAATTTAGTGCTCAGGAGCAAGCTCCAAAGTATCTTACCGAGTTTTTGTACAGTAAAATGGCTTTAGGGCCCTATTTGCTTAGCAAAACCGAAGAGCCGAACACAGCTCAGGAAGAAGGGCTATTAGCAAGTATAAATATAGCAGCAAGCGAAATGCAGGGTGACATAAAGGCAAACAAGGAGCGACTTCTTGAGAGCTTTTTAGTTCGCGCCATTGGCGCCTACCTTTTTGCAAGAGATCCTCGCATTAAAGTGCGCTATCAAAAGCATGTTCAGGATGTGCTTGAGCTTGATATGTATAAAGACTTAAAGGCAAATTTTAGGGCTACTACATTGCGCCTTATCACTGAATTTACCGTACGTAGGCCGGCTGCAGCAGGAAGATGCGAGAAAGAGCTTTTTCTTGCAGGCCCCGCATCACGATACCTCTCTGAAGGTTCAATCAGCGATAGCGAAGGGCTTATAGCAGACACGCTATGTCGTATGATACAGGATGAAGAAGGTCGTCAAAAGCCTGAGCAGATCGCTACGACATTCTTTATAAATAGAACGGGCCAAGCGGAATTTAACTCCTGGTATCACAATACCTATCAGGTTTACTTGCAAGCCGAAATGCAAAGGGATAATCAATCATCAGCAAAAGCTCAAAAAGCAGCCCGCAAAGTCGCGCTCTTTAGCGCTGCTTTTGGAGCTATTTGATAGTGACATCGTTAAACTGGAATTTTTGACAAAGGTCAAAATAGAGATCCGCAGCAAGCCCCAGCCAGCTGTAGTGCGTTCTATGATTATTGGGGTTATGTCTCAAAAAGCACTCTCTTGCACCATCTACGAGTGCTTGGGCCTCTTCATATGCGCGTGGTTTTTTAGAGCGGTCAAATGATCCTTCCTTTGCTAAAAGAACAAGGAACTCTTTATATTTTGTAAGTACCTGATTCCAGAACTTTAGCAAGCCTTGATCTGAGCGGTGAGCAAGCTGTGCGCCATATATCCCGCCTATGGTATCTCCTTGGAGGGTAAAGAGCTTGTGTATCAGTAGTTCCATGTTGGTAGTGCCAAATGCAGCTTGCCACTGAGTATGCGTCTTGCTGGCAGGGTCTAGATACTCTTTCACAAGACCTGTGAGTATAAATTCACCATGTTTAGTTTGTACGGGAGCGTCGCTCATAAATTGGTCTACAACCCATTTTCTTAGGAGGTCAAGGCCTTCTCTATCATTAGGTAGTTGATCACGCTCAAGAGCATCAAGTCGCTGCACAAGCTGTAGCGTGCTTTCTTGATCTTTAGCAAAGATGCTTGAAACAAGGAGGCGATAAAAGACTTTTGCGCGCACCTTGCGCATTTTTACTTCTAGAGCATCAGGTAGGGCTTTTTCAACTACCATTCCTTGTAGCTCAAGTTCAAGCCTTACTTTGCTTGTGATGGTGCTGAGTTCTTTTTCGCTTTCAAGCTTTTCTATTGAGATAGTGTCATACTCCTTATAAAAGCTCGGAAGGAGGTTGTCGTCGTTTGCAAAGAGAGGGTCTAGTTCATGCTTTAGCCACAAAAATCGCTCAAGAAGCATCTGAGCTTGGGAGACCTCTGCCAGGCGGAATTTAGCTTCACAGTAGGAGAAGACGCGTTCTAGAAAGCAACATCCCGGATTTCTTCTCAAGATAACAAGAAGGCTTACCATCTTGCCAAAAAGTTCATGGTTTGTGTCAAAGCGTGTCGTCTGGACGTAGTGAGTATAGAGTTCATGTAGGCTTTGATTAAACCGTAAGGTAGTCAAAAAGGCATCTTGATAAAGCTCATCGTATTTTAGTTTGTAGATGATCATGTCAAGCTCTGGATTATAGTCTTGCGACTGGAAGTTTCTGCATCTTATAAACCCTTTCATAAGGCAAGACACAATCCTATCCGGCAAACAGTTTCCTGGGTCTTCGTCGGGACTCCTAAATTCAGCTAGGGGCGTTTGTAGCAAAAGCTGCCCAGCAACTTGACGCTCTTCTAGAGTAAGTGTGAGTGTTTTGGCGCCAAACCTTGCAAGGATATCTCTGGCAACTTCATAGAGAGTGTTTTGGATGGGGCGAGCGTTTAGTGTTTTTTGTAGTAGGCAAGCTGCGTTTGTTGCCCTTGTGAGCTTTTCTAGAGTTTGAGCAGGCTCCAAGAATTCGATAAGTTGCATGCATCCTTTTGCATAAGGGCGAAAGCTCCTAGTTGAAAGGCTTTTACATTGGTGCAGATCTTCTCGCAGTTCAACTACTTTTGAAATAAGCTTAGCAACAAAGTACCTACCGGCATGCACGCGCTTAGAATAGCGCAGTTTTTCTAAGTGATCTCGCTGCTCGTATATAGCCTCTTCAAGACCGTCGAGCAGTACCTCAAGTTCTTTTACGTCCCGATTACCTTTTTGCTGTAAGCCGCAAAGGGCTTCTGTCCTAGCTTGTATTTCTTTTTGGAGCTGAACCAAGGCTTTAGATATGCTTCGTAAGCTGTCGACCTCTGTTCGTATCTCTTTGTAGATGTAATCTGCTAGGAGCTGATTATTACGAAAGTTATCCTTGGCTTCTAGTTTTTCACCTTGCCACTCAGCGATATACCTTGCTACGCTCTCCTCGACAGCTTTACGCTCTTTTCTCTTTGGAAGATAGGGGGCTAAAGACTTTTCTAGATTTTCTATTTCCTGTTTAAGAGTGCCAACTTGGCGTGCAGTGTCTTCGGGATTTGCCGGAGTAGAAGGGGTGTTTGACCATACCCATGATATCAATCCACCTCTATTTTGGGAAACTGAAAGCCTTGCAAGTTGCGCTGCAGCATCATCAGCAGGAGTGATGAAAGAGTTTGCAGTATAGGCGATGAACTGTAAAAGCTCTTCATAAAGTAGGGCTGTTTGGTGAGCGATCACTGTTTGGCTATGAAGCGTTCCTGTTTCTTCTTCAATTACTTTTTTAGTTTCTTGAAAAGTGCGCCTTAAGCCCATTATCTTTTCGCTAACGCTCATCTTTTCATTGGCTTCAAGTTCTTGGCAAAACCTCTTTTTCGTTTTATAGCACTCTAACGCTCTATGATGGTGTCCGCTTCCTAGAATATAGCCAAGGTTTTGTCGCTGTTTATCTAGAATTGTGGTTCTAATCTCAAGCTGTATAAGGGCCTTAAAGGCTATTTGAGACCTCTTGGGATCATCTAAAAAGGCAATTTCTTGGATCCGCATTTGTGCGGCTTTCCAGAGTTGTGAAACTTGGATAAATGAATCATCAAGAGCTTTCTTTTTTGCAAGGTGCTCTTTTTCGATAGAGCCTATTTGGCTTTGGCGCTGAAAAAGAAACTGGGCGGCTTCCTTCAGCTCACGCGCATATACCTCAGTTGCTTTAACTGCAGTTTCAAAACACTCACTTGCTTTTTGATCGGCAAGTACAATGTCTTTATCGCAGGTAAAAACAACCTTAGCATTGACTGGATCCATTGCATCACGAACGTATAGCGGTTAATAGGGCATTAAAGACCTGTTCTTGGTCTTGTTCGCCATCGATATTGATGACGCTACTTGTGCCTTTATAAAAGTCTTCCACAGGCTTTGTCTGGCTGTAGTAGGCTTTAAGGCGCTCTTGTACAACTTCGCTCGTATCGTCAGTACGCTGGATGAGCAAGGTGTTGCATTTGTCACAAAGATCCTCTTTTTTAGGAGGCTTTGAATCTATGTGATAGATACTATTACATTGAGGGCAGCTTCTTCTGCCTGTGATGCGCTTTAGTACTTCTGCATCAGATACTACGAGGTTGCACACAAAAAGCTTGTGCGGGTGTTTGCTTAGATAGGTCTCTAGGGCTTGAGCCTGCGCCACAGTGCGGGGTACGCCATCTAGTAAAAAGCCATTTTGGCAGTCTGGCTTTTCAAGGCGGTCAAAGAGCATATCTAGAGTTACGCTATCGGGAACAAGTTTTCCCGCATCCATAAATTCTTTTACCTTAAGACCAAGCGGTGTTGCATTTTTTATGTTATAGCGAAAGATATCGCCCGTTGAAATGTGAGGAAGGTTGAGCGACTGCGAAAGGCGTACTGCCTGCGTGCCCTTGCCTGATCCCGGAGGTCCCAGCAAAATGATAACCTGTTTAAAATCGCTAGATGCAGCTTGTGACATACAAATAAAAATCCCTGCTAATATACTCAAAATATACTGTTTCATCGCATTCATAGTACGAGGTTTTGACATTAAATGCCAGTCGAGGTACACAGGTATCATAACTTCTTTAGGGGTAATTGGTATGAGTAGTCGGGTTGCATCGTCGGCACGAGAGGATGATTCGTCAAGGCTTGTAAATCCTGCAAGGATAGCTCCTGAGCATGCAGGTAAGTTTTGTCAGCGATGGGACGTTGTCGTGCGAGGTGTCACAAAACTTGCTAAAGAGATTGTCCAGGTGGGTAATACCCTGCAGTCGCAGGTTGCTACAATAGACAAAATACAGCATGCAATTAAGTGGCAAACAGCAACGCGAGATGATCTAAAGCGCTACGCAAGCCAGCTTTCTGATTATGATGGCGATCTTATACGATCTAAGGAACTTCTTTCAGGTAATAGTAGTGGGCTACATAAGTCTATTTCCGTTTTGCCCAATAGGGATGAGTTTCTTCATCTATTAGCGCTTTTAGAGAATATGGAAGTAGAGCTTTTCTTTGCACAAAAGAGTGTGCGCGAGCTTTTATCTCTTTGCTCTTCTAAGACCTATGTAGAGCTTTATAGCCAGGCAAAAGAGATACGCACATTTGACGCTGCAGTTACAGCTACAAGTTCTCAAAAAGCGATCATTGCCTTTAACAGCAAAGTTACAGAAGTTGTTGGCGTTTTGTCTCGTCTTAAAATGCCCGAAGATAGTGATAAAGTGAGGCGAGCTTGTTTGGAGCTTTCTTTAGATACGCTTGAAGTCTGCAAGGCGCGGATTTGCCTTGTAGAGGGAGCTGAAAATAAAGATCTATTTCGGGAAGTGAAAGCTCTTGCTGAGAGGCATATCGAATCATCAAATCAAGAACTTACAAAGCTTGCTAAAGCAAAGCTTAAGCCTCGAGGAGATCCTGTAGAGGTATCATTAGAGCAGATTCCCTCCTCGGCCGATAAGGATCATGACTTTTGGAAAAAGGCGCCGGGATTTACGCACACGAGATACCAGAAAAAGTGGGACTACCAGTCTACAGGCGGTCTTGGGGAAAAATTAATGAAAGATTTAGGCTTACGGTTGCCATCGTTCATTTTACAGCTTGAAAAGCGTCTTGTAGCGTTAAGTCAGGGTAGCGGTATTCCTGAAAATGAGGTAGACCGCCTTATAGCAACGCTAGAGCGCATGCAAACAGTTTTTGATGAGCATAAGGGCGAGTTGTACATGACGGGCTATGATAAGGTCTCTTTGACCCTTCATAACTACTTTAGTGCCATTAGATTTGAGTTAAAAGAAGCCTACCGGCGGCTGAAATATCTATATAAGTGTACAGAACCTGCCCGCTTTACTGTTTTTAAGGCTATGGGAGAGATGCGAAAGTGTTTTGGCAATCTTGAACAAACACCCGCTACACATGCGTTGTTTCCTGCAGCAAAGGCAATGCAAGAAGCCCTTGTTGTTGCGCCCTCAAAAGAGGCAAAAAAACCACTTGATGTCTATATCAGAACAACAATAGAGCTATTAAATGAAGTGCACGCAAGACAAGATGCTGTGCTTCTAACACTTACGGAAGATGAGGCTCTTGTGCCGGATAAGCTCTTTACGGCAGCATCACTTGAAGGTCTTTATAGGCAGGGTGAAGAAAGAAGCGGCATTCCGATAGCGCTTATGTCCTATCTTGCAAAAGAGATGATGCACGTTCTTTATCTGCCGCAACTTCCAAAAGATTTTATTCGCACGCTTATGCTAGAGCTTGTTCTTTATTTTCTTCGGAATAAACCTGAGCTAGAAAACACACTCGAACAGCACCCAAGATTTAAAGAGATATATAATGAATATACCGCCGCGATACAAGCAACACGAGGCCTTCTTGCAAAAGCTCTAGAGCCTGCAGTGAATGTCGTAATTAGCTCACTTCGAGTACAGGGAGTAGCTGACTATGCAAGAGCATCAGAGCTTTACTTTGAATTTGTTACTGATAGCTCTAAGTATATGCCCGAAGAGCTTTTAGTCGATGTAAAGCTAGCTCTTTTTGCAAAGTGTAAATTTTCTTACTTTGATAGCGTGCGAGATGACAGCATAGATACATGGAAACTTGAGGAGTTTACTTCCTTTTATAAAAAGCTGACGACTGTATGCAATAGTCTTCGCTATAAGCTCACAGGAATTAGCGATCACATGCGTGAATGCATAGTTTTTGAATCAGTGATGCTTAGGGTGCTTTCTGTAGCGCTTTATTCCAAAACTGAAGCCGGAAGAAATATGGCAAAATCACTTATTCAGGCAGTGTGTAACGAAGAGCGCTATCAGCCCTATATGAAGATGCTTTCTGATCAAATCTGCCTGCTTTTTACTCGTAATGCAGTGAGCAATGTGATAGGGGCAAAAGTGTATACCCTTTCTTTGTTTGAGAAAACACTTCTCTTAAAAGGCCCTGTAAGGGCGTTTTTAGAGAAAGATGAAACTGACCATACAGATACTCAGGTTGATCTTATGCTTGCTAAGCTTATATACAGTGAGCAAAAGCTGCCACGTGATCAGCGTCTATTTTCGGCTGCCTGTCCTAAGCGGGTAGAGGGTTATGTAGAGCGGATGAAAGATCTAGAGCAGGGAGATCCTGTGCGACAAATTGGCGAGGGGGAGTTATGACAGTAGATGTTCGATTAGTAGAGGCTCAAAGGGCGCTTTTTTGGCCGGATGAGCGGGCTCCATCTCTAGATCAACTTCGAGATGATTTACGCGTGGTGCGAGAAGAGGCTTATGCCAACATTCCCCCAAGAAGCGGCCAAGAGCTTGTTTCGTATATGCAGCGAGTGAGGGTTATACAGGGAGACTGCATGCTTTTGCAAAATTGCCTTACGCTTTTAGAGTCTATGAACCCTGCAAACTATACGGCAATGTATGCGAACATTGGTGCTCTTGTCACAATACTTCAAGAAGTATTGAATCCAGAAGTTTTAGTTGCTCATAAGGTGGAGCGGCTTAAGGCACAAAATCCCGAAATACAAAACAACTGTCCATACTATCTAGCAAAAGAGCTCTTTCTTGTTTTAGAAAAGGCGCTAGAAAAGGCTCTAGAGCAGGCAAGACACCTTCCGGAGCAAGATCCATCTAAAACGGAGCTTGAAGAGCAGGTAAGGACGATTAGTCAACGTAAGGAACTATTGCAGGGACAGCTTCCAGCCTTTGAGCGACCAGTGTGGGACTATCAAGCTCAGCGTGTTGGCGATTTAGTAGAAGAGCTTAAAACCGCTTATGATGCTTCCTATTCATTTTGGAAAGGAGCACCTTCAGGAACGTGGTTAAGCTACAAAACTCCGTTCTTTAAATGGTATATACAGACAGGTCTTCATGGCGTGACGTTTGAGAAGGATACCGGACAAATCGTAGGCGGCCTTCAAAAAAAGATCGAGGCAACGTTTCAGAAGCTTATGCGTCTTGAATATACTCAAGAACAGTATGAGCAAGAGCTTAATCGGCTTTTGTCAGTTTTTATTTCGTTTAACGAATTTTTTGATGCTAGTTATAATGAGATATTTGATAAAGAGCCGGATGCTCTCTATGTGCAGCTTCTAAAGTATGCAAATTTTGTACGCCTTACGCTTTATTCTATCAGAAATGGCCTGCTCACGCTCAAGGGCTTTGCAACACAAAAAGCCTTTTCAATTTTTGCCGCTATGAAAGCTTGTAATGACTATCACGTAGCCCCTCCATCATGGCAAAAGCTTGTCTGTCTTTTCACCGCAGCAAAAGCTCTTGATGATATTGTTTTGGACATTCGTGAAAATGAGTTCTTGGTGTATTCACATCGCACAGCAAAAAAAGAACTTAGACGTGCAGCACAAGAAGATGTTGCATTAGATGCTGCTGAGCAAGGTGTATGGGAGCGCATGATGCACGGCAAGGCGCACGTTTCAGAAGAGTGTGTGCAAAGCTATACTCTAAAACGTATCATCGAGGTGCTCTACCTGACAGATATAAGAGATATCGATGTGCCCTTTGAGCTTTTTATCCATACCCTAAAGCAAGATCCGGCCTATCAACAAATAGATATTCTCAAACAGGCTATAGAGGCCTACGACAGGCAATTTGCCCGGGAGCGAAACAGCGAGAGCCTAGCAAAGGCGTGCGAGCTTCTTAGCGGCATTTTTTCACTAGAAGAGCGCGAGTATGACCTTGAGTGCTACGTAAGGATCTTTATTCGTTGTACCGAATTTACAAATGCCAATAGCCTCTCTCTCTTTCTTTTTGCAAGACTAGACGCCCATATAGATGGAAAATATACCCCAATAAAGGACGATCTTCGAAGAATGGTGGCAACCGCACTGTATGGCTCCAATGTAGATGAGCAAAAGCGAGCTCAAGAACAAATCTATAAAGCCTATGAGCAAGGGCGCATAAAAGCCTTGGCGCCTGATCTTGAGACGCTTTTTTATCTAAATACCATGCGCAAACTTGTGCGTAAAGAAAAGGTGCATAAAGAAGAAGTGCAGCAGCTAGCAAAGGGCCCAATAGCAGAGTTTAAGCAAACAAAGAAAGTGAACGATCGTAGACTCTTTGACACCTTATATACCCTTATTCGCGATGAGCGTAAAAAGAAAGAGGCTGATAGAACGCTTACAAGAGAACTGGGTCGAGAGGTGGAAGCGTGGTTTGAACAGTATGAGCGTCTTTTAGCATCTTCAGAAATCAACCACGCTGTAGCAGCTAAAGATCGCGAAATTGAACTCACTAACGACCTTGGCTATACCGGGTTTAAGGCCTGGCAGACTCATGTAAAGCAGTCTATTGAACTATCTAAAGCCGTTAAGTAAGCACCATGAGACTATATTGTTGTTCGTCACTGTGTCGGGTAGAGCTTTTGGTAGCTCCTGACGACTTTTTACGTAGATGGCTTGGGCTTCTAGGAGTAGACGTTCTTTTTCCTGTTTCAGAGCTTTTTGGGCTCGATACGCTAATGGGATAATAGCCTTCCATAGTTCTTTCCCAAAGGTGCCTCGTTTTACGTCAACAAGAACATCCATCCTCACATTCGCTTCAGGTTGGAGACTAACGTACTGCAAGAGGGCAAATTCCATAGTAGCCATACCTACTTGCCTTCTCCAAAATTCGCGTTCCTTTGGCTGTTGAATGTATTCTTTAAATAGCTTGTCTAAAAGCTCCAGTCTGCCGCTGTAAGAACCTTCTGCAAACTGCTCAAGAAGCCACTTGTCAAAAAGAAGACGAAGAGGACTATCTTCTGCCGGAAGATCATCGACGTGTGTGTGTTTGGCATATTCAATAAGCTTGGCAGTTGCGTTGGCATCCTCATCATATAGGCTTAAGGCAAGGGCGTTATAGAGGGCTGCATCTTTTTCTTCGTCTTGAAGCCCATACAGAGGCTTTTCGGTGAGTACTAAAGTAGCGCTTTTACTATAGGCTGGAAGCTGAAGTGATTCTTCGATCAGCGTGAATGAAGTTTCTAAGCGTCTTGTAAGCCATCCGATGCGTGATGAATTGATGTTTTTTAGTAACACCTTTGCTTGTACATAGCGAAAAACTGCTTCTTTCTTGCCGTTTGTTGTTGCAAGGCAGGAGAGTACATCTGTTATTGCTTGAAGTTCCTCATGTGAAATTGTCTTTTGTTCATCATATTCTCTCAGGAGGACTTTCAAGGTTTCGTTGTGGTAGCAGGCATCACTAAAGGCTTTAGAATAGAGTGGGTCTGTAGAAAGTATATGAATAACAGTTTCACATTCAGTATCTTCACTTTTTTCATCGGAATAGTAAAGATGTGCGATAAGACGCTTTTCAAGATAGTGAAGTACATCTTCTGGTAATGCAGGTGCGCGAAGTGAGTTTTCGCCATGAGGAAAAGGTGTTCTCCTGTAGATTGAATTTGGCACTTGCTTTTCGCTTTCAGTTAGCTCGAGTGTTTTTCTGCCTGTTACAGAAAGTATATCTTGAAGAACCTCAGTACTTAGCCGCTGTATCCGATCGTGAAAGCGCTTATTTTTTGCAGGATCTACTAAAGAGCATACTGCTTTTGTTGCGTTAAGAAGGTGGGTGATGGATCGTACTTTCAGATACTGGATAGTGTCAAGAAGTGCACGTACACTAGGTTTCATTGATCCAGTGGCTAAAAGAGCAAAATCCTGCAAGTAGGTGCGAGCTTCAGCGAGTTTTGCAAACTGTTTTGCCACATAAGACCAACCAGCACGTACGCTTGGAGTAAAGGCTATTTCTGATAAGGCCCTTCTTTGTTTATGGATCTCTAGCTCGATAAATGCAAGAAGTTGCTTATACTGCCCAAGTTCATCCTCAAGAGTTGCAAAACAGGTCATAAGTGATCCCTTACAGCAAACTCTAATTCGAGCCTGGATGAGTTTGACAAACTCCTGTAGGGCTTTAGCTATACTCGTAAGTTCAGAGATTTCAGGGGAGATATTTCTATATGGGCCCACAAGAGGGGCTGTTGCACCAATTTGTCCACCGCGAAATTTATCATACGATTCAAGGCTTTCAGATTTTGCTCTCTTGATAAAAGCAGCGATAAATTCCTGACTCCAGGCAGGGATAGCGTGCTGGGGTATTGGAAGTGCATGCTTTAGTGCTTCAGCGGTTGCTTGCTCCTCTAGCCGTTGAAGATGAGCGCGCTCTTGGCTCTCTTCTGGCAACGATTCACGTCTACTTAACGCAGCAAAGGCGATATATCTAAAAAGCTCTTCGACAAGTAGTGTTATCTCTTTCAAGATGATTGGCGCTTTTGTTCCAAGTTCTTGTTTTTTTGTGGCGATATGCTGCTTTACCTCTTCAAAAAGCACTCCAAGAGAGCTTTCGGTGGCATCTTTTGCTTCTACTTTTCGAAGCGTGTCTTTAAAGAACTTAAAGCTTTTTTCATAGCTTTCAGAATCTATTACTGTGAGAAGTTCAGCAGCTTTATGCTTCAGCGGGTGCTGCAAAAACTCTATCTTAAAAAGACGCCTTACGGCTTTTGCGATGTGCGCATCCTCTTCGATAATAGCGATATCTTGATAGCGATTTTGAGCTTTTTGTGCATCAGCTAGCATCCTGCTGTTAAGATCTCTAAGCTCTTTTGTCCAGGTTTCATGGGTTTGTACGACAACATCTTTTTGTACGCGCCTTTCATGAAGGCCCTGAAATTTTTGGTTAAGGTCTGTGGCATATTCACCCTCAGTAGCTTTAAGCACCTTGCCAAGTGTATCAAGTACTGTGTCATCAGAGGGGGGGCTTTTGTCTTTTGCGTAGGTAAACCGACGATGTGCTTTAGGGCCTTTTTCAATGTTTGCTTCGACACGAATTATCATTAATGGAGCATCCGGGTCTTCAGTTTCAGATAAGGCTGCAGCATTTACAAAGTCTTTAAACGATTCGTGAGAGGATTGTAATTGCATCCGCATTGTTGCATCGTAAACACCAAACATAGCCGTCCTCCATTTTCTTAACTGTGTATCACAAGAGCTATTAAAATGCTTGACTTTACATCTCGTCAAGGAGTACATCGTTAAGCAATAGAAAGAGGAAATTCTATGTCAGTACGAGTTGAAATTCGGGCTCCGGGTCAAGGTGATACCATTTGTAGGCCTATTGATAAAAAGCTGCGTCAGGCAAGATCAAGCCTTACTCAGCTTGTACAAGAGCTTACTTCGTTAGAGTATACCTTCAAGTGGTCCGGTACTGTAGACTATGCAAGACTTGCAGCGTGCGAGGAAAATGTGCAGGTGCTTGTGGCAAAAAGTTTTGGCCCTACAGGCTATCACAATGAGATGGCAACACTTGATGAGTTTTTAGAAGCAAAGAGGCTTGAACTTGAGATCATGCGGGTTCAAGCAGCTGTTAAAAGGCTTAAACAGCCTATTAATCTTGACAAGCTCAAGGCATATGAAAAGGAAGTTCCTGAGGTTTTAGAACAAGAGGAGGAAGAGATCTCTTCTCCCAGAAAACCGGAATATGGCCTTTGGCACCATGTTCCAAGGCATCTAACTGCCTACCAGACCGGGCTTAGTAAAGTGTGGAGTGATCCCTATGACAATACGACAAAAGTGGCAACTGCTTTAGAAAAGCTAGTAGGTCAAAAAATCTGGAGGTTTATAGACCAGCTTGATGCATCGCTTGATGATTTTTGTTTGTGGGATCTACAGCCAAATGATGACATAGGGTTACGAGATAAACGAGAAGCATTTGAGAAGCTGTACGTAAATTTTAGAGGGCTGAATCGGTCGGTTGGAGTTCTTAATGATGGATTAACTCCCTATCTTCGTACTTTTATTCACGGAATCGCTTTTACGTTAGTGTCGGCAAAAAGTAGACTTACAAGATTGCAAGCATGCTCTCAAGAGCAGGCATTTGCAACGCTTGCTGTGATACAAAGTGCAAAAAAGGCATTAGGGCAAGAGCGCGATGTAGTAGCTTTTTATAGCATGCATAAAAAGCTACAAGAAGCAAAAGAGTATGAATATACCCCTAGCCAGTTTGACCGCTTTTTACAGCGTACACATAAAGAGCTTGCAAGACTTATTGCAAATGCTCGCTTTGAGCTTGATGAAGATGCAAAGCTTGTTCCTGCGAAAATTCTTCGTAAAGGCTATTTGCAAGACCATGTAAGGCAAGGCATGCCGCCAGAAATTGTGAGGTATCTTGCCAACAAAATGGTTCATAGCCTTGTACATGGTCATATTGATATGGAGCTTGAGCTTGCGCGGTATGCGATACAGATTGATCCTTTGCTGCAAAGTCACTACTTCTACAAACTTGCATCACTTAAAGGCGTAATTGAAGCTTATGATCAGATGGTTCAAGCAAAGAGGGCAACCATTCTTCAAGATCTGCCACGAGCCTGTTCGATTGCTTGTGAAGCCCTGTCAGTGACAGATATTTATGGGTATGCACGCTGTATGGAGCGCATGTTGAGAGAGGCTCCTAGCTTTTCAGAAGAATCAAGGCCTCTTCTTGGCGTATTGGGCCGCTACATACAAAGAGAGGGCTATCCGGTAGTCTTGCCGCTAGTTGATGTTGCAGCTATGAGGCACTGGGCAGTATTTAAGCCTGTAGATCTATTTAAGCAGCTATCACTAGTAGGTGATTATGTGACAGGTACCACCCAGCAGTTCTTTGAGTCGCTTGTTTTTCGTCTTGTATGCTCGGCTATGTATGGGCCGCCGATTGAAAAGATAATAGGTCAGCTGCAGCTTTCTGGGTTCTATAATTTGAGCGAATATCAGAGCTATATGATGCAGCTATCGCCCCATGTGAGAGAATTGATTAATCAAAACTCAATCAACAAACTGCTAGCCTATAGCCCTATGCTGGATACAGAAAAGCGTGGCATACTCACAGATGTTGAGATGAAATTTTTTGAAGAGGGGCCGATAAAAGCACTTTTTGCAGGGTCGTTAAATGGGGCTGATGTGCCGCTCTGGCTATTGCCGCTCGTGAAGATGGAGCGTGTATTGCAGGTGGTGGGTGAGCACTCTGTTACAGAACGACTAAAGAAACGGTGGAAAGATCAAGAGTTTGACCGCTGGATAGCTGAAGACCTTCCTCAAGGTTCTAGCGTAGATGAAAAAGTAGTGCAAGAATATAGGAAACAGCTGCTTCAGGCAGTAAAAGGATAGTCCATGGAAGCTGTAGGATCATTTTATGGTAGTAATCAGCATATAGCTCTTCAGAAGTTTACTCAAAAACTTGCTAAGGTAGAAGCAGGCGGAAGCAAGCTCTATGGCTATAAGGGTGTTTATGATGCATTCTTGGGGGTAGAAGAAAGGGGCCAGCTTGTGCAGCTTATGCAAAAGATGCAGGCTCTTGCAGTGCAGGTGCTACAGCGTGAAAAGCAAGAAGAGCGAAGAAAAGCCTATGAAGGTGCCCTATATTTAGAAGCTAAAGCGGCCTTTGAAACAGTAAAAAGACGCTGGGGTGAAGCAGTCCTTGCTCCTTGCGAGGATGAACTACAGGTATTTAGAGAAGAGCTCAGGCAATTTCTTGATGTTTTTGCTAGCCACATGGCGCTTCCGGCAGTTACAAAAGTAGAGCGGCTTACAATGCGTGCTGTGGTAACGCTTGACCGAACGCGTATAGACATCATGCGGGTGAGGCTTGCAAGTTTGTCTGCAGATGCCCCTGAGATGGCTGTTCTTGTGCAACTTCGCGAGCAAATTTGTCAAAAGCTAAAAAAACCGCTCGAAAAGCCTGCCCAGATGCCCCAAATCCATCCTGAGCCTGTTATGGCTCTTCTTGAGCTAAGAGTGCGCACTCTTAAGGAGGGCATAGGGAAACTTGTGAAGATAGAGGTCTCACCTGTTGTTTATGAATATCACCTTGGCACATATATACAGCTTGTAGAAGATATTGAGACTATTAGAAATAGCCGTTCAAAGTTTACTCAAGAGCATATCGAGGATCATTGTAAGCTTCACGCACTTGAAGAGGAACTGGTTGTGGTGCGAGGTCTTTTTCGTTTGGTAAAGAAGATGCAAGAGCCAGCGCTTGCTCAGGCCATTAAAGCTATGGGGGCATTTTTAGAAGTGCAGGATCAAGCATCGCTTGATGCTGCAACTACCTATTTTGAAGCGGGCCGCATGTTGGAAGAGGTGCAGCTAAAACCTAAAAAGCAGTCAAAATGGAGCACCTATATACATAGCACCTTTGATGTGATTAAAAAGCGCTATCAGATGGAGCTTGGGCAGGCTCTTATACTTTCTAGCAAGGATACATGCACATGGACAAACCTTGTTGATAAAAATGTGGCCTGCACTGAACAAGAGGTGAAAACCTATGTTGCAAGACGTGCTGCAATGGCTCTATATGGCGATAAAAAGGCCGTTGACATTGGTCTTGAGCTTGTCCTTTATGCATTAAAAAATGACCCTGCTTATAAAAAGCTTTATGATGCATGTAGAGCTATGCAGGTGTGTAAGAGCTACGAAAGTCTGTTTCAGCTTAGAAGGTCTGATGCTCTTTTGAGTAGAGCGTTTGGCGTGTTGTCCCTTATTTATAGAGCCCATAGAGCTGCGCACGACCCTTTAGCTTACATCGAAGCTTGGCAGCGCTACATCGAATTTGCGCGCGAGGAGCCACTTCCTCTTGTTAAAGATGAGCATGAAGCACTTGTGAGCTTTTTATTTAGTAAGCTTAAAGCCCTAGCTGAAGGGGATGACTACATATCACTTTATGGTGATTTTTCTACAAAGTCTCTTGCGGACTTTTTACGAGAAGGCAACTTTATTTCGATGTTTCGCTCTAGAACATATTCTGAAACGCGCGAATGGCAGCATGTTGGCGAGAACGTAGAAGAATATTTGGTCTTTGAGAGCTTTTTGACAAGAGTGCTTGCAGCATGTCTCTATAGTAACGATCAAGAAGAACGAGCAGTCGCCCAAACTTTATTTAGCCAGTTTATCGAAGATGATCAGTATAAAAAACATAAAAAGAACCTCTCAGGTCCTACAAAAGACCTTATCTACGCAAACACCATGCGGACGCTTCTTACTACCGAACGGCCCCTTGGCCCTAAAGAGCAAAAGTTCTTTTTTTATGGGCGAGCAGCGGACGTTCTTACTACCCCTATCTTTCAGCTTTCGCATATACAGGTTCATAGGGCCCTATTTTGCAGGGTAAAAGAGGAGCGATCTAAAGGCCTTGAGCAAGGTGAATTTACAACCTTTGTGCGCAGCCGCCTGCTGGAGAGATTTGATAAGTGGTACGAGCGTCATATGCGAGCAGCAGCCACAAACCCCCAGCTTGTAACTCAATTTCTAGCAGCCCAAAGCTCCCAAAATTCACTCGTCCCCAATTTCCCAAACTCCCTCACCACCGACGCCGTGCTCCTAAACCTCATTCTCCCGCTACTCTTACGTTAAAGGTGAACAAGGCGTAGCATTTCTTCGTAGATGAGGACGGCAAAGTCGAGGTGCGTTTGGGGGTTTACCTTTGTTGCAAGGGGGAGGTTTTCTTCGCCGATAGCTTGTTTTGCCTCTTCTATAAGTATAGTGGCTTGCTCTTTTTGAGCGTTGGCGAGTTGTCGGTAGCGTTCTATGACCTTAGTCCATGTGTCAAAATGGGCATTTTGTCTTGCGGCTTCTAGGTGATAGGTAGTATCTCCTTTTGAAAATAGATAAAGTAGCTCTTCCATGTAGCCAAGGCCAAACTGCTTTACCCATACTGTTCTATCGTTTAGGTAGGACTCAAAAAACGAGGATAGAAGTTTTTTTTCTATCGGAAGTAGTTGTGTATACGGCGCCTGTTTGAGGCGGTTTTTAAGGAGCCATGTGGTGAAGAGTATATGTTTCGGAATATGCGGCTCATCACCTTGTAGATGCTGGAGAATAAGTGTGTTGGCCTGGATTTGATCAGGATCTCTTGGGCTAAATAGGGCAGTCGTTAGCAGCTCGTAAAGAGGCTCTTGTTCTATGTTCTGAACAGCAACATGTTCTTGTCGATAGGTCTGTAGTCGATCATGTAGCAAGTCTACAAGGTGCTTTCGTGCCCGATTCATGCTATGTGATAGGGTTTGAGCTTCTGCATAGCGTAGCTGCTCTTCATCTGGTAATTGGTATGGCCGTGGAATAAGCAAGGAAATACCTTGTTTAAGAAGGTATAGATCGTGAAAGTCTGCTTCGGTGCGAAAGAGATTTTGGTAGTGTGATGCAAGCTCGCGAAATTCTGTATGTGTGTTGCATATGCCTTGGAACCATTCTGAATAGAGCGGATCGTTCTTTGCGATGAAAAATGCAAGGTCAAATTTTGCATCCCTTGTGGTCCTGTCAAAGTGGACGTGGCGTACAAGGCCCTTTAGCAAGTAGGTTTTTATGGCGTCATCGGCTTTAGCATTTGTGAGTAGCTTGCCAAGGGTTTGAGCTTCAATGTCAGATAATTCTAACGCTCTTTTGTGGGTTGTTGCAAGGCATTGGTCAACAAGTTTGTAGATGCGAACGCGGGGGCCATCTTCTCCTTTTACAGGAGCTCTAAGGGCTGATGCTGCACCAATTGCCTCTATAAGTTGTGTGAGGGTAGGATAGGGGTTTTGTAGATATACTGTCAGCTTGTGAACAGCGTTCATACCAAACCGATATGTTGAAGTAGTGAGCTCTGATAGATCCTTAAGCAAGCACCTGAGGCGGCCAATTTCTTTGGTAAGAAAAGAGAGGCTATTCCAGCGAGCAAATGATGTTTCTCTAAGAGGTTTTCCCTTTAGTTTCTGCTTGTCTTGTGCGACTAGCCACTCAAGGCCTTCAAGGAGTGTTCGGCAAGTCTTTTCAGTGCTTTCGGCTCTATCGCGTGTGATTGTATGCGTGACAAAGGAATCTCGGCAAGATCGAATATCTGACTCTAGCTGCACGAGTGCCTTTGCTTTTGCCTGAAATCTAGCTTTGTCTTTACGTAGAGGGTGATCTGAGGCAAGTATAGAAGCTTTATTTGCTTCGACAAATCGTGTAGCTTGAGTTATTACATCCTCTTGCGGACTTTGCCCAGCCGGGATGGTGATGCGTTGTTTAAGACGAGCGAGGCTATCATCCTGAGTAGCAGCATTTGTTGCCTGCTGCAGGATGCCCAATAGCTCGTTATAAAGCCGTCGACATTCTGCTTCTACGTCAGGGTCTTGGTTATATATGATTTCGCTATAGGTCTCTGAAGCTTTGCGAGCAAGCGTGACAAGGTCAGGGGCTTTCTTTTTTATCTCTATAACTGTTTCGCTATAAAGAGTAAGAGTTGATTGAACAGCTTTACTCGTATGAAGCTTGTAGAGGCTTTTTAAGCGCTCTTCCAAGCTAGATAGTGTAAGATCCTGCGAGACGATTTCAGTTATGCGTGCTGCCATCCTGTCAAAGTCTTGTATGTCAGAGGCCGTTTCGTGGGCATGAACAAGCCTTACTTTTGTGCGGGCTATTGCTTCTGTGATCTCATCAAATGGCGGATCGCTCTTCAGTAATTTGTCTTGAATTGCTTTTATAGCAACCTGTGAATCAGTTGGAGGGTATGGGGGATGTTCTGTCCGAGTAAAAAGCCGTGGTCCATGTGCGACGAGCATTGCCATGAGCGTATACCTCTTGTTACATCTACTCATTTATGTAGTTCGTCGAATTTATTTGCAATAGAAGCGGCGAGATCCTTGTGTGAATTCGAGCATCTCGGTGAGTAAGAGGCCTGCTATGTTTTCGAATGTTGAAGGGTTGTAGAGGTCAGCAAGGGTGTAGGTTTTCGTTACGTGGGCTTTTGCTTGCTCGTATAGCCGCATGCGCTCATCTTGATCGTTAGTCTTTCTAAATTCAGAGACAAGCGATACAACAGTGCTCCACCTATCATATCCATTTCCTCGGCTTTGGAGCATTTGGAAGTTTTTGGTTTTTTGTATAAAGCGCTGCAGGGCAATTTCCATAAACCCAACGTCGTACTGATTGCGCCATAATGCGCGTATGTCAGCGTCTGTTACATATTCCAAAAAGAGGGTTGCCAAGTAGTCAAGGTGTTTTGTTGTTAGGTTATCAGGGTCATTTATGAGGCGATCGAGCAGGCAGCGTTGAAAGAGGATTTTTGAGATGCCAGTAAGGCTTTCATCAAGCTCGGGTATTGTAAACATATGTTCCACAGCGCTATTTGAAAAGGCGCTATTTGTAAGCTCTGTGATAAATGGTACGTTGTGACTAAATGCAGCCTTGTTTTGTTGATAAAAGGTATCGAGCCTTTCCTTTAGCCACAATAGGCGAGCTTCTTCAGAAGGGTCAAACGTCTCGAGCATGCGAGCTAGCTTGTGGTAACGAACATACGCATCTGCAAGTTTTAGCATGCGCTTTGCTTGGATTGGCGGATGGTCATGTAAAAGACACATAAAGTTACTCATCACTTCAAGTACGCCGATATCGCTTTTATAGGCATTATAGAGCTCTGCAAAAAGTGGGCTTTCTTGCAAGCACTGCCTAAATCCTTTACAAAACGCTGGGTCATTTTCAACAAGATGCAGAACCGCTTCAAATTCAGGGTCAGCTTCTTGCAAACTGAAATGGAGGTTTCGTAAAAAGCCCTTTAGAAGGTAGTTTATGATAAATGAAGGAAGACGCGTCCAAACAGTTTCTCTTGCAAAGACTACTTTTGGCGTCTGTTCTTCTTCTCCAGAGAGCTTGAGAAGAGAAGCTCCCACTTGAGCTAGTGTTTGATCTATTGGGCCATAAACTCGGGCATGCTGCTCCCCATCATTTATCTGTACTGTAGCCTTCACACACTCAAAAAGCGCATTAAGCGTAGTAGGTTGGCGACTCAATTGGGTAACGGCGTGTAGGTATCTTGGCCTTTTGTCTTTTGAGATAGTCTCGATGTGCTCTAGCTGGGCTTGTAGGCCTCCTGCATAGTACCAGCCGGCATGTACTTTTGTTGTAAGTGCAACTTTAGTAAGGCTTATCCGTTCGCGTTGGATGACAGGTAACAAGCCTTGAGGGACAAAAGAGTCTGGTCCAAATAGCAGCTCAGATTGGGCTCTATATAGAGCTTTTGCTACATTTTGGAGGGCCATATACTGATCATAGATGACTTTATAGGTCCAAGATACGCCATGCTGGTAATTGCGAAAATAATTTGGCTTAGGTAACGCTACCTGCTCTGTAGCTCGATCACTAAGATAGAGGGTTGCTTCTCTAGATATATCCGGAAAAGGCTGATCAGCATATGGCTGTGTATGTATACGTGGTTTTAGATTCGATTTAACTATCTCGAGACGATGCTCAAGTACCTTTCTATAGTGCCCGTCAGGGTATTTTGTAGTAAGGAAGGTTGCTACATAGTACATATACTCAAATACTTCGTGATAGAGCTTTTCGCATTCTCTAACAGCAATCAATGGCTCTTGTCCATAGCATGGTAAGGGGTGCTTTAGCGCACGTTCTGATAGTTTTTCTAGTTCTATAAGCTGCTTGTCAAATTCTGTGATAGAGGCAATTGCATCGCACGCTTTTACCTGCGTTTTATAATATTCAAGCGCCTCGTGGTGATAAGTGCTTTTTAAGATAGAGGATAGATCGTTTGCAAGACTTGTCAAGTATTTGCTTACATATTCTATTTGGAGAAAGCTGGATAAAGCCGTACACTGATCTTTTCTATTTTGTATAAGGTGGATATGTTCAGAAAGATCAAATGCCTCTTCTGTAGCCTTGCTCACATCATTGGCTACTATCAAGACCGTTTCGTTAAGCGCAAGGTGAGTGGTGCGTACCTGACCTTTTTTATCATTTTGTGCACTTCGCTGGTGCAGCTGATGAAATACATCGTTTAGGGTAGGAAAAAATTCATCTTGAAAGCGCCTTTGTATAGCTATAATCCTGCCAAGAACATCTTCTTGAGCAACTGTTGGTCTAAACGAGCGTACGACAAAGACTCTTCTGCCATTTTTATCTAAAGGAGCATAGGTGACTTCGCGTAGGCAAGCTGTGAGTGAGGCGACAGAACAATCCATAAAGTAAGGCGGTAAGTTTATGCGAGAGGGCTTATATTTTTCAAGATGGTGTTGCTTGATGTTATGAGAAGACTTGGAGATATTGTGAGGGCTTTTTCAATAAAGCCTTCCGAAAAGCCATGCCCTTTTTTAGCAAGCTCTAGCGTAATGTGCCTTACAAGCGTGCTAAGTTCATATTTGGCGTGAGGATGGTAAAAGTAGGTATTTGCACAGGCAATAACCAACTTATAGTCAGCTAAGGTAGCATGGTCGCTAGCATAGACGCCGCGCTCTAGTTCTAGCAGCTTTATGGGCGCGCTATAGGTGCTAATAAAGGCACATATTGGCCTAAAAGCACCTATGCTTATTGCTTCAAGGCGGTTTAGGAGTTCATCTTCACGGCTAATGCCATGACGAGATTTTAACCAAGGCACAAGGTAGGCTTGCGCTATGTCGTAAAGGCTATCTTCAAAAAAAGCTATATCAGGGCTTGGCACTTTTAAAATTTGCTCTTTAGTATAGCGTTGTACTTCTTGTGTATCTTGTGGGTTCATTGGAGCAAGACTTTCAAGGCCAAAGCCGGCTAAAAGAAGGTAGCGTTCTTTTGACCCAAGGTCTTTGCATGCTGTTCGCACGATGCTTTCCCAGTCGATTGTCTTTTGCAGGCTATAAGGATTTTTGCCAACAAAGAGGGCAAGCTTTGTTAAAATTTCTTCGATGTGACTTTGGCCAAGGCCTTTATCACCTTGCGAAGTAATAAATCGGTGAACATCTTCGACAGTTGCCACCTCTTTACTAAGAAGCACCTTTACTGCATAGGCAGAAAGGCCTAAAGAGTGTATAGGCTCTTTGAGGCGAAACGAAGTAAGCCCCTCTTCGTGAGATGGGCCTAAAGGTAAGAGAAGCTGCTCTTGGCTTGTAGCTAAGGGCTTTTCTTCGAAAACTTCAGCTTTTGGCTGTATGGCAACAGCTTTTACGCTTTTGGGGTTTATGGTCTCAAAAGCATATATTTTTTCAAGTCCATGCGAGTACATGCCGTAGCACTATAGCGAAAAAGCAATTGTTTGTGCTATACTCAAGTTTTATATAAAGGGGATAATCCTATGGGATCTTTTGCAAAACGTATTTTTCTTTTTATTGCTCTTAACGCGCTTGTACTCGTTACAATATCGCTAGTTCTCAATTTGCTTAACGTTAAGCCCTATTTGACTCAACACGGCCTTGACTATAACTCGCTTATGATATTTTGCTTTGTGTGGGGCATGGGCGGTGCTTTTATCTCGCTTGCTCTATCACGTATTATGGCAAAGTGGATGATGGGTGTGCAGGTGATAGACCCAAATCGCTGCTCTGGCCAAGAGCGCGAGCTTGTAAACATGGTATATAGCCTAGCAAAAAATGCAGGCCTTCCAGCAATGCCGGAAGTTGGTATTTACAATTCTCCTGAAGTAAATGCCTTTGCAACAGGGCCAACGCGCTCTCGCTCACTTGTTGCAGTATCATCTGGATTATTAAACCGCATGAATACTGCCGAAGTAGATGCCGTACTTGCTCACGAAGTATCGCACGTTGCAAATGGCGACATGGTGACAATGACCTTACTTCAGGGCGTTGTAAACGCCTTTGTGATGTTTTTTGCTAGAGTCTTAGCATACGTTGTAAGCCGCATGGGGCGTCAACGAGATGATGGCGCTGTTGGATCGCCATTTCTCTATACAATTCTCGTCTTTGTCTTTGAGATAGCCTTTATGATCTTGGGATCTATCGTGATTGCAACATATTCTCGCTTTAGAGAGTATCGCGCCGATGCTGGCGGTGCTCGTCTTGTAGGTCGCGATAAGATGGTTCAAGCACTAGAAGCTCTAAAGCGTACACAAGAAATCCAAGACCCACATGTCGATCAGCCGGCATTTCAGTCTTTTAAGATTTCGAACACCAAGCGTATCTTGAGCCTATTTTCTTCTCACCCTCCACTTGAAGATCGCATCGCGCGTCTCAAGAGGTAAATTCCTAAGAGAATAAAGGGTAAGCTTAAGAGCTGGCCCATGTTGAGTGTATGAGAATCGTACACTCCTTGGGGCAGCTTGAGGAATTCAATAAAAAAGCGGAAGGTAAAGACGAGGATAAAAAATAGTCCCGCCCTCGCGCCCGTTTTTAGTTTGGCATTATATAGCAGAATAAACGTTGCAAAGTAAAAAAGTGACTCATAAAGCTGCACAGGATGGCAGGGCATTGTAGCGGCAGAATCGCTAGGATGGCCAAACCATACCGCAAAAGGTAGATCGCTTGCTCTTCCCAAAATTTCCTGATTAAAGAAATTACCAAGACGTATAAAGCCTGCAACAAGCGCCGTTGCGACACATAGTATGTCTAGTAGCTTTGTAAATGATAGGCCCACTAAACGCCTCTTGGGGCTGCTCCAAAAAAGAACTAGGCCTGCAAGTAGGCCAATGCCGCCTCCATGGCTTGATAGGCCGCCTTCCCATGTATAGAGAATTTCTAGAGGATGATTTTTAAAGTAGGGCCACTCATAAAAAAAGACATGGCCAAGCCGTGCGCCTACTATCATCCCTATAAAAACAAACCAGGCAAGGCGATCCATAAACGAGAATGCCTGCTTTTTTTCAATATCCATCTCCTTCCACAACAGGCGGCAGGCAACAAGGTAGCCTAAAAAAAAGCCGCCGGCAAAAAGAAGGCTGTACCAGTAGATAGGAAAGTCAAGAATGGGAATAGTTACTGCTACGCGGGATGGATCCCAGTAGATAAAGGAGAAAAACATAGCTAGCCTCCTTAAAAAAAGTAAGCGGTAGAATGTTATTCTACCGCTTGGTGATCGGAGCAGAGGGATTTGAACCCCCGACCTACTGCTCCCAAAGCAGCCGCGCTAGCCAAACTGCGCTATGCTCCGAACGTGGCAAGATCATATCTGGATTGTTGCTTTTTTTCAAGCTTTCTGCAACAAAGAGGCTATGAAAATAAAAAGAATAGATCTTTTTACCTTCCCAAATGCCCATCAGTATGGTGTACAGCAGGCATTTTCTGAGGGTTTGCAAAAATCATTAGAACGTTTAGGCGTCGCATCGTCGCTTTATCCCTATAAAGAACTAGGTGCGGGATCTGTACTTGCGGCCCTTGTTCAGAATAGTCCGGACTATACAGTGGGCTTTAACGTTACTGTGGGCCAGTATTCGCCCCTAGAGCCGCTCGGAATACCCCATCTTGCGATCATTATTGATTTAGCATGCTATTTTCCTGAGCTTTTTCGCAATCAAAATGCCCTTGCAGCCTTTGTGGACGAAGATTCAGTAGGTTTTTATAAGATGCTTTCCGGTAAAAATGCCATCTATTTGCCCCATGCTATCGACAAAGAGCTTATCGTAGAGCAAAATTCAAAAAGAGACCTCGATATAGTGATGTGCGGCTCTTTTATGGATGCTGAAGACATTGCAAATACATGGGACAATCTCCTTTCTGAAAAAAATGCATCTCGCATGCGCTCTATGGCTGAATGTGTGCTTGCGAGTAGTCATATTTCGCCTTTACAGGTGTTTGTAGAAGAGGTTAATGCAAAAGGAGAGTTTGAAAAAGAGCTTTTGGATAAGGCTATAGACTATTTTGACTTATTGACATCACTTGATCAGTATATACGTGGTATTGATAGAATACGCATTTTGCAGGCTATTGAGAGACCTATTCATATCTTTGGACCGACTTCTTGGAAAAAGTATCTACAAAATGCTATTTTTCATCCTGAAGTGCCTTACAAAGAGGTTCATACCATCTTTAGACGTTCTAAAATTATCATAAATAGCTTTCCGATGTTTAAGCGAGGCCTTCACGAGCGGCTTCTTTTGGCCCTAGCTTCCGGGGCAAGCGTGCTGCACAATAAGAACCTTGCTGTTCAACAAGCTTTTGGAGAGCTTTTGCCCTACCTTGCGCCTGACTATAAGGGCGTAAATGCTAGTATAGAGACCGCCCTTAGTGATGAAGAGGCTCGATACGCTAAGGTGTCAGCCACCCATACTACTATTAAAAGCCAGCACACCTGGGATGAGCGCGCTAAGCAGCTTATCACCTTTCTCTCTACATTAAAAAATTGAATATGATATAATAGGGATATATTCAAGGAGGGGGTATGAGCGTTGTTTCTCCCGAGAGAGGCGAGGGTTCTCAGTGGGTCCCACCGGAAAAACCCAAAGCTACGGGCGATAGTGCCGCTATTCAAGGGCATATAAAGCCAACAGAAGAACAGCTGCCAGAAGGTGTAGATCGCATAAGCCCCCGTACAATTACAAATATTGCCACCGCAAGCGGCACCGAGCAGCATGTCCAGCAAGCTGCAAAAAGCATTAGGCCGCAGGCAAAAATCGAAGATCTCATATTTGTACGGGTGATCGATACGCTTACAGAACTTGGCATATCAATTTCATCTGACACCGATGTTCCAACGAAGGAAGATTTCCAGGCATATAACATACATGAAACAGATCCACTAAAGCTTGTAAAAATAAAATTCATAAAGGCGCTTCAGGCAGACACAACGATCGATGCAGGCCGTAAGATGCTTCTTATTGAGATGATAATTAAGCCTGATCAGGTAGTTGTCGATTTACCTCGTCTTGCAGAAGTGCAAATCGGAAAGACTACCATCAAGCAAGAGGACGTAGGTGCTGAAGATTCCTTCATAAATATAAGCACACAGCTTTTAACATACATTGAATCGCAAAATCCAGCCCTTACGAAAAACGCTTCCGATAGCATGGACGAGCTCCTCTATGCAACATCCCAGACGTTTTTTTTGAACCTTTTACAAAAACAACATGAAGATGAGCGCATACATAGAAGCGAATGGGCTGTCCCTGGGAGAAAGATCTCAAATGAAAAAACATCTTTTCAGATGGAAAAAACCTTTGTTAGGAAGCCTGAAACACTTATCATCACTCATTCAATAGAGACCCCCTTTGTTCGTACAGATGATGAGCCCGGCGAGCAGCGCCTAATCAAGAAAGTCGAGTGCCGCTACAACCTAAAAACTAGCGCCGTAACCTTCACTTCCACCTACGAGCTAAACGGCCAAAGGGAAATAATACAGTAACCAAAAAAATCCGTAATTTTTACCCTATTACTTATATGTGTTATGTGTGTTAAGCTTGGGCCAAAAAACACACTTCATTGAGGTATCGCAAATATCATGAGAATAAAAATAGTTTCTCTTTTTTTATCAGGCCTTTTTTTGGCAATAGCTTCTACCTATGCAGGTGAAGCTGTTAATACTGGAAACGTACAGCAGGTTCAAAAAGATTTTGATAATGAGTATTTTGAAATAAACGAGGGCTTTGAAAAACTTCGTCATACGCTTTTGCATCTTATGAAAACAACTGGCAAAATTGCGACTTATTGCGAAGCAAAGGAACATGGCAAAGAGCCTGATCTAAGCCCGTTAGTAAATGAAGCGCTTCCTGATTTACTCATATATGCTCTTCAAATTGCAAATCTCACCGGCATTGACCTCGGTGAAAAATATGATGAGCGCCTTCAGGCTCTCAAAGAGCGAGTAAAATAAAAAACCGGGAGTTGTAAACTCCCGGCATACGTACTAGTAGATGGGTCAAGAAAGCTCCCATAAGGGCACTTGTTAAAATATTTGGCAAAACATACAATGCTTAAGGAAAAAAGGGACATAGCGTGAAATATCAGGCAATTATTTTTGACTTAGATGGCACTATTTCTGACTCTATGCAGCTATGGGATAAAGCCACACATCTATTCCTATTAAATCACAACATACATCTGTCACAAGAAGAAAAAGAGCACTTAGACAGGGAGCTTCGTGGGGTCAGCCACGATGATGCGACCCTTCGTGTAAAAACTAAATATTGTTTACCCCAATCGCTTGAAGAGCTCTCTCTTGAATATGCGCAATATGCATATGAGCTTATGTGTGTCGAAGTGCGATTTGTTGATGGTTTTTTAGCATTTTATTCAGGCCTAAATACCCATAATCTCAAATATGGCATTGCCACAAATGCAGATCAGTTAACGCTTTCTGCAATAAAAAAAGCCTTGTCACTCGAGTCATTATTTGGAGAGCACATTTACAATATTGATGATGTCAATCAACAAGGAAAGCCCAAGCCTGATGTTTACCTTCACGCGGCAAAGAAGCTAAATATCTCCCCATACGCCTGTATTGCTATTGAAGATTCAGCATGCGGTATAAAAGCCGCAAAAGCTGCAAATATGTTTTGTATAGGTCTTAATAGTCATGGAAATCCCGAACAGCTGCGTGAAGCTGATATGATTATTAATGCTTATGAAGATATTGATCTAAATGCATTATTTAGTCGTTGAATTATTTTTTTTAAGTTCCATATTTACCCTATTACAACAAACCAAATTCGCATAGACGCTCTGCAATAGAAAATAGTTCATTTTTATATTTACAGTCAAATTTTATTTTAACACTCTCTAGGTAATGTTCTACAGTTCTCGGTGAAAGGCGAAGTAGAGCAGCCGTTTCCTTCATCGACTTGCCCTTTAGCAGCAGCTTTATACAATCTCGTTCTCTTCGGGAGAGTGAATCCGCTTGTTCTACTTCATGGCTTAATCCAATATCAAGCAAACACTTTCGCAATACTTGTTCATCGAGTTTAGGTTGAAGAGTGGACGTACTATCGAATAGATCTTGTCCGATTAACTCTGGTAACGAAAGGGATGGCCCAACTTCATGTTGAATTATGGTACTGCATTTTTCCTTAAAGTGTGCAGCAAAGGCTTTTAGGAGATTTGCATAATTTAAATAGACACGTTCAAAGTTTTTTGACTGGTTAGCTTCTCCCCAAAAGCCAAAAAATTCAACAGCATCTTCTTGCTTTTCACAAAGCCCTACGATTGGTTCAATTTTGAACGTTCGTACCACATAGGCAAGTGAATTGTCAAATTCGTTTTTGTGATTAGTCTCAAAAAAGAAAAACCCGGGGTGATAATTGTCAGGATGTCGTAAATAGGGATCATTATAAAAGAGTTTTTCGTCATAGTAATAATCGTCAACATCAGGGCGGTCGGTTAAAAGTACTTGGTTTCCATTTTTATCAATATACACATAGTAAAAACAACTTACGCCCAGATGATACAGCGGACGAGTACAGTTTTTTACTATATCTGAATACCTACCTAAGTCTTTAAGAAATTGATTCAGCTGCGACATACGACAAAAGTACCACACATCAAAATTTGTTACTAAGATAAATCGCAGGGGAATTTAGGGTAAGAATTACCCTATAAATACTTTTCAGCTTGAAGCTGTCAAATGAAGCCTTAGAGACTACTCATCTCAACTATGAGTTCAAAGTGTCGAGCTTTTTAGGTGAGACATGAGCTTTTGCTGGATGGCGTTGTAGGCAAGAGCGAGTTCGCTGCCTGGGGTGTTCATCTGTTTTTCTGCTTGGCGTATTGCGGACATGACGGTGGAATGGTCGCGCTGGAAAAGGTCGCCTATCTGCATGTAGGGAGATTTTAGTAGGTCGCGACAAAGGTACATGGCAAGCTGGCGGCAGGTGACTGCATTTCGCGACTGTGACTTGCCAATAAGCTCATCTAGAGAAAGTGAATAGTGATCAGCAACGCTTGCTACAATGCGCTCTAAGGTAAGTGCCTTTGCCTTTTCATCGTCGATAAGGTCTGAAAGTAGCTCCTTAACTGTGTTTAGTGCGAGATGGGTCTTTTGACCGCTTTTATTTAGGTGTGAGCGCAGCATGAGTGCTTCTAAAGCTTTGACTGCAGACTTTGGGTTTGTGGCAAAGGTGTCTTTTAAAAATTCTATCGTACGCGCACTTATGGGGTACTTATAGTGCTCTGCCTTTTGTTCAAGGATCTTTGCAATGTCCTTTTTGTGCGGTGGTGTTAAGGGCAGCACTATGCCCCATTCAAAGCGAGATATAAGCCTTGGCTCAATAAACTGTAGCTGCTGCGGGGCAACATTTGCTGAGAGGATAATCTGTTTGCCTTCTGTGTGAAGTGTGTTGAAGGTATGAAAGAACTCTTCCTGCGTGGCGTTTTTGCGTCCAAATACCTGCACATCATCTATAAGCAATACATCTACATTGCGGTAGGTGCTTCTAAAATGTGACATTTCTCCTACTCGTATTGCCTTTACGACGTGCTCTGTAAAGAGTTCTGAGCGGGCGTATATAGCCTTATAGCCTACGCGCCTAAGCTTTTGAGCAAGGGCCATTAAGAGGTGCGTTTTGCCAGATCCTGAAGAGCCATATACATAGATAGGGTTAAAAAAGCCCTGCTCCTTGCTAGGAGTTTTATGCGAAAAAGAGGACATTGCTTCTACTTTGGCATTTACAAGGCGACTAGATAGCTCTTCAAGCACACTATAGGCCACCTTATTGTCATCGCTAACAAGAAAATCTTCAAGAGTGCACGAGGGATCAAGGTCTTCAAAAAATATCTGAAAGTTCGTTTGAACTTCTGGCTTAGCATTTTTTCGCTTTCTGGGAGCTGTCGGAACAAGCTCCGGTAGCGAAAGGTGAACTTTTATTGGCTTTTGGTTGTTGTTTACAAAGGTGGCAAGCTTAGGTCTTATATGCTCATCAAACCACATCACCTGAAAGGAGTCATTTGCCTCTAGGTAGAGGTTGCAGGCATCAAAATTAAGAATTTTAAGTGTTCTAAGCCAGCGCGCAACAGTTTCTTGGCCGTATTCAAGTTCTCTTTGCTCAAGAAACTGCTGCCACGCCTGCATGACACATCCTTACCCTTTTTTAGGGAATTTTTTGTGTGTTGGCGTAACTTCTATTTCCATGCTCGCCTTTTTTGCTGTGGTGTCAATGCGCTTTGTTGTCCACCACTGCTGGAGGATGCCAAGGAGCATCGATGATATCCAGTATATGTTAAGGCCGGATGGGAAGTTATAAAATGCGACAGTCATCACAACGGTCATGATATTGCCCATAACGCGCTGCTGACGCTGCTGGTCTGTCCATGTGGACGGATCTTTTGGCATATTTGACATGACATTTTGCTGGATGTACATAATGCCGCCCAAAAGTATTGGCAACAGGTGAAACTCGTTGCCGATGATAGGCAGGCTGTACTTCCATGTAAAGAGCACGTCCGGAGATGTGAGGTTGTCGATCCAGCCGGGGATAAAGACAACGCCGCGAAGCTCAAAGGTTGTTTTAAGAAGGTCAAACATACCAATCAAAAATGGCAGCTGCAATAAAAGCGGCAAGCACCCTGAAATCGGATTTACACCTTTTGCGCGATAGAGAGTGAGTATCTCAAGCTGCGCCTTTTGAGGGTCTTTTTTGTAGCGCTCTTGGATGGCTTTGATCTGAGGGCTAAGTTCCTGCATGCCCTTCATGGACTTTATGGACCATGTGTTAAGTGGGTAGAGAAGAAGGCGAAGTAGCACAGTAACAAAGACGATAGATAATGCCCAGGAGCCTGTCACGCTGTGGCAGAGCTTCATAAAGAAGAAGAGTAGCTTTGCAAAAGGCTCTGAGATAAACGAAAACCAGCCAAAGTATGTCTGGCAGGATAAGAAGTCAGTTGTTACGCCTTGTGCTTTATTAAAATCATCTACGCTTGTAAGTACCTTTTCGGCAAAGGGGCCTGCAAAGACTTGGAGCTCTGTAGATGCCTTTAGCGGCATAAGCACGTTGTAGCCTGCCATTTCTTCTTGGCTATAGCGTTCATACTCTGGGTCGATAAGTTCAATTCGTGAAGGATCTTCCTTACCGGATATTTTATCTACTCTAAACCCTGACTCGCGGCCTTTTTCTGGGTCCATGATGATGCCAAAAAAGCCGTTAGAGTTACTTACCCAGTCTGGAGATGTCGAGGTATTGGTGTAGGTTTGGCTCGGAAGGTCTACTTTAAGCACCTCGTTGCCCTTGCCTTTTGTGATGCGATACTTGATGACTGAACCAGAAGCTCCGGACTGCCATTCAACTTCCGGCACGCCGCTTGTGAGCCATAGCCCCCTTGTGTCGCCTTCAACCTTAACGTCGAGGCCAAAGAGGTAGGGGACATCTTCTTTTGGAAAGAAAAATCGCTTTGTTATTCTTCTATGCGGCTGTGAGGCTTCTAGAACAATTTCTTTATCAGTAAAGCTTTTAATTTCGTAGGCAAGCATTGCTACTTCAGGGTATTCTGAGACAACATTCAAGCTATAGTACTTTGGAGGAACAACAAACGAGGGCACAATATCGCGCCTGATTAATGGGTAGTAGCCACCGATCTTTGGGGTAACTTCACTTCCTGTTGCAGCTTTTGCTGCATGTAGAGGAAAGTGGGCATTTTGTGGGCTCTTTTCAAGGATCTCGCGGTCTACTTCGATAGGAAGAACAGCACTTTTTGGGTTTGTCTTTGATGTAAATGGTAGGTTGATCTCTACAAGTGAGCCGCCAATATTTGAAAAAACAAGTTGTACATAGTCATTTTCGAGTACATAATACTCTTGTTTTGAAACCTTCGTTGGTTCGCTCGGAACAAATTTAGGCTCAGGCTCTTGAGCCGGTTTTTTTTCGACCTTAGCTACAGGCTTTTGATCCTGATACATATAGTCAAAGCCAAGCCTTACAAAAAATAGTGTAAGCGTAAGTGAAATGACAAAAAGAACGGTACGTCTATCCATGAATTTCCTTCGTTATTCAAAGGAAGAAAAAATAGCACATCCCAGCAAAAAATACTACATCATTGATAAGAGGAGTTTGCCTATTGTTTCGCGATGTTCGAGCATTTGGTGGGCGGCTTTCGTCTCTTTTAGAGGGAAGATGCGCATGATGCGTAGCTTCAGCCAGCCGGCTTGGATGGCGCTGATGACGCTATTTGCCCGTTCTAGTAGCTCTTCGCGCGTTCTAATAAAGTTGTGTAGGCTGCCGGAACAAAGGGAGAGAGACTTTGGCATCAAAAGGTTTGGGTCAAAGGGGTCGACAGGGCCGCTGCTAGAGCCGTACAGTACAATGGTTCCGCATACGGCGGCAGCTTCAAAGTCACGCATAAAGGTAGTCTTTCCAACTCCATCGATGATGAGGTCAGCGCCATGCTTATTTGTAAGGCGCATGACTTCTGTTACAAAGTTATCTTTTGTGTAGATAATGACATCATCAGCACCTTGAGCTTTTGCTGCATGGGCCTTTTCTTCTGTAGAAACTGTACCTATAACGTGTGCGCCAAGGTGTTTTGCCCACTGCACTAAAAGCAGCCCCATGCCGCCGGCGGCTGCATGTATAAGTACAACCTGGCCCTTTTTTACCGTATGAAATTCGTGTAGCAAATAGTGTGCTGTCATGCCCTGTAGGGGAAAGCTTGCAGCTTGCTCAAATGAAAAATCCTTAGGTATAGGTATCAGCCTATCTGCTTTTACAAGGATTTTTTCGGCATAGGAGCCAATTTGTCCTGTGAAGGCAACGCGGTCGCCAACTCGTACTGAAGATACGCGCGGGCCAACTGCCTCGACAACGCCGGCACCTTCAAGCCCGAGTGTAAAGGGTGTTTCGCTAGGGGCTGCGTAGGTGCCCTTTCTGTGGTAGATGTCAACAAAGTTAACGCCGGCATTATGCAGGCGGACTACTGCTTCACCTGCTTGTGGAGCGTGTTCTTCTACCTCTTCGTACTTAAGAACGCTCGGGCTGCCATACTCATAAATTCTTATTGCTTTCATTGATGCTCCAAATGAATGCAAGGGTCATAACACCTGTTATTAACAGGTTGATTCCAAAAAGTATTCCAAGCACCCAAGAGGCTTCTATTGGCCAGCTTGCAAGAATAAGTATCGCAAGAATTAAAGAGAGTACGCCATTTGTGACAATCCATCCCCAGTTACGTATGGGCCGCATTTGAAAGCCACCATAGATTTTTGTTATGCCATCAAAAAGAAAGTAAAGGGCCATGAGTAGCGTGAGCGTAAGTATTCCTGACATCGGAAAGATAAGAAGTAGTGCACCTAGCGCAAAATAGAGGATACTGCTCGCGATTGTAGACCCTCGATTTGGCATATCGGGCGTAAGGAACGTACGCAAGGCATATGCCATTGCTCCAAATACAAAGAGCCAGCCAAAAAAGTAGTCTAGGGTAAGTGAAAATATTCGTGGAAGCGCAAGTGCAAATATGCCCAAAAGGATAAAAAGTACACCTTCAGCTATAAATATTTTTTTGTAACGTCTCATTAATTCTATAATTTCATTCATAAATCACCTTTTCTGTTTGCATATAAAATTATGGGTATATATGTCTACGAAAAAAAGGAGAAACGCTATGAAGAAACTATCGCTTGTGATGGTAGGGATTTCATTACTTTGTGGCTGTAGCCGCGAAACATCATCAGATGTATACGACAGCCAAAACTTTGGTGAAGCAACAAGAACCTATCCGGCAGTTATCGAAGAGGCGCACCAAGTTACTGTAACAAATGGTGAAGGGCTTCAAGATAATACTGCAGGTATTTTAGGAGGCGGCTTAGCCGGTGCTTTACTTGGCTCTACGATCGGTAAAGGTGATGGCAAGCTAGTTGCAGAAGTAGCTGGCGGCCTAGCAGGCGCGACAGGTGGTGCAGCCTTAGAACAGGGCCTTAAGACAGAAAGAGCCATGCAGTATATTGTACGCCTCGAAAATGGCGAAATGAGAACAGTCGTTCAAGCAGTAGAGCCGCGCCTATATCCCGGCCAAAAAGTCTATCTTATGGAAGCTCACCATGGCCGCTCTCGCGTAGTTGCTCGCGGCTTATAAAATTTGGCATTCGCTTGACCACCAGGGTCTTGACAATTTTGCGATGGAGTCATCGATGCAATCGATGGCTTCATCCATCTCGTTGCCATGATATAGTTCTGAAAGCAAGCTAGCTGCGTAGTGATTATCAGGATTTATATCTAAAACTCGTTCTAGATAGTTGCAGGCTCTATCCTCATCGCCTAGCTCCCAGTAGTACATTTCTCCAAGCGATAGCAATAGCTCTTCGTTATCTGGCTCGAGTTTATAAAGTTTATCAAAGAAGTGTTGTGCCCTTGCAAAGTCTTGGTCATACAAAAACTGCTTTGCGTGCTGTAGATAAAACTGAGTGGATGATTCCAGGCGATATTCTTTTATATTTTCACAGATGCCAACACATCTAAATATATGAACTTCTGCGCACCTAATTTCTACGTTGGAGATGGTTACATATCCCGGTCTTCTAAACGCGTTAAGTTTGTGCGCGGTGAGGCCGTCAAAGTAGTGAGATCTACCAAAAATATCTTTGATGCTAACTATATGACTAGCAGAAAATTGCTCATGTAGCATGTCAAAGGTAATATTGGTAATTTCACAGCGTTTATCGCCAGGTAATGTGATAACAGATGTTTCTTGTAAATTATCAGCATTACAATAGACGCGAACTAAATTAAGTAAACTAGGAGGTTGCATGCGGAGGTAGTGTACATGACGGGCAGATTTTTTTCTTTGAAAAAATCTGCTATGAGTTTAGTGTTTGTTAAAACCTTTAACATAAGGAAGGGTTCAATGAACATTTTATCAGTACTAGGTAGCTTTATAGCTATGCTAGCGATGATTTTTGGCGCTGCCAATCTAGAGGCAGATGCCAGATTTCATCCAAAGGAAAAGAATACAAATCATCCACGACACAAAAACCATTGTTCTAAAGATGCTACTCAGCTGCAGCCAGCATATCCCTGGGAGACGGTTGTAGACAACAAGCAGACATTTCGTTTTATTATTATGAACTACTTTACAGACCTTTTTGATCAGTCACAGGTTGAAGACGTTGCTCATGCTGCTGAAAAGTATATTAATAAATATTTCTTTCCAAGCTGGCGTGTACAGGCTAGTGTAGAGTTCTTTGTGCCACCTAGCATGGCAGATCTTACAGCACAGTTTGTGATTCCGGGAACGTTTGTGACCTCTATACCAGAGCCGGGCACATTTGTACCTGTGTTTTTAGTAGATCAGTTTTCAGAAAATATTGATGATAACTTTGCTACTGCAGTTCACGGTTCAGTCTCAGGCATTGTGATGAATGGCTATAGCCACCTTGTATACCTAGAAGATGATGATACGCTTACAGGTCCCTATCCAAATCTGCCCTTTGGTACGCCTTGGATTATAATTCCTGCGGGTTCTGTTGCAAGCGGCAATGGCATCAACGCGGCAGTATATAACAACCAGTTGTCAGGACAGGGCCCAACAGACTTTTATCAAGAACTTGCGCTTACACTTGCTCATGAAATGATCGAAGTCATGGTTAATCCAACAGGGCTTTACTATACGATCGATGGTAACCCACTTGGATTTGGCCTGCCAGAAGGCTCTCCAACAAGAAACCAGTTTTATCTGCATGAAGCAGTAGATCCGGTATCTCAAGGAAATGACAATATTTTTCTCTTTTGCAACTGGCCTATGCCAAACTTTGTGCTTCCGGCCTATTTTTTTCCATTTGCGGATGTAGTATCGCATGGAACAGCACGTTATGACCTATTAGGCCATATACATAAACCCTTTCAGCCATACAAGGGTACACAGTTTGTAATTTATCAAGACCAAGTTGGCGGCGATTTGACAGAGCTATCTGTTGGTGAGTATGAATCTACAGTTGCTAATCCATATACTGTTACCTTTACATCCTTTGGTTCTATTTATGACTATGAGGGATGGGTTCTTACGGCAGAAGATGAGGCTCGTATGCCTCTTACAGACGTTGTGACGGCATATGGTAAGCCCAATGCTTTGGATGTCAAAAAGAGCGTAAAGGCACTTTCTCGTAAGGCTGGTGTGCAAAAACTTGCTGCACGAAATGCCCCAAAACAAAAGGTACAGCCTAGACAGCGCGAAAGCATGAATATTCAGTATATGACCGAAAGGGACTTTGCCTGTCATGAGCTTACAAAGCCCTACATACTGCCTTTTCAGTATATTGATGATGATGGCTTTCTTACTCAGCGCTATGTGATTGTCAATTACCTGCCTGTGTTCCTTATACCTGAACAGGTAGATCAGGCAATTCCTGTTATGGAACAGTTTATACAAGAAAACTTTTTGCCATACTGGAATAGAAAAGTAGACATCATTGCAAACTTTACTGTTACTACACCGGATTCACCGCAGCCTGTATATGACGGAACGTTTGTGCCGATGTTTGTAATTCCTGATGAATTTTTTGATTTAAATTCATTTGGAGCAATTGCTATTACAGCAGGAGCATTTAACACAAATAATAACCTGAACCCCTATTCAGGACCTCGCATCACCGATTACTGGAAGCCATTTAATGGCTTTACAGTGCCAAATCTGCCCCTTGGAAACCCCTACCTCATCTTCCCGCGCCATAACATTGCAGGGCAAGTTGATGTAACAGCACGCGATCCTCAAACACAAGCAATTGTTGCAGGACCATTCATTGCTGTGCCGCAGGGAAGTGCAGATTCTGCCGATCTACCGGTTGCAGCAGAAGGCGCGATTGCTGATCCTATTGATGCTTGCGATCCGCAGACTCCAGGAAGCATGACAGGCAAAATAGGCCTTAACATCCGTATAGGATGCAATAGCCTCGTCTATCCAAATAACATGGCAGATGCCGGTGCTATAGCTACACTTACCGGATGGGTTGGAGGACCCGAAGGTTTTGGCGCATCAGGAGCTTTGGTGTATGGTGCCACCATGGCCCAAGCTGATATGGAAACACTCATGGCAGCTGTCGAGAATAATCCAAATGTAGTGATTACGATCGATAACTTCCGAGGCGGTCTTACTGATATTCAGACCTTTACGGCCGTTGAAACTCATGAGTTGATGGAGCTACTTGTTGATCCAACGTATGGAGACTTTATTGTCTATAGTAACCCACAACAAGATCGCGCTGTACTTTTTGTGCAGTATGAAACAGCAGATAGTATGGAACGAGTCAATCAAATGGGAACAGATGGTGTTCATTCATACAAGATGAACCCATTTCCTATTCCGGCCTACTTTGTGCCAAACCTTCGTAATAACAACTACGACAGTCTTGGCTTGATGTATAGACCTATGATTCCACTTTCTCGCGACCAGATCCTTTGGCAACAAGAAGGTGGCCCGACAAGCATAGCTTCTACATATGGAATATTAGAGGCTACAGAGTCGCTGCTTGATTTCCAAAATAGTGGAAGTATCTTTAATCTGCATACATTCACTCCACCATTTGATACGCCATCATACGATACTCCGGATCCTGAGATCCCAATGGACACTTCACCGGTTGCACCAAACTATGAAGAACTCCAAACTCTGGATAGCGTGATATTGCTGTAAGGCATCTATAAACCCAGCCTTTCATTAGAAAGGCTGGGTTTTTTATCCTTTGATTACGAGGTGGGGTTTGAGGCGGGCGACTTTTTTGGCGAGCGAAGCTTCTTCCACAGCGTCAACCACTACATCAACATCTTTATAAGCGTCAGGCATTTCTTCGGCGATGGTGTTGCGGCTATCTGCCATTACACGTATTCCTTGCGTTGCCATGTATTCTATGAGGTTGCGGCCTTGCCATGATTTTTTAGACTGCATGCGGCTTCGCCGTCTTCCTGCCCCGTGGCATGAGCTACAGAAGGTGAGGGGATTGCCAAGGCCTACCATAAGGTGACTTGCACGGCCCATATCGCCGGGCACAAGTACAGGCTGTCCCGTCTTTTTGTAGAGGGGAGTAAGTTCATTTGCACCAGGTCCATAGGCGCGCGTTGCGCCCTTTCTATGCACACAGAGGTGCATCATCTTTCCGGCTACTTCATGCTCTTCAAATTTAGCAATGTTGTGGCATACGTCGTAGATAAGGCGTACATCTTGGGCGGCAATCTTTAGTACTTCACAAAAGCCTTGGCGCACGGCATGTAAAATCCGTTGGCGGTTGTTAAAGGCAAAGTTTGCAGCTGCGCCCATTGCTTGAAAGTACTTGCGGCCGGCCTCACTTTTGATTGGAGCAGCAACAAGTTGGCGATCCGGCAAGTTGTCGCCATAGCCTTGACGCATAAAAGAGTCTAGCGTGTCTTGGCAGATCTGGTGGCCAAAGCCGCGCGAGCCGGAATGTATCAATATATAAGTCTGCCCCTTTTCTACAGCCCACTCTTGGGCTATTTCCGGGTAAAATATTGTCTCAACTTCGCCGATTTCTACAAAGTGGTTGCCGGATCCTATGGTGCCAAGCTGGTCTTTACCTCGCATTTTTGCAAGGTCTGAAACGGCATGCATGTCCGCCTTTTCAATAAAGCCGCGGCTTTCAGTATGTTCTAAATCAATATCAAACCCATAACCCTCTTGTATAGACCATTTAGCGCCAAGAGCTGCAAGTTTTATGTAGTCTTCATTGGATAGTGTTTTGTTTTTTGTGCCTCGCCCAACACCAGATGGCACAAGTTTAAAGATCGTTTTTAGAAGATCGTCCTTTTTTTTGTCCGTAAGGCTTTTAAATGGCACATTCACAACGGCAAGGCGCACGCCGCAGTTGATGTCATAGCCAACACCTCCAGGGCTTATGACGCCAGTTTCAGCACATGTTGCAGCAACGCCGCCAATTGGAAAGCCGTAGCCCCAGTGAATGTCCGGCATGGCAATACTATAACCAACTATGCCCGGAAGGTGGGCTACATTTTTTACCTGGTCTAGTGACTTATCGCCTTTTATGTCTTCCATAAGGGCAGTTGAGGCAATGACAAGTCCGGGAACTTGCATCCCGCCGGTTTTTGCTATCTCAAACATTCCTGGGCCAATGTTAAACATCGACAATCATCTCCCACTCTAGCACGTTATCTTCACGCTCCAAAATATCGCCATGATAGCTTACAGCCTTTATGGGCGCGCCGTGTGCGCTATCGGCAAGGGCAATCATTTTATTTAAGCTGCGTATGACGTCATTGAGTGTAGAGTGCGTGTCCCTCTCAATAAACTGTACAAATGGAGCATACGTACAGCTTAATGCAATGGCAGCGTTACGGTAAAGATCTGTTACAGTGTGTCCACGCACTATGTAGGCAATGTCGGCAGTATGTTCTTTTTCTTCAAATGGGGCTAAAAGTTCTTTTGTATAGCGCGGAAGATACGTGAGGTTTCCCATACTTTCATAAAGGTGAATGCGAAAACCATACATAGGCTGCGCTGTGAAAGCGCTTTGCCATTGCTGCGTATCAAACGGCTTTCGCGCTACTGTTACGTGGGGCAAAAAGTCGCGTGTTTCATCGGGCACAAAGTGGCGGGTAAGGACTTGTTGTAAGTTATATAGAGGCTCTTTTTGTGTAAGAATATCAACGTGCCAACAAAGAGTGTTGTGTAATCTCAGACACTTGTCAAATATACCTGTAGGGCCTATTGTGAGCTCTGATATGTCTAGTTCTTTAAGTTCATCTACTGTCTTTTTAAGGTCTTTTTCACCTAAAAAGGCAAGCGTCATGTGACGCTCGTCCTCATGGATAAGTCTGCCGTGGGGAAGCTCTTCTGGCCAATTAGCCCGAACTTCAAGTGCAATAAAGAGCCTAGCCATGTAGCTGGTGAAGGATCTCTTGAGTTGAAAGATGGACGAGGTCTTTATTTATTTCTTTTTTGATGAGGCTTAGCGTCTTTTTGTCTAGGGCATTGCGGAGCTCTCCCAAAAAGCCTGGGCTTGCAATCACCATGAGCTCAGAAAATTGGTTGTTGCCTCTTGCTTCGTCTAAATAGTGAGAAAGTGCTTTTGCAAAGAGGGCGCACTCGTGTTCTTTTTGCGAAGTTTTTGGCTCCATAGCATGGCGACGATTGCCTGTACTTGTAAAATCGCGTCCAGGATTTGTTGAAACCAAGTCTTGCTCATGTAGGCGGCTTTCTGCATGTACAAAATCTTTAAGTTCTACAAGTGTGTGCATGTCTTTAAGATGAAAAATTCGTGCGCTACAGGAATTTGCTACTAGTACCCATCTGTCGTGCTGTTTCATAGTTTACCTCGTGTTGAATATAGCTATACCTGTCATCTAAATTAGAGTCGACAGAAATATCGTAATGGTCGATAATCCTTTCTCTTAACAGTGTTAGGTAACTGTATGACGTGTGTTTGCACAGGCATCTACCAAGACGAACGTGATAGACTTTCGTCTAAAGACATTGACCTCATCTTGGATTCTGGCAGAGCCTGGGATCTTTCTAAGACGCTAGATGAGCACGGAGTTGCTATTTTTCCTCACAGCTATCTTTCTGTATGTGCACCCTATATTGCAGCGTGCGTGCATGGAGCGCTTGACTCGGGTAGTGACCATGTGCTTGTACTTGGCGTACTGCATTCCTTTAGCGATGTGCTATTTGCTGCAAGGCGCTTAGAGCGCGCGCATCAGGATCTTTCAAACTTTCCCTTGAGAGGTGTGCATGGCCCAAGAAAGCAGCGCGGAGATCACTGGAAGGCTGAATATTCTCTTTTAAGTTTTATATTTCTTTGGAACGAAGAAGTAAAAAGGCGCGGCATAAAGCCCCCAAAGCTTACTATTCGCTTTCCATATCTTGTAAACAGGGAGCCTCATACCTTGCCGGGCATTCATGAGCTTGAGCGCATTGCAAAAGATGCCTGCCTAATTGCTACAAGTGATATTTGCCACCATGGCGTAGCCTACGGGGCAAAACCTGAAGATGTCCTTGTTGGAGAGGCTGCCTATGAATATGCCGGTAAAAGTATTAGTGATAACCTCAAGCTGCTTATGACGGGCGATTTAGAGCGCTACTACGAACACTGTATCAAAATTTCTAGCGATTCATATGACGTTTGCCCCATTATCTACCACTTGAGAGGCGCCCTTAGGCCAAAAATTCTTGAATACGCCATTAGCGATACATCGCTTTTTTATGCCGGCACCCCAACTCCAAGCTGGGTCGCTGCCGCTCTGATAGAACTAAAAAAATAATTGCAAAATTTTCTCTATATAAATAAGGTAACAAAAAGAGCGCTATTAAGGCGCGATTTATAATTATGGAGAATTTTATGAGACAAGCATTTTTTGCATTATTAGCCCTTATCGCCGTTTTCGGCGCCGTATCAGCCTGCAACCGTACCTCAATCCACGAAAACCACCATCGCCACTGATTTAAGGCCTTCGTGCCCGTGCCCGCTAAATTCAATCATTCAGCTTTAATGGAGCGCTAATCGGATAATTGAAAAAGCGGGCGCGGGCACGCATACGCATCCTATTCCCCATAAGTCGAACAAGAGCACAGTATAAAAATTAAAAATACCACACTTGAGTTAGTGGGAAGCTTCTTTTGCGCTTTTGGGTTTTTGCGTTTTTGCGTTAATTTTTTTCAATTTTATACATATCTTTGAGGCTTAAAGGTATTTTCGGTAATGTAAGAATTCAACGCAAAAACGCAAAAACCCAAAAGCGCAAAAGAAGCTTCGTCAAAGTTGCATAAACCGTTACTTTAAAGAGCTTAAGAAACTATCGTGGAGAAGAAATTTAAGACTTATGGGGAATAGGATGCGCATACGAGCAGGGGCCAATGGTGTCAACTTAAGACCTTTTCTGATCTTATTCTCAATCTTGATCTTGGTCTTATTCTGCCTTTTTCCTTGCGTCCTGAAAATAAAGAATAAGATCAAGATCAAGAAAATATCTTTAGTTGACGCCATTGGGGCACGAGCACGAAGAGCGATTTTTGGCATTATGTATTGTTACGATAACTCAATGGCCCGCGACAACCCCTTTTATAAGAAAGGTTTGTAGGAGCGGGTTAAAGAGGCTGGGGCTGTCCATTGGAATGGTGTGACCACACTTTTCTAGGACGGCAAGCTGCGAGTTGGGGATGAGGCTGTGCAGCTTTTGTGAGTGGTGTAGCGGCAGTAGAAGGTCTTTTTTACCGGCTACGATGAGGGTAGGGCATTGAATCGAAGAAAGCTCTTTTGTCACATCAAAATTCATTAGATCGCTAAAAAGATATTTAAAATCATTTTTATTCATGCAGGCAATGTGCGACTTGCACACAGTTCGCTCGAGTGTTTGCTTTTTTTGCGGAAAGCAAAGTCTTGAGATAATTGCTCCTATGGTATCTAAAGAACATACGCGTACCAAAAAGCGATACAGCGCGGCTAAGGGTCTATTCATATCGCCAACTCTTGCGCTTGAGCCAACAAGGGTTAAGCTGCTTGCGAGGTTGGGTTTACGAAGGGCAAGTTCTAGTCCCACAAAACTGCCAAAAGAAAGTCCCACAACATGACACGAATCAATATTGAGTGCGCCAAGTAGCTCTACCATATCATCTGCAATATCGTGTACGGTAAGGTGCGATGTTTCTGCAGTTGATTTTCCGTGGCCAGCAAAATCCGGAGTAATAACTTGATAGTGTCTTGAAAAATAGGGTATCTGGCGCATCCAGTCAGCTCCGCAGGAGCCGAGTCCATGCAGCATTAAGAGCGGGGCGCCCTTGCCGTGGGTTTCATAGTATATACTACTACATTTTAATTTAATTGTTGGCATAAATTAATAGATTTATTATTCTATATAAAGTTTATATGGAGTTTGTATGTATTTGATATTCGTTGTTATAAGTTTGTTATTTTCTAGTTGTGCAACAATCATTAACGGTCACGATCAAAAAGTTACTATTCTCTCTGAGCCTGAAGGCGCTGATATTACTATCAACGGCGTTGAGGCCGGTAAAACACCCGCTACATTTCGCATCGTTCGAGCAAAAGACCACGTTATTTGCCTTTCAAAAGAAGGCTATCATGTGGCCACTGCCGAGCTTACAAGATCGCTATCCGGAGTGTCAATTTTCTACCTATTGCCAGGTGGCTTATTAAGCCTTGCGATAGACTCCCAAGAAGGATCAGTCTACTGCTTTCCCGATAAAGTAGACGTAATGCTAAAAAAGCTATTTGATCCCGACACTGTCATTGCTATGCATATTGATCTACTAAAGAGCATTACGCAAGAGCAACGCAAAGAACTACAGCAATAGCTACAAGGCATCCGATAAGTATCCAAAGCGCCTTTTGAGGATGCGGCTTTTTAACGTGCATTACTTTGCTGGTTGCTCTACAGTTTTAGGCTTTGGCGCTTCCGTAGGCCCTTTGTGGTAGTTCTCAAAAAGCAGCCAAGCAATGCCTAGCAGCACAATAATCGTTAACACAATATCTCTATTTGCCATCTTTTTCTCCATGGTTTTTTTATACCCTAATGGCGAAACAGGATTTAAATTTCAACAGATTAATTGCGCAAGAAGGGGATGCGGGTTTCGGGGTCTATGTCGAGGGTGGGTAGGGGGGCTTTGTGGAAGGCAAGGCCCGCGATCATGGCGGCGTTGTCGAGGCAAAGATCTACCTTTGGCCAAAAAAGCTGTAGGGGCAGTCTTTCACTCAAAAGGGTGCGTAGGCGTTTATTTTGGGTAACGCCGCCGCCAAGGTAGATTGCCTTATAGGTATCTTGTTGCAAGGCAAGTTCTATCTTGTGTAAGACATCGTGAAAGACAGCTTCTTGAAACGATGCGCATATGTCATAGACATCTTGTTCTGTAAGAGGTTTTGCAAGGTCTCGTATTGTATAGAGCACACTTGTCTTTATGCCGCTAAATGAAAAATCAAGGGGATTTGCTTTGACCCTTCCTGCCTTAAAGCGAAAGCGCGATGGGTCGCCAGCTAGTGCAAGCTTTTCGACTTTGGGGCCTCCGGGATATCCTAGCATAAGCATTTTGGCGACTTTATCAAATGACTCACCAATGGCATCGTCAATAGTTTCGCCAATAAGGCGGTAGGAGCCTACTCCAAGCATGCTTACAAGGCTTGTGTGGCCGCCGGAAAGTACTGCACCAAGTGCAGGAAAGTGCGTGTTTTCGTGCGACATAACAGCAGCATAGAGGTGCGCTTCAATGTGGTTAATAGGGATAAGCGGTTTATCTAACGCAAGGGCTAAAGACTTTGCAAAATGGAGCCCTACAAGTAAAGCACCAACGAGTCCTGGCCCTTTAGCTACAGCAATGGCATCGATATCATCTAAAGAGCATCCAGCTTCACTTAGTGCCTTTTGCAGCACCGGAACAATAACATCAATATGACGCCTGCAGGCAAGTTCCGGCACAACGCCGCCAAACTCCTTATGTAGGTCAATCTGGGAGCTTATGACGTTAGATAAAATATGAACACCATCTTGCACTACTGCTAAGGCTGTTTCATCGCATGTTGATTCAATTCCGAGTATTCGCATAGGTGTAAGTATAGCATTTTACAAAACTTTATTCAAGAAATGGCCGCACCTGAAGGATGTAGAGCGAGTTGTCGTGAAAGAGCCATTCGATGTCAAGGGGTTGAGCCTTTCCAAAAAGCCTCTGGATGCGATAGGCGCTATTTCCAAGTGCCGTTACCTGTTGATCAGTAAGGATGGGTGATGCATCGCCATCGCTTTGAACCTCTTGTATGCCTCCAGCATCATCTAAAATAGATTTTGTGCTAGACGTTGTTCTTGATAGTACTTTGATGCCCTTATTGTCGTAGTTGTAGATGATCTGTTCCGGTATCAAGGCTCCTTCTACAACAGATATGCCAAGGCCTCTATGGGCGTTGATGGTATAGACTTCCATAGTTTCTGTAGGGTCAAAGATGTCCTTTGTAACAAGTACGCCAGCAGAGTCGGCATTCACACTTTTTTGCAGCAAGATAGCGCCATAGACAGTATTATGGTCTATGCCATAACGTGCTCGTTCCTTACACGCCTTATCGCTCCATACACTTGCCCAAACGCACTTAATAGCCTGTTCTAGGCTTGCACGATCTTTTACATTGGCAACAGTTTCATAAAGCCCTGCTCCGTTAAAGTCTTTAAGGTCTTCAGCGTTTGTAGAGCTTCTTACAAAATAGCCCTCATCTATATCCGGAAGGGCATCTAAAAGTGCATTACTCAAGGGTTGGGAAAGTATTTTTTCACGAATTTCTGAAGGCGTGAGCCCTTTGTCTAGCACTCCTGATAGATGCTCAAAATAGTAAGAAAAGGGAATTGCATATCCTTCTGGAATGTTGAGTGTAAGCTGAGAGGCTATGCCAAGGTTTGTGGCCTTTGCTCCATAGGCAGCCATATCTACTAGGCGAAGTTCAGTAAGAGGCTTTATAGCCTTTTGGGCAAGGTTTACGGGGGCAAGCTTGACTACTTTTGCCTCTCTTGGTTGTGCGTAGAGAGAGATTTCTTCCTCTGTTGCAGGGCGCAAGCTATAGCCCTCAGATGTTGTTTCAAAATAGACGTACTCGCCTTCAAGAGCTTTATAGGTGCTGCTTGCCTCTTTAATGCCGGCGTGGGGTATTTTCCATGAGCGTGCGCGAAGAGCAAGGTGCGATAGCGGCGTAGAAAATTGCTCTGTAATAATCCCTCTTACCGGTGTGATGTCGGGAATAAGCTTGGGTAAGATGATGATGGCATCTTCGCGATATTCGGGCGGGTCTATCTCCAAAATGCCTACGCTTATGCCTCTATGTAGAAGTTGGTAGCAAGAGCTTGTAAAGAGCTCGTGATTTGTGAGTATGGGTATATCCGATAGCGTCATCGCCACTTGTTCTTGATAGGTAGATGTGGGCCTAAAGTGGACCTTATCGGCAAGATAAAATGAGCTCAAGAGCGCTTTAAAGCCGCGCTCGATGTCAGCTTTTGTTGCCTTATCGCCTTCCCAGAGCGAGAGGCTCCAGAGATTTTGGTTTGTGTGGTAGACGAGGTAGCATAAAAGGTAGTTAGGCTTAACTTCATCGTAATTTTTTGCATATTCAGTGTATACTTTTTGCGAAAGCGGCTTTTGTATTAGCTCTTTAAGCAAAAAGTCAATGTGCATGGGGTAGGTATGAACATCAAAGTAGTAAATAGCATTGCTTTTGAGGTCCAGTACAAATTTAGTATACCGATCACCATTAACCTGTATAGAATTTTGCTCAAACTCTCTATATGAATCAATTCTATTACAATAAGAAGCTTCAAGAGAAAGGGTAAGAAATAAAAGTAATGCTAATATTCGATTTTTCATGTGGTAACTTTAGCAGAAATAGATCTTTACGAATAGTAACTATTTATGATAGAATTTCGTTTAATTTAATTGAAGGTTGTAATGGATCCAGTTTGCTTTCGTTGTTATCCTTCTGATTGTCAGGGGCATTCTAAAAAGAAACAAAATCGACGCCTTGCTCGGTCTGATGAGCTTATGACTGATGTTTTCAAGGAAAATATACCTAAACGAAACTGTGATATTGAGCTAGAGGCCTTAGATGCAAATGCTCAACTCAAGAAGCGCCATGTGGAGTCTGTAGGACAAGACGACATGGATATTGATGAGCTTGAAAATATGATGGCAAACACAAAGCTTGCATATGTTACAGGGGGAGCTTTGGTGTTTGATCCTTCACACTCTTCAGTATTAGACGATCAAGATTTTATCGAGGCAGGAACAACCTGTGGAGATTTTGAGCAGCTTATAGTACATCAAGGTGCATTTATATCAGACGAGGGAATGCAAAGAGTGCTTTGGCATAAGTGGAAGTGTGGAGAGTCCCCTTTAGAGAGGTTTGAGATTGGCTATTTGCCCAATGTAACAGACAACACGCTTTTTGTACTTGGCGATTATTTTCCAGGACTTTTAGAGCTACATATTACCGGTCATTTAGATCCTCAAAAGCCGATGCGCATAACTTCTGAAGGTGTTGCAGTGCTTGCTAGCTGTTGCAAAATGTTAGAGGTTGTAAACCTCAACTGGTGTCGTGGCATATCTAATAAAGCACTTTTTGCCTTGGCGGCTAACTGTCCAATGCTTAGAGAGTTTTCCGCCTATAGCTGCCTGGAATTTACTCAAGAGGGTTTTGAGAGTCTTGTGTCTAGTTGCATCAATCTTGAACAGTTGGAACTATGTGACTGCACGCAAGTAACCGATGAGTGGCTATATTTCCTTATTGAGCATGCCCCAAATCTTAGAATGCTTGATGTAACAGGTTGCAGCAAACTGTCAGATAACGCCCTTAAAGCTATCCTTAAACACTTTAATGAACTAGAGTTACATACTGATCGCAACAATCTTACTACTAGTTTTTCGCAAGGTTAGTTGTTTTTTATTTCCCGTAAAACATCCTTATCCCTAAGATGAGTTTTGTTATGTTTCTTCTTTAGTTTGAAACATGCAAACGTAATACATAAAAGGGGATAGCGTATGGATCCAATAGATGCATTAACAGAAAAGTTATTTAATTTGGAGTTCCTGCCTAAAGGCTCTTCAATGACCTTGCAAGGGCATGAATTAACAAGTACAGAACATTATCATGAAGAACTTGAAGCATTAAAAGTAAAATCAGCATCTATACAGGCAAAGTTTACTGGTGATAAAGATTTAGTTGGTCTATCTAGAAGAGTACAAAGTATTAAAATACGCTTTTTGACTTCATTTGGAGAAGAAGTGTCTGCTACCGGCAATTGTAGAACGTTACGCGTAATTCGCGAGGGCGGATATGCCTATGCCGATTATGCAGCAATAATGGGGTTTTTTGTTAAGGCGGTCACTCAGCAAGAAGTAGAAGCAAGAAAAGCCTTTCAAGCTGCTAATTACGATCTTGCACACAAGCATTTTTCAGCAATTGCTGAGGCTCTTAGTTGCGATAAAGCCTCGCCTCGCTATTTTCACGTACATCTTGCACTGCTCGCTACGCTCTTGAAGCAATCAAAAGTCCGTGAGGCTATCGATATACTCCTCCGGTTAGAAAGAGAAATTCCGAATGACGATAAATTGTTGCGAGCAGAATGTGCGCAACAAAGAAAAGCGATTACAGATGTAGTTGTTGATCTATTTAATAGGAATGAAGGCGCCTTAAAAGGCCTTGAAGCACGTATTAGGGATGCGGGAGGAACTGTTCGTAAGCTTTTATCAGGAGAGCGCCTGCAGCAAGTTACGGACCTACGCACCTATTTGAGCGACTTGCGTCCTGTGCAGGTCACGCTTGATCGCATTGAGCACGACGGTAGAGCGTGTCTAGATGCCTTAAAAGACTTAGTTACATTTTACCAAGCTTTAGGGCTTGAGCCAAAAAGTAGGAATGAGTTTGTTGGTAAACTACTTACGTATTGGAGAAATCTCAATGGAAGTGCTATTCAGCTTTTTGAGCAGCTAGTAGCCGCAAGAACTCGCGAAATGCAGTGTCGCGGATTAGTGGATTGGATATCTCATAGGCTTGGTGAGTATAGAGCGCCATCTCCAGAGCCCATAGCAGATGATGTACAGCCTGAACAGCAAAATATTGAGCTATCTGCTGTTTATAAATGGGCATTAACCTATCTTGGAGCTCTTTATGCATCTAACGAAGTGTCACAAAATTCGCTTACTAGAGTAGTATGCCTAATGCGAGAGAATTCTGATGTCTTCTTTAGGTATGGGTCTAACCTGAGGTCTGATGTTAAGTTTTGTTTTGGGCAAGAGAATAAAGGTGTAAGCCTCTTGTTTTTAGCAGTGCTCTCAGAGATGATTCAGAACGAATACTGTACAGTAGTCAAGATCAGGATGCGTACAGATTGGACCTGGTCGTGGCTTTATCAATATGCAAGAAGTGTGATTACAAGAGAGACTCTTGAATCCGTTCCACAGATTGTTGTAACACAAGAAATGATGGCAAGGGCTATGCCACATGCTAAAAATCCTGTACAAGTTTTGCATAGAATTCTTACCACATTCCAGGAATGTAACGAGAAGGGATTTGATCAATTATCTGCTGAACAAAAAGTAACCCTTTTTGAAAGTGCCTATGACTTTCTTCTGGTGGCAAAAAATATCGCAGAACACTGGATTGAACCACAGTATACGAAAAAATTTGAAGATGAACTTGATGCGCTTGAATTTTTGCGTGTCTGCCAAGCAAGAAGAAGTGGTCTTCCTTACGAACGGTTTAAGACAAAGCTTAAAGAATTGCAAAGTTCACAGTTTCTTCAGTGGATTGGTCTTTATAATCCAGAACGAAATGGTGTGACTGTTGAAAATGCAGAAAAGTATGCACAGCTCTTTTTTGTTGTTGCCGACACTGCTGAGTTGCATTTTGCAGATGAAAAGAAGTTTACAGATGAAGAAGTCTATCTAATAGCTACATTCCTTATCAATCGCTATAGGGAGCTAAAAAAATTCAACTTACTACCAAAGACAGCTGAGGATCTAGACTCAAGACTTACGCAGTTTATGGCAAGGTGCGTAAAAAGAACAAGTCAAGAACTGCGGCAGAGGTATTTTGATGCGCCGGTGCTCCATGAAATTGAGAGTTTGCATAGTGAAGCAATTAATGCTATCGCCGGGCTTTTACTTGATAAGGGAGTGCGTGATTTTCTTGAACAGGCAGTCTATCCTCACCTTAAAAGCCTGCGGCTTGATTGGGGAATATCTGAACATAATGACCGTACAGACTTTAGACGCTGTACAAATCTTTTGCACCTTGAAATGCCACTTACTTCACACGAGAGTGCTCAGGAGCTTCAGTGGATTGCAACTCATTTACAGGCATTAGCTAGTCTTACATTGAGAAACGGGCCCGTGTATGTACAGGCGTTAAACGATATGAAGAGCCTGGGCTGTTTGTCGCTTGTAAATATCCATGAGGTGCTTGATTTATCAGGCTGTAATCGCCTGCAGTGGCAACTCAGAGAGCTTTATCTTCATGATGTTACAGTAAGAGAGAATTCACTTTCGTGGGTGGGGGCAAGTCGGCAGCTTTCGTCGCTACAACTGTCTCATAATTGCATACAAGGCGCCGCCCGGATTGGTTCGCTTATGCCACCTGCGGGCAGGCAGATTAATGGAAACCCATGCATTACTCAGCTTCTTGTTGGAGCAAAGTATCGCACTCAAGATAGAGGCCCGATTCTTATGGATCTTGATCAAGATCCTGGCTTTAAGGCCTCATTACTTGCGCTTTTAGATGCTCACTCAGCAGTAAAGCCCGTTAAGGATCTTACCTTGTTTGCGACCTCTCAGGGCTCTTTACTTGAGTGGCTACGAACAATGAATGAGCGCGCATCGCTTACGCACCTAACAATTTCGCTTGGACGAAAGGCGTTTTCTGAGCAGGCCGTCCAGGAATATGCTCAACAGCATGGGCTTCGATTAGACTCACAAGAAGATATCAATTGGGTTGTTGGAAAAATGCAGAAAACACCAATTGATGCTGAACTTGACTGTCTTGCCGATTTTTCTGGTTTAGAGTACTTTACATTTCATTCAGATGATTATGCGATCGAGCAGCACGTCAGGGATCATATCTTTAGAGGCTGCCCAAATCTGAAAAAATGCGTGCGGGTGATGTCTGATGGCAGCACGACTGACATACCGATTAAACGAAATTAGTGGCTCTTATAGAGCCATTTTTTAAAAAGCTTTGCCATAAAGGGCATCCAGAAGTAGGTCATGGTAAGGACGATCCATGGCGTTGAGACGGCGATGCGAAGGACGAGCGGCAGCTTTGCAAGATGCTCGCCAAAGAGGTAGTTAAAAGCGATAAGCAGTGGCGTAATGGCAATCCATGTTACTACAGCCATTTTGTGGCGGGCAGGTGGCGTCATGGTGGTTTGTCCAGGCAGGGTAAACCAGGTTTCAAGCCCCGTGATTACCTGCAAGGTGGTTGGGCGGTCGATGAGTTTGTCTATTTCTTGGACCAGGGTTTTACGCTCGTGGGATTCTAGCCATGAATGGAGGTTTTGTTCTGTGTCAAAGCGAAAGAGAACTCTATAAAGGTTTTCTTCCTTCAGCACGCGAGTGTCAAGGTAGCCTGCAAAGGCTCTAGAGGCTTCTATTATGGCATCAAGTAGCTTTTCAAAAGCTTCTTTATTGCCGGGGCACACTCTTCGATCAACAATTACGGATACTGGATGTTCTTTCATAATCCTTACTTGCAAAATAAATAGATTTTTATTATAAATTGTTGCCATGTTGATGTCAATAAAAGTAATTGAAACACCTTTAGGGCAAATGACGGCTGTGGCAAGCGATAGGGCTCTACATCGCCTAGAGTTTACTTCTTGTCTAGATGTAACAGCCAAGCCGAGCAAAATTATCGATCAGCTCGAAGAGGAGCTCGCTCTTTATTTTGAAAAGAAGCTACAGGTGTTTACAGTGCCATTAGAGCCTCAAGGCACGTCCTTTCAAAAGGCGGTGTGGGAAGAGCTTACCAAAGTGCCTTACGGTAAAACAGCGTCCTATCGCGACATTGCCGAGGCGCTAAATAAGCCTACAGCCTATCGAGCAGCTGCCCAAGCAAATGGCCGCAATCCCATTGTCATCATTATTCCCTGCCATAGGATTATCAATTCAAACGGAGCCCTCGGCGGCTATAGCTCAGGCCTTGAGCGAAAAAAATGGCTTTTGGCTCATGAAAATTGCTAGTCTACCTCTTGCATTGAGGATGGTGGCAATGGCATTGAGGATGTCGGCATTATATGAACAATACCTTTTCCTTCCTTATCGATAATACCTATTCCAAGTTTGTCAACTTCCCAAACATCCATTTGTTCTTCTGAAAGATCAATTGGCAACCATACGTCGCTGTAGATATCTTTGCGGAGAAGGACTACAGTTTTATCAGGATGTAGCTTTTCTACCAGTTGTTTAACTTCTTGTAGGGGAGTGTCATCGTTGTAGGTTATGTCTAAAGAACTCGGTTCTTGAGGGACCATAGTATTGTAGAATATAAGTGCGCCAAGGCTTTTTGGTTGCACAACTTCTAAAAGTAGCTTCATGGCGTCTTTTGGGTGAAGCTCGCGAAAATGTTCGAGCAAAGCATCTTGAACATTTGCAAGCACATTACCAAGTAAATCTGGGTTTTTTGATGTCGTTTCTTTTATAGCGGATATTAGTGACTCTTTTATTCTATCCCAGCTGTTCAGGGCATCACCCGTTGTATAGTGTATGAACTCAAGCTGGGGGCCAAGCATTTGCATGACTTTTGTGTTATCGGTTTCAAAGGCCTTCATATAGGCATTTATCGCTTCTCGCTGTGGCGGAACGCCTGCATTAATCCACTCCTGTACTTCTTTAAGCTGTTTGTCCTCCGGAGAATTTGCTTCTGCACGATGCATATCAAATAGCAAGATGTACTCTAAGGCGTCAAGATCTGTAGGGTCTTCTTCTAATCTTCTTTGCATAACCTGGTATTTTTTCAGGGGCACGAGGAGATTCCAAATTTCTTCGTGACCTGCTCGCTTTGCAAACTTTGCAGCATCCCTTACAATTGTATCTGGATGTTTTTTTATTATATATTCGACAAGTTCGAGCTTGCCATTTTTTGCTGCTTTTTCAAGGGCTTGGGTTAGCACTTCTGGATCAGTGATACGTTTAATTGCAGTTTTTAGCTTTAGCTCTTCTTCAAGAGTCGTAAGTCTAAAATTTAGCCCTGCATTAAGAATTTTTAGTTTATTTAGCTCAGTTTTTGGCGCAATCTTTTGCCGTACAAGAGTATTTATATGCATCCACGTCTCGTGAATGCTAGAGTGCTCTTTTGCCGTGCTTAGGCGCGGCTGAGATGATGATGACTTATACCGTCCGAGCACCTGTTTTGCTTGCGTTGTTTTTTGAAGTTCATCAATAACCTTTGCTCGCTCATCACTACCTTCAGCAAGGCCTTGTAATTTTTTACTAAGGATTTGTATTTTATGATCATAGCCTTTTACAGCTTGATTGACGGTGTTAGGATTATTTAGAGGGGATTCATAGACGCTATCTGGGCTAATAGCCATAAGGCACCTCCTTAGTCTACCTAGCCCTAATTATAGCTTAAAATTATTAATATATAAATATTTTCCTAGATCTTTGATATTAAGTGTGTTGTATATAAAGAGATCAAGATTAAGAGAGAATTTAGTAGGAGTCGGTGACGAAGTAGCCGGAAACTTTTTGGGCGGGATAGAGTGATTGGTCTTTGCTATCCAATATTTCGTGGAGGATTTTGGTTTTTTTGCTGCCAGTTGCTAAGACGATGATGCTGCGGGCATCATTGATGCACTTGAAGGTGAGCGTCATGCGCCAGGTATTTAGGGAGGGGACAAAATTGGGCACTACAAGCTTGTTTGTGACTGTAAGAGCATCAGTGCCCGGAAAGAGAGACGCTGTGTGACCATCCTCACCAATGCCAAGGTATACAAGGTCAAAGCGGCCATCCTTACAATGTTCCTTTATAAGATCACTATATTCTTGAGCAGCTTTATCGCGATCGGGTCTTTCTGCTTGCATGCGAAATACTTTGGCCTTTGAAAATGGGGCTTTAGAAAAGTACTGCATGGCCATATGGTAGTTGGAATTTGGGTCTGTTGGCGGGCACGACCTTTCGTCGCTCCAAAAGAGGCAGATTTTTGACCAGTCTAGTGCTTTTGCTTCTGGTGACTCTGTAAGGCACTCGTAAAATTTTTTGGGCGTAGAGCCTCCCGAGAGCGCTACAGTGAAGTTTTGGTGAGAGTCTATTGCAAAATTTGCCTCGTCAACAAAGTGTATGAGGCAAAAGTCAATTACCTTATCTTCACTATCAAGCGCAATGAGAGAGCGTTTCATCAGATGCTTTGTCCCCAGTGCGGGTTGTTAAGTGCGTTAAGCATAGCTTCATAATGTTCACTAACCGGCTGATAAAAAATCTCGTTAACTAAAGCTGTACCCTTTTGGTAGTTGTGTAAAAAGAGGGTGTAGGGCATCTCGCAGCGCTCTAGAGTCGATGCGTGAACTGTCACAAGCTGACGGTCTCGCTCGTGTGAAAGGAGGTAATGCGCTTCGTTGTGGGTAAGTAGTTCTAAAGAGTAGATAGCTCCGGTTTCTACAGACTCTGTATCCTTTGGCAAGATAGTGATGCTGATAGGGTTTTGATGAGAGCGATAGGTAATCTTAAGTGTGCCATCTTGCTTTTCAACACCTTCTAGCGTCCAGCCAAGCTGCGCTGCAAGCCATGCTTGAAAGTAGATAGCCTGTATCTCGTTTTTAGGTTGTGGATGAAGTGCGCGGCCTACAAACGATATCTGGATGTTCTTTGCTTGGTTTAGCGCTTCTAGTTTTTCTTGGTCGTTAAAGACTCGCGCCATAACTTCGCGCCAGGCTTTAGTGCGGGCCCAGTTTACGTCAAAGAATACGCCATGACCTTCGTGCATAAGGCCGTGCATGCGTTCGCTAAAGCGTTGGAGGTTGTCGATTACTTCACAGTCAAAGACTACGCGGTTTGCATACTTATGTAGCTGCGGCAGTATCACATGATCTTGGGTAGGATCGTGCCCGAGCAAAAGATAGACAGGAAGGTCCGGCATGATGTTAGGCAAGATGATAAAAGGCACCTTGTGCAGCTGGTTTGTTGAAGAGTTTATGGTAAACTGGTCAAAGCATACCCTATTTGATCCTGAACCTATTGACTGAATAGTATGAGAGGTCTGAAAAAAGTCAGCTTGCGTAGATTCATCAGACTGCACAAAGATGACTCGGCAGGGAAATTTTTCTGTCACAAGACGCACAAACTCCTGGCATTCTAACCCCCTTTGAAGGGTGTTTGCAACGACAATGAGGTTGAAGAGCGATGCCTTGATAAGGTTTTGGCCTTCTATTGCTACGGGGATGTTTTCTTGAATGTTCTCTATTACCATACAGTATCCTATAAAAATCGCCAGTGTCTTGCACTTTTTTGCATAAGCTGTTCTGCTGCCTGTGGTCCCCATGTGCCCGCGGGGTAGTTTGGAAAGTCATGTGGTCTAACTTCTTGCCAGCGCTGAAGTACCGGTGTAAGTAGCTTCCAAGAAGCTAGCACCTCGTCAATGCGTGCAAAGAGGGTTGAGTCGCCAAGTATGCAGTCTATTATCAAGCGCTCATATGCCTCTGGAGGCTCTACGCCAAAGTAGGAGCCATAGCGAAAGTCCATGCGTACCGGCTGTATGGGGTTGTTGATGCCGGGGACTTTAGAGTTTATACGTAGGGCTATTCCTTCATCAGGCTGTATGCGTATAACGAGTACGTTAGAGTCATCCCTTTGGCATGAGCGGTTAAAGAGGACGCCCGGAGCCTGTTTATAGATAACGGCAATCTCTGTAGCCTTTTTTGGAAGGCGCTTTCCTGCTCGTAGATAAAAGGGCACTCCTGCCCAGCGCCAGTTGTCGATAAAAAGCTGCATGGCAACGTATGTTTCGACTGATGAATTTTCAGCCACATTTGCCTCTTGGCGATAGCCTTTAGCAGGCTCGCCATTGACAAAGCCGGGGCCATACTGGCCGCGTATGACATGGTGATCTAGATCGTGCATAGGGAAGGGGCGTATTGATTTTAGCACCTTTACCTTTTCGTCGCGTATAGAGTCTGCCTTGATGTCTACAGGAGGCTCCATGCAGACAAGCGATAGAAGCTGCATCATGTGGTTTTGTACGATGTCTCGCAGCATGCCCGCTTCTTCCCAAAACTTGCCCCTTGTGCCTACGCCAAGGTCTTCAGCCACTGTTATCTGCACAGAGTCTATATAGCGGTTATTCCATGTAGACTCAAATATCGCATTGCCAAAACGCATCACAAGAAGGTTTTGCACGGTTTCTTTGCCGAGCCAGTGGTCGATACGGAAAATCTGGTCTTCTTTCAGGTAGTGGCCAATGTCTTGCTGCAGCTCATAGGCTGAATTGAGGTCAGTACCAAAAGGTTTTTCGATGATGACCTTGGACCATCTATCTTGTGTGACGTCAGAGTCGTAGATAAGGCCGTGTTTTCCAAGCTTTTCGATGATCAAGCTAAAGTGGCTTGGGGGTGTTGAGAGATAAAAGACGCGGTTGCCCTTGGTGCCAAAGCGTATGTCAATATCCTGAAGAAAGGCTTTTAGTGCTTCGTAGCCGGAGTCGTTGTCAAATTCAGAGATGTGGTAAAAAATCTGCTCTGAGAAGTTGTTCCAAAGTGTTTGGTCTATTGGCTTTACTCGAGAAAACTTGTTAATAGCATCAAACATCTCGCCGCGAAATTGTTCATGCGACTTTTCACGCCTTGCAAAGCCTACACAGGCAAAGTGAGAGGGCAATTGTCCCTCGCGCTTGAGATTATAAATAGCGGGAAAGAGCTTTCTTGCGGTAAGGTCGCCAGTTGCTCCAAAGATCACTAAGACGCAAGGTTCTGCAATTTTACTTGCTGTAGTCTCTTCGAGAGGATTTGAGATAAGTGTCTTCATCAACATAGGGTATTACTCAGGTAGTTGTACTCTCTTAACCATAGCTTACTTCCTAGTATAGAACAAGGACAATCCTTGTGTTGCAAATAAAGTATTTATTTGATATTTATTGAGAGAGGAGAGCGCGTTATGGATATTGGCAAATATAGCTCATTTTCACCTCAAGCAAATCTAGAAGCGACTTCTGTTCAAGAACAAGATCGTGCGCCCAGTAGCGACGCCAAAACAAGTTCAGTCTTTTTGGCGAGCAAAAAGGCTGAGGCGACCTTTGTTAATGGCAAAAGCCGTACACATTCGCTCGCTCCCAAAAATCAGGTGGTCCAACAGGTTATCACGTCTATTAAAAATGTCTTTTCGACGAAGGTTAGTCTAAAGGATGTGCCGCCTAAGCTTAGATCCTTTTTTTCGGGAGAAACCATCCAGAGGCATCTATTTTTAAAAGCCTTTAAGCAGGAATTGGAAAAGAAAAAAGACAAGCAATCAGCTTTTCAAGCTACGCTTAACGCTTGTGAAAAGGCAGATAGAGCCGGGCTTTTAGATAGAGGGCTCCTTAAGCGTATGACAGGCGAGCTTGAAAAGGCCCTTAGCAAAAAAGCGCCCATAGAGCTTGAAGAGGCAAAAAGCGTTCATGAAGAGCTTTTGGCCTTAAAGAAGGCTCCTAGCCTTTCACGGCTTGATAGCTATGTGCGACTTAATGAGCTTGCGACAAATGCAAAGACCAATCCAAAGGCCTTTAAAGAGGCTCTTGTAGCCTCTTTTAGCGAAGACAGCCAAAGCTTGCAAGATATACCAAAACGAGCAGCTGATGACCTTTTAGAAGCAAAGCGCCTTGGCGTGCTTGATATTGCCCTCTATAAGGCTATCGTCACAACCGGTGCCCAAGCGGCAAACTCTCCAAACTTTCATAATGATGTCATCGTCTGCTTGCAACAAAGGGGTGAAACAAGGCTTGCAAAAGATCTAGAGCGCTATCACTTTCATGAGTCACTTATATGCTCGCTTGATCAGATGGATATTTATGCTAAGGAATTTGCTGAAAACCCAAAAAATATGTCTCTACAGCATGCGTGGGTACAGGAAAACTGCCCAAGAGAGTGCCTGGTGAACTTTCCGGAAGTGCCCACGCAAGAAACTTGGGCTGAATGTTTATCAGCACTTAGAGGTGCACTCCAAGAAGCATTAGTAAAAGCTGCAAAAAGTAACGATCCTGATTTAGCAAAGATGCTTGCCTTTGGGGGGCGTGCTGTAGGAGATTTAGGAGAGAGCTTGCGATCTGCCACAAAGGCTCGAGAAGCTGCTTTTAGCCGCTTGGCATTTGCTCCTGGGCTGCAAAATGAGGTTTTACATCACTTGCTATCCGATGTCTCAAACATCACAAGCAATGAGATTATAAATGCACGCATGGGAGTAAGTGCCGGTGCATGCAAGGTATCAGATGTAGTACTCATCAATGAGATCCCGCATAAGGTGCTAGATGTTCAGGCCGTTGGCAATAATCAAACTCTTATAAGGCTTGAGGGTCCGGATGGAAGAGAGCACTACGTAACTAAAAATAGCGCCGATATGCTTGTTAAGGTGCGCATCAACCCATACAATAGGCAGGGCGGCATTATGGCCTTGCAGGCGGCAAAAGAGCAGATAGGCAGAATCACTGAGCTTGCAACTGGGGAAGTAAAAAAAGAGGCTGAGCAGGCGCTAGAACAGGTAAATGGCAAAATAGAGGCGATGAAACAGGCTGAGATCCAAAAGTTTTCAGCTGTAGATCGCGAGCTTGTTCAAAAAGCGATGAGCCAATTTCCTGCTCTTAATGAACATACCTTTGAGCATGATGGAAAAATGGTTACTGCTATACTTGTGCCAACTGATAAAAACGGGGTGGATGTTCTTATCAAAAAAGAAGAAATTGGCCGAGGAGCTGCTTCCGTTGTTTATTTAGCCCATTCTCTTAGCTCTAAAGCTGATGTTGCCGTAAAGTATGCAACAGAGCTTTCCGGTGAATCTAACGAAGAAGCAAATGCTCGAGCAAATCTTGAATATTTAGGAGCTGCTACCGGCATACAAAAGCCTATGCAGCATGCGACAATACGTACGCAAGATGGCAAGAAGTCTATTACCATTGACTCTTACTATGAATATAAAGACTTTGGCCGCAACGTTACCTGGCGTCAGTTTTTTATACATGTGCTGCATCTTGAGGAGCAAGATTTTGATAATGAAGCCGTAAAAAAACAGGCCATCAACGACTACAACAAGGGCCTGCAGGCATTGTTTACAGGTGAGGCAACGCGAGAACAAAAACTTGCTCGCCTCAAAGAGTTTTCAACAAAAGAAGGCCCCATCCTTACTAAACTCATGGGCCAAGCCCCAGTCCAAAGGCTTGAAGCCCTCTATCAAAAGCTCATCGACGAAACATCCCCAGCCTAAATGAAGGCTTGCTAAATATACCCTCATTTATATAGAATATTTTATTTTGAGGTGTGTATGCAGGCTGTTGGATGTGAAATTGATGATATCTTTGGAGCGCTGACTTTAGCTGAGAAAAGCGGCTACCAGCACTTAAGCATTCCTGAGAGAAGAAAGCGCTTTTCAGTCTTTTTAGAAGGCCTATTGTATATGCACAGCAAGGGCATGTGTCATGGAGATATTAAGCCCGATAATGTCTTATGGGATAAAACAAGGTTTGATATTTCTGATTATGGCGGTTCACTCAAAATTGCCGATAAAATTCGCTTGATGAATAAAAATTTTGTCTTATCAGACGAAGATGAAAAAAATAGTATGCAGACTCTTGTCAACGCGCTACTAATGCCCCCTAATGAGACGAATTACAAGAGACTACAAGGTGTTGTTAAGGGAGCAGCTCAGCGAATTGACAAGCTAGTTGGGTGGGGGATTCTTAAAAAAGAGCCTGGCCAAGATGTCCCAACAATTTGCAATGAAGCAAAAATACGCTCACTAAAGGCCTATCTCAGCACCGAATTTATGCCGGCAAATACTGACGGTTACTCCTGTGATCGCTATGTAAAGTCTATCTGCGACTCTTTTTGGAGATGTGATGCTGAAACCTATGAGCGGGCTTGCAAGATCTTAGACATGAGATCTGCCGGTATAACAATGTATGTGAGCTTTACAGCAGGCCAAACACCCCTTAAACAGCAATATGATAAGCGCTATTATGATCATCTAGAGTTAGATCTAGCAAAAACCGTTGATGGCTGGGCAGCAACCATCATCCGCAAAATGGCAGAGCCCATAGAGTCTAAAGACCTCGTCTTCCCCGTCTCCTACGAAGACCTTAGCAGGCTACAAAAGTACCTAGCGGCATAAAGTGCCGATTTTGCATTACTTTTCTAGTTTATATATATTCTTGAGGCTTAAAGGTGTTTTTTTGGTAAGATAAAAATTTAACGCAAAAACGCAAAAACCCAAAAACGCAAAAATCACTTAAAGACCATTTACAACTCGCGAAATTCCATCTCCTACGCATGGATTACCAAAGTTGATCACCAAGCCAAGTTTCTTGCCTGTTAATCGTAAATATGTGAGAACTTGTGTTTCATATATAGGGTGGTATTTTTCTGTTGCTTTAATCTCAAGGATTACCTTGTCTTCGACAAGAATATCTATGTACAAATGTTCACTAACTGTTACACCCTTGTAAACAACCTTTACAGGCAATTGCCTTTGGTACTTGAGACCACGAAGAGTGAGCTCATGACATAAAGCTTCTTCATAGATGCTTTCAAGCAATCCTGGTCCCCCGAGAGTTCGTTGAACCTCGATGGCCGCTCCGATTATTTTGTATGATAGTTCGTTTTCCATATTTTGCGCTTTTTGGGTTTTGCGTTTTTGCGTTGAATTATGCTTTACTACACAATCTTTTGAGCATCTTAAAACCTTTTATTAAATTTGTCAAATTTCAAAGTGTAGCAGCCTGTAGCAATAGCTTTCGGGGGGGGGGCGGAAATAGCATTCGAAACTTACTTGTTGCTTTTAATTGAGGGATTTGTTAAAATATTTCTATGCAAATTACAAAACACTCTATTTGGAATTCTTCTATAGAATTCCCTCATACAGAAGAAGGGCAAGTACAATACGCTGATGTTGTCAGCCAGGTTGTAGATAGTATGCCTACATATAAAACCTCGTGGCTAACGACATTTACCCAGGCAATCAATGCCCAGGTAGGTAAAGGCGCTATGCAGGCTGCTGATAAAGATAGAAAACACATCTCTACGCGCTTTTATATCTGGACCCAGCATCATCCAAATTGGGGTCTTGTTCTTAAGGTAATTTCGCTTGGAACTATAGGGCTTTTGACAGAAGCCGGTCGTGCAAGATTTGATAAGCATGCATGCGTTATACGCATTGCCTCTTTAGTAGACACAATTAGCCGCACTATTACTGATCGAAATAATGAAGTGTATAGACTTGGTGAGCAGCTTATCAAGTATGCAAAAAAGGAAAATGCCACATTTTCTCAGGTGCAAACTAAGCTTAGCGCATATGAAGAAAAGGCAGAGGTTCTAAGTGGCTATTTTGTCTATGACTTTACAAATGCCCTCATGACTCACGTAAAGCAGCCACAAACCTATCAAGACCCTACACGGTATAAGGGCCTTACTGCGTTTTTTTCACGTTTTTCTTGTAATAACGGCCTTATACAGCTTAGAAACAATAAACAGGTTTATGAAGAAGCAGGACAGTGGGATGAGCTTTCACGAAACCATCAGAAGCGACATATTGAGCAACTCCTAATTAATCGCACAGTCTTTGCTCCGCTTATCGAAGAGCGAGTAGAGCATATAAAAACAGGCCTTGTGTGGGAGCGATTTAAGGCGCTTTCAACTCGAGCAAAAAGAGCCTTTGTTGAAGATGCTAAGAGCTTTAACCTCCAAAGGCCTCTTGATGTACTTATAAAACATGTTCGCGATAAGTTGCTACCGACGCTCACTATTGAGCAGCTTGATGAGCAAGACTCTAAAGCCATGATGTCATTGCTTGGCTTACAAGACGAAGCAAAGCGTTTTTATGCCTTTTTAGAAGGTAGAGCTGTCGCCCGTCAAATCCGCGAGCTTGAAGAAGCTAACCAAGAGGGCTGGCAAGAAGTTGCTATTACCCTTATCAGAAATAGTCGCAAGGATAATCCTGAGCTAGAATTACAGCGCTTAAAAGGTGCAGGTGCCGTAACAAACAGTGAATCAGATAAAATCAAAAACACTATCTCTTTAGTAAAGCTTACTAATGAACACAAAAGAGCAGCGCTTTCAAAGCAAGCAATTTTACTTTATACGCAGGCGTATGAAATTAAGCGAATCTATGAAAAGACACACCACATCTTTTTGCACGCCCAGTCAATCAAGTGGTCAATTGTACCGATGCTTATTAAGGAATTAGTAGAGCTTGTAAACCCAGAAAAAAAATTCCACCACTACAAATTTTTGCGCCGAGAAGGTATCGAGATAACTGATGGCTATTTTGACATGCTTTCATCCTATGTTACAAACTTCGTAAAAAGCATATTTGGCTTTGGGAAAAAAGATCCTGCAACAGCGCGTGAATTTCTTGATCATTATCGATCTCTAGGGAAAAAGATAAATGATGATGAGCTTGATGTGCGAGAGAAAATCCTTTCTATTGATGGCTGCTTTGATAACTACCAAGAGTGGGAATCTGCACCTTACTTCTTGATGAAGAATGACAATGTGCTAGATGGAGGGAATCAACTTAAAAAGATAATCATATCCACTCTTCGCCACTTCAAGAAAAGTGCGAGTATTCATACAGTGGAGACTCTAGCCAACAAGTTATTATCGAGTACTAACTTTACAAATGCCCTTACTACGACAGGTAACCTCTACGTTATCGCTGTTCCTAAGGAAAAAAGCGCCGATTTTCAGTACCGTGCTCACCCATATGGACCGGCTTGTACGTGCCATCCTGGCGAGCACCAAGAAGTGCTTGAAAGGCTTCAAGATGGGCAGCTTGATGGGTCGACAATGTGTACGCTCTCAAAGACCCCCATTCCTCAATATCGCCTCTATTTGCCGGCGGTAAAGCCTGAAGCCGGGATCAAGATGTTTCGCCTAAATGCCCTCAATCGTGAAGGCTCTCACGCTATAAAAACCTCTGTCAAAGAGGTTGCTAATTCTCTTTTAGCCTAAAATCTGCTATAATGCTATATGGGGGAGAAGTGAGGTATTTAGATGTCGTCTATCCCACAGGGCTTTCAAGAGCCTCAACCATTTGGTAACACAACTCAAGACCAGAAGGCCTATGCTGCCAAGATGGCCAAGAAAATTGCTTCGCTTGGCGGCGAATTTGTAGGCAAAGACGTTGATACGGTAGCGCGTCAGCTTTTAGACCGCGCAGGTATCACTGATGAGCTTATCTCTAAAGAGGCTCATCTTCTGAATGTAGACCCCCCAATGGCAAAGCTTTTAATACTAAATCGTATATTTACCCGCCTTATGGCTAATCTTGGCATAGAGAAGCCAGAACACACCCCATCATTAGTCTATAAGCAAGAGCAGACAGGTCTTAGCTATGTGGTGATGAACGATGTTGAAAAGTGCTTTAAGCGCGCTGTAAAAGAGGGGCTAGAGTCCAAGGTCCATATTGCTGAAGCCTATAATGTCTTTTACTCTGAACATGCAGGCGTCGTTGTTGAGCTTAAGGGGATAGATATGGGCAAGTTTAAGCTTGCAGCCCATGCCATCGATTACTTTGCTGCTTTAGGAGAAAATAGGGTTGTCACCTTGAGGCCTATTGTGATGCATGCAGGAGAGTCTCCACGCTCTATGGTGCATCAAAGCACAAGTACAACTTCTTCTATGTCAGACGCAAGCTCAGATACAACAAGCTCTTCAGTACGTAGCTCTATTGATACAACAGAAGAAGACGAGGTAGCACCTAGAGATTTGCCCGTTACTGAGCGCGCAAAAAAAGCTGTAGCAGGGGAATATCCTCTAGAGGACTTATCGCTAGATGAGCTACGGGCCATACATGCGCATGATGGTGTTGATGAGCTTATTAAAAAGCGAATCAAAGACCGCGATATGTTGTTTAATGCGGTTCCTTTAACAGCTCAAGACCGCTATGACAAAGAGGTTGCCTTGATCGAAAAGCTGCAACAAGAAATACCCGAGGCTATTATAAAGCTGCATAAGGTCATGAATCTTGGCACAAATAGCAAAGTTATGGTGATGAGTGAAGCCACATACACCCTAGAGCCTAATGAGGCACACCCTGAAAAGGTATCGGTCTCAAGTCTTGCTAGCCTAGTTGATCTATACTTGATGGGATCGCTTTCTAAAGAAGAAACAGCGTGGATGATGCAGCTTATAGGCGATGCTATGGATGCCCTTGCTCTTTTACATGCTCGTGGCTATATCCACCGCGATATCAAGGAAAATAACTTCCTTATTGCTCAAGACGGTAGGTGCAAGATAGCAGACTTTGGAGCTACTGTGGCGCTAGATGCCGATCCGGACAAATTTATGCTTGCGGGCTCTCCGGGCTACTTAGCCCCAGAAGCTGCCTATTATGCCGGCAGTGAGCGCTGGGACAACCTAAGTGAAAAAAGCGACGTATGGAGCATGGGCATGATGCTTTATAGCATCTTCAATAAAGGCAGTATTCTCACGCATAAGGTTTTTGATGGCCTTGATGATCCAGCCGCGATCATCGACCACTTAAGAGGCTATGAAGACGCCTCCGCCCAAGCCGCCTATACGGCACGCTACCCAGAACCTCAAGACCCAAATAGCCTCGACCACCTCATCTGGAGCGCCACTCAGCTAGACCCAAGAAAACGCCCCTCCATCGCCGACCTCGCCCATCAGTTTAAGGTGGGGTCAGGCCTGGCATTCGGGCATTTGTAACAAGAAAGCTCTTAACTCGGCAACTTCATCTTGCAGATCTTCCGATGATAATTTTTTGATATTAAGGCGAGCTACTTGTTTACTCAAGCTGCTAGCATCTCTATCTAAGATTGCAGCAAGCTCTTCTAACGTAGCGTTCGTCTCCTCAGAAACTAGTAATGATAGAATCGCTCGAACACTGGCTGCTTGTCGGTGCTTACCTGGTTTTTTTATGGTAATAAGGTCAATTTGATAACGTTCACACACTGCTTGAACAAGTTCAGAAATACTTGGCTGAGGTTTTGTGGCAGAGTTCTTTTTTTCTTTAATTGTCTTAGCAAAATCATCATTTCCAAAAATCCCATCATGCATGCCGCGCTTAAAATCAAATTCTTCTGGAACGTTAATTCCAGCGCAAACATAGCTGTGGAAATTGGAAATAGCAACAGCTGGATCCTCAGCAAAGTTGGCCAATAACACACTTGGATCTAACCATGCTAATTCTGTATTTCTCAAATAGACATTGTGGCTGCTCCACCGATATGCTTCGGGTTGTAGTGTCAACCCAGCACGCACAGGATTGAGATGGATATATCGCACTAACTGTTTTAAGTAACGACTCCCATCAACTAGAATCGACTTAAACCTGCCTTGAAATAAATGTCCCATACGCCCTTGTCTCCAATTCAAGTATCGCGTGTAGCGGAATGCGAGATTTTGAATGATACGGGACAAAGGGACTTGATCAACTTGAATCGCTAGATGTATGTGATTGGTCATAAAACAAAAGGCTAGTATGCGGTGACCAAACCGTTCAATACCTTCCTGGATTAACAGGCACATTGTACAGCGATCTTTATCACTGAAAAAAATCTCTTCGCGATCATTTCCCCTTAGCATAACGTGATATATTGCCCCAGGCGCATGATAACGAGTTCTTCTTGCCATGTTGAACCTATGTCTTCGTGAATAGGAGTGAATAGTACATAAGTCATAATATAAAGTTAAGCAACAAATGCCCGAATGCCAGGCCTGACATATGGTAATTGCGCAGGGTGAGAAAGGGTTACTCCTGAACGAAGTA
>CAZEQY010000015.1:0-5533 GCA_964514655.1 uncultured bacterium
TAGATGATAGCCCATGGGTATATCAAAAGAATGGTGTCTTTACAAATAGCATGTATAGCGTAGACTGCTTGAATTTTAGCGTCCTATCATTAAAGGGTTCTGAACTAGATTCTATACCTGATTTTATCTTTCAGGCTAGCGAGTTTCGCCTGCAATTTGATTCTCTTCCTAAGCAGCCTTTTGCAGCTACCGTACGCGATTCAGTCTATGCCTTTACTGATCTTGCAGGCCTTTCATGCCGCCTTGAGATGCAGGGTACAAGCTGGACTCTCTACAAGCAGGCAGCAAATGACAAATGGCTACGATTAGTGCCGCAAAATGAGCTTCAAAAACCAAATAGAACTAAGAGCCTATTCGATCATTTTAGGCCCGAAATGCTGCCGTTACCGGCAGTGTTCAGGAAAGGGATCTATATTGATCCACAAGAGCCTTTAAAAGGATATCGACTAGATGGTAATGGCAATATTCAACACACCTATGTCTTTACCCAAACATCAGGTGGCTTATGCCTAGATCGCGCTTTAGATGCAGATACTCCATACACGCTTAATACTGCTAGTGACTTTGGGGCGTTAGGTCTAGAATTTTTATATAGTTTTGAAAACCCAAACGACATACTGCTTTGGAGCCAAAATGGCAAACTCAAAAAAGTGGAACTTTCTCGCTATGGACTTACCTTTAGTGTAAATGATCGCAATGAACTTATCACTTCAGATGGCTACATTGTAGTAGCAAACCCGAAACCTAGTGATAAAAAGTATCTACAGTGTGCACTTGTGCTTAAGCATCCAGATCCTACAAAGTCTAAAAAGCTGCTTGTGCCAACAAGTGATGCATTAACGCATAGACAAACAGCTTTGCAGGCAACTGCAAAGGGCATTGGTCGTATTATACTGATGGTACAGAATTTGCTGCAGTTTGTTCGCCTGATGCGAGGCGATGCTCCAAGACCTCTTTTTGATCTGCAGCTTGGTCTTGATGATAGTCTTGATAAGATCTCCTACTCTACCTTTGATCTTCGCGCTTACACTGAAGAAATCTGCTTTACAGAAGATAAAAAGGTTCCTGGCACACTCCTCCTTGCTCAGCACTTACTTGCCCAAGGAGACTTTGGTCGAGCATATGAGGCTATAAAACGCCTTTCATTTACTTCTCGAGCACTTGATTCCACAAACGTAAACTTGCTGCTAAACTTTATTATGCATACACTGTCTCGTCTTCCACAGACAGGTGGAGAGGCAGCACTTAAGCTAAAGCTTGCCTTTGAACTGAAAAGACTACTTAAGAAGGAAAATCCTAAGAAGGCAGTCATTCAGGTGTTAAATACTGTCATCATGGCTATGGGCAAGAGCACATTACAGGCGGGACGATCTCTACCAAGAGAGCTTCAGCTTACAGAGTTTGAGCGTATAGAGCTTGCTCGCATTGCAAAAAGGCAAGAGCCGGAATACTACGAAAAGCAGCTAAAGATCTACTTTACTCCAAAAGATCAGCGCTATGAAATAGGCAAAGAAAGTGATCTTCCGGATGGCCTTGATGCGCAAGTTGCAGAATGGAAGAAAAGACGCTCTAGCAGAGATCGAGAGCAGTATATTGCAGATATAGAACGTGCCGTTATGCCTAATGTGCCTCTTACTGAAGATGAGCTCAAGGGAGCCTTTACCCGTCTTGCCCCTGGCAAGGAGTTTTATCGCCTCTTTAGGCCTGACGATGTTGCAGGACTCTTTAAGCAGGAGTATGACAAACTTCCTGATATTTGCCTGAAAAAGCCAAATCGGCCTTTAGCTCGTTATGAAGAGCAGGCACTAGCTGATCTTCAGCAAGAACTTGCCGATTATAAAAAGGAAGTAGAAGAGACAAGCTACAACATGCTTTCAGCAACTCGTGAAGAGCTTGATGTTTTTGTTGCAACAAAGGTACTTCCCCTAAGAAATAGCCAGGATGCGTCTTTAGAGTTGTTAAAAAATGAAGTCACTTCGCTTATTCACAAGGCTATAGGACCTGAAGAGCAGCTTGAAATATACTCCGGCAAAAAGAGCATAGCTTCTTTTGATGAGCTACGAATGGCCTTTGGTCTTAATAAGCTAGAGTTTGTAAAGGAACAAGGAAGGCTTTCGGCCGCTACAGATGTGGTAGAGCTTAAAAAGCTTTTACATAACTACTTCGAGGCTCTTGTACGAAAAAATGCCCTAGATGCCTCTTTAGCGCTTATTGACAAGCTACAGGCAGCATCAGACGTTGAGACAAAAAAGGAGCTTTCCAAGGCCCTTTATTATCTCCTCACAGTAAAATGCGCCTACGATGCTTCAAGTGACCCTCGCTTTTTGATATTTGAAGCGCAGCGATTTATTACTTTTAAGTCACTGGATGCAGGGCTTGATCAGCTTCAGCTACTTGAAACCCTTGTGAGCGACCCATTTGCTATCGTACAGGCTCCAACGGCTGCCGGAAAAACATCTGTCTTAGGACTTTTACAGACGCTATTAAAAGCTAATGGCAAAAACCTTGTACTTCAGACAGTGCCTGCACAGCTATATAAAGAAACGCTTGTTCAATACAAGGAAGTGCTTGGCAACCTCTTTGGCATATCGGTATACCCACTTCGCTTCAACATGAAAATGCGTCTTACAAAGACGGAATATGTGCGCGATGAAAAGGGGCAGGAAAAGCCTGTACAGACTTCCATCTTTAAAACGATGAATGAAGAGCTACTTGCTACGATCCAGCATAATGGCTGCGTAGTTACTGACTATAAGACCTTTCCGCTACTTGAACAAAAGTTCTGGAGGCTCTCTCAAGAGCTTTTAGAAATGAAGCTTCAAGGTGTGCCACCTTCTGATCTTTATATAGAGCATCATCGCTATCTGCAGCGCATTTTGCGCCTTGCAGAGAATAAGGCATGTGAAAATGAAGACGAATTTGATGGCCCAAATAGGCCAAACCAAAAAATTCTGCTGGATTTAGGTGTGGGATCACATGCCATTAATCCATTTATGATCGACACGAGTATCGATATCTATAGGCTGTTGCTTGAAGATAAGGAGCTTGGCTTACAGGATAATCTTCAGCAGTCGATTTCTCAAGAAATGCGAGATAACGCTATAAAGCGAGCAGCTAATCGCATGGCTGAAAAGCTTGCAGCTGAAGCTGGCTCTTTAGAGCTGCAAGATGGTCTATGTCGCTACTTCTTAGGCCAGGATGAAGATGTCCTTGCTCTTTTAGCCGATAAAAGCCCGAAATTTAAAGACCGCGCTACCTTTTGCCACACGCAGTTTTATACAGTGCTTCCGCTAACACTTAGCCAAAAGAGGCTTTCTCGCTATGCAAGAAGCGATGATGGCAAGCGAACAGTGGTCTTACATAATGGCGATATGACAGACCAGAAGTTTGGCACTGTTGGCGAGCAGGTAGACTACACGATTCAGGACTATCTACAAGGTGGTATTACAGCCTTTGATCTTACTGAGTGGTTAAAAGATGTTAAACAAAGGGTGCTTGATTCTGGCGATCAGCAGACAAGTCAGGTGGCACTTAGTCAGTTTAAGGCTATATTGCCGGATGCTCGCCTTGATGACATTGATATAGATCAAGCTGTAAAGGCTATTAACAGCGATATTGAGAAGGTGATCTGGTTTTTAAAGATGCGCCTCTCTCAACTAAAATCTAGCGGCACTGTGATTGCCATGGGCCCACAAGAGTGTATAGACATGAAAGCAGCAGTATCTGGAACATCTGCTACTGTGGGTAAGGAGGGATCTGTCCACTCACATTTTCGCATGAACAAGAAGATAAATGGCAAAATACAGGCAAGCATGGTCTACCGCCTTGCTAAGCGCGCTAAAATGCGCGATGTGCTGCATTATGACCCTCAAAAACCGCGCGCTCTATTGCAAGAAGCCCAAAAGCTTGCCCCAATCGGTGCTATTATCGACGGCAACGGCACCTATAACGACGAGGCACCTACCGATGTTGCAAAGCTGCTTTTGAGTGAAAATAGCGCCTTAAAACAGGTGGGAGTGCATACGGATGCTGAGCACATCACCGTTGTAGGCAATGCGACAGGCAACCTTTATGAAAGCGGCTTTGTCTTTGTACAGTCTCAGACGCGTGGTACTGACATCCCGCTTAGACCAGATGTGACAGCGCTTCTTACTCTTGCAGAGCAAGATGGGCTTAAGGAAACTTGTCAAAAAGAGGGAAGGCTTAGAATATCTACTCAAAAGTTTATCTTAGCCCTTTCTGAGTACCTTGATTTTTGTTCAACCATCGACGATGTGATTGTGCATGCAGTCTTAGTTGATGCAAAAAATGACGCTGGCGACATCTATAAAACACAGATGCAAACGCCTTCAAGGCTTATTCGCAAAAATGCAAAGACAAAGCTTGTCTCCTTGGATATTCATAATGGGTTCTTAGACCTCTTTGCTAAAGAGGGGATAAAAGAACTTTTTATATCGCCACCGGAAACAAAATATTCAAATGACGGCGACTATCATGCAAAACATTGCCACATCAAGAGGGCTGACACTGATACTCTAGATGTGCTTGTTGCCTATAAGGAGGATATGCAGAAAAAGGCCGCACATTTAGGGCTAGACGTGGCAAAAGCAGCTATCGAGGCTATTAGCTACAGTAAAGAGCTTATTGATAGAATGCCTGAAAAGGCAGTTAAGGCTGTAGGAGCTAGCGAAGATGAGCTTGATATGGAGCTTGAAGTAGAGCAAGAACAGGAAGTAGAACAAGAAGAGGAGATTGAAATTGCGCTAGAAGCAGATAATGATAAAGCGGCATCAAAGGGCCTTGGCTGGTATCCAGTACGTGTCGATGATAGGAATTATCACTCTGTTCAGGCGGCAATACATCCTGCTTATGACCCTAAAATTCGCGTTGAAGATACCTTTTTGCCCCTTTCTCGAAAGGGCACAGCATCGCTTAGAAAAAGAGATGCCTTTGATGAAGCTATGTTCCCGGTAGGTCTTCTTCATATTGCCATCAAAGAGACGCGTACACCGCCTGACTATTCCTGCTGGCCTTTTAAGCCGGAAGTAATAACAAAGGAAATTGCATCAGTAACACTTGGCGATTTTCTTTCTGAGTCTCATGGAGCAATACTAGACCTTAGGACGAATAGATTTATCAGCCAGCACTATTCAACAGCCGAAGCTGATGTGCGCCAATTACCAGGATTTACTTCACTAATTGCCCAGATCAAGTTTTTTGATGGGCAAGTAAATGGTTACACGCGAGAAGAAGTTAGTGAGCTTACAACATGGCTTAAGAAAAACGACCCAGCCGCAATGAAGGAGCATCTCTTACATCAAATCCTCAAGAGCCGCTACAAAGACAAACTACACTTCGAAGGCAGCCAGCTAGACGAGCTCCTTCGTTCATTGTAGTGTTCCCAAACTTTGCAATGCCAGAAAATGAGCTGTATTGGTAGACTTTTGTAAACTATATATACAGCTTTTTAAAATAGTATTCAAGAGGTTCAAAATGAGTTCTATACTGCGTACCGGAACAATGTGGGGCGTAG
>CAZEQY010000015.1:5633-58501 GCA_964514655.1 uncultured bacterium
GCTTTTCATTATATAATGAAAAGCATATTATAGTGAAAAGATGGCACATTTTATGAGAGGGAAAAATATGAAAAAATTGCTTTATGCCAATAGCTCTAATGCTGAAATCAATGTCTATTCTGATAAATCGGCATCGATTCTTGAATGGCTGTTACGTAATGGAATTAAAAGAAAAAACTTTTCTATTAGCGAAGTCCATAGAGAAATTCGTGTGAGTGTTGGCCTGATTCAAAAAGTTTTTAATTATCTGTTGTTTTATGGATATCTGAAGTCAGAAGGATTAGCGACCTCTAAAAAATTCATTCTATCAAAACCCAAAGAGTTACTAGTAAGTTGGACTGAGTCGTATAATATCACAAAAAAATGCAAAATGTGGGGGTATAGTTCAGCATATCGAAGCAGAAAGGAATTGTTTGATGCCCTAAAGAAGTTTGATTTGATAGAACATGTTGTGGTGGCCCTTCATTCGGCTGCTGATTTGTATAAATGTAAAAACTCCAATTTAGAGACTTTAGAACTTTATGTTTTAGATATAAAAAATATACCAGTTATAGAAAAAGCTCTTCATTTAGAACATCAAAATAGGGGCTATGATGTACTGTTGATTGAGCCGTACTACAAGCATATGATTCGCTCTTGCCTTCATCCTGAAAAACAGCTTCATCAAACGAGACCCATTCTAACCTATCTGGACCTTTTTCATTTTCCGTTAAGAGGAATAGAACAAGCTGAATACCTCGCAGAGAATATTGAGGAAATAAAAAGAATTTATGCAAATGGTGGGCATTAAAATGGATTTTGATAAAGAAGATAGAATTATTTCAGACTTTCTTCAATCGCTTGGTCCTTGGTGTTCTCATATCATAATCACCGGAGGCTATGCCCCAATCATTTATAAATTATATTTTTCCGATCACAAAGTTGGTAATCCCCCTGTAGGAACTAGAGACATCGACTCCTTAATACCTCGGAAAATTCCACAGATTTCAAGAGAGAGTATTGCAAATTTCCTACGAAAATCAGGCTTTGAACAATCATTTAAGGATTATCTAGATCCTGCAACCGAGTCCTATAAAAAAACAATCGAAGATGTGGATGTGGTTGTAGAATTTCTCACAGACGATTCTGTCAGAAACGATAAAGAAAAAAATGTGGTTATTGCAGGAGTGGTCGCTCAATCGTTAAGTTATTTAAAATTAAGTCTAGAGAACACATTGTGCTTTTTCACTCTATCTGGGGAAAAGGGATTCGTTGTATCCCCTGATGCTTGGATTTTTAACAAGGGGCTTGCATTTCCGAAAAGAGTAGACAAGAAAAAGGTTTACAAGGATCTTTATGGAATCTGGTATGTCGGAACACAACTTGGGCCCTTATCGGACGAGACCCTTCTACGAATAAAAAAGCTGTTCGCACAAGAGCCTTCATGGTTCCAGACCTTTAAGAAAAATCTTCTGAAGTGGCAGCAAGAGGCAGCTCCATCAGATTGGTTAACTTTGGAACGGCAGGATAAATTTGGTACTCTTAGAAAAATGGATTTTGAGCTGTTGCTAGAGAAAATAGTAACCTAGCAATGCAGGAAGCAGGCTGCATTGCTGTGGTCCGGTTATTTTAGTGTAGGGCGACTGCTGTGATGCGGACGTCCAAAAATGCGCTAATGATATATAAATTATTTTCATCAGCGGACATGTAGCCGTGCATGTTGATCTCCCATGCTTTTTTGTGCGTTGTTCGTGAGATGGCGTAGGTTTTGTTATGCCAGTTGTGAGAGTTTACAAAAACATGGTTTTTGGTGACAAGGATCTGCTCTGCAGTTGTAGGGGATTGCCACATCCAATTAACATTGCCTGTGAGGGCATCTACTTCATATACTTTGTTATCGCTAGAAAAGTAGAGGGTATCGCCGGCGAGAACCGGCTGAAAAATGGCAGGTAGCTGCAGCGACCATTTAATGCTTTTGTTGTCTAGATCAAACGCTGTAAGCTGTGTAGGAACCCAGCCTACGTGATCATCAGGATCTTCTATCCTGATTACAGCGTAGAGGGTTTTATTCTTCTCATCCCACACTGGTGCGCGGTTTGTCATGCTTGTTTCTTCGCCAGGCACGCCTCGAATGTATACTGGCTCTAGTCCGGTTATGCGGTCTACTACATCAATCCCTACATCTTGTAGGCGGATAATATAGTCTTCAGTTACTGTGGCAAGCTGATTTCTATCTCCAAGAGGCTCTAGCCAGTCTACTTGGCCGGTTTTTGCGTCAATGCTATACTGCTTGCCGGCTTTTGCTACATAGATATGGTCGCCAAATATCACAGGCTGATTAAAGGTGTCGTACCATTTGAGAGAAAGTGGTTCTGAATACTGTAGGGCACCTGTTTTTGCATCATAGGCCTGTATAAAGCCATTATCTTCTTCGATACTGCCCTGAAACTGGGTGAGATAGAGACTGCCATCGTTGTAGACGGGTCCAGAAATATTCCTACTATCATCAAGTACTGTTCGCCATACTTCTTCACCGGTTTGAGGATTTAGGGCGTATATCCCATTAGTACGAAACGTATTAGGGGTGCTTTCCATTATAAAGTAGAGTAAATCATCTGTAAGTACCGGCTGAGAGGTAGATTTTGCTGTTCGCTCATCTTCATGTGCTTTATAGTCTTTTATCCAACGAATTCGAAATTTCCTTGAATCACTCTTTGCATCGATATATCCTGTGTGGGCGGCATCCTTTTGGTAATTCGTCCAGACGCCATCTGCAAAGCCTTGAGCGGTTATCAATCCCATTATAACTAACAAATTAAGTAGTTTCATTTCGTGCTCCTTGATGAATGCACACCATACAATGTGCAAACGCAAAATGTAAAGCAAAAAAATGTCTTAAGTGCTAGCAAATTAATATAGTTTTATGATATTATCTTGTATTTAATTTGTTAAGATAATGTCAGTTACTTGGGATTTTTGCGGTAAACAGCTTACAGTTTCTTCAAATGGGTCATGGCACATACTATCTGCATCACATGGCCGTCTTGAGGTAAGAAAAAATTTTAGAACCCTTGCTTCTTCAAATCTTCCGTTTAAAAGTTTTATTGTGTTTCCGACCTCTTCTACGGCTAAGAATGTTGTTGTAGAGCTCTATTGTCCTTGGGCTCTTGATAAGACAGTAAGACTTGTAAAAGATGTTATAGAGGGCCATTTTGCCGTGATGTTGGCTGCAGTTGCTCTATCGGCATCTCGGAAAATGAGGGTTCCTTATGATATCACAAGACCTTCAGTATATCTACACAGCATACCTGTTGCATGCTTTAGGCAGTACCTTAAGGTAGAGGATATTGCCTTTTACCACTTATTAAGTGAAAATTTATCTAAAGACGACCGTGTAGCTCTGCAAAGAGAGCTGATGGGAAATAAACTCCTTTCTGAAGCTCGTCGAAACGCTCATCCCTTGCTAGGAAACTGTGCCTTTGGAATAACTTGTGATAACGACAGGGCAAGAAATGAAGATGGTTCAAATCACGTCTATATAGCCTTTCCAGCGCTATCAAATGAGCAACGCCTTTTTAGGTCATCTTCGGATCTAGCTAAAGACTCGGTTATTCAAATAGGCTTTCAAGACCTTCCGGATACGGTGGTTTTGCCATTTGATTTGGAGATGGATATAACGCATCCACTTGAGTTTACTTTTTTGGAAAAAAAATACTCAATGATCTGGAACGAAAGAGCTAAAACGATTACCTATGCATCTGAGCAACGAGGAGTATTTTTTACCCATAGATTTGCCGATGAGACTTTTTTTGGGGCATCTCGTACGTCAATTGAAGCGCTCTTTGCAATACTAGAAAAATTTATTGATAAGCTAGAAGGCTCAGAAAAGAATGTGCTTTTGTGTAATCCTTATTTTATAAAAGAACTTTTTAACGATCTCTTTGGCTTTCGTGTTCAGTTAAGCGTGCCTGATGAGCTTGAATGCAGGTCCTATCGTGCGCCGGACTTTCCAAAAGTAGTGATTGAAGAACTGATAAATTACTCATTGGTGCGTAGTATAGATCCTCATTTTTATAGACAAGTTTTTGAAAGAATCTATTTAGGTCTTTCAACTCGTGCGCCTCAACTATCTACTAAAACAAGTGCTGCCTTAGCAGAGATTAAAAATTTTTTTTGTGCTCAATTTGATGATGGTACAAACAAGCATGATAATGCCCTTGCCTACTGTGGTATAACCTCAGCACAGCTTTTGCTTCATTTTGCACCAGAAATACGAGAGCTATTTACTCGCGACGTGGTGCTTGCGATCATGCAGCTTTATAAGGCGTATCAGCATTCGAGCGATCCCCAGATCTCAGATCAATATGAAAAGCTGCTTCTCATAAAACCCATGCAGAACGGTCACATTACCACTTTTTCATTAATTAAGAGGGGACTTGAGGATTTGGACCCCATACAGTATCGCCTACCGCCAAATAGACCTTTTACCCTCACGCAAGCAGAGGCAGAAAGTGAGTTTTGCATGCAGCTGGAAGCGCCTTCTCCACTACTTGAGGCAATTTCTAGCATGGCGCTTTCTAAGCCCGAAGATCTGCCATTTTGTCAAGATCGCCACCAGATCGATGCTATTGCAGATGGAATCGAGCGTCTCATATACCCCGTAGCGTGCGATAGTAGCCACTTTGCAAATGTACATGGCTATTTGCCTGAGGCCTTTTTAGAAGAGTTTGAGCGAGGTATGAGCAGCTATCTTGACAGCTTTGAAATTGTACGTAATGGCGTTGTGCAGACCCACGTGGTTGATTTTGTAAAACGGATTGTACGTGGTGCTGAACTTCTTCAGCCAAGGTTTAAGCATGATCTTTTAGATCTTAAGCACTTTATGGCAGGCATATCAGCTAACACTAGCATCCCATTTGTTGATGGCAAAGTCACATTTAGGGAGCTTGTCCTGCGATGTCTCTATGAAATTCAGCAACAACCTGCAATGAGCATTAACAGCCACCTTATCGTGGAAACTGTCTATATGTTTCTCCAAATGGTAGGCAGATCTCCTAAAACAACATCGCCTACACCCAACGACACAGCCTTAGCTCTCTTAAGTCGAATCAATGTAATTGGATATGAGATGCCCGCTATCCAAGCGTTACTTTCATTTTTAAAACACTCATGCACTACTAACGAATTTCCCTACGTAGCCCAGTGCCTAAATATCATGCGAGTTCGCTCAAGTAAGTATTTTATTCAGTTGGACGATGTTTCCATCTGGCTGCGTGCTATCAGCCAAAAGCTTAAAAAAGAAGACCCCGATATTGTAACAGAAGAGTATTTTATAGTGCTTCCAGAGCCGCAGAGTGCATAGCTACCTTGCAGTGTATGCAAGGTAGCTCAAGTGTGACCCCATTGAAGTTCCTATACATTTGTTATTTTTTACCAAGAAGCTTCATGGTGCACGCCGCGGGCAAGGCCCTAAGAATGCGCGTGAGTATTGCGTAGAACCATGATGGCTCATAGCTTGACTTGCCGCTTATAGCAAAGTCAACGATACCCTTTCCCATCTTTTCGGCAGATGCTGTAAAGGGGAGTTTGCCATAAAGCCCTGGCGTGTCTACCGGCCCAGGATAGGCTACAGAAAAGTGCAAGTTCGTTCCAAAATACGTGAGCGACAAGCCTTCAAATGCCTTTGCAATGGCAGCTTTAGATGCCGCGTAGGCACTTCCTTGAGGCGGAGCAAATGTGGCGTTTATTGAGCTTGTGACAACAAAGTTGGTTTTGCCCTTTTCTTGACATAATTTTTGCCAAAATTCCACCCACACAAGTACACCAAAGTAGTTTACTTGCATAATTTCTTCATGCTTTGCAAGGTCAAATACTTTTGGGTCTTCTAAAGCATTTGCCCCAGCAACACCTGCATTAAGAAAAAAGAGCGTAGGGCATAACCCTTGCTTAAGAATTGCCTTAGATGCCACCACAACCTCCCGCTTCTTTGCTACGTCGCACGTTACCGGAATAAAAGCATCCGTAAGCTCACTTGCAATTTTCGCAAGTTTATCAGCATCCCGCCCTACCCCCACAACCTTCCAGCCACGCCTGACAAGCTCATACGCAATTTCCTGCCCAATCCCCGAGCTTGCGCCCGTCACAAGTGCTACGTTCATAATGTCCTCCAAATACAAAATGTCGGAAATTCTTGCATAATTATATATAAAATGCAATAATATAGATAGATGAATGTCGAAATATCAAACAGAATGGATCGAGGAGGCTATGGAAAAGCATTTTATAGGCAAAAGAGTGAGAGAAGAGCGCGAGGCATGCCACCTAACAGTAAATGAACTTTCCGAGAAGATGGGATGGGCAAGCCACACTACTGTCGTAGATCTTGAGGCAGGGCGTCGCGAGCTAAAAGCGTGGGAGCTCATGAAGTTGGCGCGTATTCTTCACGTTGATGCCCCAGCTTTATTGTCTGAGAAAGTAGAAGAGACCGGGCCTCTAGTACTATGGCGAGAAAGGCCCCAAGAGCACAAAGAGCTTTTAGAAAGGCAGTTTATACAACGCTGTGAAGAGTATAAATTCCTGGAAGAGATTTTAGAAAACAAGCTCCCGCGCCGCCTTAACCTGCCCAAAGAGGCCCTGGACCTAAAAAAAGCAGATTTTGCCTGGGCAAACGAGCTTGCCGATAGAGTATGTAAAGAGATGCGCCTTGGGGATTTTCCCGGCTCTACCTTACTTAAAACCCTAGAAGAAAATTACGGCGTGCGGTTTTTAGCTCTATCGCTGGGCGAAAATGGCTCTGCAGCATGCTGTGACTACATCTTCGGCCCTGCAATACTCATCAATAGCGACGAAGTGCCATGGCGACAAACCTTTAGCGTAGCCCACGAGCTATTCCACCTCATCACCTGGGATATAGCCATATTTTCTGAGCTTGCCAATAACAAGAAAAACGAGCAGCTTGCAAATGCCTTTGCTGCCGGCATCTTAATGCCTAGCACCACCCTTCGCCAGCAGTTTGACAAGCTTGTGCAGCAGGGAAAGCTTAAGTATTCTACCATTGTTGCCTTAGCGCGAGAGTATGGCGTATCAAGCTCAGCGCTGCTTTATCGCCTAGAATACCTCAACCTCATCTCCAAACCTCTAGTAGAAAAAATGCTCTCAGACCCACGCTTCAAGGCTATAGACAAGCAAAGCTTCACAAAGGCTTTTGCTAAAGCGATTCCCCCAGGCGATCGCTTCATCCGCCTTGCCTACCTTGCCTATCAATTTGCCAAAATTTCCCGCAGTCGCCTCGCGCGCCTGTTACACGTTTCCATCCCAAACCTAGAAAGCTACCTAGCCACGCAGGGCCTATATGAAGTCGACGATGAAGAACTCACTCTTAGTAATCCTTGATGCCAACATTATAATTGCTGCGCATAAAGGCAATTATTGGAACGTTCTGCTTAATAAGTTCAAGATAGCAGTTCCTAGTGTTGTCCTGAACGATGAAGCGTTCTTCTTTTCTACAGATGAGGGTGCATCTAAAGCGATACAACTTTCGCCATATATTGCACAAAACAAGGTTGAAGAACTTACTGCGACCATTGAAGAGTATGCAGCCTTGCACGCATCTGTGAAAAAGGAATTCCTCGCCTCAATCGACGCTGGCGAAGAAGAGGCACTAGCACTTCTTAAAAGCTCTAAATACCAAGAATACTCCTTTTGCACTGCCGACGCCCTCGCCATACAAGCTCTCGCCATTCTAGGCCAGTCCACTCGCGGCGTCTCCCTCGAAAAGCTCCTGCAAACAGCCGGCCGCTCTACAAATACGCTCCGGCATCACTTCACCGAACAATCTTTTCAGAAAAACCTGACCAAGGGCCTGCAGGAGAAGCATCTTTGGGTGGGTTAATTGTTATTATAGGAGAATTTAAAAATGGGGAATAAACCACAAGCGCTTCATCTGAAGGCTTACATTGGAAGCGAATTATTTGTTTTAGGCACATTAAGCTTTAATGCCCAAGAGCGTGAATTTTCTTATTATTTTCACTTTTCTGAGGATGCACCTGCTAAGCAATTAAACTTAGAGAGAGGAATCCTAACCGATCCGATTCATCATATTACCTGGCATAAATCAAATATGCATATAAGAACCGAGTCGGAGAAACTGCATATCGTCAAATATCCATCAAAGAGCCTGTTCCCGCAACAAAAAACTGTGAAGCCAATCTATGTCGAGGGGTTTTATATAAATGATGACCTGTTGTTTTTAAGAAGAGATGCTAGTTGGCCAAACTGGTCGAATAGCAACGAGGTTTTAATAATAAATAGCAACCAAATGTGTAATTTTAGCCTGATTTTTTTATTGGTGCCTAGTGACTGGGAAACTCCCGATTTGATCAGTAGGTCATACATTATGTTAAAGAATGGTGACGAAGTCCCGCTGTTGAGTATTTTTACTGAAGTACCTCAGATTGGGCGTATAGATATCGGGAACGGATGGTCAGTACTTGTAACTTCATCTCCTTATACACGTAAACTTCAAGGCGTGTTACCTAATGTGGGTAGTAGTTACCGACTGCCAGACTTTGAGTCTCCTACTGATTCTTTGGCTTCAATGGTGGAGCAGAACTGTTAGTGAGTCATGTAGTTCACTATTGGTTTGCCTGACGAAAGCAGACCAAGAAATTCTTTTGTCTTATTGCAGTCTTTGCAACCAGTTCGCTCCTGCAGGTTACTAAGTGGCGTTTTGTATATTACTGCTGCTTGATGAATATATTGGTGCACAATATATTCATTTAAATTCACCGGCACTAGTTTGGGTGTGAGGTGCATTTGTAAGCCAGAAGGTGAGCAATAGGTTGCCATTGAGGTAGAGCACTCTGTAATGGGTTCCATATAAATCAGCGCCAGTTTACTTACTTTTCCCAGACCAAGATGTGCAGCGATTACTGCGTAACTATTCAATTGCGTGACGTAGGTGGGAAGTCGTTCATCTTGAGTGGCGGTATATTTAGCCGTTTTGTAATCGACAATAACTAGAGATCCATCTGCCAATTCAAAAATTCCATCGGCCTCTCCGGTCAATAACACGTTATTTTCAAGGTCATGATAGCGAAATCGAGAGTGATGTGGAGGTTCAATATATCTTGAAGTATTGCCAATCAGGTTCAAAAAGTCAGGTGCAACTGTATGCTTGTCAATACATGTTGCGTCCGTGCAGATAAGCTAAACAAAGGTATGACTAAGTCTTGCGGCTGCTTAACATCAAAAGATGAGACAGGTAATATTTATGGCAAACTAACAGTATGTAATTGGATATGAGATGCCCGCTATCCAAGCGTTACTTTCATTTTTTAAACACTCATGCACTACTAACGAATTTCCCTACGTAGCCCAGTGCCTAAATATCATGCGAGTTCGCTCAAGTAAGTATTTTATTCAGTTGGACGATGTTTCCATCTGGCTGCGTGCTATCAGCCAAAAGCTTAAAAAAGAAGACCCCGATATTGTAACAGAAGAGTATTTTATAGTGCTTCCAGAACCTTGTGTACTCTAGAAAGGTACATTGTGCGCTCGAGGTTGCTAAGGGGCATAAGAGGGGGACGCAAGAAGTGCCAGGATTTGCCACGTTCTTTTTCTACAAGGGCTTTGTAGGCGGGGATAAAGTGTAGGCTTTTTTTTGCTTCAGAAAGCTCTATTAAGGCTTTTGGGGTTTCTTTTGCTGTAAGAAGCGATACGAGTAGTTCAGGAAAGCAGTTTGCAAAGCCGCATATTGCACCGGAGGCACCAAGTGCCAACCCTTCAACAATCTGGGTTTCTTTACCTATGTAGACATCAAGCGAGCTGAATGCTGTTCGGACAGACTTAAGGTAGGCAAGGTTGCCTTCACTTTCTTTTAGGCCAATAAAGACATCAGGAAATTCTGCAAGCAGCGTTTCTATAATGTTGAGTGAGATGGCAACGCCTGTTAGCTGAGGAATATGATAAAAGAGTATCTGCAGCCGGCTATTATTTACTTTCTGGATAATGGTGCGGTAGTATTCTATCACACCTTCTTCAGAAAGGTTTTTATAGAGGCTAGGAGGCGCAATGAGTACTGTGGCAACATTTACCTGCAAGGCCCCTTGTATAAGCTGAATTGTATCCATGACATTAGCGCTGCCATTAGCGAGTACTATTTTGGCTGGGTCGACACCCTTTGCAATGATGCCAGAAAGGGCTAAAAGCCTTTCCTGCACAGAAAAAGAAGCGCCCTCCCCAGTAGTGCCAAAGAGCGCAATGCCTTTACAGCCGCGTTCGATAAGATTGAGCGAGTGGTTTGCAAGCTCATCAATATCACAGCTTAAGTCTTCATGCATCGGCGTAAGGGGAGCGACCCAGATTCCTTTTTCCATCTATGCGATAGGCCTCATTAATGGAAAATAGAGTACATCGCGAATAGAGTGGCTATTTGTAAAGAGCATCACAAGGCGGTCAATGCCAATGCCAAGCCCGCCAGTTGGTGGCATGCCCTGGCAGATAGCTTCGATGAATTCTTCGTCAAGTGGGTTTGCCTCTTCATCGCCAGCCTCTTTTCTTGCTGCTTGCTGTTCAAGCAAGGTGCGTTGCAAGATGGGGTCATTAAGCTCTGAATAGGCATTTGTCACTTCTTTTGTGCATACAAAGCTCTCAAAGCGCTCGATAATGCCAAGCTCTCTATCGTGCGGGTTGCGGTGAGGCTTACATAGCGGCGTTGTTTCGATTGGATGGTCTGTAATGTGATGAGGCTGTACGAGGTGCTGCTCTACTTTAGTCTCAAAGATATGCTGTGTCAAAAGACCTCGAGTGCACTTTGCAAGCTCTTTTGGATCCATCTTTTCTTCCACAAGGATCTTGCGAAGATCATCATCAGAGAGTTTATCAAGGTCGATATTTGCATAGTGACGTATGCTTTCTTTCATCGTCATACGCTTCCATGGTGCTTTAAAGTCTACTTGTGTGCTCACCTCTGTTTCTGGATTGTAGAGCGTGACGACAGTGCTGTTGTGAAGTGCTAAGGCAACCGTCTCAAAGAGCGTTTCTGTAACGCGCATCATGTCATTATAATCCCAGTAGGCAGCATAGGCTTCTAGCATGGTAAATTCTGGGTTATGCGTGCGGTCAATACCTTCGTTACGAAATACCTTGCCAATCTCATAGACGCGGTCCATGCCACCAACAACCAGCTTTTTTAGTGGGATCTCTAGAGAAATTCGCAAAAACATCTCTTGGTCAAGGGCGTTTAGGTGAGATGTAAAAGGCTTGGCAGCAGCTCCACCGTAGATGTTTTGCAGTATCGGAGTTTCTACTTCCAAAAAGCCAAGTTCTTCAAAGTAATTTCGGACAATGCGCAGAATTTGGCTTCGATCGCGAAAGGTCTTTTGTATTTCTGTATGGGAGATAAGGTCAAGCCAGCGCTTTCTATAGCGTATTTCTTTGTCAGCAAGGCCGCTATGCTTTTCCGGAAGAGGAAGCAAGCTTTTTGTAAGTAGCGTTACCTTTTTGGCATAGATAGTAAGCTCTCCCTTTTGGGTGTGAAAGAGGTGGCCTTCAATACCAATGATATCTCCAAGGTCAAACTTCTTTTCGATGAGCTTGAGGGCGCTTTGCATATCATCGCCGCCTTGGGCATCCGGCATGTAGTTTGTGACATGTGTGTTGTCGCGATTAAACATTACCTGGATGCGACCGCCCTTATCTTGAATATGGGCAAAAGCATTTTTGCCCATAGCGCGAAAGAGCATAAGCCTGCCTGCTACTACCACAAGAGGCGTTGTGCCCTTTTCAGCATCTTCGCTAGAGCCTACCTTTGTAGATTCATATTGGGCAAGCAAGTTGGCGGCTTCGTTTGTTGGCTGGAAGGAGTGCGGGTAGGGGTTTATGCCTAGTGCTTCTAGTTCCTTTAGCTTCTTTGTGCGGTTTTGGAACTCTTCTGTCTCTGTGTAATCTGGCTTCATATAACTTTTCCTATAAGGTCGTAATCGATAACGTCTGTAATTTCAACAAGGTATCTCTTTCCAAACTGGTTCACCTTGCGTGCGTCGTTGATGATAACGATACCATCAATTTCTGGACATTGTCCATCGTGTCTTGCTCTCATAAGAAGGCGAGATTCCGGGTGGTAGCCTTCAACAAGAACTTCAAGCTTTTTGCCGATAAGCTTTTTGTTGCGCTTATTAACAAGCTTGCACTGTAGCTCTGAAAGGATTTTAAAGCGCTTTTGCTTAACTTCATCTTCCACTTGGTTGTCAAGTGTTGCAGCGTGTGTGCCCTCTTCTTTTGAAAAGGTAAAGATGCCTACATTGTCAAGAGGCACTTCCTTGATAAATTCGCAAAGTTCTTCAAACTGCTCATCTGTTTCGCCAGGAAAGCCCACCATAAGGCTTGTGCGGATGGAAATATTGGGAATTTCGCGGCGAAGTTTAGTGATGGTAGAAATAATCTGTTCTTTATTTGTCGTCCTACGCATTGCCTTAAGCATCTCGTCGTTGATGTGCTGTATTGGCATGTCTAGGTAGGGGAGTATGCGCTTATCTTGCTTCATTACGCTGATGAGCTCGTCGGTGATTTCGTCGGGGTAGAGGTAGAGTAGGCGTAAATGAAACTCGCGCTCGTCCTTAAGTATAGTCTTTAAAAGCTCTACAAGGCCATGAGAATGCTTAAAGCCCATGTCCTTTCCCCAGTCGCCAAGATCTTGCGCGATGAGTATAAGCTCTTTTTTTCCGGACTTTAGGAGGATGTCTACTTCTTTTGTAATCTGCTCAATTGGCTTGCTCTTAAGAGGGCCTTTGATGGTGGGAATTTTACAAAAGCTGCAGCGCTTGCGACAGCCTTCTGCAATTTTTAAATAGGCATAGATGCTTGGCGTTGATACTGTGCGAGGAACTTCGCCCATTTCTATAAAACTTCTAGCATCTGAAACAGCAGATCCCGCCTCTTTTGTCTCTACAGCCCTAAGGATTTCTTTAACATCGCCTGATCCTAGCAGGTAGTGAATTTCCGGAAAGTGCTGGCGAATAAGGTCAGCGTGTGTTTGCACCATGCAACCTGTAGCAATTACCTTTGCTCCATTTTTTCTATTTTTGATAGAAGCACCGATGGTGTCTAATGACTCTTGGCGAGAGCTTTCTAAAAAGCCGCACGTGTTAATGACGATAAAATCGGCCTCTTCAAGCACGCTAGAGGCTTCATAGCCTGCTTGCAATAAAATGCCAATCATAACTTCTGTGTCAACAAGGTTTCTTGGACAGCCTAGGCTGATAAAAAAGACCTTATTTCCTCCTACGCTAAAGTCGGGAGCACTTCCTGGCTTTTTCGAGCGCTTCACAACAGGTTCTTGCACCGGCTCGCTCTTAAGTACTTTCAACATACAAATAAACTCATTTAAAAACTGAAACAGTATACCAGTTGGAAGAAATTGCTGGAAGAGCGTGTTACTTTTTCGTGCAAATGAATATCATTTGTGCCAGAGCTCGTGCGAGCACGTTATCTCTCATAAGTTTAAAATTTGGTGATTTTGATAGCCCTTGTGTTTTAGTGGCGCATCACAGACAATTGTGCTTGCAAAAAAATTGCGACTGCGGCAAATGGGACAGTAGATTTACGTAGATAGGAGTATTGGTGAAAAAGATCGTGAAGAAAGTTCGTGTAAAAAACGATCTTGGCATACATACTCGTCCCGCGACCTATATTGTAAAATTGTTGCAGGGCACCAAGTCGAATGTCCTTTTTACACATAGACGTGAGACGATAAATGCCAAGAGTATATTGAGCATTCTCATGCTTGCTGTGCACAAAAATTCTGCCGTTACAATAACGGTAGATGGAGATGATGCCGAAGAAACAATGGATAAACTCATAAATGCCTTCGAAACAAAATTTGGTGAGTAAAACAACTCTTGCTGAGTCCAAAGAGATTATTCTCGAAGGTAGCGCTTTATCTCGCGGCGTTGCTATAGGAATACCGCTTTTCTTAGATAGCATGGAGATGGAAATTCCAGAAGTTGCTATCGATAAAGACGCTATTGATAACGAAATTGAACGCTACCGCCAAGCATTAGAAGCTACAAAAAAAGACCTACAAAGCCTAAAAGATTCTCTAGAGTTAGAAGGTATAAAAGATGGCTCACAGGTGCTTGAAGCTCATGTTCAGCTGACAGATGACCCTATGCTCAATGCCCAGGTTGAAGAAGAAATCTTGCGCTACAGCAAAAATGCTGAATTTGTGCTAAGCAAGGTTATGAAGGGCATTAGCCAAAAATTTCGCAAAATTCAAGACCCTTTTTTTCAGCAGCGCTTTGAAGTTGTGCAAGATATCTATAAGCGCGTGCTTAACCACCTTAGCAAACACACAAGCTTTTGCTTCACTGAGATTCCGCCTGGATCTGTTGTGTTTGCTCATAGTATTACGCCGTCAGATGCTGCAGAAGCTAACCGCCAGCAAGTAGCTGCCTTTGTCACCCTTGCAGGGGGCGCCATGTCGCACATGGCTATTGTAGCAAAGGCAAAAGGCATCCCTTATGTTGCAAATATAGACTATAGAAAGATCGCAAAAGAACATAAAGATGCGCCTGTCATCGTTGACGGTCTTCTTGGACGGATAATTCTTAATCCGAGTGAAAAGACTCTTTCTGAATACCAAACCCTTCGCGATCATATCCAGCTTAAATATGATGAGCTAAAAAGTGCTTGCATATTGCCTTCTGCCACAAAAGATGGTGAGCGCATTAGGCTTTCTGCAAACGTAGAAATATCTGATGACTTTGGCCTCTTGCAGCAGTACGGAGCAGAAGGCGTTGGCCTCTTTCGCTCTGAGTATTTGGTGCTTGGCAGGGGAGCTTTTCCTAGCGAAGAAGAGCAGTATGAAATCTATAAAAGCCTTGTAGATCACATGAAGGGCTTTCCGATAGTTATTAGAGCCTTTGATATTGGTATGGACAAGGTTATTTCCGGACTTCCGCAGTCTAAAGAACACAACCCGGCTTTGGGCGCTCGCGCCATTAGATTTTTGCTTCGCGAAAAAGAGCTTTTTGGTGTGCAGGTGAGGGCGGTGTTACGAGCTGCAAGCTCTGGTGATGTTCGCATCTTATTTCCTATGGTATCAAGCGTATCTGAGCTTCGCGAGGCAAAAGATGTTGTGTATCGCGCCTATGATGCCCTATTAAAAGAGGGCCATAAAGTGCCTACGACAATTAAGCTAGGCTGCATGGTAGAAGTGCCGTCGGCTGCAATGATTGCTGATTTATTAGCTAGAGAGTGTGACTTTCTTTCTATTGGCACCAACGACCTTATCCAGTATGCCCTAGCAATAGACCGCACACAATCTACGGGTAATGACCTTTTTACCTCTACCCATCCTGGCGTTGTGCGCCTTGTAAAGGTAATTGTGCAGGCAGCGCATCACGAAAATGTGCCTGTATGTGTGTGTGGAGAGATTGCATCTGATCCTCGCTTTGTGCCGCTGCTAATAGGTTTGGGGATAACAGAACTATCTGTTGCTTCTCGCTTTTTGCCGCTCATAAAGCATGTTGTCAGAAGCACGACAAAAAAAGATGCCCAAGCCCTTGCTGAAAAGGTGCTTATGTTAAAAACTTCTATCGAAATTCAAAACGCCCTTGTAGACTACTACCAAAAAGGCATACCAGAAGCTAATGTTCCTTATCATTGATACAGCGAGTGCAAAAGGTCTAATAGCCCTATGTGAAGGCGATAAGGTAGTTCTGCATCAAGAGCTATCTCTTGGCCTTGCAAATTCTCGCCTTTTGGAGCCATCTCTTGAAAAACTGCTTAAAGATGCTTCTATTCGTCCAAAAGATCTTGAATTTGTAGCAGTTGGCCATGGCCCAGGATCATATACAGGCCTAAGAGTAGCTGCTGCAAGCGCTAAGGCTATTTCAATTGCTTGTCATATACCCCTTGTGGGCATTAGCAGCTTAAGAGGCTATATTCCGCCAAGTGGTTTTAGGGGCCACTATCTTGCCGCAATAGATGCCAAAATAGGTGGCGTGTATGTGCAGGAGGCACTAGCTGAAGAGGCAGGCATCAGGTTTATTGATGAAGAACAGCTTGTGCCCTTTGATGCCTTTCTTCAAAAACTAAAGACTATACCTTTTATAGCAACGCCAATGTGGGCACCGCTTGCTAAAAGGCTTGAGGGGCTTATGCAGCCCACAGTTTTTGAATGCAGCCCATCTCCCCACGAGCTCCTACTCGAAGCAAAGAAAAACTTTATTAATAAGAAGTATTCACTGGATGGATCCCTCGAGATCCGCTATCTAAGACTCACTCAAGCCGAAATGGAAAAACAATAGGTCAATTGTCACTTGAGTATTAAGTCCCGATTCAGTAACATCTTCTCTTTATTCATTAACTCAAATAGGAAGTGTACATGACAAGTGTGAAGGTTCGACCTGGCGATTCAATCGATAAAGCGCTAAGAGCGTTGAAGAAGCGTCTTGACAAAGAAGGTGTAATGAAAGCTGTGAAAGCACATCGCTTTCATGCAAAGCCATCTGTGAAAAAGCGCGCCAAGTCGAAAGCTGCAACAAAATACAAGAAGCAGCGCGTTTAATTTAGTTCCATTTTTATGATTATGACCGACTACTATGAAGTGCTAGGAGTCGCTAAGGGTGCGTCCCAAGATGAAATCAAAAAAGCCTACCGAAAAAAGGCTTTGCAGTATCATCCAGACCGCAATCCTGGTGACAAAGAAGCCGAAAAAAAGTTCAAAGAGATCTCTGAAGCCTACGAAGTACTGAGCGACGATCAAAAGCGCTCGATGTATGACCGTTATGGTGCCGATGCCGTCAATGCACAAGCAGGTGCAGGACGTTCCGGCGCGCACTATGCTTCTATGGATGAGGCTCTACGCACCTTTATGGGCGCGTTTGGCGGCGAAGGTGCCTTTGAGCACATTTTCGGCGGTGGCATGGGCGGCGGCTTTGAAGGCGGCTCTGGTGGCGGTTATGCACAGCAAGGTGCATCAAAGCGCGTCAACATGAGCATCAGCTTTGAAGAAGCTGTTCGCGGCGTTGACAAAGAACTTGCGATCACAAACTACGTAGTATGCGAAACATGCCATGGCAAACGCACAACTAACCCTAGCGGCGTTAAGCGCTGTACGCGCTGTCGCGGCCAAGGCCAGGTGTTTGAGCAGCGTGGCTTTTTTAGCATGTCTATGACCTGTCCGCAGTGTAATGGTGAAGGCGAAATCGTCACGGATCCATGTAAGACATGTAGCGGAGAAGGTCGTGTCAAAGCGAAAAAGCACGTAAACGTGCACATCCCAGCCGGCATCGATACCGGCATGCGCCTAAAGCTATCTGGCTATGGCGATGCAGCCCCCGGTGGCGGCGTTCCAGGGGATCTTTTTGTCTATATCACCGTTCAGCCCCACGAGTTTTTTGAGCGTCATGGTGATGATATTCTCGTTGATTTACCTGTTACCTTTAGTGAAGCTGCGCTCGGCTGCAAAAAGGATGTTCCATCTTTTTCACAGCATGTAGCTCGCATATCAATTCCTGAAGGCACCCAGTCTGGCAAAACGTTGCGCATAAAAGGCGAAGGCTTTGCCAACATCCATGGTTCTGGCAAGGGCGATCTGCTCGTTCGCGTGCAGGTAGAAACCCCTACAAACCTAACAGATCGCCAGCGCGATCTGCTCAAACAGTTTGCCGCAGTCGAAACTCCAGCAAACTTTCCCAAGAAAAAAGGCTTCTTCGATAAGCTAAAAAATATCTTCGGCGCCTAGTTAATCAAAGAGAGTTGCAGTGCTGCGCTTTTCTTGGTGGGCGATGCTTATGGGGATGCTTATGCCTTGTGAGCTAAGGATTTGACCTACTGTTTGGAGGGCAACTTCTGGGCTGTTGCACTCGCTAGAAAGGTGGGCAAGGTAGATTTGCTTGAGCCCGTCGTGTGCGCATGTTGCTACTAGCTCGCCGCAGGCTTCATTTGAAAGGTGGCCAGATCGGCCAAGTACGCGCTGCTTGTAGATCATGGGCCTGTTTGAGGCGTGCACCATTTCGGGCTTGTGATTAGCCTCTACATACAAAAGGTTGCAGCGCTCTAGCTGCTTTGACACAAGCGATGTTACAAAGCCAAGGTCTGTGCAGACGCCAACTTTAAGGCTATCAAACTTCAGCGTAAAGGCTACAGGGTCGACAGCGTCATGCTGCACGCTAAAAGGGTGAATTTCTAAATCGCCAAATTCAAAGGTCTCGCCTGTAATGAATATTTTGAATTTTGGCGTCTCGTGAAGGTATTCACAAATGGCCTTTGCTGTATGATGATTGGCAAATATTGGGATGTTTAGGCGGCGTGATAGTACTTTTAGTCCTGCAATATGATCGCTATGTTCGTGAGAGACCATGATGGCCTGAATTTCGCCAACATCGACGTTAATTTCATTAAGGCGCTCGATTATTGATTTTGTGCTGATTCCTGCATCGATAAGGACTTTTGTGTTTTTGGTCCCAACATAAATAGAATTACCTTTAGAGCCTGAGGCTAAAGGACAAAAGCCGTACATGACAATTCCCAAAAAGAAGTAGTGAAGAAATTTGCCCTCTTTTGTATCGTGACGAAAGGATTAGATACAACTATAATGTGGTTTTTTCGATGGTTTCACAACTAGAACTGTTTACTCAGATGGCGCTTATCCTCGATAAGCTCGTGGATAATGCCAAAAAAATGAAAGAGGCAATACGCCTAAAAGTATCCCAAGAGGAGCTAGAAGTGCTGCAGATAAGCCAGCACGAAATTTTAAACGAACTTGGAGAGCTTGATAAGCTATTGCAAAATAGCCCTTTGGGTGGGTCTAAAGATGAAATTGACATGGCAAAGGCTCGGATACGCGAAAAGCTTACCCACTTTCAAGCTATCAACCAAGAGTTTTTTGATCACCTAAGCTCCCACAATAGAGTCATCGACAACAAAGAAAAGTAGTTTGACAAATTATACTTTTAAGTATAGATGTTGATGAAAACGGGGAGTGTATCCTATGAGTCGCATCTTAGCTGCATTTTTTGCCATCTTATGCTCTACAGCATTGCTACAAGCAGATAAAAAGCCAAATATCGTATTTATCATGACTGACGATGTGGGCTATGGCGACCTTGGCTGCTATGGAGGCGGTGAAACTCGCGGCTGTTTAACGCCAAACCTCGATCGCATGGCCGAAGAGGGTATGCGCTTTACAACCTACTATGGACAAGCGAGCTGTACAGCAGGACGCGCTTCATTTATAACTGGTCGGATACCACTACGTACGGCACTTTCTACTGTGCTAATCCCCGGCGATAAAAATGGCCTAAAAAAAGAAGATCCAACAATTGCTGAAGCCCTAAAAAAACTGGGTTACCAATCATGTATGTGGGGTAAATGGCACCTTGGGGACCGGCCAGAGAATTTTCCTACGGAACACGGTTTTGATGAGATGCGCCTTATGCTTCCTTACTACGCAGGCGTCTATGCATATGACTATTTGCCTTTACAGCCGGATTTTCCTATCCACAACAAAGCCATGATGGATGCGTGGAATAAAGTAGACTTAAGCCAGTGGCAGGGAAAAGCGGGTTCTAGCCCAACAAAAGTAAAAAACAGATTTACCTATAATGACCTTGCAACAGTTGATGATGAAATACGAGCTGATGTTGTGCAGTACATTAAGCAGCATGCTAAAGATGAAAAGCCATTTTTCCTCTATGTCTGCTTTATGAAGGTGCATAACCCAAATAACCCTTCACCTCGCTTTAAGGGCAAGTCTGCAGGCGGTGGGCGCTATTTAGACTCACTTATGGAACTTGATGATAACTCCGGACAAGTGATTCAAGCTGTACGCGATGCTGGAATCGATGAAAATACAATCATCGTATGGACAACAGACAATGGCGCATGGGTAGATGCGTGGCCGGATGCCGGCTACACGCCATTTCGCGGCATGAAAGGCACCTGCTTTGAAGGCGGCTTTCGCTGCCCGGCAATTGTTCGCTGGCCGGGCCATATAAAGGCAGGCTCCATAGCTAATCAACTCCATTCACACATGGACTGGTGGCCAACATTTGTAAAAATAGCCGGTGGCACACCACCAGGGCACATTTTTACAGATAATAACGGCAAGAATATCGTGTTTGACGGTATAGAAAATAGCGACTACATCTTAGGTAAAGGCCCATCTAAGCGCGATACTTTTGTTTATATCAATGACCTTGCCTTTGGTGGCCTTCGCGTAAATAACTTTAAGGTGCTCTACACAGCAAAAGATACCTGGCTTGGACCTAACCTCAACTTGGCATTTCCAGCCATATACAACCTCTGGTGGGACCCAGGTGAAGCATATGACTGCTGCTTTAACGGCGCTGCTCCCACAAGAGGCGATCTCAAAACATCTCCGGGGCGTTTTTCCGGCGAAGATCACGCCTGGGTAGGGTCAATGGTGCAGCCCTACATGATGCAGTTTTTTGAGGAACTTGTAAAATACCCAAATAGAGAGACACTGCCTAATGGCGGATCCATGAACCTTCTTGTAGACCAAATTAATAACCCGGAAGAATTAAAACGACTTTGGCTACTTTTAGAGCCTTCAGCACAGTAGTCTTTACACAATCTTACTATTCGCATATTATACTAAGCCTTTAATAATAAAGAAGGTATAATAGTGGATTGGTTGGTATATGCCAGATGAAAACGAAAGGGCTATATCATGGCGTTAGTGTTTGATAGGAGATGCGGTGAGTGCTATCACATTGTTAACTTTATAACCCATTAGAATGTTCTTCGAAATATTACGTACTTATTTTGATATGGCAAAAATAGCTCTTTTTATATTATTGTACTGATATCAATCCGCTCTTGTATCTTACATGTAAGCCGATCAACAAAATAGATAATTCCTTTTTGAGACTTGTTATCCCATTCTTTGAATTCATAAGCATAATCTAAAGAAATCTTGTACTGTCTAACTCGTGATAAGAAATCTTCTTTTTCATTCAAGTCTACAAAGACGGTTATTGGCCTATAGCAAAGTTGTTTTGGTATACTCCAGTCTACTAAGTCTCCCATTACGCTATAATGTAGAATTTCACTATCGCCTGCATCGTCATGTAGTCTAAGGACAGGAGCTGGCAGTATATGCTTGTCATCTGAACGTCGCTTATTATATCGGTAAAATAAATCGAGTAATGTGCGAGATGAACTTAAATTCCATCCTTTGCTCGTAAGTGAGTATCGTACGTTAAGTAAATGACCACAACAGTCACTATAAACGCTATCGCGTTTTTCTAAAGGAATTTCGTCATCGATGGCTAAGGAAATAAATCTGTCAGTAGCATCAAGTGCAAGGGTATTGCAGAGTCTATCAATTAGTTCGGGGTTGGCTATTTCTTGTTGAATTGCTATTTCATGGAGCTTTTCTAAATGAGGGTGTATCTTTGTGTGATTTTGATATTGGTCAGTTGCTCGTTCCAGAATGGTTAAAAGTTGTAATTCTTCCTGTGTTTTGTAGAATTGCAGACAAAAATCCATAATACCGTCGAGACGGTCGCAATTTCGATCTTGTCCAGTGATGTAAGTGTTAATTTTGTCAATTTCTGCTTTAATAGCTTTTTCGAGCCTTTGGTTAATTTTTTTTAAACTAATGCCTATATATTCTAATAAAAGTAGTGGAGGCGTGGAAACAATTGTATAATTATGTTCTTCGCAGGAAGGTTCATAATGCAATAAGGAATTAATAAAGGAATCCCACTTCTTGGGGTCGTAGAGGAGTCGGTAGATTGATGTGTCATAGAGTAGAGGAGGTGACATAAGGTTTTTCCTTTTTGTTTAATAAAAATACTTTTTACTGCGTGCGGTGTTACTTAATACGCACGAATTGCAGGAGATAGCAATAGTCACTTTGTGATTACTATCGCATTGTCAGTTATCTATATTTATGCCCAGGGTTTGGAGCCGTGCTTTCTGATCTGGCTTCAAATTTTTTTTCTTGAGTTGTGCATTCAGCCATGGCCTTATTGCAATGCCTTCTACAATATATCGCGAGGGAACATTAATGTGACCATGTTCATGATAAAACCTCTCAAGTAAACTAAATTTTTTATTCCAAGAGTCTTTATGGACATTCCAAACCCATCCAGGGAGGGATTCTAAAATACTGATTACGTCTGGCGGTAATCGCTTTCTAGATTCTCTCAAGTTTGAAACAAATTCACCAAGGAGAAACCCTTGTTCTATATAGTTTTGGAGTACATTAGCGTGTCCTTCACGATTGGCAAATTCTTTTAATAACTGCAATTTCGTCTCGAAATCTTTTTGTTGAGGTTCCCAAACCCATTCAGGTAGTAATTCTAATTTTTTAATTCTTTCCTGTGAGATGCGTTTCGGGTTAGCTCTATAAGCACTACGTTGTCTTGTAGACCATCGTCCTAATGGGAATCCGTTTTCAGTATATCTATAGGGTATAAAGGAGTGCCCTTCTCTTTTTATGTATTCTCTTAAAGTATTGTACCCCTTTTCCCACTCAGAGTCTGCCACACTATATGTCCATCCTGGTATTGTCTCTAATGACGACCTATTCAGTGCAGATAGTTTATTCTGTGAATATAAGGTGCGAATATTGGCAACGAACTTTCCCAACTTGAAGCTATTTTCTATATGTCCTACAGGAACATGACAATGCCCCTCTCGATTGCTATATATCCTTAGTATCGACAGGGCGTTCTCAAAAGAATCTTCTCTTGGATTCCAAAGCCAGTGAGAGAGTGCTTCAAACTTTTGTTGCTCTTCCTTTGACATCGTATCTTTTTGTGCGCGCTTTTTTTGTACCCATGTTCCCAACGAATATCCCTCTTCCTTGTGACGCAGGGGTACTTTTGCATGTCCTTCTCGGGCCACAAATTTATTAAGTAATACCCACCATTCCTCATCAGTCAAGGGTTTGTTTCGTTTAAAAACATCTTTTGTATACCCCGGCATGGACTCTATTTTTTCTCGCATTTCCTGAGGATAGTCGCTATCGTGCTTTATCCGCATACGTTGGTTGTGAAGCCACTGGCCTATGTTTTTTTCTCTGTATTTTATATTTTTAGCAATTCTGTTGCTTCCTGTATCATTGATGTAATCTTTACAAAGTAGAAGCATCTCATCAAAATCATTGGATTGTGCTAAAGCAAGGCGAAAATCGGCTAGAGTGCTGATACCACACGCTTCACTAGTGAATCGTAGCAAACCATCTAATGGGTGGGTTTCCTTAATTATCTGGAAATCTATATCCGCTACATCATTTCCAAGCATTTTAAATGATAGTCGTTCATGCATGTTCCATATCTTGTTGCAAATCTCTTTTAGGCTCTCCTGAATTCCAAATTTTTCCTTCAAAATGTTCGAAAATTTATCTTGGTAGGTCTCATAAAGACCGAAACGAGGGTCATTGCTACTTTTAAGATTAGCCAAAACTTTAGTTCCTTCTTGCATAACATCGGAAATAATAGATTTATTTGGGATTAGACTGTCTATCCCCTGATTTTTTTTAGTAGCAGTAACCTCACCCCCTTCTTTCTGCTTCGAAGTCAGCGTTTTTGGTGTGGATAGACTGACCGGTTTAAAGATGTCCTCCAATATGAGGGTAGCATAAATAGTTTTAAGGTAATTATCCAGGTTTTCACAGAACTCTTCCTTCTCTTGATCTAAATAGAAGGGGAGAAGCTGAACAACCTGCACAGTTTCTTTGCCTGGAGCATCTCGGAATAAGCGTCCGATCATTTGGATAACATCTACGAGCGAATTCCGAGGGCCAACAATTATACTTCGATCAGCCCAAATCCAATTTGCCCCTTCTTTAAACATGCCGATAGCAAGAATGGCATGTAGAAATTCTCTGTCCTCTTTAAATGAATTCTCATTGAGGATGCTTTTTTTCTTGCTCCTTTGCACTCTGTCAGAGTCAACAAGATCCAGAATTCTAAACCTTCCAGCTTCTTGTTTGAGAGATATCAATCCGGACGCTTCTTCGACAATTTCTCCCTTATGAACAAGATGATACTCATTAATAATATCCTGAACATCCTGAGACTTATCCCCCAACGAGTGGCGAGATATAGGGTGAGGGATATACACAATATCTTTACAGATTCTTTCGAGCGCCAACAGCCCAATGGCCTTAGTGTAATTCGGTCCGCAAAGAATAAAATCGAAACTAAATGACTTTAAGTGCTCCATTGATTCAAAATATACGTCAAAGGGCAAGCCATATCTTGTGAATTTTGCTTCCATTTCTTCTGTTAAAAGACTGCAACGATCGCCTCGGATGAAGGTGGCTGTGGTTAATCCAATTTTAATATTGTTTGCATTCAGTCCTAGAAAGTGCGAAATGAGATTCCCTATTTCATTGCTAGTGCCTTCGACAGATGGTATGCTACTTTCGGTATTTTTGATGTGATGAGCTTCATCAACCCATAAAAGCATATTAGCAAGGAGGTCAAGGCGATTGCTTCGCAATATCTCTTTGTACACCTTAACTAGAGTTGCATGAGTACATAGTAGGACACGATCGTTAAGTGTTTCATAAGATCCAGCTAACCAATTAATAACATACTGTACATTACTCTTTTTGACTGCGCCATAACATAAATTATGTCGCGGGTTCCAATGCACCTGTTCCCCATCAGGTAAGGGTAGTTCAGCTTTTGCAAAACCCGGTGCTATGATCGTTTGCGGGACACTAATAATGCACTTCAGAGAGTTATCACGTCTTAATTTATACGCTGAAAGCAGACACATTAGCCATGACTTTCCGCTGCCCATGGGGGCTTCTAGGATCATATATGAAGCATCCTTGAATTCGTTGAAAGCCGCTTGTTGCCAATCTCTCATTGAGAATGCTGCACTATCTGTTGATTGTGTCGTTAGGGAGTGCTTCTCGCGCTCAATTTGAAATATTGGCTGTCTTATAGAGCGATCTATTTTCTCATTTACCATATAATCTCTAAAGCCCCAGGAGGTAATTTTAATTTAAGTTGTAAGTCTAGTTCGATATTATACTCATTGTAATGGTTATTTCCAACCGCAGTATCGTGTGTATTCGGAAATATTTATATTTGCATAAAACAGTAATATATTTTATTATTTTTAGCTTTAAATATTTACAAAAAGGCTATATATGAAAATATTAAAGAAATGTATTTCAAAAGCGTTTATAATGTCACTTTTGTGTGTCCTTCTTCCAGGATGTGCATCTATAGTTCACGGAACAAGACAAAAAATAGCCGTTACTACTAATCCCCCCGGTGCCTCTATTTCCGATGGAGAAACTACAATACAAAGTCCTGGAACTATGAATTTGAAAAGAAATCAAGACTACGTATTGACTATTACTAAACCTGGGTATGAAACAGAGACTGTTAAGATTACTCACGTAATCAGCGGTGCTGTAGCTGGGAATCTCCTTGCTGGTGGTCTTATTGGTTGGGGGGTTGATGCAGCAAGTGGCGCACAATGGCGGCTTGAACCGGAAACAATTACTCTGAACTTACGACCATTGCAGGAACGAGAACGCTTTGCACACTTCAAGCAGTCATCGCAAACACTTACAGAGAAGCTTGAAGAATTATCATCCCTCAAAGAGAAAAACCTTATTACGGAAACAGAATTTGTCACTATGAGAGAAATTGCTATTCACTCTGAGGTTCCTGTAATCAGTAATAATTCCTAATGGATAGCTTGTGTTCTGTGATTTTCGCAATTTTAATAGTCAAATAAGGATGAACAGCCATGTGTGAGACCTTTTTTTGAGGGGGAAGGGCTCACACATGCTTAGCTTTAATTTGAGCTTTTGGTTGTTTTTCAAAATTTACCTAAATTTTGAAGGATCGCTGGAGTTTTGCGTATTGATGTGTTGAAAATCAGCTGGTTAAAGCAAGTTCGTATGGTGGATCAAACTCGGTATACTGTGGGCCAGTCTGTATCGTTTAGCGAAAGAGGCCGAATGCTGCGTGCGATTTGCACTTGCTTTATACAGGTTCAACTAGCAAACAGATAGGTAGATATTTGAAATAGTTCTTTTCTTATTATAAATCGTAAATCGCACGAATCGCAGTATTCGCCCGGCCCCTTTCATCGACGCGTCTATGGGGAAATGATTGACGCTGATGCATGCTTGTTGCTATGCTGTTCGGGCTAAAAACACCATCAAAAAGGATATCAATGTTTTACCTCTCTTCCATTGCAGCGTTTATTACTACCGCACAGGGACTCATGTTACCTAAAGCCAAGTCGTACTGCAGCCCAAAAGTGCTGCAAGAGGCGATGAAACAGCTAAACGAATTATCAGCTTCAATGGGAGCGAGCACCAAAGAAGGCATCATGCGCTTTATGATTAAATCTGCTGAAGCTCGCGAGGTGATAAGCAACTGTTTGGGAATGCCGGCCCTGCCTCAAGAGGCTCTTACAAAGAAGCTGCTGCCTGCTGCTTCACCTGAGGATATTCAAGCAATGGCTTCAAAGGTTTTTGGGGGCACATGGAAACTTGCCCACGCACCAATCCATATTTCAGAGGCTAGAGACTTTGTCGTTGACCAAGCTGCAAAAGTCTCAACCACTGCCGCAAAGGTAGTTGCAACAACTACTGTCGAAGTAGCAAAAGAACAGGTTGAAAGAACCTTTACAGATTTACTTGGAGAAACTGCCGGCTTTTTCTTTGCCTGTGCTGCACTTGGCCTTGGCGCTTATGCCATTTACCAACTCTATTTTGCCTCAAAGCAAAAATCTAATTAAAATTCTTCGTCTTCGACGTCGACGGGGGCATTTTTAGGGAAGATGACGCGGCGGGGACGGGCACCTTCTTGGGGGCCCACGATGCCGCGGGCTTCGAGCATGTCCATAAGGCTTGCAGCTCTTGCGTAGCCGATTTTAAGTTTACGCTGAAGAAAGGTTGTAGAGGCATTACCTGTCGATAATACAATGTTTTTCGCTTCGTCAAAGAGGGTGTCTGCTTCTTCTTCCTCATTGTCAGAAGAAGAAAGCTGGATATTGTCAAAGGAATTGATAAGGTATTGTGGGGGTGCCTGGCTTGTTATAGATTCTATCACCGTTGTAATCTCTTCATCACGCACAAAGACGCCTTGCGCGCGTATTAGCTGCGGCTGACCAGGCATCAAAAAGAGCATGTCACCATTGCCAAGCATGTTTTCTGCGCCAATATCATCTAGAATAATTTGGCTGTTTATACGACTAGCCACTTTAAAGGCAATACGGGCTGGGAAGTTTGCGCGTATAAGGCCAGTAATAACTTCTCGAGATGGTCGCTGTGTTGCTAAGATCATGTGAATGCCAACGGCTCTAGCCATCTGGGCAATACGGGCAATAGGTGTTTCTATATCAGAGCTTGATACCATCATAAGGTCCGCAAGTTCGTCGATAAGTGCCACATAGTAGGCAAATTTTTCTGGAATCTCGATATGAAACTGCTTTTCTTGCTCTAGGTTTATCTTGCGCTTATTAAAGGCCTCTATATTGCGCTGGCCGGTGAGCTTTAAGATCTCATAGCGCTTTTCCATCTCTTTTACAAGCCAGTTTAGGGCAAGACATGCGTTATGTGGCTCGGTGATAACAGGCGCAAGCATATGCGGAAGGTTTGTATACTGTGTAAGTTCTACCTTTTTGGGGTCTATCATCAGTAGGCGTACTTCGTCAGGCTTTTTGCACATCAAGATAGACATGACGATAGAGTTAATACAAACAGACTTACCAGAACCTGTAGCACCCGCGATAATGCAGTGGGGCATCTTTGCAAGGTCTGCGATTACAAGATCGCCATTTACCCCTTTTCCAAGCAGCATAGGAATGCGAAAGGGGCTTCCCTTTTGCTGATAGGCAAGGAGTATCTCTTTAAAGCTTACTTCCTGAGGATTTAGGTTTGGAACTTCGATGCCGACGGCCGCTTTTCCGGGGATTGGGGCGATAATGCGAATGGCCTTTGCCTCGAGGTTTAGGGCAATGTCATGCTCAAGGTTTTTGATTTTTCCAATCTTAACGCCCACTGCAGGGTGTACTTCAAACGACGTAATGGTAGGCCCGCAGTGAATCTGGCCTACTTTTGCCTCTATGCCAAAGCTAAGGAGCGTCTCTTCCAAAAGGTCGGCTTTTGACTTTAGCTCTTTTACAAGCTGGGACTGGTCATTTTTCTTAGGTGTGTTTAGGAGGTCTATAGAAGGTAAGGAGATGTCTCTAACAGGGATTACGATCTCTTTTATTTTTTCTTTCTTGGCTTTTTCCTTTTTAGGCTCTACGTAGACAGGGTGTTCTTCTTCGATATCGCAGTATAAATCCACGCTTTCAGTTTGAGGTAGAGCAAGCTGAGGGGTCTTTCTAAAGGAGGGTAGCTTTTCTTTTTTGGGCGTAACATCAACTTCAATCTCTTGGGTTTTGACAACGCGCTTTTTGGGTGCTTCTGAGCCAAAGATGCGCTCCTTAAGTTCTTGTAGCCACGAGCTTAGGGGGAGCTGCAAAAAGTAGGCAAGCGTCAAAAATAGGCCTACAGAGCCTACTATTATAGTGCCTATGCTGCCAAGAAGGCGATAAAAGGCATGCTGGTAAAAGTAGTAAAAGGGTGTGCCTCCAAGCTTGAGGTTTGCCTCGTTAAAGCCAAACCACTGACTCAATATAGCCTCAAAAGGGGGCGAAGCAATGGCGCTAAAGATCAAAGAAAGTAGCGACCCCGCAAGAAAAAGCGATGCCATCTGCATGGCGCCAATAGGCGGGTCTTGCATAAACATAAGGCGTATTGCATACCAGCACATACCAAAGATAATGACAAAACTTGCAAGGCCAAAGGTAAAGTACCATATTCCGGCAACAATGTATCCAACAAGCCCAAGAGGGTGCGTGAAGGCGCCTTTTGCGTCAAAAGTCACAAGGCAGGCAAGCTGGCACAGGCTAAAGACAAGCCATAGAATGCCTTGCACTTCAGGATGGCGCTCCAACCAGTTTGGGGGCTTTTTATTGTTTATGCGTTTTGCGTACATAAGCCTAAGGATGAGCGCAGGATTGTTTTTAAGTCTAGTGTTTTTAGGTCTATGAAGAAAAAGAAGGGCGATCGACGGGACTCGAACCCGCGACATTTGGAACCACAATCCAACGCTCTAACCAACTGAGCTACGACCGCCATTGATCCTAATACTGTACGAGTTTTCACTGTTTTTGGTCAATAGCACAGTTAACCGTTAGAGCCCGCCGACGCCTGGCCTGGGGCCATCCGTTTATAAAAGATGGTAACTTATTTTTTTTTGCGCTTTTGCGCCTTTGCGTTTTTGCGTTGAGTCTTGCTTTACATCAACGTATCTGAGGTTTCAGGTGTGTGTATGTAATGCAGGATTCAACGCAAAAACGCAAAGGCGCAAAAGCGCAAAACACCCTTACCCATTATAACCTATTAACATTAAGTTGGTTAATTGAAGTTACTAGGGAGATCGCAGGGGACACACAGAAAGATGTATAAGTCTTTTATTTTTCAAAAACAGATTAAGATCAAGATCGAGATCAAGAACCGGGTCTTAAGTTGAGATCGTTGAGGACGGTGCCGCCGGCGGCTTGGAAGCCTGCAATGGTGCGAAGCGTTGTAGGGGCTAAAAGATCCTGCTTTATGTAAAGCTCATCCAGGCCCTCCCATTCTACCGGCAATAAGTCTTCAGATATGACTTTGAAGGGCTTGTTGCTTTGTATCAGCTGGTTTAGAAGCGGCTTTATGGACTCTGCATCAACGCTAGATCTTGGGATGATGAGCCCTGCTTGTACGTCTTGATGCGGTTTATATGACTTTATATCTCTTCCTATATATCCTAAAAGGCTTTGTCCCTGTTTCCAGGTGGCGCAAGAAAGTAGTAGGGGGGCATTGCATATGGCTAATGTAAAGAGGCTAAAGCGGTCGAGGTTAAAGCGCATACTAAAGCTGTAGGGGTCTTGTAGGTGAGTTGCGTCTATAAGTATTAAGGAGATGATGTCGTCTGGTAGTTCTTGGCGAAGAAGCTCTAGATAGTCCGGCTGCATAGCAGAAGAGGCCTCCATAGAGCGGTAGAGAATAACAGCTTCCGTATGTTCGCTAAATGGTGCTAAAAAGCGTGCTCTAAACTCATCAAGAGCTAAAACATAGGTCTGAAATTGCCCTTGGTGAGTAAGGGGTTTTGACTCCGGCCTAAAAAGCCCAAGATTTAGCTCGAAGCAGATTTTATACCCTTTAGCAATAAGGCATTCGGCTTGCTCAAATTCTAGCTTCCAGTTGAGCGAGCTTTCTGGACGCGCATCTAGAACCAAAGTAGCAGCGGTATAACCCTCCGGTACTTGCTCATCGTTTGTTATGCGGTCAAAGACAGATAAATTCTTTAATATATGATTTATGTCTCTTTCTTCGAGTACTGTTTCGTCTTCGTCATCCATAGTGCAAATTATATCAAGTTTAGGCTATAGTATACACCAACGAGATATGGAGTTCAAATGAATCAAGCAGAATGGCAATCTATTTTTTTAGAAACACCATCATTCGATACCACACACGCCTTTAACGCCCTTATGTCGCTTGCTACTCAGCCATTTGACATGACTCAGGATGGTGCAATAACGCAAGAGCGCCTTGTAAACTATAAGGCTGAAGGTGCCCACTATACGCTGCTCTATGGCTTTGAACGAATAACAGATAAATGCCTTGAAGAGCTTATAGAGCTAAGTCGCGAGCGAAAGGTGCTAGAGCAGATGCACTGCATGCAAACCGGAGAGATGGTAAACTTTATTGCAGGATTTGATAGCGAACGCCGAGCTGCCCTACACACCGCAACGCGCGACGTTTTTGATAATCCCCAAACGGGTGCTCTAGCAGAACAGTGCCGAAACAACTCTCTAGAAGAGCTTAAGAAACTAAAAGCCTTTTTAGCTGACATTGACCGTGAAGGCAAATTTAACGAGATGATCTTTGTGGGCATTGGCGGCTCAGAGCTTGGTCCAAGAGCCCTCTACCAAAGCCTTGGCTTTTATGCAAAAAAGAATAGAAAAGTCCACTTTATCGGCAATGTTGACCCAGATGATGTGGGCATGGTGTTAGAAAGTGCAGATCTTTCAAAATCTCTTGTAGTAGTGATCTCAAAGTCAGGAACCACCCTAGAAACGGCAACGAACGAAGAGTTTTTGCGAGAGGCATTTGCCAAGAAAAACCTCTCTACAAAAGAGCATTTTGTTGCCGTCACTCAGCCCAAAACCCCAATGGACAATAAAGAGCGCTATAGAGAGTGCTTTTATCTTTGGGACTATATTGGCGGAAGATACTCATCTACATCGATGGTAGGAGGTGTTCTTATAGGCTTTAGCTGCGGCTATGAGGTGTTTTATGAACTTTTGCAGGGAGCGCACGAGATGGATGTTGTGGCTCTTCGTAAAGATGAAAAGCAGAATTTGCCCTTGCTTGGCGCTCTCATTGGCATATGGAATCGCAATTTCTTGCACTATCCTACTGTGGGCGTGATTCCCTACTCGCGTATGCTACAGCGCTTTCCTGCGCACCTTCAGCAGTGTGATATGGAATCTAACGGCAAGCGCATCGACAGGCGAGCAAATATCACAAAGTTTCAAACAGGCCCCATATTGTGGGGAGAGCCCGGAACAAATGCGCAGCACTCATTCTTCCAGCTTATTCACCAGGGAACAAGCATAGTGCCGCTAGAGCTTATTGGCTTTGTAGAAGCGCAAGGGTCACACGACTTTGAATTTAAGGGTACGTCTTCGCAAGAAAAGCTGCTTTCAAATCTTTTTGCGCAGGCTATAGCCCTTGCAAAAGGCCAAAAAAATCCAAATCCTAACAAGTACTTTCCCGGTAACCGCCCAAGTTCCATACTACTTGCTAAAAAGCTTACGCCGCGCACTCTTGGCGCTCTTTTATCGTACTACGAAAATAAAATTGCCTTTCAGGGCTTTATCTGGGGTATTAACTCTTTTGATCAAGAGGGTGTACAGCTTGGCAAGCAGCTTGCAGATAGGACTTCTCACCTTTTTGAAGCAAGACGTTCTGGTGCTACGCCAGAGTCGTTTCCTCTCGGACAAACACTCATTGATATCATAGAAGAGATCCAATGACAAAAAAGCTTGCAGCTATAGCCATAACACTTGTGCTTGTAATCGTAGGCTTTTTTAGCGCACTTAACTGGTACGTAAAAAAAGACCCTAAGAAAAGCTCAAAGCTTGCAAAACAGATAACAAAAACATCTGATGTAGACCCACGCTGGGATGTAACCTACGCTCCAGAAAAGGTTAATCAGATAAATGAGATCTTTAACCAGCATTTCTACTTCATCGGCCAGGGAAAGCAGTGTACAGCCTACTGTAGCTATGATGGGCAGTATGTGCTTAAGTTTATGCTGCAAAAGCCCCTTAAGTTAAAGCCTCGCTTTAAAGATATTCCAAAGGTATTTCCCTTTACGCTTTTTACAAGTTACAAGCAAAAAGAAAAGGAAGAGCGAAAGGAGGCCCTTTTACAGTCCTTTATGATCTCCTACCACATAGCCCCAGAGCAGACGGGGATAATCTATGTGCACCTTAATCCTACCCAAAGTCTTTTTAGAAAGCCCCTTATCGTCGATATAAAGGCAAATCCTGTGTTCATTGACACTGACATGACGCAGTTTGTGCTGCAAAAGCGCGCTCGGCATATAAAGCCTACAATCATTGACCTGATGCAAAGTGGGCGAGTAGCTGAAGCGAAAAACCGCATCGACCAGATATTTATGCTGCTATTTGAAACAGCAAAAAAGGGGATTGTCGATGCTGACACAGGCCTTATACGCAATGACAACATTGGCTTTTTAGACACGCGTGCAATTTATGTTGACACTGGCAAATTGCGTCTTGTAAAAGATAGTGTAAGCAAAAAAGACTTTGTAAAGGACCTTCGGCGCTTAAAGCCGCTTTATAAGTGGCTTCAAGCCTACTATCCAGAGCTTGCAGAGCATTTTGCTATAAAACAACAGCAAGTACTTGATGCATACTAAAGAGGAATTTCTGCGTTACCTACGCGCAGAAAAAGGGCTATCTAAAAACACCTTAGAAGCCTATGGAAGAGATGTCGGCAATTTTTTGGAGCATAGCAAGCAAAAGGCGATAGGCGCTTTAGAGCGAGAAGATGTCATCAGCTTTTTAGCAGGCATGCATGCAAAGGAGTATGCCTCGAGCTCTATTGCAAGAACCTTGATTGCCTTAAAGGTGTTCTTTCGTTTTTTAAAGAGGGAAGGGCTGCATGCGGAAGACTTGGGCCAGCTCTTAGACACTCCAAAGCTTTGGCAGATACTGCCTGACGTACTATCGACAACAGAGGTAGAAGCACTACTTGCCCAGCCTGATACGGCAACAAAACAAGGAATACGCGACAAGGCGATTTTGGAGCTTTTATATGCTACTGGCATTCGTGTGTCAGAGCTTTGCAGCCTCAACATCTACGATGTTGATGATGACCAAGTACGCGTATTTGGCAAAGGCTCTAAAGAGCGGATGGTGCCTATAAGTAAAAGGGCAGTAGGTGCAATTGATAGCTACCTAGCAAACGTACGCGACTTGCACGACAGTGAGGAGCAAAAAAAGCTCTTTTTATCCCTAAAAGGAAAACCCATCGACCGCACAAGCGTGTGGAAGCTTATAAAATCCTACGCCAAAAAAGCCAAGATTACGAAGAACATCTTTCCCCATATGATGCGCCATTCTTTTGCCTCTCACCTGTTAGATGGCGGCGCCGATCTTCGCATCATCCAAGAAATGCTCGGCCACTCCCACATCTCCAGCACCGACCGCTACACCCACGTAAGCCTATCCAGAGTTCACGAGCGCTTTAAAGCTATGCATCCCCGATACAAAGACTAAGGGATAAAGGCTAAAAAGTGCAAATGCCCGAATGCCAGGCCTGACCCCGCTTTTTTCTTGACCAATTTATAACATCCCATGTAGAAAAGACGAAACTTTTGTAGGATACATACGGTATGACAACATTGTTGAGAGCTCTTAATTATACTGAATATAGCAACCCCATGGTACGTCCATTATTAGATTGGGCTAAATATGCTTCGCGAGTGATAAAGCCGCTTCCGAGCGATACGCTAATTAAGCGTTTTTTTATTGCAATACACGCAGCCATCCCATTATTCGTACAGAGCATCTACACTACCATCATGGTTCAGCGATATCCCGACACACTTTTTGTCGCCCGGGCAGAAAATCGAGATTATAAAGTCCTTGTAATTGGAAATACTCGTGCCGGCAAGTCATGCTTCATAAAAGCCTGTCAAGATATGGCCACTCTTTTTGAGTCAGGGTCTATATTTTCAGCAAGTAGAGATCCGGAACTTAAGAGATGTACCTTTTTTGATCGCCAGGTAGCCTTTCTTGACACGCAAGGCATCAACGATAGAGCAAGTCCTGCAGATGGTGTCACAAAACGAGAAAATGACGAAATTATTGCTCGCATAAGAAAAGCCGTACACATGGCCTTCGACGGCTTTGATAAAGTTGATGCTGTTCTTTTTGTAGGAACATTAGATGATCACGATCAACTTGAAGCAATCCCCAAGCTGCTATCTATCTTTGAAAATGAAATTCCAAAATCGGCAAAAAAAATTGCAATTCTTACTCAACTCGAGGGTTATGATGGAGGCAAGAGCGACAATTTTGTTGCTGCGCAGCAATATGTTAAAACTCAACTTGCTCAGACTGACTACTTCGGCCAAACTACTATAGATAAGTTAGATGCCATTATCCCCTCAGGCGTTGTTTGCAAGGATGTACATGGTGAAGAAACAGCTTTACGTTATTTTGATTTTGCTACAAAGGCAACAGCTGCAGCATATCAATCTCTATTTGCTTGCGTCCCTGATAATTTTGCTACAATAAAACAAGAAGCACAACAGCGCCTCACATCAGAACTTGATGAGCTTCTGAAAGATGTTGAGAACTGATTTTGTTGGTACGCTAGCAGACTCCTACACGCCACTTGTTCTTTGAGCACGGGCCCTTTTCAGTATAGCTGACAAAAGAGCTCATTTGCCTTTTGTGCAGATTCCGAAAGGGCCCTCCAGATTTGCTTTACTCTATACGAGCGCAACCATACTTTGCCTTTGGGATAAGGTGATAGATACATAATACTATCAGAAATGGGTAGCTGATATCGAGTATGGGTCCCAAAAAGGCAACGATTCCAGTAAAGCTCATTGTTGCCATAGCATATGTGATGATAAGTGTTATGGCTAAACTCCACTTGTAGCTTGCTTTTTGCTGCATGATCTCCTTTTGCAAAAATTCTGAAAAGGCAACTCCAAGCGCAATAGCGGTTGTAAGGCATGCCAAGATAGCAAGTGATGCTGTGATGTAGGCGCCAATTGGACCTAAAAGAGCTTCAGAGAGGCGTACGAGTAGCATCTCTGGAGGTGAATGTTTTAACAGCTCACTATAGCCTTGAGCAAGAAGGCCAAAGCCAATGTAGCTTAGAGCTAAAAGCGATCCTGCTAGTACTGCAACGCCTGTAGCAAGAGAAAATCTACATTCGCCTTGTTCTTTTGCAAAGGTATCAAGAGGTGTAAAAAGCAGTCGTGAAAAAAAGATCGCTGCAAGAAGGTCCATAAGCTGATATCCATCAAATAGGCCTTGTAAGGCATATTTTGGGGATTCTTTTATGCTAAATGAAAGCTCAAGACCTTGCAATAAGCCGCTTGTTAAAATAACCCCAAGAGTTATTAAAAGAAGTGGTGTCAGTACCTTGCCAAGTAAGCTAATTATTGTATGCCTTTGAAAGGTGCATCCATAAATCAGGATGCACGCTAGCAGGCAAAAAAATGAAAGATGCGGCGTAATAGCAGTAAAAAGCTCCTGCATTATGGTGTGAGTCAAGGCAATGCAGCGAGGCATTGCTCCCAAGGGGCATAGTATGGTTATGATGCATGTCATAAGCAATAATCCCATTTTTGACCCAAAAGCATTAAAGAAGCTTCGCGTTGATCCTTCTAGCTTGATGATCGCTAAAAAACCAATCATCGGCAGGCCTACAGCTGTTATGAGCAGGCCAAGTAGTGCAGCCCAGGTATATTCACCAGAAGCTGCTCCCATAGCGAGTGGAAAAACTAAATTTCCACTACCAAAATGCATCGAAAAAAGGGCAAAGCCCGTCGTCAAAATAAATAAATTTTTCTTCATAAAAACACCAGTGTGTATGTTTTGAAATTTTTTTGTAAATAAAGGGAAATGTAATGAAAAAAAAGTTAGGTGGCGCCGAAGCGCACGACGACTGTAAGAGAAGCTAAGACTGTATGAAGGTCTATTCTACACATAATAATGCAAGTCTAGCGGATAGAAGTTTTATTTTCAATGCTTTTGTACAGCAATGACATCGCCGTGCTCTTTTTGCCAAAATGCCCAGACTTGATATAGGGTAAGTGAAACCGGCAGTAGGGCAATAAGATAGGGTTTTTTAGTGTCAACGTGCTCTGCTAGTTGAACTTCTACTTGAGAGATCATGCGTCTTGTCTCTTGCTTGTTGCAGAATTGGACGCCAAGATCAGATTCGGGATTATGCATTTTACAGGTGTTGCATGTGAGTGTCTGCATGCATTTTGGGAGGATAATTTGATCTATTCTTAAGGCAACATTGTCTGGGCCATGAAGGGTAATCTGAGGCGTTTCTTCACCGTTTACTCGTACGATATCGGTACTACTATAATATCCGTGAATATACCTGAAATCTCGTAGAGCTTGGCTTGCAGTTGTGCTCGAGTAGCCGTCAACGACACCTACCTCATACGTCTGCATGACGATTTGTCTATCTGTACCTTTACAAAGCCCTGCGAGTTCACCTTTTAATGTATATAAATGGTTGCTTGTTATTTGTGCGGGATCAGATAAAAACCCTAACGCTTGCATAAAATACCTGTAATTTTTGTGTAATTATACAAAGTATACTATTTTAGTACTAGGTATTGCTATTCTGGCAAGTGTTCATTAATAAAATCTTTAAGAATGTCTCCTGTGGCATCAGGCGCATCCACCCATGGGCAGTGACCAGCTGTTTCAATTACCTTAATAGCGATATTGTCTCTTTGAAAGCGTGCATCGTTTGCAAAAAGGGTGTAAGGGCACATACAATCATATTTGCCGCTAATAATTAGGGTGGGGACTTTTTGGGGGACCCATTTGGCATCTAGCTTACCAGCAGCGCCGGCATATTGGGCCCAAAGGGCAGGGTGGAAGTTAAAGGGTGTTTGTAAGAGGAGTTGAGAGCCTTTTGCCAGGTTTTCTTTAGAAAAGTAGTAGGGTAGGCAGGCTTTTAAGGCGCAAGCAAAGGTTTCTTTAGTGGGATTTTGGACGAATTGCCCCATTTCTATAGTGTAGTCTGGAAGGTCAAATTGCTTGGAATACGCGAGAGCCTCTTCTGCCCAAAATTTTGGAGCGGCATTAAAGATAACAAGTCCCTTTAGTACATCTTCAAATTCTGGGTAGAGTAAAGAAAAGAATCCTCCTGCTGAATGGCCAACGATGATGGGGTTATTAAATTGCTTCACCACTTTGCTGAAGAGTTCAAACCATCGATCAAAGTTATCAGTGTAGTCATCTGAGAGGTTGTCCCCATTGCCAGGAAGATCAATAAGCCAGACATTACCGGGGAGCTTAGCAAGATCAGCAATCCCTTGCATGTAGCAACAATCTGCTCCAGGACCTCCAGAAAAAAAGAGCCAGTTATAGCCGTGGGCTTTGTCGCCTGATCCTTGGTAGAGCTTGTAGCGAACTTGGTCGTTATCGTAACGTACGTTCATCATGTCCCCAGCTTTATCTTATCCAGCACTTTATCACAGTCCTCATTAAAAGCACCACAGTGAGCATTTCGGGATTCAGTTGGTGCGCACGAGCTCTTGAAATAATCCGTTGAATTGCGTATATCCGAGTTTATGACGCTTTTAGAGCTTTTATTACACCTTTTTGGCTTTCCGGATATTACGCATCTTTTTGCAAGGATTTGGGGCGTTCTCTGTATAGCATTATTTAGTGGGCTGCTAGTAAATAGATCGTGCTACATGTCTATTCTTAGCTCACTTGATAAGCAATTTGTAATTCTTGCAGGGATGCTTATGCTTGTGGGAGGTGCTCTTAGCATGATTTTTCACGATGTGTGGGAGTATAGCTGGATTGGCCTAATTACGCTTTTTGGATGGCTAATCTTTTTTTCCGGAATGATAATGACAATGTTTCCTCAGGCAGTGGCCTACGCAGTAAAAAAAGTTGCTCCTGCTCTCTATTATATGGCTGTGATATTTGTTGCTCTTGGGGCCTATCTTGTATACAAAGGTCTGGAAGACACCTGGACTGTTATTCCAGAAAAAATCCCGCAAGAAATTTCTACTTTAGAAGAGCCTTGGCGTGCCCCTTAGAGAACTCACGCATTTAGCGTGAGTTGGGTTATTTTGCTTTTGCCGCACTCTACGTTTTGGGGGATGTTAAAGTAGGTGTATATTTCTTTATTTCCTAGGCCTGATGGTGATGCTTGCTGGCGATGAAGCGATGTTTTGTTGATCTACGGCCTCGATATAGTAGGTGTAGGTTTCATGTTTTGAACACGCACAATCACGAAATTTCATTTTATCATTGGCAAGTACTACTCCAATGAGGGTATTTAGATCATTGCGGTATACATTGTAAAAAGCAGGACCTACTCCTTGAGATGCCGAATCCCATTTAAGGACATTTACCGGCTTACTGTGCTTATGGCATTTTTTTGTGATTTGTTTTCCTCGTAAAGATGCAGGGGGCAGCAAGTAGACATAATTGAGATACAGAGTAGTAGTAGATCGTCCTAAAGAAAAATGAAAGTTGGGCATGCCTTTTACTTCTAAAGTATCGATAGAGCCGGAAATGCCGTTGTCTGCAGTCAAAATAGTGTATTGTCCCTTTGCAGGATAACTACCGGGATATTGAACAACCTGCATTTTTCCTGCTAAAGTAGCCTCTTGAGTGGCATGGATTAGGCTTGAACTTGAAGGAGTAATGCCTACCTTATAGATACTTGTGGGTGACAATATAAGATTTGTCGTCAAAACCGTGTTAATCGGGTTGCTTATAGAGATCGCTCCATTATTATAGATGTCTTGTTCTACAACAGCATCTCCGGATAGCGTTCCACTGATTTGGATATACAAATTAGTGTTGATCGAGCCATCAAGCTGTAAGGTGCCTTCTTCAAGCGTAGTAGTTCCAACATAGGTGTTTGAGCCATTCAGTTTTAAAATTCCACTTCCCCTTTTGATTAAAGAACCCGAATTATTTTGTGGCATCGATGCACTATCTGCCTCGATCGGAGTGGAAACAGTTACAGTGCTGCTTACATCAAAAATGAGTGAGCTTCCTTGGCGCATAAAAATATCCTGACCCATGGCGGCTCCATTACCGGGTGCAATGTAGTTGGGATCAGTGCTCGTAGTTGCTCCAAGAGATCCTCCGATAGCCGTATTACCAGAAATGCCTAAAGCATCCACTATGGTTAGTTCAGCATCGCTTTGAATGAAAATGGCGCCCCCAAGTCCAGAACCACCGCCACCTCCTCCATTGCCGCTTGTATCTGATCCTCCATTGCCTCCACCAGCGCTAAAACCTCCTCCACCTATACCTCCGGTTACTGCACCGCCACCTCCTGCGCCAAATCCTCCATTGCCGCCGGTACCGCCAATGCCTCCGCCACCGCCACCGCCAAGTATTCCTCCTTCTCCTCCTGAATAATTGGAGCCTCCACCACCTCCAGCGGCGCCCACGCCCGATCCTCCTGGGAAACCAGTCTCAGACGAGGTCCCTCCGCCACCTCCCGCACCAAATAAAAAGTCGTTTCCAATACCATTGCCGCCATTTCCAGGCACTCCGGCTCCCCCGCTGCCACTTGCCGCAAAACCATTTTCGCTAGCTCCTGCGCCTCCTCCACCATTACCTGCAGATTCAGCTCCTCCAGTAAATGTGCCAGTCGGATCTGCATTTCCACCGCTCCCTCCTGGCGTGATTGAATTTATACCTGCCCCACCACCTCCTCCTCCAAAATAGACTCCGCTAGCACCTGTAACTAATGTGTTAGATCCGCCATTTCCTCCATTGCTGTGGCCTCCGCCACCCCCTCCAGTAGACACAAGAGTCAAAGAGCTTCCTCCTTCTCCTCCTCCAAATCCGCCGCCACCGCCAGCGCCAGTATTTCCTATATTACTTGCTGCGCCTCCGTTGCCGCCTTGGGCAGTATTAGCAAAAAGGGTAGTATCTGTTAGGGTTACAGATGTTCCTCCATGGATATATAGAGCGGCTCCACCAGCGACTCCACCACCCCCACCTGAATATCCATCACCCCCGTTTCCGCCTTGGGAAATAGCATTTTGAATGTTGATACTATTGATATGGACAGATCCAGCGGCTATTTGAAAGGCTTGGTAGCTGTTATCACCGTCAATCGTGATTCCTGCTCCATTAATCGTATAACTTTTGGTAATTGCAGGCAGAGAAGAGGTTAGCGTAATTTGTTGTCCAGCAATTGCGCTACAGTCAATTGTATCGCCGTCAGCTGCGTTTAAAAGCCAATAGGGTAATGTGCCAATTGTTGCAGGGTTATTTGAAGTGCTGTTGACAGTTCTAGTGACAGGTGCTGCTTCTATAAAATGTGTAGATAAAAGGCAGGCAGCAAGCACTACCTTTGAGTAAAAGAGTTGTTTTGACATAGCCCTCAACCTGTTGCAATTTGTTGGAAGTAAATTTTTTTCTCTATTTGCTTATATGTAAAAACGTCTTTTCTCACAATCGCAATAATGGGGGGCGGTACATAACTAGATTTGGTAAAAGCATGGTTAATCATCGATGAGCTGCTAAAATGCTAGTATGCTTATCATTAAGGCATAATGTATTTTATAATCATGCAGGTAGTGTTTCGTTTTTTACTGAGATTTATTAAGACATGTAGTATAATCCGGGTTTAATTTATGGAGGAGTTTTGTGAGTAGTGCTGCTTTAGTAGCTGGATTACACCCTCAAGTGCCGTCGATACATCCGTGTTACTCTAAAAATCCCGTTGTAAGGGCCCTTTCTTCGTTGAACAGTCGAATGTATAGCTGCTGGATTTCTGCCATTACTAGATTTGTAAACACCTGTAGAAGCCATGGTTTTTTAAAACTCGGTCTAGGGCTTGGGATGTTGCTCACAGAACCGCATATTCTTTGTAAAGCGCTATGGTACACAAAACGAACATATGCAAAAGACCCTCTTAAATATGGCTTTAATACCGTTACTGATGAGCAGAAGGATCATCGCCCTGTATTGCTCTTTCATGGCGCAGTTGGTTCTTGGAACTACCTTGGGGATCTTGCAAAAAACCTAAAAGAGGCTGCTATTCCGGTGTTTGTTATAAATCTTGGTATGCAGCTTTCTCCGGAAGAAAGACAACGACAAGTGGTTGCCAAAATTGATGAAATTCAAAATATCTATCTTCAAAAATTTGGCAAAGCACCAAAAGTAGATCTTGTAGCCCATTCTATGGGGGCATTTACTGCTTTTGACGCGGCCCGCTCAGAAGCACATCCACGGATAGGCAAAGTAATCACTCTTGCGATGCCATCTTCTGCAGAAGAAGTTGCCCAAGTTAGTGCGCTATATAACATTAATGCCCAGTTTGATGCCCTAATGGGGTATAAGCAGTGTGCCCTCGTTGGAGAGCGATCCAAACAGGCATATGAAGTGCCTTCTGGCCATGTGGGTATTGTTTTTAAAGAGCACACCTTCACTCATATACTAGAAATTTTAAAAAACTAAAAAGAGCCTCTTTCATTTGATTTCTGAGATTCCCTTTTGTCCATCTGCCTTTATGATAGACCGTGACGATACAAAGCTCTTTAAAGGTGATCAAGCTGACTATAGAAAAAAATCTGGCGAGGCAATTGGTGCTGCTTTTAAAAAGCTGCAAGCTTGTGAAAAAAGTGAAGAGAAGTTAAGGGCTCTTTTTTTTGAACTTTTGCAAGATTTTGCTGTGGCTAGAAGAGCTATTGCCGAGGCTCATCAAACGGATGATGCCCACAAATTTGGAATAAGAAGAACAGGATTTTTTGCTAACTACAACACCCCGATGGATGATGTATATAAACCATACAATAGCCGCATACTTCTACAGTTCAGAAAGCTCCTCGAGCCCTATCAGCAAGAGCTTGCTACTAGCGGCCATAAAAAAATAAAGGCGTCGCAAGAAAGTTCATTTAGAGAATATGGCTCATCTTTTGAAGTTGAGGTGTTTGATGAAAGTGAACTAGCAGAATTAACGGCTCTAGAACCTATTGAATTTCCTGATGATTTTCCGGTTGATCTATTAGCTGAATTGGAAGCAAAACAAGAGCTTACTCCTGACAAATTTGAAACTCTTAGAAACGCTTTTGAATTGTTTTACGCTGATCAATATAACGCACTCTCCAAAGTCAAGTTGGCATCGTATATACACACCCTGCACAAAAAATACCCCTATCTCCAAAGGGGCCAATGGGGCCAATTAATACAAAATGATGGCAACCTAAAATCATTTTACGCCATTGGAACTTCGCGACTTACTGTAGGCGGAAAACCAACAGTCGCTTCTCACTATATCGTTTGGCTTCATCGCGATGGAAAAAATCATCCTCTAGCCAGGATGCAAAGACATACCATCTCTATGATTATTCACCAGCCAACCTTTCTTATAGATCCCACATTACAAGAGATAAGTAAGCTTTTTGCAAAAGCTGTGCTCTTAGAGCGCAAAAACAGAAATGAACTAAAAGAACATATAGGACTCTTTCGCGCCTATTTTGCTCATGCGATGCCCCATTGGCGAGGTAGTGCGGCTATAGGGGAATATTTTGAAACATTGCTCTATTATTGCCATGGCATCGAGGTAGAATATAGCAATCGACATATGATTGACCTAGAAGCCTTTTCCACTCCGCTACTAGCTGATTTTATTACCAATTACCATCATATGATCAGGTTGCCTTAGCTTATTTGTGCTGAACAGGGACAAATAAACCCCAAAAATTAAATAATTCTTACAATCAATCACTGGTTACATAGTATTATAAAATAAAATAATACCTATAGACATTTAATATTTTATTTGATATAATTGAAGAAATTAATTTCTAGGAGAGTATATTTTATGGAATATAATAATACTATTTCAGCCCCACCAGGGACAAATTATTACTTTATGCCACAAAACCTGCCGCCCCCGGCCGTTGGGTTTCACTGGGAACTTGTACAGGTACCTGTAGTGTGTCCAAATGGGCTTTTTAACTATTTCGTGTACCAACAGGTGGCTGATGAAGATCCCGTTTTGCTAGATGATGCCTCTATTGTCCAGGTTGGCCCTGAATATGACACAGTTGCTGCCGCGGCTGCACCTGTTATGAATTTTAACAACGATAATAATAACAATAATAATAACAATAATAAGGCTGTAGATGATGGTGAACCAGAGTTAGGTTTCGCGCAGGTTGAGGGCTTTAACCCGTATAATATGGGCCAAATGGCCCAAGCAATAGAAGAGGTGGAGAGGGCCTACCCTCAAGTCCATTATGACCATGTTGAACAAGAGGTTGAGCGGATTAATGATGAAATTGCCTATGCACACAAATTTAACAAAGGGCCCAAGAAACCTCCTAATCTCGTTGACCTTGATCGTATGCTTCAGCATATAGAACCCTTCTTAGAAAATGGGGGTAAGAACTGGAAATACGTATGGCAATCTCGAACGTTAACCTTGAGCGGTTACGGAAAGGGTATAGACAATTTATACATGCCAGGAGCCTTGCTTTTATATGGTTCTACGAAGAAAGAAAAGACCTATATACATTTTTCTGATGAGTTTTGTAATGCACTTTTAGGGCTTAGAGGTGAAGATCACTATCCTGACAAAGAAGATTTTGTAAAAATAATATGCTCTGCTGTAACAAAGTATGCTAAGAACATAAGGCCAAAAGTTGATGGTAAACTTGAATATTCTATCAAGTTCGGCAACGCTGAGTACATGGTGATTTTACGAGAAAATGGTAAAGGTAAAGGGCTCACACTTATTACATTTTATAGAGTATAATAATGACTTATTACTGTTAGTTGGGAGAGAGACATGGAAGTGAATGCTGAAAGAAATTTCCGGCTTTGTTGCAACTTCGCTAAACGTATTCTGTATTTTACAAGCATCCTTGTCCTGGTTCTGTCCTGTAATAAATAACATAAGTACTTTATAATTAATGATGTGTGACCTAAAGTTTCTTGTAAATAAGTAAATCAATATGTATTATCCCTTATATGATTAAGCAAAGTAATGAACTTATTGTATCTTGGAACTGTGGTTCGGATGCTGATTTTGAGGTGATGAATAGGGCAGAAGTTGCCTGTCACAATAAGGTTGCACCTGAACATCGTAACCGATTATTTAGGGAGTTTTTTTCTAGAGTTACACCTCCGATTGTTTGCCTTCAAGAGGTGCCAAGGGTCGCTGAAACCGGCGAGATTGATGCGCAACGAGTAAAGCAATGGCTGGGGCCTCAATATAGCTTTATTTGCGGTGACGGTGAGGATACGCTCGTAGCTTGGGATACACAGCAGTGTACCTTCAAAAGACACATTGGCACCCCAAATGTACCGGGTTTTAAAGCAAAGCAAAATTTTACCATCGTTGATATCACGCATAAAAGCTCTCACAAGGTGCTACGCGTTGTTTCGGGTCATTTTCAGCGATTTATGGATGTTTACAATAATGGCCAAGATGGGGGTGAAGGCACTTTGCAGCTTTCTAACGCGCTAGAGCTTGCTCGTAGCGATACAAAGGGCGTAGCGGCCATTATATTTGGCTGTGATGCCAATGTAGAGCCTATGCATCCTCGAATGCAGCTTTTGCAAAGTCATGCGTTTACTGTAGACTGCCAAACTGCGCCAACAAACTTCATTTTAAAGAATGTTAGCGCAGCAAAAGACCCCTCAGAGCAATTCAAGAAGGTAGATTATCTTGCAGTGCGCTCATGCCAAAAGCGCCTCGTTATTCAGCTAGAGCCTGTTACGGATATATCTCTACCAAAACTTGCGGATCCCGTTCAAAACCCAAGCGACCACATTCCTATAGTGCAAAAAATCACCATCAGAATGAAGTCGCTATTTCACCGATAATCATAGATCAACACTACCTTTATCTTGTAGTTGCTGCCACATATCGCCCGTGAGTTGTTCATCGCTCACTTGAGGCTTGCGTTTTGGTCTTGGAGGTAGTGGCGGGGGTTGCAATTTATTTATTTGTTTAGACGCTGCACTTTCTGTACGTTCGGTGGTGGATTTTGTTTTTGGTGTTGAAAACCGGTATTCAGTGTCATTGTTTCCGATGACTACCCTTACAGAATCGTTTTCTTTTAGTGATTGAAGCTTGGTCGAGAGTGACTTGTTATTTGCTAGCTCTCTTATTATCATCGCAAGGTGACTTTCTCCTGTAACCTTGTGGTCTTTATGATAGACTTCGATTTTATAGCCTTGAGGAGAAGATTTTACTTTTTTTGATGAAAAATAGAGGCACTTATCATCCCCTACCTTCCAGCTTGCCTCTCCTCTAAAAGAGCTTGAAAACTTATCCATTAGAGACATAAGACCTCCTATTAGGGCAGCTGCCCCTCACACCTATTCTATATAAAAACAAAATTATATATAAAGAATTATTTTTGATTGGAGCGTGTTGACAAAGCAAAATTGGTTAGGTATCCTATTTGCCTTTCATGTGGGGGAATTATGGCGATGTATGCAATTGGTAGCTTGGCCGGGTTTGCGGCAGGCGCGGCAGCGGGACTTGCAGGTAGGGCTTTAAGCCTTCGGGCGGGATCATCCCACCCGTCTGGACTGCAGAATATCATAGGCGACACAGCTGCAGTTTGTATTTCGGGCGCTGTTTCACATCTTGTCCCAGATAGTTCCCCATTTTGGAGCGGCGCTTCATTAGGAGCCTCAGCAGTCTCATCGAGCTTTGTCTACCTTGCTGGATATGATATGGGGCTTAAAAAAGTTAATGAAGGATCCGAAGGGCGTGTAATAACGGAAACCACTTCATTTCACGATGAAGTGCGAAGGCGTGCAGCCTATCGTTTTGTTCCAATCGCCCTTTTTGTAAACGCCACACTTGGTAATGATTTTACAGCCAGGGCAATCGTCACCTATTTGTGCGGCATGTTTACGGTGTATAGTGCTGCTAAATCTATCCAGGAAAGGCGCTCAACGCACTAGCTTAAGTGGCTTATTTTCTGCGTATGATATTTGGATCGGTATCCCAAAAGTCTTCCGGCTCGGGTGTGAGGTAGGGGGTGGCGTATTCAAAGGCTGATCTAATAGCTTCTTTAGGAATGCCTGGTACGACGACAGGTATCACTGTTGCTGCAACGGTTCCAGCAGTCTCTATAATGGTTGGTTTAGGCTTCACAGGTTTTGGCTCTTGATTTTCTGATGAATAGCGTATACGCCGTGTGTGCGTGTTAAAGATAACAGCAAATTTGAGCGAGCGGTACGCTGACGTTCTTTTTTGGATGTTATTGTCAGCAAGGTCTATATAGTGCAAGGCTTGCCTATTTTGTCTGATACCTTTGCTAATTGCTAGTATGCCGGCTGATTCTATGTTGTTGTTGATGAGGCTAATGTGTTCTAGAGCCGGGTGAGAGCCAATTACTTGCCCAAGCGTTTCTGCTACTTTGGTGCCCATCTTGTTTTCAGAGATATCAAACCACGTTATCTTTTTGTTCTCTTGTAGCGCTTCTACAAATGGCTTGCACCCATCTTCGCCTAAATTGTTGTTGCGAAGGTCAATGGTTTCAAGATTTTGGTGAGTTTTGATGGCAGTAGCTAGTGCGTCAACACCCTCAAGATTGCGTTGTTCAGAACCAAACCAAATAGTAGCGGGCTTTAGCGCAATACGAGTATTTTCTACGTTTAGCGATGAAAGCGTGGGGTGAGTAGTTACTATATCGGCAACAGCTTGTGCGCCTTCGGCATATAGTGCGTTTGAAAAGAGATTGAGCGTCTTAAGGCCGCTAGCATTTCTAAGAGCATTTTGTAAGGTTATAATATCGCTTGCTACAAGGCCAGTGTTGCTGAGATCAAGGTGTTTGATGTTAGCTAGCTCGCCTAAAGCTCGTATATTACCGCCGCTCATAGCGTGGCCTTTAAACGAGATGCTATCTATTGATGGGTGGTTACGTATAGCATTTGAGATTGTTTCTATGGTTTTTGAGTCAAATCTAAGGCCATGTTCAGGCTGGCTGAGTATAAGGGAGCGAACATGGGTATTTGCTCGGAGGGCTCCTAGCAGCTTGCCGATTTGATCATTCGTTAGGGGAAATTGGCTAAAGTCTAACTCTACAATGGATTTGTCGTTTTGTTCGATTTTTTGCATGATTTTTTCGAAAAAGTCAGAGCTATTTTCTCGGGGGAATTCAATTGAAAATTCATGTTCTTTTGTAACGCTCTCATATTTTTTAAAGAAATTGCTTTTAAATATGGTTGCGACTGCCCATGGAAGAAGCAAGCACTTGAGCACTGTTTTAAGTCTACTATTGTTGTGTTTGCTGACTTGTGTGTTTACTAAAGTTACCGCGGAGCGAAAATCTGTAATATCTTCTAGGCTTTTTACGCGAACTTCCTCAACTTCTTGCAAGGTGTCTCTTGCAAACTTAAGGTTTGTGTTGTAGCTTTTGCGCTCTTTTTTGAGTTCATTTGTTGATTTAACGACAAAATTTCGTCCGCCATGTTCTGCACGTATACGAGATACTGCTACGCGTACTTTGGGCGACACTTCAATTGAAGTAGAGTTTGTTGATGCAGAAAAATTTAATACCTTGACCATGCCATGCTCACAATGCTACTTAACGCGTGCATAGCAAAAAATTAGATAATATGCAATTGCAGAAAATGGACAAATTCTTTATCAATAGTCATGCGACTAAAATTTTAAGATGAGGATATACCATGAAATTACCCAAGAACCTGTATTCGTTTGCGATGCTGCTTGGAGCTCTTTTTTGCACTACAGGCCTTGATGCCCATAGCGACAAAAAGGATTGTGAGAAGAACTTTTTCTTTGACGCTATAGGCGATGCCGTCTATCAGGAAGAAGAAGTGTCCGAGTGGAAGCGCATTATCAAGCACGTAATTAACAAAGAAAACCCTGCATTTGTTGTGCACGTAGGCGACTTTCAGATAGATCCAAGAGGTTTAGACTTTCCAGACCCACTTCCTGTTGCCCTTACTGAAGGTCAGATACTTCCTAAACGCGACTTTTGGTGGCATATCAAAGCTCCGCTTATTGTTACGCCAGGTGACAATGATTGGTCAGATACCATTGCAGATCCTGCAGGCACGCCTCCTGGATCTCCTCCATATCCGCCGAATCCTGATCCTATCGCCACACTAAATGCCTTTAGAAGCGTCTGGTATGAGCAGGGAAGAAATGCACACTTTCCCTTTAAAGTGGTCTCTCAGCCTTTAGAGTTTCCGGAATACTCAGACTATGTCGAAAATAAGCGCTGGTGCTATAACGGCATTATTTTTGTGACAATACACACAATCAGTGGCGATAATGGCCTAGAACCTGCTGATTCGCCATTTGAAGAAGCGCGTCAAGCAATTATCGACGAAGCCTCCGGTCCAACTGGGCGCATTGCAGCAAATGAAGTGTGGCTCAATAGGGCCTTTGACATTGCAGAAGAAGAGCATGCAAGGGGTTTAGTCATCATCACACAGGCCTATCCGGGCTTTTATGATGGAGAGATCTCTCCTGGATTTGATGCCCAGCTACGAACAATACGCGATCGCACACGCGATAACCTGGAACATAACCTTCAGGTGCTTTTTGTCTATGGCGACCTTCACTACTTTAATGTGGATAAGCCATTGCCATTACTTGGCACATCCCCTATATATGACTATTCATCATATATTCCGGAGCAGAGATTTTTGCCAAACTTTACCTCAGTGGTTGTTCCTGGTCCTGCTCTTGGCGGATTTTCTGGCCCAAGCTCAGGCCCCGGTCGCGTCAAGATTTTGGTAAATTTTGACTCTCCTGGTTTGTTTGAGATTTATGATTCTCTGACTCAGAGATAGGTAAATTAAGTACTTTCTTGATCTTGATCTTAGTCTAAATTTTCAGCTCACGAATGAAGAAAAGGATTAAGATCATGATCAAGAGCTTTTTGCAAAACTCTGCTGTTCAAGCGTAACGTGCTTTAAACCGGCATGCAGGTCCGGGCAAGACAGCAAGAGCTATCTGATGTTACTGTATGTTATATAGTAAATAACAGGATCTCGCTTCGCTGGCAGGATCGGGCAGGATTAATGCAAAACAGTAAAAATGATAAGAACGATAAAAAAATAGGAATAACTATCTAATTTATTTTCTTATCATTTTATCATCTTCGATTGTTAATTCTTATTCCAGATCCTGCCCGATCCTGCCAGCGAAGCGAGATCCTGTTATTTTTTATTATTCTCGCAATCCCCACCCAGAGCACCTTCCTGCTGCTAATGTTCCGAGTTTTGTAAAAGGCTCTCAAGATTAAGATTAAGAGAAAATTTTCTTAAGTTGGTGCCGTTGGGGCAAGGGGATTATGGCCCAATATCAAAAAGTGATGCAGGCAGCGATTTGCCCTGCATTAGTGCCACAAGCCTTTTTGCGGCACCAATCGATGTAGTAATGCCAATACCATTACAGCCAAGGTTGTACCAGAGGTGTGAAAGCTCTGGCTCTTCTCCAACCCAGCGTAGGCCATTTGACGTGTATCCCATAATGCCATACCAAAAATAGCTAAAGGGGCGCATCTCTTTGTTGTAGGTGTTTTTTAAAAACTGCCGGTAGATTTCTAGACTTGCTTTTGCGCGCTGCTGGATAGCTTGTGGAGCGTGTTTACCGTCGGGCTGTTCAAATTCCGGGCCACCTAAAACAGAAAAGTTGTTGATGTGAGATATATAAAAGTAGGGTGAATCTGTGTACTTGCCTTGATCATCAAAAAAGGCCTGAGCGTAGGCTTCTCGAGCGTCAGAAAATGCTGCCATATAGCCTTCTCGAGGTATGAGGGCGTTATGCAGTCTTTCTACTGTAGCTCCCGACTCGGTGCGGATTTCAAAGTTCTTGTAGCCGTTTGTGCATAATACCACGTCATAAGCTGAAATTGTGCCTGTAGGATGGGTAAGGGCAATTGTATTGCCCGCTTGTCGGATAGCGCTTATGGGCGTCTCTTCATAGATGCAAAACCGCTCTTTATAATTTTTGGATAAAAACTCAAGCAGGCGATGAGAAAACTGAGCACTATTCAAGCGGCCAAGTTTTACATCTTCTTGAGGTACGGCAACGGCGATATAGTCTTTATCGACTATTTCAAGTTTTTGTAAGAGTTCTTGTTTGCTGATGCGATGAATTTCTACTTCATCTTCTGCTATATCAACATCATCTGCAACATAGTAGTGCCATTTTGCTCTTCCAAATGTTCTATTATATTTCTCCCGCTCGATATGGCCACGAAGCACATCGACCGATGTCATGGCAAGACTTATGTTTGGCAAAAGCTCTAAAAGCTCTTTTGCATCAATAGCAGCCAAAATTGAGAGCATGATATCCCAAGATTCATCCACTTCCAAAAAGCTTTGGCGCGTCTTTTCAAGGCCATATTCCTCGACAAGCTCCTGGATGGGCCGTTCAATGTGTATGCATGCTAGTGCTGCATTATTGCCTGTTGCCTGGCTTGCAACCCTTGCCTGCTCAACGAGCATCACTTTTTTATCAGTTTCAGTTAGCAGGTAATAGAGTGTTACGATGCCAGAAATACCGCCACCAACAATAGCCACATCGCAAGCGGCATTTGCATGTAACTTGGGCCAGCTTGGCCTTTCAAACTGCAGCCAGGGAGAATCAAAAGATACAGTCTGTTCGTAGTGTTGCGGGGGTTTTTCTGAAATATCCATAGTGGAGCCAATATAGCACAACAAGAGGTTTAATCCTAAGAGGCTTTTGGGGTCCCCAATGGGTAATTACCTTGTTGTTAAACAAATTGCTTGTTGTTAAACAAATTATTTGATATTCTAAGGGTGAGAAAAGGGGGAGGTATCTGTGAGCACGCCAGTAGGAAAACGAGGGGAACCTGATTATATTGAGCAGCCAAAGGCCTCAAAAAAGGTCCGTGTACAGCCGCCGCGAGCTGTCAAGCTCGCCGCTATTGCCAAAACGCGCATGCAGCTAAAGGCTGAAGCTAAGGCTGCACAAAAAGGGCGCTCTATCGAAAAGAATCGCAGGGTAAAACGCGAGCGTCCACAAGAAGCGCAAGTAGAACATCAGGCAGCAGGCCAAAACCCATTTTCAAGACTTACAAGAGGTGTTGTGCAAAAGATTCTTGGGGATGAGGTGTTAACTCCTATCGACCTGCAGCATGCCCGAGTAGATACATACTTGAATAGGCAAGTGGCAGAAAAAGTGCGTGAAGCTGATATAAATATACTGCTAAATTTTAAAAACTTCCTGGTCAGTAATCTTCCTGAACTTGCCGAAGCATTTCCAACGATAGATGCCATACGAGCTGCATCAACTGCTTCCATCGACAACCCTAAAGCCCTCAGCTACTTTGTAAGAAGTAGTCTTATCGATATTCTTGCTACGCTTTCCCCCGAAAGAGTTACTGCACTTGAAGAGGCATTTAGGTTAAGCGGAAATAGTTTTCCGCCTGGATTTAGTACTATTTTTACACTTGTAAGGCTACAAGTGAAGAATCTGGCAGATATAGACACCGCTAGGCTCACAGCTCTTGGTGAATTGTATGAACGTGTCAGGCTTATGCATAAGACTATGACTGCAGAAGAGAGGGCTAATCATGGTGCACTTGTGCACATCATATTTCGCGAGCTTGAATATTCTGGCATGCTTGGGCTATTAGATAGACCCACTTTTGCTCTTTTAGAACAATTGATAGAGACCTTTGTTGATAAGCACAATGATTTAATGGAGGTTTATACATATGCTGCAGTACATGAGATAGCTCACGACCACTATGATAAAGGGTTGCAGCTACTATCGAAGCTACTTGAGCTCGTTCACAAGCCGCCTTTTCAGAGTCATCATCTCGCCTACTTTTTTCCATTACACACTGTGATAATGAGAACGGTGCTCCGAGGCAGCGAGGTAGGGGCAGGCTATAATCATGCTATTGATAAAATTTTTGATCTCTTTGAAAATGCTGCAAGAGACTGTCCTGAAAAGGACAAAAATCGTCTATTGCGCCTAATCACTGGGTTAAAGATCGTAGCATATTGCGTCACAAACCGCCGTGAGGAGTTGCGATCACTTTTGGGCAACACTCTAGAGCGCTTAGAAAAAGTCTTCGATGCCCCCACAAAACTTCAGAGACTAAAAGACATAATGATGTCTACTGATACTTACGGCCACCTGCTTATAGAGCATGTAAAGGCCGCTAAAGACAGCGATTCAAAGGCTGCCATGATGTATTATTTAACACGAGGCTCTAATTGGCTTAACGCAATACGTGACCCTGAGTTTAAAAAATTGGTAGAAAAGAGCCATTGAGGCCAGGCCTAGGGCTGTCAAAACTTCAGAATTTCATAGTGAAAAATAATTTAATTGTGTGTCCATAACCCTTCCATCATCCTGCCAATCCTATACGCATCAGGCTAAGAAGCAAAAAAACACTCTTAAGTTCCAGGAAGCTAGATATTTAAATAACAGGATCCCGCTAAAGCTGGCAGGATCGGGCAGGATAAATGCAGAACGGTAATAATGATAAAACGATATAAAAGATAAAAAAATAAAAAATAGTAACAATCTAATTTATCATTGGTATCGT
>CAZEQY010000016.1:0-57853 GCA_964514655.1 uncultured bacterium
CTTGATTAAGATTCCCGAGTTTGGACATTTGCGTGTGAAGCCGAAGGCTTCTTTGGAGTGCGGTAATTATTTACCGCTCTTAATTTTAGACCACGCACCGTCGCAACAATTGCCTCCAAAGCTAAAAAGCAGGTAAAAGTATTTGGCTTTGAAGCGCGGCATAGTGTGAGGGTATTTGTATGTACTGGACCTTTACGAGGGCAAGGTGTGTGGTCGAAAATTAAGAGCGGTAAAAAAATTACCGCACTCCAGAGCGAGCTTTAAGCTCGCAAATTGCAAATGTCCAAACTCGAGAATCTTGATCTTGATCAAGATTAAGATTTGTTATTTAGGGAATAGCCGGCAGCATTTCGATTACAGAATTTAAGAGAGATTTCATCTGGGCGTAGGTGACAACTTCACCCGCGCGCGTGAGGTCCACCCATTTACCCTCTTGCAATTCTTCTTTTTGGATTTTAATCACACCCGTAACTTCAGCAATAAAGTAGTGAACCGTTTTGTGAATAGGCCTGCCACGGCTTGAAAATTGGTATGACTCTATAAGCGGCTGCTCAGATAGCAGCTTGACGACAGAAAGACCCGTCTCCTCAAAAAGCTCTCGCTTTGCGCATTCTAATGCAGATTCTGTACCTTCCGGATGGCCCTTAGGGAGCGTCCAATGACCGCCTCTATGGCGAACAACGAAGACGAGCCAGCGAGCCCCATCTCTTTGAAGGGGAACAATTCCGTATGACTGATCGTATCTCATGTTTTAACTTTTGTATCGACCTAAAACGATGGTGGAGTTATGGCCACCAAAGCCAAAGGAGTTCGAGATACCGATATTTACATCAACTTTCTTTTTAACGTTTGATGTAGCAAACGACAACTCTTCTGGGTTTTCTAAATTAATAGTAGGATGAACATATCCTGTCTGTATAGCCTTAATAGTTGCAACTGCTTCTAAGCCGCCAGCGGCTCCTAGAGAGTGACCAATCATAGACTTTGTAGCGTTCATCACGATCTTGCTAGGGTTTGAAAAGACCCGTTCTACACCCGCTACTTCGCATATATCGCCAGCTGGCGTAGACGTTGCGTGGGCATTGATATAATCGACATCGCTTTCATTGATAGAAGCATCCTTAAGAGCCTTTTCAACACATATACGTACACCTTCACCATCTCTTCGGGGGTCTGTCATATGGTGCGCATCGCAAGAAAGCGCGCCGCCCATATATTCAGCCAAAATAGGAGCTCCCCTCTTAAGAGCATGCTCAAGGCTTTCTAAAACTAAGCATGCAGCACCTTCAGCCATTACAAAGCCATCTCTAGCCTTGTCCCATGGGCGTGAAGCCTTTGTAGGATCATCGTTTCGCTCTGAAAGTGCTTTTAGAGCACAAAAGCCGGCAACGCCAATTGGCGAAAGGGGTGCTTCGCTACCGCCACAGACCATAAGGTCTGCTTCGCCGTTGCGAATGTGTTCAGCAGCTGCAATAATGCAGTTATTGCTTGTAGCACATGCTGTAGAGATTGAGTAGTTTGGTCCCATAAAGCCAAGATCCATCGCCAATAGGGCTGAGCCCATGTTGGTAAGGATAAAGGGAATCAAGAAAGGTGTAATCTTGCGAAGACCTTTTTCGGTCAGTGTATTTACGTTGTCTTCAAAAGTAGTCATGCCGCCGATACCGGAACCGATAACGCAGCCACAGCGAGTCTTGTCGAGGCCTTCAGCGTTATTGAGGTCTATCTTTGCCATCTCAAGCGCTCTTTTGCCTGATACCATAGCAAAAGCAATGCAGCGATCTACCCTTCTTGCCTGCTTTTTATCAATGTAGTCGCCTGCATCAAAATTTTTTACCTCAGCAGCAAAACGTGTGGGAAAGTTTTCACAAGGAAAAAGAGTAATTGGCCCAACACCGCTTATACCCGCTAAAAGGTTATCGTAAAAAACATCCACATCTTGGCCAAAACAGGAAACAATCCCCATCCCAGTTACCACAATGCGCTTCTTTGCCATAATATCCTCGTAAGTTATTGCCCGAAAGTATACCTAAGAGAAGCCTTTAAAGCAAGTATTAGGCGGTATTGACGTGGATTGGAACGTCTATAATCTCTGAATTTTGCCAAAGATGTTCAAGTTGGTATCGCTCGCGCATATCGGGAGTGAATAGATGTATAACAACTTCTGAAAAGTCTAGGACTATCCAGTCGCCTTGCCTTTGGCCTTCGACGTGAATTGGGTTTCTGCCACAATCTTGCAGAGTATCTACAACGTATTTTGCAAGGGTCTGAACGTGCTTTTCCACGTTGCCTTCAGCGATAATAAAGTAGTCAGTCAACGTAGAGATCTCCCGCACGTCCAAAGCCATTATATTAAACCCTTTTTTATCATATAGGGTCTGGCAGATTTGTTCGAGCAACTGAAGGTCATCTTTTGGTAAATTAAGCATAAAGGTTATGACGTTGTATATAGTTATAAACAGTTTGATTAAGTAAGTGCCCGCAATATAGTTTTTTCTTTAGTCTATTGCGTACATCTGTTGCGCTGATTTCAAAATAGGGCGTATCTGTATAGCGGATGTGCGGCCATTTTTTTATTGCCACACAGTCTTTTCTACGAGCAACTAGTGGAACCACTTGTTCCATAAGTGCATCTACCTCTTTCCATGTATCAAGACCTGAAAGCTGGTCTTGGCCAAGGATAAGATAGAGACTGTCGCCATCTGCTACAATTTTATTTTTCTTGAGTTCATGCACTGTATCAATGGTGTATGAAGGTCCTTTACGCCTAAGTTCTAGCGTAAGGATCTTACAGTATGGAAGGTCCTTAAAAGCCTTCTTTAGCATAGCCAAGCGGTGCTTTGCCTCTGTTGGCTCCTTTTTGTGCGGACTTCTATTTGCTGGGATTATGAGTACAGTGTCAAGGTTATGGGCTTCTTTAAGAGCGACCACAAGGCTGATGTGGCCTATGTGAACAGGATCAAACGTTCCTCCGAAGATTGCTATTTTTTTACCCATATAATCCGAATAGTAGAATTTTTCAGATTATTCGTCTACCTCGGCTTTGTAACTTTTTAACGAGTGATTTCTCCTCAGCGGCCATTCAGCGTCAATTTAATTTTTCGGCAAAGGCATTATTATGCCTTCCGAAGAAATTAAATTGACGATGGAGGGCCGATGTGGAGAAAGCGCCGTCAAAAAGTTGCAGAGTCGAGGTCTACAATATCCCACTTATTTTGATACGCAAGACGTCTCAAGGAAAAATCAGGGCAAACAGCAACGACATGGCCAACCCCCTCAAGAAGAGGTAGATCATGGATGCTATCGGTGTAGGCGGTAATACGCTGTCGGTCTATGGGCGAGGTTTTTAGGTAGTCTTCCAGGATAGCGCGCTTTTTATCACCCGTAACAATTTGGCTAACTTTGGAGTAGGCATCTCCTTTTTGCTCATAGCTTGTTGCAAAACAGGTGCCAATTCCCAAATAGCTCGCAATTGGCTTGACGATACATTCTGGAGAGCTTGATAAAAGCCAGGTATCAGCAGTATCCTTATGCAGGCTATTCACTAACTCCGGGCGCAAAAGTCCCGGCAGCTCATTATTTAAAAATGTATCTATATCATTTTGGATTTCAGAGCGTGTCTTTTTAGCCACAATGCACGAAAAGGCTATGTTATGAACAGAAGTTACAGAACAAAGCCCGCACTTATGGGCAATATTAATGCCAATAAGTACAAGCATGTTTAGAAGTGAAAGTTTTTTATTTTTAAAAAGATATTTACTAAATGCAAAGCTTACATTGCAACGAGCCAAGGTGCCGTCAAGGTCAAAGATAACAAGACCCTTGGGCATTAACCTTTTTGCCCTTGCAGCTTTTTGATCGTGCTTTCAAGTTCCTCAATGCCGGACTCTACCTTTTCAAGGCGTTCCTTCTCATTTTGGATCAGGTCGTTATACTCTATAGCGCGAGCAAAGTCCATTCCGCTTGAGCCGCTTTCTTTGCGCCAGGTTTCAATCTGTTGCTTTATTTCCTGACGGGTAGCTTTACGCTCTTTTAGAAGGTCTTTAATCTTGGCAATTGCTTCTCTATCATCTGCAGAAAGCGCTAAAAGCTCAGCTTCTTTTCTCTCTGCCATAAAGTCACGCACGTTGCGAACGAGCTTTTCAAACTCTTGCTTCTCGATGCGAGAAAGTGACAAGGATGAAACCTCTTTTGCAAGTGGCTCTAAGGCCTTTTCAATGCTTTGAATGTCAAGAGCTGTATTTTTGCTCAAGGAAATGAGTTCATTCTTTAACGCTTCATGACGAGCGCGCTTTTCTTGATCTTTTTTAGAGGCAACTTCTCGTCTTTGGGCATCTTCATTTTGCGTTTTAGCAGAAAGCTGCTGACGAAGCTCACGCACCATGTCGCGAAGTTCTCTAATTTCTAGCTTACCAAGAGAGACTGCTCTCATGCGGCCTACAAGGTCATCTATCTTTGCTTCTAGCGCACTTGCTGTTAGCTCTGCTGCTTTTAGCGCTTCAATTTCGGCCACAAACTCGTCGCGGTGCTTTTTGAAGGTTGACTTTTGCTCTGAAACTACTTTTCGGCGCTCTTTTACGATGTTTTTGATGCTATCCCAGCATTCGCTAAGCGTCTTGCGCGTTGAAGAAAAGGCCTCTGTATTGAGTGTAAGTATCTTTGCAACGCTTTGTAGGGCCTTAATTTCATCTCGGGCTGAAAATAGCGCCGGGGTTTTAAGTTCGCTGACAAACGTTGTCTTGATAAAGCGCTCTACATCTTTTGTAAACTGCTCTGAGACCTTTTGGATAAGGGCCTTTCGGCGTGGAAATATCGCATCGCCAAGCTTTGATAAACGCTCAAAAAACTTATTCTTTGCACGTATGCGCATCTCTGTTTTTATAAGCTCTTTTCTAAGCTGTGATGTTCTCATAGCGTAGTTGTTGAGTAGATTTAGCTCGCGCTGCATAGCGTTATATTCTGCCATATGGTCTTGCAGGCTGTGGCATACGGGGCCAAAATCAACGTCTGGCACGCTAGCTAGCAGGGTATCAAAATCTGCAAGTTCAGCTTCTAGCGCAGCTACAGCTATTTCAATCTGCTCTGCAGCAAAGGCACTTTGTTCATCAAATATTTCTTTTAATTTTCTTGCTTCTCGGCATAATTCGCTATATCTTGCCCAGAGATTAACGCGGCTTGTGGCATTGATATTTTCTTTAAATAGGTCAAGGCAAAGTCTTCTAGCATCCCAAAACTCTTTAAAGTGCGGAACTCCGGCTTGCGCTAGGCGCTCTTGCATAAACTGTATAGCAAAGTCAAGCTTGCGCTCCGGCTCTTGAATAGCCTTTAGAGCCTCTAAAAACTGCTCAAAGTCAGCAAGGCTTTTTGTAGTGGGCGCCGGATGATCACTTGGATGAGGATCTTGCTGAGATACTTCTTCATTAATCACATGACTAATGACAGTTTCGATCTCAGAAGTAGCTGTAGCCTCAAAAACCTGATCTTGAGAAATTGTTTCTTCTGTAGAACTTGCGTTAGCTGAGATGTTTTCCTGACTCATAAATATGCACTTCGTGTATGGTATAGCTTTTTAGGATAAAATCTTTGTCGAATTAATTCAAGGTGAACATGAAGCGCGTAACATTTGACGAAGGGCTAAGACTCTTTCGATTTGCTCCCCTAGATGAACTACAGACCCTTGCAGAAGAGGTTCGCTACCAAAAGCACCCTAAAAAAGCCGTTACCTTCGTCCTTGATTCAAATCCAAATTACACAAACATCTGCGATGCCGACTGCTCATTTTGTGGCTTTTACCGCAAAAAAACAGCAAAAGATGCCTACTTTAAGTCGGTAGACGAAGTCATGCAGCATCTTGAATTTGCAAAAAATGCAGGCCTCACAACAGTCCTTTTACAAGGCGGCGTGCACGAACTTATTACTGTAGACTATCTTGTAAGCCTTGTTCGGGCAGCTCGCGAGCGCTACCCAGAAATTCACCCACACTTTTATTCTGCGATCGAAATTTATAATGCAGCAAAGGTAAGTGGCTGCTCGGTAAGAGAAGCTTTAGAAGCTCTATGGAATGCAGGCCAGCGCACACTTCCAGGCGGCGGCGCAGAAATTTTATCAGAGCGAGTGCGACTTGCAATATCTCCAAAAAAAATGCATCCTGGCGGCTGGATGGATGTACATATTACTGCCCAACAGCTTGGCTTTAGAACAACAGCTACAATGATGTATGGCCACGTAGAAGACCCAGAAGACATTCTTATTCACCTAGACTCTCTACGAAAGGCGCAAGATCAGTATGGCGGCTTTAGCTCCTTTATTCCATGGAGCTATAAACGCGACAATACCGCCCTAAGGCGAAAAGTAAAAGGCTGGGCAGGCTCTGACAGCTACTTTCGCATCCTTGCCTTCAGCCGCATATACCTCGACAACTTTGATCACGTTGCTGCATCCTGGTTTAGCGAAGGTAAAGAAACAGGCATGAAGGCCCTACACTACGGTGCAGACGACTTTGGTGGCATTCTTCTAGAAGAAAACGTCCATCGCGCCACAAACTTTATCAACAAAACAGACCACAATGGCGTCATCCAGATGATTCGCGAAGCAGGGTTTGAACCCCTCCAGCGCAACAGCTTTTACAAAGTTATCCGCTCATACGAAGGTGTAGATTCTGTTGAAGTTCCTACCCTCGGCCTCGTGAAAGAAGAAGATAGGGTTGCTATATTAAAAGGGACATAAAGGACATAAGGGACATAAACGACACTTCGTCCTTCCATGTCCCCTATGTCCTTTATGTCTCTTGTGTCCCTTCATGTTCAAAGTCTCTGAGGATAACGTCAATAGCTTCTTGAGCTGAGTGCTCTTCGAGGTTTAACCAACGAAATGCGGGCTCTTTGCGAAACCAGGTAAATTGGCGCTTGGCAAGGTGGCGAGAGGCCATTTTGAGCTGGCGGACATATTCTTCGTAGTCGGCAGGCGTCCTTGCTGTATCTAAAAAATCTAGCGTCTGGCGATAGCCAATAGCCTGCGAGGCTGTGTTGTTAAGGCGGATGCCGGCGCGGTCAAGGCGCACTACCTCTTCTAAAAGGCCATAGCGCAGCATGTCATCGCAGCGCTGTTCTAGGCGCTTATAGAGTATCTCGCGAGGCCAGTAGATAAACCACGGGCGAAAATCAAAGAAAGACTTAATCTCTTTTGGCTTGGCAAATGAACTAACACGGCGACCTGAAATTTCTATGATCTCTAAAGCCCGCAGTATCTTGTGGCGATCTTTTGCTGAAACGGTTTTTGCATAGTCAGGATCTATCTTTGTTAGCTTGTCGTAAAGTAGCTCAATGCCAAAGCGCTCTTCTTCATCTTTTAGCATTGCCCTCACCTCAGGATCACATGCCGGCCCCTGCGGAGGGCCATATAAAAGGGCGTGTATATAAAAGCCCGTACCGCCCACAACTATGGGCGTGCGCCCTCTAAGGAGTATATCGCGAATTGCATACATTGCCTCTTCGTAAAAGTCTTTAACATTAAGCGGCTCAGAAATGTCGCGAATGTCAATGAGATGGTGAGGCACTCTTGCCTGCTCTTCAGGCGTTGCTTTTGCTGTACCTATATCCATCCCGCGATATACCTGCATAGAATCTGCTGATATAATTTCGGCACCGAGCTTTTCGGCAAGGTCTAGTGATATTGCTGTTTTTCCGGAGCCCGTAGGACCCGCAAGGACGATAACTTTTTTAGAGGAAAATTGAGCCTGCGAGACTAGCTGCTCCTGTACACTTAGAGCAACCCCTTCCAGAACATTGCCCATTTTTGTCATAGATTCACACTTCACGCACTCACTCCTAACATTGTCCTTATTGTAAGAAAAAATTACTTAAATCTCCTTAAAATAATGCAAAAAGGTACAATAGTTACTATGTTATTGCCTAAAGACCCACATGGATGCCCCTACCTTCTTTTAGCCCCTATGGAAGGCGTGGGAGATAGAGCCTTTAGAAAAGCTATTGCCACTATTGGCGGCTTTGATGAAGCTGTACGCGACTTTATGCGCGTGCCCTCAAATGCACACGTAAAAAGCCTTGCTAAAGACTATGATGCTAGTGAAATTGCCCCTTTTCCCCTTGCTTGCCAGCTGATGGGCTCAGATCCAGAGCTTATGGCGGATATGGCAAAAGAGGTTGTAAAACGAGGTGCCCACCGCATTGACCTTAACTGCGGCTGTCCATCAAACACGGTGACCGGTAGAGGAGCAGGCTCTAGTCTACTAAAAGAACCCAGTGCTCTACATGAAGTAGCAAAAGCACTTTGCCAGGCAGTTGATGTCCCCATTACTATAAAGATGCGATCAGGCTTTAACGACATCTCTCTATTTAAAGAAAACCTCTTTGCCGCCCAAGAAAGCGGCGCTCGTTACATCACATTACATCCACGTACCAAAGTGGATGGCTATGGCCCTCCTGCTCGCTGGGACCTTATCGCTGAAGCTAAATCTCTTCTTACAATACCTGTCGTGGGAAATGGCGACATTCTCAATGTACAAGATGCCGTTAGGATGCTTGAAACAACGAGATGCGATGCGTTGATGATAGGAAGAGCAAGCGTAATAAACCCCTTTATCTTCCACGAAATTCGCGCCCACTTTACAAAAATTCCCTACAAAAAAACGTGGGGCGCACTTGAGAAATTTTTACAAACCTACCTTGATGAAATTGCCGCAAGCCTTCCTTCAAGAGGCAGTATCAACAAGCTGAAGCAGCTCATGGGCTTTCTCTTTAAAGCAAATCCCGAGCTGCAAGCACATAGAGAACAGATCCTCACATCGCAGCATACAACATCTGATGACTTCCTTAACGAAGCCGTCCGCCTACTAAAAGGTTCATTTGACTATTAATGCCACATAGGCTATTGAAAGGAACAAATGAACCCTAAATAAGGAGTTATTGTATGGAACTAGGAAGCCCAAGCTGGACAGCTATCATCGTGATGGCATTGATCTATATGGGAATTGGATGGTTATGGTATTCACCAAAGCTATTCGGAAATATGATGAGCTGCCCTACTAAAGAAGAAGGCAAGTGCTGCTCATGGAAACTCTATGTTGGCGAATTTGTTCTTGCCCTTATCATGGCCTATGTTGTGTCAAGCTTTGCAATCGAAATGCATTCTGACAGCATCTGGTCAGGTATTAAACTTGGTTTCTGGGCATGGCTCGGCTTTGTTGCAACTACTATGTTCTCCAAAGTCCTCTGGTCACATAAGCCAGTAAAAACATTCTGTATCACAGCTGGTTTTTACCTCTTGATGCTCGTTCTCATGGGTGCTGTTCTTTCTGTTTGGCATTCATAAAATGATCTCAATTGCCGGGGCAGTTCCTGCCCTGGCAATACCAGCCGGGATCAGTATAGGATGTGATACCCTCTCGCACTTTAAGCACAGTAAACATACCTCCCATAGTGATTGGACCAAATGGCCCCTGAGAACTCATAGGGAGTACATTTTTAGGCCGCGGTGTCATATCCATCACCATCCCAGTTTGTCCCATAGACATATAACCTGGAAGCACCTTTTGGATCTTGTCTTCAAGGCCAGAAAGATCTACTCCAATCATATTGGCAAGGTTATGCTCCATGCCGCTCATCACGTGGTGAGTCTTATGGCAATGTAAGGCCCAGTCGCCAGGCGCATCTGCTACAAACTCTATATCGCGTGTGTCACCTACAGGCACATTGATGGTAACAGCCTTGTACTGTGCAGACTGTGGCATGCGCCCTGCCCCATGGCCCGTGACAGTAAACTCATAGCCATGAAGGTGTATCGGGTGGCTATCCATGCTCACGTTACCATAGCGTATACGCACCTTTTGGCCTTGTCGCACGACTAGAGGTTCAGTTTTTGGCCACACGGTGCTGTTAAAGGTAAAGTAGTTAAAATCAAGCATCACCATGGGATTTGGCGTACGAGCACCTATGGGAATATGCCATTCGTGCAGCATGATGCAAAAGTCGCGGTCTACCTGTTCTTCTTCAGTCGGATTTTTTGGGTGAATAATAAAAAAGCCCATCATACCAAGACCTATCTGCGTCATCTCATCAAAGTGCGAGTGGTACATATGTGTGCCACTTTGACGAAGAGTAAATTCGTAGACACCTGCATGATCTGGCGGTATTGGTTTTTGGTTAAGACCTGCGACTCCGTCCATATCGTTAGGAAGCAAAATACCATGCCAGTGCACGGTTGTAGGAGCAGGCAATTTATTTGTCACAATAATCCTCACTCTGTCACCTTCAATTGCCTCTATAGTGGGCCCCGGAGTTTGGCCATTATATCCCCAGCAGTTTACGATAAGCCCTGGGGCAAATTCTCGTTCTACTGGCTCTGCAGTAAGGCGATATACCTTTACACCATCTTCCATAGTCCATGCAAGAGTGCTTCCATTAGGGGTAATTACTTCAGCAACGAGCGGCGCTGCAGCAACCAGCATAATTAAAATTGTTTTTATCATAGATAACACCCTCCTACCGCTCTTTCTAGTGCAATTTTTGCTTGCCAGTACTCTTTTAGGGCAGCAATATAGTCCATCTTTATCTCTAGTTCGCCTATCTTGTAGCTAAGTAGACGATAGACATCTAGCCCCATGACGTTGTAATACTCTTGAGACATGCTCACAACACGTTCTTGTTCTGGAATCATGACATCCTGAATATAGAGCGCTTTACTTCTGTGGATGTCTACGTTGTCTTTACTTTGCTTTACTTCGTGGACAATATCAAGCTCTATAGCCTTTTGGCGTTTGAGGGTTTGTTTGAGCATAGATATTAGGCGTAAGCGAGCAGCTTCTCCACAGTCAAAGAGCGGCAAGCTAAAGGCAAGAGTTGGCCCAAATACTTCGATAGAGTCGGCATCTTTTTCGTATGACAAGCCAGCAGCCGGATCGGTATATGCCCACCACTTTTTTTCATCTCCCATTGCAACTATCTTCTTCACTTCAAGACGCACTTCAGATAGCTCTAGGCGCTTTGAAAGGGCTTGAGCCTCAAGTTGATCTATTGCCTTTTCTTGTCCACTTGGGGCAATGAGGTTTGCGGAGATTTTTAGCTCCTCATCTTTTAGGCCAAGTACCTGCTTAAGCTCGCTTTTCAAGGCATTTATTGAACGTTTTACCGAAAATAGCAGCATGTTATGCTGCTCGTATTCCATAACTTTTGCCCGAAGTTCTAGCTCGTTTATATTGCTTGCTGCAAACTGCCTTTCAGCTATCAACTTGCCAAGATGATACGCCTCTACAAGCTCGTGCAAAAGCACCTCGCGTGCAAGCTCAAGCTGCAGGGCATAAAAGAGCTCTTCTACCCTAAAGGCAACATCAATCATTTTACCTGCAAGCTCTAGCTCAACCCTATCGCGCTCATACGATGCTACCTTTTGTCGTACCGGAATCATAAAGACATCAATAAAACTTTGGGTGAGAGAAAGCTCAACATTATTTGACGTGCCGCGACTATCTGCAAAGCGCAAATATCCTGAAAAAACAGGGTTCTGCAAAAGTCCTGCCTGCACAATATCTGCCCGCGCAATGCCAAGCGCTTCAAAACTTGCCTGTAGATGGGGATTATTAAGAAGCGCAATTTGCACAGCAGCCTCTTTAGAAAGCTCACTCTCCACCAGGTGCGCGATCGAACGAGCAACATCATCATGCTGAGCAATATGAGCACCTACGCGCTCTTTTACCAAAGAGGCAACCTTCTCATTATCCTCCTTAGGCACACGTGCACAAGAGCTCATCACAAAAAGAAGTACAATAATCCGTAAAATCCACATAAGACGCTCTATACCTCACGCCCTGAGATTAAATAAAGGATCTAATGCGTATTCTGCAAATTTGGTTTATAAGAGATTTATGAGTGCTTTTTTGGTGATGTAGGCGCGAAGTTTTTCGAGAGTGGAAGGAGGCGCTTGGACTTTTAGGCCTTCACGTTTGTCTTGGGCAAGTAGTGTGATGACCTTTTTTGTCATGTTTTTGCTTTTGATGGTAAAGCATAGTTCGTGGTCGTAACGGGCACTTTTTCTGCCGTGATTATAGCTGCCTAGTATCACATGAGTGTTATCGAATGTGGCTATTTTTTTGTGGAAGATTTGATCAGGTGTGATGTGCTCATAAACGGTGTCTACAAGGTGAAAGTGGCCTCGGCCAACGTAGGCAAGGACTTTTCGTCCAAGGGTGGACTTTTTTGCGATGCCATTTTGAATGAGAACGCGCTCTAGGCGAGGATTGTTATTTTTGGCCAGTTTAAGAGCGTTCTGCACGCGCTTTGATGGGCAAAAGAACCAGTTTGCAAGTTGCAGGCGCTTTTGAGTTTTTAAGATGCGTTTTTCATAGTGTCTTTTGATGGCATTATTGCCCCTATGCTCTGGTCCTGAGACCATGACCTTCATTCGTACCTTGAGGGTATTATCTATCGTAAGCTTGCCCGGTTCTCTCACAAGGGGAAAGTAGCGGCTTTTATGCATCTTATTATCTGTCCGTATCTCCCAAAGGCGATAGAGGTTAAAAAACTGATCGCGCAAGGTATGGGATACATCCCTACTTTCACCCACGATGTCTGCATCATTGTGAGATAGCTCTAACAGCTTTGCAGCAGATGCTTCTTCTTTAGCAACCGTTATTGGTCGAGAATTGCACATACGTGGATGGATGCCTGTTCCCCCACTTACAAAGTACTTGCCATCAACAATGAGCACCTTTACATGGTTTTCTTCTGAGTGAATGCCAAAACCCAATTTGTAGTGACGATTTGTGACAAGAATGTTAACGCGCAAGCCATATTGCTTCTTTAAATCTTCGATCCGGCTCAAATCTTTTTTTTCCAAAAGATCCGAGCTTACAATCATATGGAGCTTAATGTGATCGTTTGTTTGCATTTTTTGATCAACAAGCGTAAGAACCTCGCGAAATTCAGAGCCGCCGGCAAAGTTTGCAGAAAGTTCAATCGATTCTTCGGCTGCCTGAATAAGCTTTTTTTTCCACACGAAAGCCTCATCGGCCGATTTAGCAAGGTGCAGCTTTGCGTCAGCATATTTTCCAATCTTAGGGGCATGTTCAGTAAGAAGGTCCTTATGGCCCCCTTCCTCCGGAAGTACATGTAAAAATCGGTAACTCTCTATTCGGAAAATGCGAGTAATTATGGCTAAAGCAATAGCAACTATCTTGCTAATAAACCTTTTATACTCTCTAGGTTCTACCTGCTCGCCCCAAGAGGGATAATAAATTTTACCTACCGGCGCAATATTCATAAAAAACATTATATACAACTCTCGCTTAAAAGTATATATAATTATTTTACAAGAGCAAGATTTGGGCTTCGAAGGTCTATGGTTTGAGTGATTGAAGCAGGGTTGATCTCGTCGAAGGTGGGTTTTGCATCTAAGTATTTTGTAAGAGCCTGCTCGTAGCTTCTTGGTTCTAGGCGTACATAGCGCATTTTGGGGCCATCTTCAAGTACCACAACAACTTCTTGCAGGCCAGCGCTTTTGGCAAAGGCCTTTTCAGTGTCTATGCGAGCAAGGCGCACGGTTGTTGGAAGGGTCTTTTCTAAAAACGCAAGCATTCTAAAGGCCATTAAAGCTTCAGGAGTCTCTAAAGGACTATTGTAAGAGACCTGCTCTACCCCTAAAAATAGCTCAGGAAGCTTCTTTGGGCTAAAGTAGGGCCTTAAGGGAAAGCATGTTCTATCGCGATCAAGCGCCACGTTAGAAAAGTCGCTTAAAAGCGCACAAGGCTCTTTTACCGCATAGTCTACATGCACAATCCCTGGCGGTAGACGCCTGATTGTAGCCTTGTTGATAACGGGACAAGAAAGCAATTTTTGCTCTGCAAGCTTTGGATCAAAGAGATAAAGGTTTTGGGGCTTATCACGAGATAAAGAGAGCATCTCAACAAGCTGCCAGTTTGGCAGGCTTTCTTTTTGTGGGCAGCTTTGTACAAGCGCTACAACAGTATAGCGAGGATCAAGTTGCCTTTTTTGCACCACAGACTTATGCACAAGCCAGGCTAAAAATAGCGATCCCCAAATCACAAATACAGAAAGCAATACATAGGCAATTGCCTTTTTAAGGGGTATTTTTTGACTAGGCGCTTTGTACATGGGCCAGTAATTCCTTGCCTACTTTCGTGATATCTCCAGCTCCTAGCGTCACAACAACACTCGATGTAGGAACGTTGCTTGCAAGCTCCTTTACAAGTGAGTCTCGCGGCATGTAGATGCAGTTTGGGGCTGTTTTTTTGATATTGTTAAATATCGCTTCAGTTGTAACGCCAGCGACAGGTGTTTCTTTTGCTGTAAAGAGATCCGTCACAACAACCATATCAGCATCGCTAAAGACATGGTCAAAGTCATCCATCACATAGCGCATGCGGCTATATCTGTGGGGCTGAAATACCGCCACAACAACACCATCGCCAACTGCTGCACGAAGGCCTTTTAAAGTGGCGCGAATTTCTGTAGGATGATGCGCATAGTCATCAAACACCTTAATACCACGCACTTCACCCTGCTTTTCAAGGCGGCGCTTTACCCCTCCAAATGTCCCAAGAGCCTTTCGTATTTCCACTTCCGGTATTCCGAGCGTATAGGATAATCCAAATACAGCACTTGAATTTAGGGCATTATGCTTTCCCGATAGGTTGCACGTTACATCGGCAAATTTTTTGCCATCAAACTCTATGTCATAGACAACCTGTAGGGCATTTTGACGAAAATTAGATAGCCTCAGCATAGCGTCCTTAGAAAAGCCATATGAGACTCCCCTAATGTCTAACGAGGCTAATGTAACATCATCATTGCAATAGAAGAGGTATTCAGGTTTTTTGCAGGCGTCGGTAAAGGTTTTAAATGACTTCACCAAATTTTCCCAGCTTCCAAAATGGGCAAGATGATCGTTATCGATGTTTGTGACAATAGCCCCCTCACAAGAGTACTTCAGGAATGTTCCATCACTCTCATCAGCTTCAGCGATAAAATAGGGGCTAGTGCCGTGAGAAGCATTTATCTGCTTATCAAGCAATAAGCCGCCTACAGCAAAGGCAGGATCTTTACCGCTAGAACAAAAAACATGCGTAAGAAGCGAGCTTGTCGTAGTCTTGCCGTGCGTGCCGGTAACTGCAAGCACCTTATGCTCGTTCATAAGCTGTAAAAGCAGATCTGAGCGATGTAGCATTGGCGCATTTTGCTCATAAGCTGCCATAAGCTCAGGATTTGTCTTTGGAATATCAGAGTTATAGATCACCGTAGCACCTTGCGGAAGGTGCTCTTTTGCATGGCCAATATAGACCTTGGCACCTGCTGCAATAAGACCATCTGTCACGTAGCTCGCAGCAGCATCACTTCCCTGCACGCTAAAACCTTTTTGCAGTAGTATGCGGGCAAGGCCACTCATTCCTATGCCGCCAATTCCAATAAAATGGTAGATCATCGTCTCTCCTGCAAAAAGTTGGCTACTAAGTCAGAAAAATGTCTTGCATTCATGCGCTCGTAGGCGCTTGAAAGGGCCGCTTTCATTTTATCGCGTTTCTCATCTGAAAGAAGACTTTTAATAGCATCGGCTAGCATTGTAGCCGTAAGGTCCTTTTCATTAAACCAGATTGCACCTCCCTCACTAGCTACATACTGGGCATTTTTATCCTGATGAGCATCTGTGCTAAAGGGATAGGGAATATAAATTGAAGGAACGCTAAACGCTATAGCTTCAGCAATAGTAGAAGCTCCTGATCGTGAAATGCAAAGATCGCACGCTGCCCATGCATATTGCATCTCTTTTTCAAAGTCTTGGACAACAGCGTGAATGTTTGCGCCCTTATATGCTTCTTTAGCTCTCGCTGTAGCTTCTGAGCTTCCTGTAAAGTGTAGCACCTGTACATTTGGTACAAGCTGAATAGCACCTCGCGCTATGTCATTAAGCACCTTTGCACCTTGAGAGCCACCAAAAATGAGTATCGTAAAAACACCATCTTGCAAACCATAGTGCTCTAGTCCCATAGCACGAGTTGGACGCAACGCTGCTAAAAACTGCTCGCGAAGCGGAATGTCAGTAACTTCATATTTACCCTTCAAAAACTTTGCGGCATCAGGAAAAAACACACCTGTAAAGGCCGCGTACGGGCTAAATATCCTATTTACCTTGCCGGGAACACTATTTGCCTCATGCAGCACTATAGGAATGCCTAGCATCTTTGCTGCCACAAGTACCGGAAAGCTATGATAGCTTCCAAACCCTATGACAAGATCTGCTTTTAAAGCTTTTAGAGCCTTTATGCTTTGCCATATACCTTTGAGGATAGATAACGATGAGGGTATAAGTTTTTTAGGTGTAATGGGCCCGCTTGCAATATCTGAAAATTGGTAATGCTCTTTATTAAAGCGAGGATTTGTTGTAAGACCCTTTGCCATAAAGGTAACTTCATAAGACTCTGAGAGCTCTTTTGCAAGGCTCTGAGCAGGGAAAAGATGCCCCCCAGTGCCGCCTGCTGCTATGACTATATTCGCTGACATACCGTAGACTCTTTTTCGATACTCATTAACACTCCAAGGCTTGCAACGTTAGCAATAAGCGATGAGCCGCCCTGGCTAAAAAAGGGCAAATTAAGCCCAGTTGGGGGCACAAGGCCACTTACTACCCCTAAGTTTAAAAAGGACTGAAAGGTATATAAAAAGGCAATCACTGTGGCCATATAAAGGCCTATTGAATCTTGCGATCGCATGGCAATGCTAAAGGCACAAAAACCAAGCCAGGCATATGTCCCAATCAGGATTAACATTCCTAAAAAGCCATATTCTTCTGCAAAGATAGCGGCTATATAGTCATTTTGCGCTTCAGGAAGATATGAAAGCTTTTGCAGGCTTTTACCGGGGCCTTTTCCAAATACGCCGCCGGATCCCGCTGCAATCTTTGCTTGGTGTGGCTGGTGGCCTTTTCCTTTTAGATCAAGTTCCGGGTTCAAATAGACCTGAATACGCTTTGCTACATAGGGCATCTGAAGGGCAAGAGTTCCGCCTACAAGAGCACAGGCAACAAGTGGAAGCAGCCAAAAACGCCATGGCACACATGAGATAAAGCAAACGACTGCAAGCACAGCGCCAAAGACAAACGCCGTTCCATTATTTGGCTCTAACACGATAAGTCCCATAGGTATTGCAAGAACTCCTAGGAGCCTGCAAAACTCTTTTAGTGCAATTTCGCCCTGTATCTTTGAGAGGCGATAGATGAGGTATATTGGCCCTACAAACTTTACAAACTCTGATGGCTGCAGGCTAAATTTAGCAATGCTTATCCAGCGCCTTGCGCCATTTACCTTCATGCCAATACCCGGCACAAAAACAAGTAGCAGCATGATGCATAAAGCAAAAAGCGCATAGGGAGATAGCTCCAAAAGGCGCCTATAGCCTACTTTATAAAAGCTAAAGGCAGCTAGTGCCCCAACAAGCGTATAGAGTATCTGCTTAAAAAGTGCATTATGGGTGTTGCCGTAAAGGGCAAGGTCTATAGCTTCGGCTGATGATGTATTAAATATCATCACAAGCCCAAGCACATACAAAACTATGACAGCTACAAGGAGCTGGCGTGACAGGTGCATACAGGTTATTAACGAATACGAAGTTTCTGGCCAATTTTGAGGTTCTTTGCCTTCGCCTCATCTAAGTTGTTGAGCCGAAGTAACTCTTCTACACTAATCTGGCATTTTTTTGCTATCTTCCACGGGCTATCGCCATCTTTTACGACGTAATATTCTGTGACCTGTTTCGTTTGAGTTTCAGGAAGCTTTAGCACTTGGCCAATTTGCAATTTTGCACTTTCTAGGTTGTTGAGGGCAATAATATCTTCTACCTTTACGCTATTTTGCTTTGCAAGGCGCGAAAGGACATCTCCCCTTTTTACTGTTACTGTGCGTACAGGCACATTAGGCCGCTCTACAACAGGCCCTGAAGGCGCTACCTTGTGAGTCTTTAATGCATAACTCTTGAGGATCTCATCAATTTCATCCACAGGCTGTTTTGAAACGGGTGCAGCTGTTATAGCTGCCACTTGTGAAATAGCCTCCACCTGCGTGAAAACAGGTTCAACTTTCGTGATTGGAAGAGATGTAGGTTTACGAGTCGCGGTAGCAAAAAGAACCGCTAAAAGGGCGATATTAACAAGCATAGCAATGATGATGGTGTCTTTGCGTGTGATACCCACAGGCCTATGTGAAGCCATTTTTTGTTGGCTAAAGTCAGGATGTATGCCTGCTGGGGAAAGCTGCATTCGCTATTAAGTCCTTATCAAGGGTTGCTAGCACTCTATTGTGCATGTTTTTACTGTACTAAAAATTGCTATTATCTGCAACGGCTTCTAAAAGGATTCTAATAAAAGCATCATCCCCTTGAAGTATCCTATCTTCGGGATCAATTTTTCGTATTGCTAAAAGCGCCCTTTGCACTTCATGTATGTCGCCCTTTTTCGCATAGATCACCGCAACTTCAAGGTAGAGCTGGACACTCTCTTCTTTGCTTCCACCCCTAAGAAAAAGATCACTTGCATAGACGCCAGAAAAACGAACTTCTCTAAATAGGTAATATCCAATTCTAGAAATAAAAAGCATCATTGCAGGATTTTGAAGTTCAAAGTAAAGCTCACGCAAATGATAGAGAGCATCTACCAAACGCTCCTTTTCTCCAAGCATCTTATATACAACAACTTCCCTTTCTAGAAATTCAGGTGTTTCTCCTTCAAAGCGAGCATATGTTTGATCATATCCTTTGACATAACGCACCCAACCTGCTGATGAATGAGCTCGCAGATACGTAACAGCCTTTTTAATTATTACAAATGCTTGTTCATATTCTTCATTTTCAATAAGAAAATCAATTACTGATAAAAAAGATTGTAAGCTAGTACATGTAATATCTGTACCTGCATCGCAATATTTCGCTTTCTGAGCGTAATATTCTTTATTTTCAGATTCTAATACATTATAAAGGGTAGCTTTTTGTTTACAGCCTTTACACATACTTAGCTCCGCAAGGCGGGCAAGTAAGGGATTACGTTCTTGTGCAAGCTCATAAAACATGCGGGCTCTTTGTGGGTCTTGCTTTTGATACTGAAGCATACCCCATAGGCATGTGGTAAGAGAGAGTGCTTTAGGCTCTATTCCTGCAGCATCCGAAATGCATGCCTTTTGCACATTTCCTATAGCTACATACACCCTTTTAGCATCATCGGGCATCTGCATAGCATAAAGAAAATCTGCATAAAATTCAGCAACCACAGTAGAGGGATTTTTTAACGTGGCCTCATAGTCATACGCTTTTTTTGCATACTCAAATGCCAGCGCTTTTTGCATAAGACCAATGTGCTTACGGCATTCTTCAAGAAGAAAAGCCGTTGTTTCGGTAAATGCCCCCTGACACGACTGTGCCAGCTGCTGAAGCTGCATTTTTTCTGTAAGAGGCACGAAGGTCACCTGCCCCTCTTGCAAAACAGGGATATACCCATTTTCCAAAAGCCAACAAATAGCTCGAGATAAAGAAAGCTTATCATAAAATGGCATCGCATCAGGATAGACAGGACGCACCGGATACTCAACATTGCCAAGGCGTGCGCTTATCGGAGTAAAGAGGTAAAGCGATTTTGTGTCTCCATAGCATGCAACAAAGGTTGGATGATCAAGCCTAAAGGCAAAAGCGCCCATCAGTCGAGGACATCCTTCCACTTCCCGTTGCACCTTTTGCACCTCTACAAGAGGTATTGCATCCGGAATTGCAATTCCTACATACTGACAAAGAAGCGCGATGATTCTTTTTTCTGATACTGAAAACGCTTTACACGCAGGATCAATAACAACTATCTTACTTATACAATGCGCAATATTTTGCTTATTACCCTGTTTATATTCATCTCGAGCAATATCAAGTAGCATCTTAACTGCATTACCCTGCTTTCCTGCTTGATAAAGCGAAATAGCAGCATGTATTTTATTTTTAAAATCGTCAACAAGCGCTTCTATAAGCTTAGCTTTTGCTGCTTTATTTGGATTTTGAGCATATATAACCTGCAATTCTTTTAAAGCTTGAAGCAACCCATTGTGGCTGCCTTGCTTTTGGTGAATAATACAACGTCTCTTATAGATAGATGCTTTATTGCCCCATTTATGCTGCGCATTGCGTATCGCATCCTCAGCAAGTGTCATTTGCCCACTTTTGATATAGGCATCAATTTGTTCTAGCTCATTTCGTTTACTTTCTTTTGTTACAAGAGAAAAAGCAGCAGGAAAAGTATCATCTTCAGCTTCTGGATAGTCGATATAACGATACACATAGCCAATTTTAGCATTTAGAGGAGGCGCCGGCTTTTCTGGCACAATTGTCCGTGATACGACACGAGTCATTGCATGTAAACGTGCTGCATCAGGAATTTTATTTCGATAATAGCGAGCAGCATTCTCATCAGCCCGAGATTCAAATATTTTTAATAAATGCTGGTAGAGTTCTTGTCGCTCTTTTGTTCCTTGCATGCGGGCAAGGTAGATAAGGGGCTCATCCGGGGCTAAGAGAAGCGCCTGCTTGTATAACTCTTCGGCCCTATCAGGATCTACTTCTCTCAGCTGCAAATATCCATAGAGATAGTAATACACCATCCGCTCTCTATTTGCCGAGCCCTGCAAAAGTTGCTCGTAGACTTGATTATTTGCAGGATCACATTCTAATGCCTTTTCAAGACATTCGCGATTTTTTCCATTACTTAGCTCTAGATAGAGCATACAGGCTCGAGGATGTTTACAAAATTTTAAAAAATCAGCGTAGAGCCTTTTTACACTATTAGAATGGGGCATCTGAGCATAGACAGCTTCAATGCAGCTAAAAGCAAGCTCGAAAGCACCCTCTTCTAAGTTTGCTTTAAATTGCTCTATAGTAGCACCCGAGCTATCAGGCTCTTCTTCATAATCTCCGGTAGCAAATGACTGCTCATCAAGTTTTAGGTTCTTAAATACATCTACAACAGGTTCCATCCGCAAAGCGGTTATCACTTCATCGCAAGCATCGAGCAATTTATTGAGTTCAGGGTTGTTATCGGCACTATCTTGAGCTGGAGGTTTTTTAAACGTGACATCCTTACCCTCAAAAGCCGGGCAGTAGCCATTTTTAAGTAGCCAGCGGATTGTCTTTTTTGCAAAAAGGCACTTTTGGACAGGAATACCTGACACAAAAGGGATCTTTACACCAAAAAACTTGATGGTATTATCATGCAGGTCACGAACTACGGCGTTTTTTGTAGTAAAGGATATAAAACGCCCAGGTAAAATACAGTAACCAGCAAACGGGGGATGTCCTATCGCAACTGACATGCAAGCTCTTGAAACTTGTTACCACGCTCTTCGTAGGATGTAAACATATCCCAACTCGCACACCCTGGGGATAATAATACAGCATCGCCAGATTTTGCAAGCTCTATAGCTTTTTTGGTTGCTTCTTCAAGACTTTTTGCATGATAAACAGGCACAACACCTTCAAGATCCTTATCTATAATAGGCGCAGCTTCGCCAATAAGCACACAAGCTCTTACCTTCTCTTTAAAAATGCCCTGCCAGGATGTGTAGGGATACCCCTTATGATACCCACCTGCAAGCAGAACGATAGGCCCTGGTACGGCATCTACAGCACGCAATGTTGCATCTACGCTCGTTGCTTTGCTATCATCATAAAAGCGTATGCCACTATGCGTTCCAATATGCTGCAGCCTATGCTTTGGCTTTGTAAACGTTGCATACGCTTGGCGGCACGCTTCTGGCTCTACACCAAGATGGCGACATAACGCGTAGGCCGCAAGGTAATTTTCTACATCATGAGAGCGGCTATTTTGTAGCTGATGCGGTAAAAAAGCCTCCTGCACGCCATAGCGATAGGTGTATCTGCCATCTGTATAGATCGCACAAGAGCTATCAAAGCCAAAGCAGGCAAGTGTATCATCCCAGCAAATAGCCTTTTGGACATAAAGTACGCCACCTGGCTTAAGGCAGGCGCCAATTTGCTTTTTTGCCCTTGCATACTCTTCCATAGTGCCATGTCTATCAAGATGGTTGGGAGTGATGTTGAGGATACAGGCGGCATCTAGCACCTTTGTAGACATAGTCTCAAGCTGAAAGGAACTTAGCTCTATAACAAATGAAACGTCAGGTGTTTCTAGTTCTGAAAGTATTGGCGTACCTATATTGCCAACAGTTTTGGCCTTTTGGCCGCTACTATTCAAAATATGTCCCACAAGACTTGTCGTCGTCGTTTTGCCGTTAGAACCTGTGATGCCAACAAAGGGCATATTTTTATGTGCTATTCGTCTAAAGGCAAGTTCTACATCGCAAAAAACCTCGATGCCACATTGCTTTGCAGCTTGTGCAACAGGATGTGTAAGAGTGATTCCCGGAGAGATAACAACAAAATCCATTGTATTAATAATGGCTTCTAGCTCTTTTGGGGGCAAAAACTGCACATCTTGAGGAGGCACTGTAGCTTTATCATCTGTTGCAAAGACGGCATAGCCCTCCTTTTGCAAGAACTGACAAGCTGAGACACCGCTTTTACCAAGACCGATAACTGCTACCTTCATAGACCCTCTTACTGAAACTTGATAGATAAAAGCCCAACAAGTGCAAGCAATAACCCTATAATCCAAAATCGTATCACGACTTTAGACTCCGGCCATCCCTTGTACTCAAAGTGATGATGTAGCGGCGCACATAAAAATATGCGCTTTTTATCTCGCAGCCTGTAGCTAAGCACCTGGAGAATAACCGAAAGTGCCTCTACAACAAATATGGCGCCAACAAGGCCTAAGAAAAATTCGCGCTTTAGAAGAACTGCCGTGACGCCAAGTACACCTCCCAGCGTGAGGGAACCAATATCGCCCATAAATAGCTGTGCCGGGTGGCAGTTAAACCACAAAAAGCCAAGACACGCCCCAAACATGGCGGCCATGTATATGGCTACTTCACCGCTCCCTTCAACGTAGATAATGTTAAGGTAGTGGCTTAGATCTTGGTTATTAGCTAAGAAGGCAAAGGTGCCTAAAGCTCCCGCTACAAACATGCACAGCCCTGTTGCTAAGCCATCAAGACCATCAGTTAGGTTTACGGCATTTGATGATCCAACAATCACAAAGGCATAAAAGGCCCACATGAAGAGAATGCCAATGCCGGAAAAGATGTAAATAGGCTCCTTAAAAAAGGGAATGTAGAGACGGCTTGAGTACTCGTCTATGGTTAAGCTTTGGCTAATTTTGACATCGGAAAAAAACTCTTTAATAACAGGAGGATTAAACCAGCTACCATGCTCGAGCGCAACTGAAAATGAGGGCATTTGCAAGTAGGCCGCAATAAGAAGCGCCCATACAACTTGCACAAGAAGCTTTTTTCTTGCTGAAAGCCCATTTGGATTTTTGTAGCGCAGTTTTAGATAGTCGTCATAGCCACCAAGAAAACCTAGCACTAACGTTGTAAGAAAAAGAATAAGCGTAAAAATGCTTTTTAGATCCATCCACAAAAGCATGGAAAGCAGCATAGAAGCAATCATCAATATGCCGCCCATGGTAGGCGTGTTTTTTTTGCTTTTATGAAGGTCGCCAAGTAAAAACCCTTCGGCCTCGCGTATCGGTTGGCCTATTTTTAGCTCAAAGAGCTTTCGTATAAAGTATGGACCTGCAAAAAGGCAAAAGAGCAGGCTTGTAAGAGCCGCTAAAATTACTCTTGTAGATGTGTATTCAAAGACCAAAGGAATATGATAGCCAAGGTCTACTCGCAGATATTCTTGTAACCAGTAAATCATTTCGCACCGCTATTATTAAAAATAATCTATAACACGCCACAGGCCATTAGAACGTGACCCTTTGAGCAGCACAAGGTCATCAGGCTCAAGTTCTGCTTGTAGTGTGGCAGCAAGTTCATTAAAGTCGATAAACCACTTGCAGGGTTTATTTGCAGCTTTACAAATGCGCTCAATAGGGGCGCATTCTTCGCCTAACAGATAGAGCTCATCCACGCAGTCAAGTGCATGCTCGCCAACTGCTTTATGGCAACTTTCAGAAAAGCGGCCAAGCTCGCGCATCTGGCCAATTACGGCAATCTTGCGTTTATTTGCCGGCTGGCTCTTGATGTAGCTGAGCGCAGCTTTTAGTGATTGCTCTGCAGCGTTGTATGAGTCGTTGATAAAGGAGATACCGCCCTTTTGGACATGCTCAAGGCGCTTTGGAGGCATAGTGATTGTAGAAAGCGCTTTACCTATTTCTTCTGGGCTCATATTGCAACATGATGCCATAGCACATGCAGCAAGCAAGTTGAGATATACGTGAGGAGCAGGAAGCTGCACATAAGGAAGTTTCGTAGCATTACCCTGTACAGTAAGTTCTAAGGCGTTTTGCACTATTTCTAAATAGAAATCAGCCTCTTTCTCGCGCATAGAGTAGGTCATGCTCGGACACTTGCAAAGTAGTTGCAAATAGTCTGCACAGGCAGAATCGCGGCTCATAATGGCAAGGCGAGTCTTTGGATGAGAAAATATTTCAGCCTTTGCCTTTGCAATTCCATGTATCGATTCAAAGTTCTCAGCATGTACAAGGGCAATTTCTGTAAGGAGGGCCATATCAGGAGGCACAATGTCCACAAGTTTTTTTATGTGTCCACTATGGGTCATGCCCATTTCTACCACGATATAGTCTTCATCTCCAATGACGTTTGTAAGAAGAGATGCTGCCATACCTACTTGAGAATTTTGGTTACCGCTTGTGCAAGCAACTTTGTACTTACTCTTGAGGATGGAATAGAGAAATTCTTTGGTTGTAGTCTTGCCTAAAGAGCCTGTGACAGCAATGCGCTCAGCTCGTGTTCTATTGATATGCCACCTTGCAAGGTTCTGCATGGCACAAAGAGGGTCTTGCACTCTAATAAGTGGAGCTCTTAGATGCATATCTTCACTTACCAAGGCAACAGCTGCACCCTTTTCTAGGGCATCTTTCACAAAATCATGGCCATCAACTTTTTGGCCCTTTAAGGCCACAAAAAGCTGCCCTGGCTGCACCTCGCGGCTATCCGTTGCCACACCCGTAATAGCAACATGGCCATTTTCAAGCGGCGGACTATGTAGTACCTGACATATTTCTGAAACAGTTGGCCGTGCCATCGATCACCTCGCAAAACAAAGCCGGCATTTTATATGAGTTCCCTATTAAGGAAATAGCAGATTTTATCTTGAGTTTTCTTATCTTGACCGAGACCGAATATTTTGCATCTCTCGGTCACGCATCCTATTACCTGTAAGTCTTGAATTTCTACCCCACGATAGATTATAAAGCTCTTTAAAGTGACGATTTATGCGACTTTGGCAAAGCTTCTTTTGCGCTTTTGGGTTTTTGCGTTTTTGCGTTAATTTTTTTCGTTTTATACACACCCTTGAGGCTTAAAAGACATTTTCAACAAGATAGGAATTCAACGCAAAAACGCAAAAACCCAAAAGCGCAAAAAAAGCTTTGCCCTACTCAAGTGCTGTATTTTTATTTTTACATTTTGCTCTTGTTAGGCTTATAGAGAAAAGCATGCGGGCTCGATTATTTAACTGTTGTAAACAAGTTCGCGATCAAGTAGACTCTTTGTTTTTGGTGGCATGGCCAAGTGGTAAGGCAGAAGCCTGCAAAGCTTCCATTCCCCAGTTCGAATCTGGGTGCCACCTATGTTATACCTCGTTGCAACCCCTATTGGGAATCTTGAAGACATAAGCGTGCGAGCGCTTAATGTCTTACAGAAAGTAGACTATATTCTTGCCGAAGATACGCGGCATAGCCAAAAGCTTCTTACTCATTACGACATCCAAAAGCCTCTTCTTTCTCTGCACCAGCATAATGAAGAAGAGCGCATTGCAAAAATTCTCTCCGACCTTAAAGAAGGAAAAGAACTAGCGCTTATTTCTGATGCCGGAACTCCCCTTATTTCTGATCCGGGCTATTTGCTCGTACGCGCTATTCGTGAACATGATTTGCAAGTTACTGCCCTGCCAGGCGCCTGTAGCGCCATAATGGCACTCACCTTATCCGGCTTTCATCCAACGCCTTTTCAGTTTGTTGGCTTTTTGCCAAAAAAGCATGGCGAGCTTGTAGAGCGTCTTGAAGAGCTTTTAGAATATGCTGGAACAACCATCTGTTTTGAATCTCCTGAGCGGCTTACGGCAACTCTTAATGCACTTGCAGAATGTAATAATGATGCACCTGTTGCAATCTGTAGAGAGCTTACAAAACGCTTTGAACAGGTAGTATCCGGCCCATGTCACGAAGTACTTGCCAAACAAAAAGAGACTCCGGCGCTTGGTGAAATAGTCCTTCTTATTCAAGGAAGTAACGAACCATCCGACACCCTGTTTTCAAAAGAAATGTTACAATCTCTCGTAGCAGATGTTGCCTCACATTCTTCATCAAAAGAGGCTATTGCCAAAGTGGCTAAACAGCTTCGCATTCCTAAGCGAACTGTCTACAATGCAGTCCATGTTGGCACTTGAAGTGCCCGTTTGCTAATTTACTTGCTATATTTGCAGCTCTTGGGTATAAAAGGAGCCATTACATAAGGAGAAAAAGCCATGGCAACAACCCCAAAAGAAATCATCTTCGACGAAGAAGCACGCCAAAAACTGCTTTCCGGAATTAAAAAACTGGCCGACGTAGTGGCCTTTACCTTAGGTCCTAAAGGCCGCAATGTTGGCCTAGAAAAAAGCTGGGGCGCCCCCACAATTACAAATGATGGCTCAAGCATTGTAAAAGACGTTGAGCTTAGCGATGTCTTTGAAAACATGGGCGTGTCTATCGCAAAAGAAGTTGTACAAAAAATCAAAGAAAAGTGCGGCGACGGCACTACTACAGGTACATTGCTCCTACGCGCTCTTGTAGAAAACGGTATACGCTATATCTCTAGTGGCGCAAGCCCAATAGGCCTAAAGCGCGGTATGGAAAAGGCCCTTGATGCAATACTCAAATCTATCGAACAGATGGCAATACCGGTAAAAGGCGAAAAAGACATCTTTAACATCGCAAAAGTATCAGCTTCTGGCAACGAAGAAATTGGCAAAACGATCTCTGAAGCTATCGAAAAGGTTGGCCGCAAGGGCGTAATCACTATCGAAGAAGCAAAAGGTACTGACACTACAATTGAAATCGTAGAGGGCATGCAGTTTGACCGCGGCTACTTAAGCTCCTACTTCTGCACCAATGCAGAAAAAATGACGATTGAACAACAAAAGCCTCTCATCTTGCTTGTGGACAAGAAAATAAACACCGTTCACGAAATTTTACCCATACTCCAGCACGTAGCTACAAGCGGTAAAGAGCTTTTGATCGTTGCTGAAGATATAGACGGCGACGCTCTTACAACACTTGTTGTAAACAAACTTCGCGGCACCTTACGTGTAGCTGCTGTAAAAGCCCCAGGCTTTGGCGACAAGCGTAAAGCTATGATGCAGGATATAGCAGTGCTCACCGGTGCAACACTCGTTGCTGAAGATGCCGGCATTTCACTAAAAGAAGTAGATGCATCATTCTTAGGCAGTGCTGACAAGGTACATGTGACAAAAGATCACACCACAATCATCAACGGTGCTGGCGATAAAAAGCAAATTGAAGAGCGCCTCAAGCAGATTGAAGCTGAAATCAAAAACACAACTTCCACATACGATAAAGAAAAGCTCGAAGAGCGCCGTGCAAAGCTTTCTGGAGGCGTAGCAGTGATTCGTGTTGGCGCTGCAACAGAACCAGAACTTAAAAACAAAAAACAAGCCTTTGAAGATAGCCTTAACTCGACAAAAGCTGCAATTGAAGAAGGTATTGTTCCAGGAGGCGGTGTAGCCCTACTTCGCGCCTCAAAAGCAGTAAGCGCGCTCAAACTTGAAGGCGATGAACTGCTCGGCGCTAAACTCTTTAGCGTAGCATGTGAAGCTCCTCTTCGCCAGATTGCACAAAATGCAGGCGCAGATGGCTCTGTAGTACTTGGCGAAGTGCTAAAAGGCTCAAACTCAACAGGCTTTAACGCCCTCACAGAGCAAGTTGAAGACCTTATGAAAGCCGGCGTTATCGACCCTGCCAAAGTAGTGAAAAATGTCCTCATCTTTGTAGCATCTGCTGCAGGCATTGTCCTCATCTCTGAGGCCCTAATCGCCGATGCAAAAGAAGACGACAAAGAATGAAGCTTATACTCATTCTAGCTTGTTTTTTCTGTACATGTACCCTCAAGGCTTCTTACCTAGAAGACCTTGAGGAAAAAGGCTACTGTGTTATTCCAAACGTTGTTTCGGATGAAGAAGCAAAATGCCTATACGAGCGCGTGTGGCATGAGTTTATCGAAAAAGCATGGCCAGATTGCCACATGGATGATAGAAGCAACTGGAAAGAGGCCTTTCCCAAGCACAACCCGATAGGCATTTTTGCAGGTCCTGTAGGCCAAACTCAAGTGATGTGGGACATACGACAAGACCCTCGCATCGTAGATGTTTTTGCAAAGATCTGGAATACAGAAGATCTCATAGTAAGCATGGACGGAATGTCTTTTATGTGCCCTACAGAGATTCGAGAAGGCACTTTTAATCCATGGCCCCATGTTGATCAGCATTCAGGAACTTATCTAAGTGAATCATCGTTAAAAACCAAGCCCTTTACTATCCAGGGCCAGTTTTTATTTGAAGACTCTTTTGATGGCGATGGAGGCTTTTACTGCGTTCCAAAATCACATCTACGCTTCGATGAATTTGCACCTCAAATAGAGGCTATCATGCAGAGGGAAACAATCCCCGAACAAGGCTGGCTGGCTCAAAACGCATTCTTAGAGGCATTTTTTGATAAAGACGACTACTCTAGAAAGCATGTAACAGCCCCTCGCGGCTCCCTCATCTTATGGGACTCTAGGACCGTGCACTGGAACCAGCATGCCCATAACGATAGATCCGCCCCCAGAGTACGCATGGTTGGCTACATCTGCTATGTACCAAAGTCAAGGCTACAAGATGCCGGTAAAGCACTAAGAAAAGAGGCCTTTGAAACTGGCAGCTCAACAACTCACGATCCGGCGCTTCCAATGCTACGGTCATCTAAAAATCGCAAGTACAATCCAGGCTATGAACGCTATCAAGAAGATGCAGGCTACATACAACCAGAGATCCAACTCACACCACTTGGAAAGTCGCTACTAGGAATTGATTAATCAATTCTTAATGTATTTATCGTAGGCTTACAGTGTCGCAAATAGCGGCGTATTAGTAATGCTTAATAAGGAGATACATACATATGGTGTCAGCAACAACCACATCTAGCCCCATTCCAGAAGCCATCCCCGAACGGGTAGAACAAGAGCTACAAGCTTCTGCCATAATATTGCCGGAGCGCTCTAACGTCACGATAAAACTTGCCAAGCAACATCCAGTAGCTGATGTGATTTCTGCACTCAGCCACTTTATGCTCTTCATGGCATCAAGTGCTATTACCGTAATGTTTGCCAAGCGTCAAATCGAGTCCGGATCATCATTTGGAACCATCCAAATGGCCTTAGATGTCATAGAGCGCCTAAACCGCAGATAACCTCTCAAAACAAAGAAAGGTTCGTGATTTACCACGAACCTTTCTCTCGAGTTTGGACATTTCGGATCAAGCAATTAGAGAACACACTTTTCTATGGAAAAACGTGTAATACCTTTTAGCCTGTAATCTTCCAGACTTGAGCTTTAATGTCTAAAAGTCGCGCTAGAGTGATTTGGCGAAAGTTATCGTTGTCTACTTCTACTACAGCGTCTAGCTTTGCTTCCTGGGAGATAACATTTATCCCCTCGATATCTAAATAGGTTTCTCCCATAGCGTCTGCCTGCTTTTGCCAGTCTCTTGATTGCTTCGCAGGATGCACACTTACATTTGGATCAGAAGTCACCTTTAGATAATCGACCAAAATGAGACGTTGACAGTCTCGTATTGCCTTTAGCGTTATCCTGCGCGCATTTACTAGAACTTCAGCTCTATAATCGGATTTCACGTCTTTTAGTAGAGCTTCTAGTGCCTTTACGTTTATTACTTCTATATCACCATTGTTTGCTGCAGGCTTACTCGGATCATCAAACTCCGTATCTATCCATGAAAGCGACTCAGTACGGGTCGCTATTGAATTTCGCCTGCTTATTTGGGGACGCGGGGATAGTTTTGGCGATCGTACAGTCTTAGGCGAGCCCAAACCAAAGGGAAGCAGGTCCTTTACTGCAAATTTTCTTGGACTCTTTTTTTCTTCTTCTTTTACAGGCTCTACCGCAGGACGAGGCGCCGATTCAGTAATGAGAGAATTATAGTCTTCTAGTAGCTGCTTTCCCTTCTGGACACCCAAAATGGCAATAAGACTGTTTCCATAGTCTTCTCTAAAGGTCTTTAGTTTGAGGTGTTTTTCGTTTGCCGGTCCTGGTGAAAGAAGAAATTGCAATAACTCTTTATTCACGTCATTAAGAGCTGCCTTTACTTTATCGCAATCGCCCCAATCTTTTTGAGGAATGAGTAGTCGCGCGCGTAAAATCTCGCCATGAACTGCAGCCCCATAGTCCCGCTTTTTATAAAATGCATCTATTACAACTTTTTTATTTCCTTCAGGAGTCTCAACATCAAATGGCTCTGTTACACTCTGCACGCCATTATGCTTACCAATTTGAGAAAGCACATGCTTTGCATGCTCTGCCTCGGCAGGATCAGCAAGCTCTTGAAAATACTTAACCACAACATGTCTAAGTGAGCGAAGAGAGAGAGCTTTAAAAGCAACCGCTGATGCCCCATCACCAAGAACCTCTTGTTTCAGCAATACATCGCACCTATGTAAATTGTAGCGATCGAGTAGCAGCAGTATTGTATATTCCTTACCGTTGATATTACGAACCATTTCACACGAATTAGGAAAGCTATCAAAAGCCTGCTGTATGATCCTTTTGCGTGTTGAGGCGTCAATTTGCTCATTTGGAGGCAATTTACTTCCAAGCAGTACAATATCATCAAATGACAAAGCATCGATGAGATTATTCATAGCATTTTGCTGTTCAGAGCCGTCTTCGGCACCTTCGATCACGCTCAGCCGCTCTATAGCATCTTGTACAGCACCAAGAAGAGTTTTTAGGTCGCCTTGCGATTTAGAGCACGCTTCTGGCATGCCTATCGAAAAGTTCCCTTCAGAAAGCACTATCGGCCTATTAGCAAATATCCGCTCAAGCTCTTCAAGTTCATCGATACTTACAGGCATGTCAAAATTTTTGCTAAATTTTTTTACAACCGGCTCCGCCATGCGCCTAATGATAGAAGCCGCAAGTGGATCAATACCTAACCCTCTTAAAGAACGCTCAAGTGTCTCGTAGTAGGCAGGATCATCCTCATTAAGCGGCGGACGCGCACCCGTAAGAATAACATAAATCGTAAGGCCGGCTGAGCGAATATCAAATGCCTGTGCTGCTTTTTCATAATTGACGGCATCGCACCGCCAAAAATAATCACCCATTTTTTTTAGGTACTTTTCACTTGCATACCTTTTGGAATGGGCAGGAAAGAAATTTGTTCGTAAATAGCTCCGAAGCTCTTTTAGTCTTGTTTCATCAAGAATTTGTCGATCTTTATTGACTATCTCCCATCTAATAAGTTTCTGAAACTGCACCGGATTATCTTTGCATGCTGCGTCCAATTGCTTACTATTTTTACTGCAAAACGCATTGACTACTTGACTCAGTTGCTCTCTATAATCATCGCCTTCCAGTGTAAATTTTTTCTTCATCTGTCCACAAACATCTTCAATCAAAATAGACCCGTTAAAATCACTTATCACAAAGTGATCATCATCCCATAAAATGTTTTCTGGTTTTAGATCGCCATGGCACACTTTGGCATTAAGTATGAGTATAAGCGCTCCTAAATAGGTAGCAATACGGCTTATTTTTTCTTTTAAGGTTAATGTGTTATCTACAGTTAATTGAGCCGCCTCTTTATAGGTATTAACTATACGTCGAATTGTTTCCTTCTTTTCAGATACCACATATGTGCAAAAATTTGTCAAGTTCGCAATAGTAAATCGTGGGGATGCTGTAGGGCTATTTAGATCAGGTGTCTGAACAGAACCAAATGGCGCAAACATACTTGCAAAATAATGCGTAGCTTTTTTTGAGACTGTCTTTTGCCCTGCTTGAGCCACCAATAGCGTATCACGCAATCTTCTAAGACGCAGCTCATCTTCATTATAGTAATTTAATGGAAAACTTCCAGATAGTTCCATAATTGAAATCCCCGCATTTACTAGTAATGATTGATACCAGCATGAGTTCTATTTAGGCAAGTCAATAAGGAAAGAGCGCTTTTACATCCGCTCTAAGTCATCATTTTTTAGATTGAAAGCAGTAGTCGATAGAGCACTTACCTGGGCCAAAGGCAAATACGATTAAGCATGTAAGCAAGAATAAAAATGGGGGCTGGCTCAAGAAGGTATCTGGATCATTAAAGATGTTAAGTAGCGCCGGTCGATGCGCTGTTACATACGCTGTACACATAACAACAGCTAAAGGAATGGCTGCAAGCCTTGATGCTAGGCCCATCATCAGCAATAAACCGCCACCTGTTTCTATAGACGCTGCAATGTAGGCATTAGCTTCTGCAAATGGAATGTTAAGGCTTTGAAAGTACTGAGTAACCTTTGAGATGTCGTTAAATTTGCCCATGCCTGACTGATAAAAGCCAAAACCCCAATAAAGGCGCATGACAAATAGCAATATCGACTGAAAGCTCTCTCCCACGCGGACAAGCCCTTCATAAAAGCCTCTAATAGCAGAAAACATAATGCACTCCTTCGTTTAGCCTAGAATGCAACAAGTGTATTTTTTTGTGCTACCTCAAAATGCAGAGCAAGTTCCGGATAGCGCTCTTGAAGCCATTCATGAAGCGGTTTTAGGCGCTCTAGGTCTTTTGTAAAGCGCTCTAGAGTCTTCATCTGCTCTTTACGTGTGATTTTGCCGGTATCTATATAGATTGCTGAATGTGACAAAAAGCCCAAGTTATTTTTGCGTATAAGCTGCGTGTCCATGTCGGCAATGCCCTTTTTTGCACATGTTGCAAGCAGGGTAAAAATCTGGTCGATTCGTTCTTTTGCCTCATCAACCTTATGCTGCTGCATGAGATCGCTTATGGTCTCTTTTATAGGCAGTGCCTTTTTCTGGAGCACAAATTCGTGATCATCAAGTGCCACTTCAAACTTTTGGCCTGCCTTGTCATAGATCGTAACAACGGGATAAAGACCTTTTGTTTTGTTAAGGTGCACAAGAAGTAGCCCAGTCTCTTCAGGAACATCCTCAAATGCCACTTTTAGACTGCGAAAAAGATAATTCGCCCTCTTTTGTCCCATTAGCGTTTTTTGCTCCTTAATGGACGTAAAAAAGAGCACATTTGGCATCCATTGATATAAAAACGGGGGCTGAAGGCGCTGCTGACGGATAAACTTAAGAACGTACTTGTCATCCTGACTTACAAATGCATAGCACTGAAAGCCATGCCCTAAATAGGTAAAGGGCTGTTTAAGTACAAGATTTGCGGCAGCTTGCTGCTGCCTAGTTGGCTCAATGTCCCACTTTGGATCATCAGGAAAAATGGATGCGATGCGCTCGACATAAAACCCATCTGTTTTGCTATCTTTCCAGCGAGCAAAGAGATAAGCCCCATAGCCCATCGCAATAAGAATAAGAAGTACATACAGCTTTTTCATGCACTAATGATAGCGCATTCGTACATCTATTTGGAAGCAGCCTTTTGCTTTTCTAGTTCTTTAACTTTTTCATCCAAAAGCTTGGCTTGATTTTCGTAAAATTCCTGCTTTTTTATAGCCTGCTGGTAGTCCACCCAGTTTTGACCTAAAAATTGATTAGCGCGGCTTCCGGCTTCATAGGCTTGAGCTTCAGCCTGATCGCGAGCTGCTTTAAACTCTTTGATCTGCTTATCTAGATCAGCCTGATTATCTGCAAAGCCAGGCACTGACAACATGGCGCCAGCCACTAATGCGAGTACAAATTTATGTTTCATAGTAGTCTCCCTTTTTCTCTCTGATAGAGTATATTTTAATTTTCGTCAAGAGAGGTAAACTGAAATGAAGTGCCATCAAAAAGGCCCTTGTCGCTTAGCTTGAGGGATGGGATCACTAAAAGCGCCATAAACGATAGCGTCATAAAGGGTGCATGAAGGGGTGTTCCAAGCTCTTTTGCCCTTTGATCAATGGCTTCATAGCTCTTGGCAACCTTGTAGCCATCATCGTGACTCATAATGCCAGCTATAGGTAGAGCTAGCACATCTACCTTGCCATCAGCTGCAACAGACACACCTCCAGAGCAGTCTATCAAGGCATTAACCGCCTGTACGATATCACTATCTGCTACCCCAACAACGATGATATTGTGTGAATCGTGAGCAATAGAAGAAGCAATTGCCCCCTTTTTAAGCCCAAAGCCATTGATAAAGGCAACCGCAACAGGGGCATTGTGGTAGCGGTTTACAACGGCAATTTTGAGGATATCGTGAACAGCATCAGAAGTAGTACTTGCTGGGGCGTAGAATTTTTCGGTAATAAGCTGACCATCTAATGCTCGTATCACCTGCATCTTTTCCTTGCTAGGAGCGACTTGAAAGTCATTTTCTTCCTTTTTAGAGACATTGAAGTTGTTGACAACTTCGCTCGGAACTCGCGCAATTTTAGACACCCCATCTTCTGCTACTAATACGCCCCTGATATAGGTCTTGAGTACAGTAAAATTTGTAAGAGAATCTACCACAATGAAGTCTGCGCTATCTCCCACCTGAAGCTGACCTACATCTAGCTTATAGTGCTGTACAGGTCGCACACACGCCGCATAAAGCACATCCATAACATCATAGCCTAAAGCTATAGATCGCTTTACAAGCTCATTTATATGGCTTACAACAAGGTCATTGGGATGTTTATCGTCGCTACAAAACATCACCTTATCCGGATGCATAGCAAGTAGCGGGTGCAAGGCCTCATAATTTTTGGCTGCAGAGCCCTCACGAATACCTATCAGCATGCCGCATTTGATTTTATCGAGAGCTTCATCGAGTGTGTAACACTCATGATCTGTTGAAATACCTGCTGTGATATATCGTTCAGCCTCTTTTCCCTTTAACCCTGGTGCATGACCATCAATTGGCAGGCCAAGTTCTTTTGCCACGGCAATTTTATCCATTACAAGATCATCGCGATGAATAACGCCAGGATAGTTCATCATCTCACTGAGATACAAAAGGCCATCTTGGGTGAAGAGTGAGCGAATTTCATCTTTTGTTATATTCGCTCCAGCTGTCTCAAAATTTGTTGCAGGAACACATGATGGCGCCCCAAAATAGAACTTAAAAGGCACCTTTTTGCCGTTGTCAATCATATAGCGTACACCCTCTACGCCAAGCACATTGCCAATCTCATGTGGATCAGAAACGGTCGCTACAGTACCATGCACACACGCTAACCTTGCAAATTCTGAAGGTATCACCATCGAACTTTCGATATGCACGTGAGCATCGATAAATCCAGGTAAGATATACTGATTTGCAACGGGACCGGCCGCCTTTTCCACTTGAGTGATGCGGCCATTATCCATGGTGATTGTACCTGGAAAAACCTTCCTGTGTACAACGTCAACGATATTTCCTGAAATAGTTACTTTGCTCATAAAGTGACTTCATACTTTATGAGCAATTTTTAAGTAAAGCGCCGTTTTTTCTGCATGGCAAGCCCAATAAAACCGCTCGTTCCTACTATAAGCGCAAGCGGTATCACACTTATTCCGTAGATGAGCGCCTCTTTTTGCATAGTGCCGCCAAAGGTATGCACCACAATGCCAATCACCGTGTGAAATAGATAGCCAAAGACCATAATAATCATATTGGCAATAGCTGTTGTAAGCCCTGCAACGCGCGCCGGCACGTATGTTGAAGCTTTATAGATAGCTAATATCTGATACGCACAAGCCACGCCTACAACAATAAAGCTCACGCTTATGCCCATGGTGTTTAACGGCAATGCCAAAAGAAGTATGAAGGCTATAGACATACACACGCCGGCACCTATGATAGTTGCCCCATAGCTCTTTACGCGCTCAGCAATAAGGCTTAAAATTGGCGCCCCAAAGCACATGCCAATAAAGATAAGTGAAGCTAATGTAGCAGCAGCTTGTCCCTGAAGGCCGTAGACTCCCTTTAAAAAGGCAGTACCCCAGACGTCAGCAAAGCCTTCAAGTGGCCCTACCATAAGCCCTGCAGATATACATGACACTAACACCTGCTTGTTGGAAAGCACCTCTTTGATGTCTGACATGACAGTAGCTTCTGGAGTGCTCGCAATATCGGGAAGTAACCAGTACGAACAGCCGGCAAGGACAACACCCAAAATGGCAAATGTCTCGACAACAACCTGATAGCCTAAAGCTTCACGCATATAACTTACAGGCCCTCCGCCATATATTGCCCCAAGAAGACCAATCGTCACAGAAATGCTCAACATGCGGGCAAAACGCGCTTCAGAAAAGATCATCCTCACAATCTTAAACACCCCCAAAATAGCACTTGATGAGCCAAGCCCTATCAAAAAGCGCCCGATAATTGGATATGACCAGTGTGAGCTATAGATAAGCGGCAAAACGCCAATAACAGTAAGGAGTATGCACCCCGTCATGATTTTTCTTGGACCAAAGCGATCGAGCATAACGCCAAGCGGGATATGTAAAAGTGTATAACCAAGGTAGTAGACGCCTGAAAACTGACCAAACGTCACAGCACCGATTGAAAATTTGTCCATGATGTCATCCAATAGTATATTGGGCATCACGCGAAGAATATATTGATAGGCATAAAAGATAGAGGCAATCATCCACAAGATGAGCGCGGTCTTTTTGGAATTCATAAAACTAGTCCTTTTTTGTTGAGCATAAGCAATAAAATTTTTAGAAATGAGAATATGATTGTGCCTAGCGGCACAGCAGGACTAGAACATTGTGTAATGCAATTCTGTTCATGCACAAGACTATAACAGAAAAAGGCAATATTATGCTATACTTTTTTTATGAACTATTTGATATGTTTACTTATTGCATGGGCAATCCCCCTTCAAGCACTAGTTCTTGAAGATTTAGACACCACGCTACTCAAAGAAAAGCAAGTTGGCTATTTTTTAGGCTCGTTTGATCCTTTGCATAAGGGCCATGAAGCTACTGTGCATAAAGTCTTAGCTGAACATCTTGTAGACTACGTACTTATCTATCCCGTTTGGGGCGGCGACATCTATAAGGTGCGAACGGATGTTGCAATTCGCCTTGATATGCTCTTTAGCGTATTTAAAGATCACCCAAACGTCATTGTAACAAGAATGCCCCCCAAAGCTTTGCAAGAAGCTTTGCAGCTACCAACAACACGCTTTATTGGAATAGTAGGTACAGACACCGCCCTCTATCTAGCCCCAAACCCAGAAACATCAAAAGTCTATATGACAGGTATCCCAATACCGGAAGAATATGCCCTACACACATGGGGCTGTTGCATGGCACTACCGGTCAATTCCTTTATAGTAACAAAGCGCCACGGCGACGACATCTCATGCCTAAATGGCTACATCCGCGAGCGCCCCATACTAGCCCTTATTCACAACAAACAAGAAGACTCCATCTCCTGCACGAATCTAAAAAAATTACTTAACTCTAATCAACCAATTGATCACCTAGTAAGTCCAAGCATAGCCTCCATCATCGACCAACACCACCTCTATCGTTGATAATAATTAATAACATGAATATAATAATTTCATGTTTAATGGAATTAATAGCTTTTTACATAAATCGTTTGATCCTGGTTATTATCACCGCCAGTTTGAAAACGATTTACCAAATGAATCTAGTAAGGTAAAGCGCGTTGCACTTCTTGTGTTACCTTTCGTGAGTTTATATAGGCCTGTTGGAAATGCTATTTCTTTGACCATGGGATCGGTTCGCGTTGTTACTTCTTGTGCAAGCGTTATAACTGCAGATAAAATGAGCGCGCGCGTGCAGGCAATTACACAAGTTGCGCTTAGCTCACTTGCTCTTGCTGGGGCCTGCTTTCAGTTTAGCTTAGGGCTATACCTCACAACAGCTGTAGACATCCTGACAAATGCCTATGAAACCTATAAAGCCCTTAAAGACCACGACTATAAACGAGCTGTAGACATTCTTCTACAAGGCATTAATAGCGCACTTTATCTCAGCATCATGGTAGCTGGCAGCATTGAACTTATTCTCATTTCTTTTCTTGTTCAAGCAGCAACTAATCTGTATCAGGCTAAAGGTGAGTGGAACCATAAGCACATACCGGAAATGGTCGCAAAAGCTCTCATGGGCTGCATTCGCCTCTATCAAGCAAATGGACAATACCAAATACTCCTCAAACGAAATGACCTCCTAAAACGCTATGAAGAGCTTATAAAAGGGATAGAGCGCGCAAAAAAAATAGATCACCTCGCAAACAACACTCTTGATAACACCTCTCAGGCCATACTCACAGATGCAAACAACCAAGAACATGACTTTGGCAAGCACATACATGGCTATGGAGGCAAACTCGTAAAAGGGATGAATATAGCAGGCGATACAACATCGCTTGAATTTAAGATAAACCATGTCTTTAGAGAAAAAGTAGAGGCCTTGATACAACAGACTGAGGGTGCTTCAGATGAAGACTTGAACGCGCTCTTGCGGATATTTGGATCGCACATCCAAAATGTAAAGATCATCAAGACAACCCATACAATTGGTGAAAAAGCTCCGGTCATCACCGCAAGCAAGATTAGATATATACAACAGTATCTAGAATCATTGCTAAAACGCAACCCTGAATCCTCATCAATCTTTAAAAACACCCTAGAATGGCTTGCGCGAATGCTCCACAACCCCTCGCTTATAAAACAACCGGAGACAAAAACTGCCGACGCCTACGAAATACACCTAAGCGGTGTAGGCAAGATAACAATTGGTGCTACTAAAGATCTTATTGCCCACTACGATAGAGTGCGCATTGATCTTGACAAGGGAAAGAACCTCTATGACATGCATGAAGCTCTTTCCTTTCTTCAACTTGATGAAGCACTTCATGCATCTACACAAGAAGACATTCTGCGCATGAAAATGGGCCAGCTCTTTAGAATTTTTGACCCTCAAAACGCCACCCAGTTTGAGCGCACATCAGACTACTTTGATCTTTCGCTTGATGCATTTACAGATGAGCTAAAAAAACGCTCTCCCGTTATGGAAGAAGCCCTTTCAAAGTGGCTTCCTAACATGCAGCTTCAAGAAACACTACCCGGCAAGTATCGCTACAGCGTAAACGGCCTTGCAGATGCCCTACAAGCTAAGGGAGCTCTTGGCCTAACTGCTGCACTTATGGGAGCTATGACAGAGGAAGAGATGATCCAACGAACAGCCTCTATCTTAAAGATGGGAATGCTCTCTTCTGAGACGCGTCAATCATCTACCCTTGGCAAGCAAGGCCTTTCTTGGGGTATCGATCTATTTACAGGAGGATCTGACAGCGTCTTTACTCAACTTGTTACTGATAGTAATACAAGCTACAACGACTTTAGCTACTACAGTAGCAAAATACGCTTTCTTATATCCCCAAAAGCGCTTGAAGCAGGCTCATACCAGTATCACGACGACAATTTTGGCGTGCGCATTGTAGACAAAGACCATCGCTACTATGATCAGTGGAAAGATGCTTACAGCACTCGCCAAAACATGTTTGACTTTATCCAAGATGAAAAAAGCACCTTCAACCCCAAAAACGAAGTGATGATCAAAGAGCGCATATCGCCAGAGTTTTTGACAGGAATATGGGTAGCAAGCGATTCGCTAAAAGAAAACGCCATTGCCTTTTTCAGAGAAAAGAACATCGTCCAACTCGATGCAAACGGCACCGAAACCATCTTCTCAAAACCCCTCGACCAATTCATCATAGTCAACGAATCCATCAAAGCCGACCACTTTGTTGCATCTACTTAATAGATGCAATCTTCCCTCTAGTTGCCATTTGAGCATGGCTTCGCCTGGAAAGAGAAGGCACGCAAACACTCAGAGTGGCCAATTTACGATTCCTTGGCTTTGGCTTAACAACAATTTCGACATCCTGACCCAGCGTATTGAGAAAATGCATTAACATTTCTACCGAGAAAAGATCCAAACGACCCCTGAGTAAAGAAGATATTCGAGGCTGGTCTGTCCCCATTATTTTAGCAGCTTGAGCTTGCGTAAGGTGTTGCTTTTTGATAATTCTTGCGATTTCATGGGTTAGGTTTGCCTTTAATAGCTCTTCTTCAGGGTTTTCAAATCCAAGATCAGCAAAGACATTATCTGAGCCAGGAGTAAACTCGATTTCTTCTTTTCTGGTCAGTTTCTGTTTTTTATTTTTCATGGCGTAAACTCCTTCCTTTCCTTTCCCACTCCTCATGTATTCGTTTGGCTTCATTGAGCCTGTCCCTAATCAGATCAATATCTTGCTTTGGTGTTTTAATTCCAGTTTTAGATTTTTTCTGAAACACATGGAGCACGTAAACAACATCTTTAAACTTCACTGTATATGCAGCTCTGTATGTACCATTCCCATCATTTTTTACTATTTCTAACACACTGCAACCACCAAATCCCTTTAGCGGCTTTGTATCGTCGTCCTTTTCCCCTTGCTGGGCAATATTAAGAGAATACCCAAACATACGTTGTATTTCCCTAGGTAGGGTAAGCAAATCCCGTTTACTCGATCCAATCCAACCAAGTCTCGCTCGTTCTTTCATAGCACCCTCTTAAGCCTTCATTATATAAGTATTTACATATTTAGATCAATCGATAAAAGTCAAAAAAGCTTATACAAGTCTAATTTCGATCCGCTCGATTGATCGGCCGGCTCTAGAGCGCTTTAAGGTTACGTAACCGACCTCCTTAGTTGAGCGCACGTGGGTACCGCCGCAAGGGACTTCTGCAAAGCCATCAATCCGCCAAAAGCGTCGCTCGGTTGCAACATCGGAAAATCCCGTTAGTATTGGCTTATCAGCATCTATTATGGCGTTGTACTCGGCAAGTATCACATCAAAAAGATTTGAGATATGCTCAGGATAGACAAAGTCTATCCGAGCTTTACTTTCTGATATGTGGGCGCCTACTTTTTGTAACTGATAGCGCTTGGTTACAAGCTCTAAAACAAGCTCTGCAGCAAAGTGTAGACGCATTAAACTATATCTTCGCTGCCAATCGATCGTCATGACTACCCTGTCACCTACCTCTAGACCATGATTTTCTGGCAAGGTGTACACAATATCGTGGCCTTGCATTTCAGAGTGCACTATTTTTTGGCCGTTTACGTACGCAACATCGCTTTCTTGACCTCCGGAAAATGAATAGGCAATTGATTCTTCAAACGTACATGTTGTGCCACTTACGAAAATCACTGTGGTTTCTAAATACTGCTGGTAAGGATCATCCCAAAACACCTTTCTCATCTTGTATCCTTTATACATGCAATATGCGCGCCGGTTGCTATTTGGAGATCTTTTGATGATATACTGAAGACGGCCTGAGGGGTGCCGGCTGCTGCCCACAGTGTGGTGTATTGCAGTAGGTCTTCGTCAACAAAGATATACTTACTTGGGTGGCGATGGCCAAATGGTGGTATGCCGCCAATTGCAAAGCCTGTGACTTCTTTTGTAAAGTCGGCATCTGCCTTCACAATTTTTTCGCCAACAAGTGCCTCTAGCGCCCGTTCACGTACTCGATTAGCGCCGCTCACTAGCACAAGGACTGCAACTTTAGTCTCTTTTGTGCAAAAAAGAAGCGATTTTATAATTTGTCCTACCTGGCAACCAATGGATTCTGCAGCCTCATTTGCAGTCCGGGTGCTACTTGATAGTTCTATTACAGTGCATGTTAGCCCCTTTTCTTCTATTGCCCTTTGGACTGAAGAGGCGCTTTTACTTAGTGTTGTCATAAGATACTCCTTACCTATTTTGTGCGTTATAGTGTACAATAGTATCATGCGTGCGCTATAACGCACAAGGAGTTTTTATGGTGGATATATTTGAGCGCATTTCTCTTACATTAAAAGCTTTACGAAAAGAACGGGGCTGGAGTTTAGATAAAGCCGCTCAAGAAACCGGGGTAAGTAAAGCTATGCTTGGCCAGATTGAACGCTCTGAATCAAGCCCCACCATTGCCACGCTTTGGAAGATAGCAAGCGGCTTTAATGTGCCATTTTCGCTCTTTATTGCTGATGAAGCGCCGCCTACACTCAGCACGCTACACCCTAAAGATGACAAAATAAAAGTACTACCCCTTTTTCCCTACGACAAGAGCGTGCAGTGCGAGATATTTCTTATCGAACTTTTGCCAGGGTGTGAGCACCTTTCACCACCTCACCAGCCAGGTGTTATTGAACACGTGCTGGTAGTTGATGGATCGATGGAAGCTTTAGTTGATGGTGTCTGGAAGGCTTTATCTAAAGGTGAAGGCATACGCTTTTTTGCAAATCAACCCCACGGCTACAGAAACATCACAGCAAAAACCGCTGTGATTTATGACATCATACACTATGGAAGCGCGACAGTAAGCGTAAAGTAAACGCTTTCTCCCTTAAGGTAGTTTTTAGAATGCATTTCCTTAAAATAGCGCACATTAGCTACTACGGGACATTTGCCAACCATAAACTCGTACGACAAACTTGGGCCAAGCCCAAGCACCTGCCCTCTAAAGCCCCCAAGCACTGTTGTAGCAGGTCCTTTATCGGGTGTCAGCTGATAAAACCAGTAGCCAGAAAGGCCAAGTTGCAACTTAGAAGTAAGATACTGGCCGACAAAAAAGTCTGTATGCCAGCCGGTTCCTGATCGGTAGTGGATTTTGTGGTTTGTAAAGTTAACTGTAATTCCCGTGATGGCAGAGACTTCTGTCCCCGTTTTTTGATTAAACCACGTAAAGCCCGCATCAGTCTCTGTTGCAAAGTGGTTTTGGCCCATGTTGGCAATATGGCCCTTTGTATAGCTACCGGTAGGCACAAATAGCCCCTGATAAAAGAGAACGTGAAGATCATAGGCATCTATATGCCAACCAAGCATAAGCGGTATAAGCAGCATATCTGCAACACCGTGCGCGACCTGATGTTTTTTACGCGTTACTGTCTGCAGGGTAATTGCAGGGGCTGGCGTAAGCTGTAGCCGTGGCACCTGGGCACTTGCCTCTGCATGCACATTTATTCTACCTACAGGAAGTAGCGCCGAACAGCCGACATTTGCCCCCAAAAGTGTGTATGGGGAAATATACATCATGTTAAACAGATCGAACGATATTTTAACATTAGCCTTACCCGTAATGCGGCCTCCAAGCACGCTAGCGCGCGCATGCCCCGGATGGTGGTAGATGTCGTTGCGAATATAGACGCCAGGAGGCGGCATATAGCCAGCTTTTGGCCCCATATAGCCATTTAGATAGAGTGGGAAAGCTCCTTCAGTAGCAAAAATCTCAGCAGAAAGTAGTACAAATAGAATCAGCCACCGGTTCATGAAGTTCCCCAATTATAACTCTAGCTATGCTCTACACATCGCCAAAATTTGTCAAGCACGTTGACTTTAAGACTGGTTAGTTATAAATAGTAAAGAAAGGAACTGTATTATGAGACTGGCATTTATCATAGCCCTGCTGCTTTCATCGTATGTACATGCAAGCACTACCACGCCTGTTGCTGAATTTCCCTTTTCAGTAGTGCCACGAACTATTCGCTCAACTCCACATAGAGTAGAAATAACGCTTGCTGCTGTTCTTTCATCAGCAGTTGGTGCTCCAGGAGCAGAAGTAGTAGCGAGTCTTAAACACAATAAAACGTCCTTTCGCTACTCATCTGCCCTTAAAAAGTTTTTAAAGAAGCAGCATATACGTCTATCGGAGCTTAAGCCCTTACGCACCTATCTAAGAGGCCAAATCAAGAAGGCAAGAAAAGACCCCGCAAGCTATGTCTCCATGCTTGATGCCTACTTGCGCTTGGGCTTAGCTGAAACATTTACCGTTGAAATTGATCAGTAAGGTAAACGCCTCATCTGGGCTGCAAGCTTAGCGTCATTTACTGCTACATCGGCATACTTAATCTTACCCATCTGCAACTTGATTGCAGGATCATTACGTTTTTCATGCAGCTCATAGGCTGATTTAGCAAGTGTTGCCACACTCACGCCCAAAGTCACAAAGGCACTAAAAACAGCGATTGTACCAAAGACAGGCACTACAGTTGCTGCCACAAGATAGGCTGTTGCAATGCCAACAGAGAGCGAAGCATCGACTACCTTTTTGATTTCATCTTTTATTGGATGAAGGTGAGAGGTATTTTTGATAACGCGATCTACAACCTTATCGACAAGTAGACCCTTAGCAACATTGCAAACCCCAACGCCAATGCCAAGACCAAGCCCAAGCAGAGCAGATGCCAAGCCTCGTACGTTCACAAGTGCATTGAACATAGTGTTCACAACAAAAGGAAAGGCAATAGTTGCAATTCTTTCAGCAATCAGATGCCCCTTTTCGCGAGAAGTTTTTTTACCCATCCAAATAGTCACATCAGGCTGTGGTATGCGCTGATTGACCCATTGAACTCCTGCTTCTCCTACACCTCTTAATACTTCTAGGTTCATAATTCCCCTATTATTTTATTATTTGATCCAGATAAAGACCTCTTGCGGCATATCGTTGATGCCGTAACAGTTTTTTACGCTCGTCTTATAGCTTGGTGATGCTTGAGACAATTTAGTCATGCATAGCTGTCTTAATATTGGGCAATCAAGTTCTTCTGCAGTCTCATGAGCTAGTCTATAATTTTTACCGGCATCTAAAAGATTAGTAAAGTAGGTCGTACACATCGCCCTCATAGCATCCCAATTTTTGCTTATCTTCCATAGGAGTGTAAACTCCTCATGTGAATGGATTGTGTTATATCCTGAAAGCTGCATAGCAGCACTTTTTATGGGAGCATAACGCGCTTCATTTGGAATGTGCTGCGCAATCATCGAAATAACATCAACTTTTGAGACCTTTTTATTGCGTGCTTTTTCAAGAAGTACATTTCCAACCATTTCTACTAGTTCAGGCATGCCATAATAAACCGCATTCGTTGCCACCTGACCAAGTGTTTGGAGATTGTCTGGAAGACGCATATGGCCCTGTATGATATCTAAGCATTCTAAAAGAGCTGTTGGAATTTTTGTACTGTCGGCTCCTGATTTATTGAGGAATTCCTGCAACCACTCACATTTAGATGCAACCCAATTTACGGTATAAGTTCTTTTTGCACCGGACTCAAAGGTAAGCTCAATCTGTTTATATGTGGGATCAGTAAGTCCACTTGCTGCATCAAGAGCGCTAAGAGCCTGAAAGCGTGCTTGCCCGCTTAACTTATAGCATTCTTGGCGAATAATAGGAGTCATCTCTGGATGCTTTGAAAGAGTTGTTTGAAATATGCCTTCCGTTTGAAGCGCCTGGAGCTTTTTTTCAACACTTAAGCCACTAAATTCCATAATAAGCTTCCACTTATAATGTGCTTCTTTATCAATAGGCTTGATGAGATTTTTAAAGGCTTTAGCGCTAAGTACTCCTCGCGCGTGGGTGAGCTGCTCAAAATTCATTGTTGCGACAAGCTCTTTTTGAGCCCTAGTATCACAGCGTTTCATTAACTCAATAAGATGTTCTGCTCCTAAAAGCTGCTGATTATCATGAAGAGCTTCTAGACGTTCCTTCACTTTTCGTAGCGGCTCTACCGTGTTGTGGTCTAATGTATAGTTTGTTAATGCCCATACTCCCGCTCCTTCTGGCCCTGGAATAATAATGGTGCCAAATACTATCCCAAGTATTGCTCCTACCTCTGCTCCACTATTTGTCCTTAAACGTTCAGAATAGAGGGGGTCTGGTTCCTGATAATTTGGATTCAATAAGACAAAGTAAACCAACGAAAAAATATAAAAGGCAACTGATGCAACAGTTACAACAACAGCTGTAGTAACGGCAACTGCATAATTTCGCTTCTTAAATCGCTCAATTACACTTACGTCGTTATTTTGGTATGTATACCAAGCACCGGCCCATTGTTCTTGCAACATCCCAAGCGCATGGTGAACTCTTGTTCCATCTACGTGCATATTCACACCCTTTATAATAATTTCGATAGATTATATTAAAATTGTTAATTTATGTCAATCTCAGGTGTTTACCGTGGTAGCCATCCGGCCAAACTTGACTATAAAATAATTTATTTATAATATAAACGTAGAAGTAGGAGATTTTATGGACTCAAGTCGTGCAGCGTCTCGCGAATATGACAAAAGGGGGATGGAACCCGTTACTAAGAAGCAAAAAGCTCAAAAAGCCCCTAAAGATGAAAAAATTGCACATAAAGCTCGCGATGTTCTTAAAAAAGAACCGTTATCCCGCAATAAGGGCAAACGAGAAAGAGATTCATCTGAAGAGACAGATCCTTTCGCTTCAGGGGCCAGACGAAAAAAATCTTCCTACGTAACGGGAAGCTGTAAACAGGTACGCGGCAAAATTGCACCCACCTACACAAAAGGGGGTAAGCTAGCAACGGACAAGAAGGCATCTACCAATCGCCTTTTTTTGGGAGATAGGTTAGATTCTCGCTTTTCAGTTGGTATAGTTGATGAAAAAAAGGTTGCTTTCGAATCTCGAGAAGCTCGTCTTAGCAGAGACGCCTCTTTTGTACGAATCAATATTACTGACAAAACCCAAGGACCAAGGACTGTTGTTGTTAGCGTAAAAGAGCTGGCAGATCGGCTACACATTTCTAAAAAAGAGATTCGTCAAGAGGCAGCTAATGGCTTTTTAGAAACCTTTCTTGAAAAGAAGCAGCAAAGCGAGTTTTCCCGATTACCGGAAGTTATTAAAGAGTACGAAACCATTTTCACCCAGTATGAGGAGCGCAACAAAGAACTTATTTATAGACGCACTAATACATCAGTTGGGCTCACGAAAAAGCAGCTCATGAAAGTCGTTCGATGCGCATTGCTAAACAAAGAGCAAAGTCCATTTTTCTCCTCGCCAAAGTCAGTCGCTGCAAAAATTACGCTTCAAAGCATGAACCCAGGTGCCGCGCCCCCACTTGCTTCAGGCGTTCAAATAACGGTAGACAAGCATCAAGGGATCGCAGAGCGAAAATTTGTTGCAATACAAGAACCGGGCAAATCGCTTTACATCGTTCAAGACCCAAGTGAAGGCGCATTTATCAACGAAGGCACCCACGGAGCTGTAATGCGCATCCAAAACATCTCACAGGCTTCAATACCAAGCGTCATAAAACGTACAAAACTCACTGATGAGGGTCACGATCGCTCACCTCAAGAGATAGCCACCTCGGCCGCTGTGATTACAGAAGGGGCGGTACTTTGCCACAAAATACATAGAGAGCTCCAGCATCTTGGCCGTTCGTCTGAGGGCATAATGAGTGCACCTTTTGCTATTGTCGATATTCGAGAAAAAAAAGGCAGGCCTCTTACCGTTGGCTGGATAGGCAAGGAGTATACTCAGGGAGATGCCATGGACTTTCTCTTTTCGCTACGTAAGGTCAAAAAGAGACCTACACCTTTTGAATTTGCCACTGCTGGCCTTCGAGCGCTACAGGGAGTTGCGGCACTACACAGTATTCATCGCCCTCACCGTGACATAAAATCTGAAAATTTGCTTGTTAGCCTTGGACCTCACAATGAACTGCAGCTTGATATTGGCGATTTAGATACCTGCAAGAAAATAGAGGAAATTGATTTTGACGAAGGTGAATTTAAACAAATTCGTGGCGGGATTTGCACCCCAGAATTAGTGCTAATACCTGATTTACTTTCTGTTTATAATGCAATAGATGATTATAAGGCTGAAAAAGATGAAAGTATAAAGATCGGGTTAAAAGCTGAAATTCTCGATATGTACATCGCAAGGGACAAATTTGCTATGGGGGCAACATTGTATGAGTGGCTCACCGGAACTGTTGGAAAACTGCCCTATGACTTAGATTCCAGACACTTTCCAAAACTTTCTCAGCCATTTACAATAGATAGACAGCCTCTTGAAAAAAATGGCTACCCCCCAAAGTTCATTGATGGGCTCATACCCATACTAGAAAATATGCTTAATCCTGATTGGACTCAAAGATCTATGAGCCTGCAAGAGTGCGCCCAGGCATTTGCTACTCTCATAAACGCACATCTAAGAGGATAAAATCCCCCATCCCCTTGCGCTGAATCAGATGTAATACTTGTGGGATAATTCATAAATTTCCTATACAAAGAAAAAACCTGATGGGAAGGAATCATGAAAGCACTGCGATTTCATACAACTGGCGATCTTCAAAATCTGCAGATAGAAGAGGTTCCAATGCCAGAGCCCAAGAGCGGCGAGGTGCTGGTACAGATAAAAGCCGCAAGCATTAATCCTGCCGACATCAAAAATGTGCTTGGAATTATGAAGGGAAGGACTACACTCCCCCGCACTCCCGGACGCGATTTTGCAGGCATTGTCATAAAGGGAGGAAATCTAGAAGGACAAGAGGTCTTTGGCTCTTGTCCCGTTGGCTTTTCGTGTGATGGTGTGCAGGCTGAATATGCTATTTTACCAAAAGATGGGCTTCTAGTAAAACCTGCATCTCTTTCTTTTGACGCCTGTAGCGCTATTGGCATTCCCTACATCACTGCGTGGGCAGCTTTATCAGATATCAAGCCTCAAGAACAGGTGCTTATCACGGGCGTAAATGGCGCTGTAGGTAGCATTGCAGCCTGTATAGCAAAGCATAAAGGCTTAAAAGTGATTGGCACCGTTCGTAAAGGCTCTGAAATCAACACCACATCGCCGGTTGATGTCTGGATAGATCTTGAAAAGGAAGATCTTGCAAATGCCTGCATGCAGGCTACCGGCCAAAAAGGGGTCAACCTCACATTAGACACTGTGGGCGGAGCTCTTTTTCAAAAATGTACCCACTGCCTTGCCGACAAGGGCCGCCATATCGTTATAACCTCTCAAGATCCTACAGTAAACTTTGACATCGTCGATTTTTATCACCGCCAAGCAAAAATCATTGGCATAGACACCCTCAAGTTTAGCGCCCAAGAATCTGCAGATATACTCAAGCAGGTGCTACCCCTCATTATGGCAGGCCACATTCAAGCCCCAACACCAAAGACTGTAACGCTAGATGCCGCCCCAGACGCCTATCGCCAAATCCACGCCGGCACCCTCAAAGGCAAAATAGTTATTAAGATGTAAAATAAAAAAAGCCCTCATGTCGGAAGACATGAGGGCTGGAGATTACGCTGCAGATGAAGGAACGCTTTCGAAGTCGAAGATGAGTTCGTCTTCGTGGTCGGCGTCCACAAACTTCTTGACGCGGCGGTGGCGTTCGAAGCCGGTGCCGCTTGGGATGATGTGGCCCATAATAACGTTCTCTTTGAAGCCGCGGAGGAAGTCGGTCTTGCCGCCGCAAGCTGCATCTGTAAGCACGCGCGTTGTGTCCTGGAAGGACGCTGCTGAGATAAAGGAATCGGTACTAAGCGATGCCTTGGTAATACCCAGCATAAGCGGTGCACCTTGAGCTGGTTTTCCACCTTCAAAGGCAACTTTTGCGTTTTCACGTTCAAATTCCTTGCGGTCTACTTCTTCGCCGTAGAGGAATCCGGTGTCACCTGCGTCTATGATGCGAATCTTCTTCAGCATCTGGCGCACGATGATTTCAATGTGTTTGTCGTTGATGTCAACGCCCTGGAGACGATACACCTCTTGAACCTGGTTCACCATGTACTTCTGCAGTTCGCGCACGCCGCAGATCTCTAAAATCTCTTGCGGGATGACAAGGCCGTCAGTAAGTTGCTGACCTTTTACGACGCGATCGCCTCTTTGAACGATCAAGTGCTTGGTGTGCGGAATAAGGTGCTCTTCTTCCATGCCGGTCTCTTCGTCGCGTACAACAACGACGCGCTTGTTTTTCTGCACGCCGCGGAAGTCCACAACACCGTCGATCTTCGCAATTTCTGCTGAATCTTTAGGCTTTCTTGCTTCAAAGAGCTCAGCAACACGTGGAAGACCACCAGTAATATCCTTTGTCTTAATCGCACCACGAGGGATACGAGCAAGGAGCTTACCAGCGATAACCTTATCACCTTCTGCCACAGAGATAATAGCTCCTGGCGGCAGTGCATAGGTACCAACGAGGTCATTGCAGTCTTTATCAGCATAGATAGCAATCTGTGGGTGAAGCTCACCACGGTGCTGCTTCACAACAAGCTCAGACTGACCTGTCTGTCTGTTTGTGTCGCGCTGTGTAGAGATACCTTCCACTAAGTCTTCGTACTTCACATAACCTGGGCGATCGCAAATAATAGGTACGTTGTGCGGTTCCCATTCAGCGATCTTGGTGCCTACTTTTACTTTAGCACCGTCTGCAAAGAAGATGCGAGTACCAAGTTCTACAGTAAAGGTCTGTAGAGGTTCGATAGACTTATGTGCAAGGAGCTTGCGTAGCTCTTCTAAGCTTCTACCTTCATCTTTAACGATGTTGAGCGAGCCATTTTTGTTTAAGCAGATCCATACGCCATCATCAGTCTTAACAGTACGTAGGTCGTGGTAGACCAAGATACCGCTTTCTGTTGAAAGAAGTTCTGGAGTTGCAGCTGTAGACGCAATACCACCAACGTGGAACGTTCTCATCGTAAGCTGTGTACCCGGTTCACCAATCGACTGCGCAGCAATAGTACCGACAGCTTCGCCTTGACCTACGGCTCTTCCGTTAGCAAGGTTTAAGCCGTAACACTTGGAGCATACGCCGCGACGAGTTTCACAGGTAAGCACAGAGCGGATGCGCACGCTTTCGATACCGGCATTGTCGATAGCTTCTGCTTGCGCTGTGGTAAGGATGTCACCAGAGCGAGCGAGCACCACCGTTTTATCGCCAGGCAGGTAGATATCGTCACAGGCGGTTCTACCAAAGATACGGTCTTTAATTGGCAAGAGCTCTTCTTGGCCTTGCTTAATGGCAGCGACTTCAATGCCGTTCAACGTGCCGCAGTCATCTTCAGTGATGATGACATCTTGAGCAACGTCAACAAGGCGTCGTGTAAGATAGCCAGAGTCTGCCGTCTTAAGCGCCGTATCTGCAAGACCCTTACGGGCACCGTGAGCAGAAGTAAAGTACTGAAGTGGCCCTAGACCCTCACGGAAGTTCGCAGTAATCGGAGATTCAATAATCTCACCCGATGGTTTTGCCATAAGACCGCGAAGCGCACCAAGCTGCTTCACCTGGGTCTTGTTACCTTTAGCTCCAGAGTCCATCATCATAAAGAGCGGGTTCAAGCGAGCATCTTTAACCTGGCTGAGCATTGCAAAAAGCTCTTCAGAAAGCTGATCTGATGCTTCTGTCCAGAGGGTGATGATCTTCGAGCGACGCTCACCTTCTGTGATGATACCATCTTCGTACTGCTTACGAACGACATCAACCTTAGCTTGCGCTTCAGCCAATATCTTCTCTTTACTTTCTGGGATGGCAACGTCACAGATACCCATTGAAACTGCAGCCTTAGTAGCTTCTAAGAAGCCAAGGTTTTTCAGGCTGTCAAGGAACTTTACAGTGCCCTCTAGGCCTACTTTCTTGTAGCACTCAAGCACAAGTTCTGAGAGGCGCTTCTTTGGCAAACTGTAGTTCTGGAAGCCAAGTTCCTTAGGAACGATGGTGTTAAATAGCACGCGACCTGGCGTCGTCTCGATAATGCCATTTGGCGTTTTAAGTTTTATCTTCTCATGGGTATGAAGACCGCGACCAGTGTAGTCAAAGCGCTTTTGCTTCTTAGCAGGAAGCTCTTCCCAGTTGTGGCTTCCGCCAGCATATAGAGCTTGTAGAACCTCTTCAGAGCTCCTAAAGTACTTGATCTTCTTACCGTGATCTTGCGGGTTGTAGATAGGATCGCACATCAAGTAATAAAGACCGAGCGTCATATCTTGTGAAGGAACAGCAACGGGCTTACCAGATGATGGCAAGAAGATGTTGTCCGGTGCCATCATAAGGACTTTAGCTTCAAGCTGCGCTTCTAGCGATAGCGGAACGTGTACGGCCATCTGGTCACCGTCAAAGTCCGCGTTAAACGCACTACATACAAGTGGGTGAATGCGTATTGCCTTACCTTCGATGAGCACAGGCTGGAATGCCTGAATACCCAAGCGGTGAAGCGTAGGAGCACGGTTTAGGAGTACTGGGTGGCCTTTAATCACCTCTTCGAGCACATCCCACACCTCTGGATCTTGGCGCTGAATCTTCTTCTTAGCAGATCTGATAGTGTATACGTGGCCGAGTTCTTTGAGGCGCTTGATGATAAATGGTTCAAATAGCTCTAGAGCCATGATCTTTGGAAGACCGCACTGGTTGAATTTAAGTTCTGGGCCAACGACGATCACAGAGCGACCAGAGTAGTCAACGCGCTTACCGAGAAGGTTTTGGCGGAAGCGGCCTTGCTTACCCTTTAGCATCTCTGCAAGCGACTTAAGCGGCCTGTTGCCAGCACCCATCACTGGGTGGCCATGGCGGCCGTTGTCAAAGAGAGCATCCACAGCTTCTTGAAGCATGCGCTTTTCGTTACGCACAATAACTTCTGGAGTTTTGAGCTTAAGAATAGCCTTTAAGCGGTTGTTACGGTTAATCACGCGACGATACAAGTCGTTTAGGTCACTTGTTGCAAAGCGGCCACCATCTAGCGGCACTAGCGGACGAAGATCTGGCGGAATAACAGGAACTGCAGAAAGAACCATCCACTCCGGACGGTTGCCGGAAGTGATAAAGCCTTCTACAATCTTGAGGCGTTTTGCAATCTTCATACGTGCTTGCATAGACTTTGTCTTGCGAAGCTTGTCTTTAAGGTCTAGTAATAGAGCATGTAGGTCCTCGATAGCAAGAAGCTCGCGGATAGCTTCGCCGCCCATACGTGCGGTAAAGGCATCTTTACCCCAGCGCTCTTGTGCTTCTCTTAGCTCTACGTCTGTAAGCAGCTGCTTTCTTGCAAGCTCGGTCTGACCTGGGTCGATAACGATATATTCTTCGTAATAAATCACGCGCTCTAGATCTGAGGTGGATATACCCAAGATGCTGCCGATGCGTGAAGGTGTTGTCTTAAAGAACCAGATATGCACAACAGGAACTGCAAGGTCAATATGAGCCATGCGCTCACGGCGCACCTTAGCAAGTGTAACTTCTACACCGCAGCGGTCGCAGACAATGCCTTTATGCTTAATCTTCTTATACTTTCCACACGCACATTCCCAGTCCTTTGTCGGACCAAAGATCTTTTCACAAAAAAGGCCGCCCTTTTCAGGCTTGAAGGTACGATAGTTAATCGTCTCAGGCTTTTTTACCTCTCCACGCGACCAGCTGTTACGAATAACATCATCAGCTGCAATGCGGATATTAAGCTTGTCAAACTGCATGCCGAGGAACTCTTCCTCAGGAATTTTTGCCTTTCGACGTTCAAATTCTTCCTCAAAGCTTGAATTAGACTTAAAAGGAATATCATCTTCTTCATCAAGAGCGTCAAATGCCGCCTCTTCAAAAGGCTCATTTGCAAATTCTTGTTCAAGATTATCTACATCATCTCCTGACATCTACCTTCTCCTCATCCTACATTGGGAACATTTTGTTGGTCTTCAACTGTCTCTGCACGAACGTCAAGGCAAAGGCCTTGCATTTCTTTAATCAACACGTTGAAGGACTCTGGCGTACCAGACTGTAATAGGTTTTCACCTTTGACGATAGACTCGTAAATTCTCGTACGGCCACCAACATCATCAGATTTTACCGTTAAGATTTCTTGCAACAGGTGCGCAGCACCGTATGCTTCTAGCGCCCACACTTCCATCTCACCAAAGCGCTGGCCACCCATCTGGGCCTTACCGCCAAGCGGCTGTTGGGTAACAAGTGAGTATGGACCTACTGCACGAGCGTGAATCTTGTCGATTACCAAGTGGCTAAGTTTAAGCATGTACATGTAGCCGACGACAACAGGAGCATCAAAGAGCTCACCAGTACATCCGTCATACAGATACATCTTGCCATCTTCTGGAAAGCCTTGTTCTTTCATCATCTTCCAGATCTGCCACTCAGGGAAACCTTCAAACACAGGGGTCTTTACATAGATACCCTTTTTCTTAGCAGCAAAGCCAAGGTGTGTTTCAAGAAGCTGTCCCATGTTCATACGAGAAGGTACGCCAATCGGGTTCAAGATCATCTCTACAGGCTGACCTGTAACAAGATATGGCATATCGGCTTCCGGAACAACTTGGGAAACAACGCCCTTGTTACCATGGCGGCCTGCCATCTTGTCACCAACCTGAAGCTTGCGCTTAGATGCAACATAGATTTTCACCTGACGGATAACGCCTGGATCTAGCTCTGAATCGCCTTTCTTTGTGAATTCGACTTCAGTTTTATATTCGCTGTCAAGACGTGCAAGCTCAAGTTCTGACTCTTTTAGCGTCTTGCGAAGCTCACGAAACACATCGTTTTCCGGCATCAGGAGGTTTTCTAGAAGCTCTAGCTCTATTGCCTCGATGATATCTTGTGTGACGATCTGACCTTCTTGTACAAGCACTTCAGCAGTCTTACGGTGTACGATAGTGCCAGGAGCCGGCTCGTTTAGTAAGAGCGCTCCGATCCTATCGTGCTTATCCATCTTGATGGCTGTAAGCTTAGTCTTATATTCTTTCTGGATATCTTTAAGACGCGATGCTTCTTCTACAAGCTCATCGTCAGTCTTTGAAAGTCTATCGCGACGGGTAAAGACTTTAACATCCATAACCACGCCTTCGGTACCCGGAGGTGTAAGCAAGGAAGCATCTTTAACGTCAGCTGCCTTTTCACCGAAGATAGCGCGAAGAAGGCGCTCTTCAGGGGCAAGCTCTGTCTCTGATTTTGGTGTGATTTTACCGCAAAGAATGTCGCCAGGCTTTACTTCGGCGCCGATGCGGATGATGCCATCTTCACCTAGGTTACGAAGAGCCTCTTCCGACACATTCGGAATATCGCGGGTGATCTCTTCTTTACCAAGCTTTGTCTCTCGAGCAGTAATTTCAAACTCTTCGATGTGAATCGAGGTATAGTAGTCGTGGCGAAGCAGCTTTTCAGATACTAAGATAGCATCCTCAAAGTTATAGCCTCTCCATGGCATGAAGGCCACAAGAACGTTGCGACCAAGCGCAAGTTCGCCATTTTCAGTTGCTGGGCCATCTGCGATTACATCGCCTGCTTTTATCTTTTCACCAACAGAACATATTGGAGTCTGGTTGATGCAGGTTCCTGAGTTTGAACGCAAAAATTTCTTCAAGGGGTATACGCGCTTTTTCATGCGGTTGCCCTTGCTTGATATCACGATCTGGAAGCCATCAACGTATTCTACAACGCCATCTTCTTCAGCGATAACTACAGCACCTGAGTCACGAGCTGCTCTTGCTTCGAGGCCAGTTCCTACTACAGGAGATTCTGGTACTAAGAGAGGAACGCCTTGGCGTTGCATGTTCGAACCCATCAAGGCACGGTTAGCATCGTCGTGCTCAAGGAACGGAATAAGACCCGTTACAATAGACACAAGCTGCTTTGGCGAGATGTCAAAGTGCGTAACACTATCTGTTGGCACTTCCATAATTTCGCCCTTTGTACGGCCCCAGCACATAGGTTCTGTAAACATCTTATGCTTGTCTACAGGTGTTGTCGCCTGAGCGATAACGCAATTTTCTTCTTGGTCGGCGGTCATGTATTCGATTTCATCGGTTACCACGCCGTCGCGAACTACGCGATATGGAGTTTCGATAAAGCCAAATTCGTTGATCTTCGCAAACGCAGATAGCGATGTGATAAGACCGATGTTCGGACCTTCTGGTGTTTCGATTGGGCAGATTCTTCCGTAGTGGCTTGTGTGAACGTCGCGCACTTCAAAGCCTGCTCTATCACGGTTTAAACCACCGGGACCAAGAGCTGAAAGGCGGCGTTTATGCGTAAGCTCAGCTACTGGGTTTGCCTGATCCATAAACTGTGAAAGCTGCGATCTTCCAAAGAAGTCCTTGAGAACTGAAGATAGGGCTTTTGCAGAAACGATCTTGCCGGGTGTCAGCGTGTCTGATGAAAAATCAAACAGGTTCATGCGCTCACGGATAATTTTTTCCATGCGAGCAAGACCAATGCGGCACTGGTTTTGTACAAGTTCACCAACAGAGCGTACGCGGCGGTTGCCAAGGTGGTCGATGTCGTCGATGTTGACAGTATCATCGCCGGCTTTTAGGCGCACCAAGTACTTAAGAGCTGCGATAACATCTTCCTTGCGGAGGGTCACCTGCTGAAGCTCTTCGTCGTTGATCTCAAAGCCAAGCTTTGAGTTCATCTTGTAGCGACCTACGCGTCCTAAGTTATAGCGTTTTGGATCAAAGAATAGGCGCATCATAGCAGCTCGTGCGTTAGAAAGCGTTGCAGGCTCGCCCGGACGTATCTTGCGATAAAATTCCTTAAGAGCAGATTCATAGCTATCTGTTGTATCTTTAGCAAGCATCTTGATGATTGGGCTTGTCTCATCGGCATCTTCTGCGATGCGGATAAGATCGATGCCGGCATCTACCATGCGCTTAAGCATAGCTGTTGTAAGCTTTTCTGATGCCTTACCAAACACAAGGCCGCTTTCTTCGTCAACAACGTCTTGCGCTAGGATTTTACCGACAAGCTTACCAAAGTCTTTTTCTGTTTTGATCTTAATCTTGCGTGTTTCAAAAAATTCTTCGATAATATCTGCGTTCGAAGAATATCCCAAGCAGCGGATAAATGTTGTAGCAAGGATTTTGCGCTTACGCTTTTTGCGGTCGATATACACGTTGATGCAGTCGTTAGTATCAAACGATGCTTCAAGCCAGCTTCCACGGTATGGAATGATACGAGAAGAGTAGATGATCTGGCCTCTTTGGTGGCGGTCCTGCTCAAAGCAGATACCAGGAGAGCGGTGCAGCTGAGATACGACTACACGTTCTGCGCCGTTGATGATAAAGGTACCTTTGTCAGTCATAACTGGGATTGTACCCATATAGACTTCTTCTTCCTTGATACCTGTTTCATCGGTAAGGCGGAAGCTTACCTTTAATGTTACGTTGTACGTAATGCCTCGTCGTATACACTCTTCTGGTGTATACTTTGGCACTCCAAGACTGTACGAAAGGTATTCCAAAACAGTCTTTTCATCAAAAGACTTTATAGGAAATATTTCGGCAAAGACCTCTTGCAGGCCTATAGTTGCCCTCTCTTCAGGCATATTTTCTGCCTGTAAGAACTGATCGTACGATTTAATTTGAACTTCAATCAGGTTAGGAAGATCTAAAATATCTTCTTTTTCTGCGAAACTGATGCGACGCGGTGGTTGACGCAGCATTCTGCACTCCTTAGCAAAAAAATAATAAAACACACACTGAGATGCCCCAACTTTTATTGAGAAATCTTAGTGTGGGCTTTACAATTCCTCTCGAGACCGAGACCGTGACCGGATGGTTTGCATACTACACATTTGGCAAAACATTCGGTCTCGGTCTCGGTCACGGTCTCGGTCTCGAGAGATATGACCTATCCCGATCCAAGTGATCGAGATTTAAGCCTTACAGCCCCTTAAGGGTAACTTTCGCACCAGCAGCTTCAAGCTTTTTCTTCATGTCTTCAGCTTCACTCTTAGGAGATGATGCTTTGATCTCCT
>CAZEQY010000017.1:0-56138 GCA_964514655.1 uncultured bacterium
CTCGTTTAGCTTTGAAGGAAGGTATTTCTAAGTTAACAACGCTTTGCATATACGTTGTCTTTTGGGAGCCTAGATTCTCTGATGATTTTCGCAATCTAAGTCCTGAGGCAGCAAAACTCTTAGATACATGCTACGCTTTGCGAAGTAGTGGTGTACGATTTAATTCCGTTAATTATATTGACATACAAGATGTTCGTTTTCTCAACGGAAAAACATTAGATAACTTAAAGTATGTTCAAAAGGAATGTCAATGGGAGTGTTTAAAAGTTTCTCAAAAAAATGATGAGTATGGAAGTGATACTCTCGGAGTTCTTTCGGAGATATTTACAGCTCCAAAAAAATTAACTTTGTCTGATAGTAGGGTAACTGCCCTGCCACCAGCGTGGCTTCGATCTCTAAAAAATATTTCCGTCCGCGATGCTGCACTGCAAGAATTTTCTTCAGAGATAGCAGAACATGTGGGATTCTCAAGCTGCCCGGATTTGAAAAGAATCGACACAAAGAATGCGAAATCGGTATATTTTTCTTCATGTGATAACGTAGAAGAAGTCAATGCTTCGAGCGCTTATAGTCTTGTCGGAAATAGCCTTGTACTAAAAAGAGTCAGCGCTCCTCACGCAATAGATGTGGAGCTCAAGGACTGCCCTGCACTCACAGATCTCTTTGTTCCGATGGCAGACGAAATCACCTGCAATAAGACAGCTATAAAATCCCTAGACACTCACAATGCCAGGAGGCTTAATTTAAACGGTAACGCTCTATTGGAAGAGATCGATGCTTCTTGTGCAGAAGTGATGAGTATACATGACTGCCCATCTCTTAAAAAGATTATAATGCCGAGAAGCTGCAGACTTTACTCCTCCACTCTTCCGCAAGGCTGTGTGATCGAGTATGTAGGCGAAAGTGGTGATAGCCACTGAAAAGGCTATCGCAAAATCGCAAGGTCAGGCCACTTTCATTTTCTTGATCTTGGTCATATTCTTATCCTTTTGCGCTCTGAGATAAAGGACACGAATAAGAATAAGACATGTCTTAAGTTGACGCCATTGAGGCCGTACCTTTGGTCCTTTTTGCCCATTGACACCGGTTATTAAACTATACTATAATAACTCCTCTTTTAAGGAGGAACTATGCTACCAAGCGTTACCTTTTCATCATTAGAAAAAATCATTATTAATCCTATTCTTACATTGCGGGCGCCGCTTCCGGTTACGCCAAATAATGAGCCTGCAACGTTTGGGGCTATCATTAAGCAGGGGTTTGATTCTTTTGTAGCGGCACGTGTTGTGGCTGTGTTTAGCTCTTTATTTGCTGCCGCTGATGCTGCTGTTCATTTAGGAACTGGTATCGTAAAAGGGCTTTGCTTGCAAGATCGCTCTGTAGTTATTGCACACGTGCGCCAAGCGCTTACATTTGCAGGCTTCGCTACTGTGTTATCCCTAGCTGCTGTTATTTGGCCGGATGTTGTACGCTATTGTCGCTATGTGCCTGAAGCGCCCACAGATGCATGTGATGGAGCACCTCATCATCTAAAAGATCTGGCAGAACGGGTGCGACAAGGCCTTGAGACTGCCCCATTTCATGAAGTAAAAGCTGCATGGGAACAAGCCAGCCTTGAAGAAAAGCACTGGATTGTTCGGCTGTTTTCACAAGATGGCTCAAGCCATTTTGCAACTGTGCGCACTACTTTTAAAGACACAATCTTTCAGCCTGTTACTGCCTATTCTAGTCGCAAAATCGAATGGATTTCTCCCCAAGAAGTAGACACACGTATAAGTAAAGTTTGGCAAGGGGCAAGTCAGTATAACCATTCTTTCTTCTACCATGCAACTAGTGAAGCAAGCTTAGAAGCTATCCTCAAGTCAAAAAAGGTTGAGGTGCGCCATGAAAAAGCCTTCCGCGGCGCCTATGTGTCGACAACGCCAGAAACTGGTTTTGGACGCTGCATCTTGGCCTTTAAGAAAAAAATCGAACGCCTAAGCACGCTCGAACATGGTTTTCCACTTAGCCATGCATACTGGGCTGGTTTTTCTCGCGATATTCCTGTGACGGAATCTACCTTAGCCTATATTATTCTTGATGATGGAAGCTATCAGGAGTGTCAAAGCCTGCAAGATCGTTGCAGTGCATGGCTTGGCAAGCCAATTTCCGTTATTTCCCTACGCGATGCAAAAGAGCATTTAGGCAATATCAAAGACCTGAAAATGGGAATTCCTATTGAGTGGCCATCTGTAAGCCGCGATAACAGAATGAACGAAACAATCCTCATGACACTTCAAGCCCGTGCTACAGTTGCCGTACAGGCGCGCGTTTCGCTAAAAGTGCGACTTGTCGCATTGGCACAAAGAGTGTTCCAGTGGATACAGCTTGCTGTTGCCAACAAAGTCGTAGTTCGCGAAAGACAAAGAGTTCTTATGTACGCTTAACAACCGTAGACTCAGCACCTGCAGTTTTGCCGTGATCACCATGGCCATAGAGGAATAGGACGAACAAGCACCCCAACCTACTTTCTCCCGGGGGAAAGTAGGTTGGGGTGCTTGTTTTTCCCGCGCGCATTTGGATACCTAACGTCGATTTCGTCTATTTTTGGCAATTTTGTATGGATATTTCTTAAAAATAGCCTGCTTTGGGCAATAAGGAATTACCTCCACATCATATTATAAGTAGTTTTTTTAGATTAATCTTCCCAATGAGGTGGATCTATGTCTGTAATAGAAAATGTTTTTGCAAAAGACTATAGTTGCTCTTCAAGGTTAACAACTTAAGTCGTAACAAGCTTTTGAGGAATAAATTGCGTGGCCTGAATAGCCACCTCTGTAGCATAAGCTGATAGCGCGGCTCCCGCGATACTTTGGGCAATTCTTCCTGCAAAGGGAACTGTGTCGGTCATTGCACTAAAGCATTTACCTGCTAAGAGAGCTGGGATAGTCCACTTATAAAGGGTTGTACTATACGTTGTGTTAAAGGCAGGCGCATCAGCATTATAATGCAGATCAGCTGCTGCATGATTTCTTGCCATGCCGCTTCCCACTTCAGTTGCAGAAAAGAATGTGAGGCCCAAGTCTACAAGTGATGATCCGGAAGCCGCCCCTTGCCAAAATGGCGAGTCATTTGCCACAAAATAGGCAATTCGACCACAAAGTATACCAGCACCAAGCTTAGAAAGAACAGGTGCAGTAACCCCAGCAAATCGGCTTGCACACTTGCTAGTAACAAAAGATAAAGCCCATCCCCCCAAACCACCCGATAACACACCAAGACCAAATTCTAATGAACTGTATGACATATACCCTCTCCTAATGTTTCCATGTTAGCATGTATCATAGATAAATGTCGTTAACTTAAGGAAATTTATATTGAGTGCAGCTGTCTGGAGTGACTCAGCTTATGCGAGTCACTCCATAAAAAACAAATTATTTGGAAGAATTTAGTAAAGACGAATTGGGGTTGGCGCTTTAGACGCCGTGTCTGACATTGTCTTACTTTTTTTCTCGAAAAACATGATGGGACTGGAAATACCTCAACGTTTTCCTAACAGATCCCGAAGAGAACCCTGAAAATGCCCCATGATGACCTTTATCGAAATTCCATGAAAAAAGGAAAAATACATTGCAACAGTAATGCGCAATTAGAGAACCCCGTTTCAAGGGATAGTCGAAAATAACCCCCGACAGCGGCTCCTTGAATTTATACAACATTGCTGCTATAGTAATAACTATGAATGCAAAAGAACAGTTTATTTTCTTAGAACCCCCAGAAAATTATGCCCCACGCTTGCATGTGGCAGCCTGCTTTTGCCAACATGGCGAAGAATTTCTCTTTCTCTTAAGGCAACTGGACAAAACGCACCCCAATACCTGGGGAATTCCCGCAGGAAAATTAGACCCGGGCGATACTCCCCTTGGCGCCTGCGTTCGCGAGCTTGCAGAAGAAACCGCGATAGAGCTTACCCATGAAGATATAGAAGAGCTCCAGACCGTCTATGTCCGCTATCCAGAAATAGACTTTACCTACACGATGTTTCGAACAGTGTTGGACACGCGCCCAAGCGATATACGCATTAACCCTATTGAGCATCAGGAAGCCAGATGGCTAACCTTGCCAGAAGCTCTTAAGCTTCCACTTATCCCCGGCGAGGATGAATGCATCTATCTCGCATATGGGGTAAAACTGGATGGCTGAAGTACGTTACCCCTTTTTGAACGGAAGAAATAAAGGCATTCAGGTTAAACACAATGCCTTTGATGAGTATTTTAACGAGCCAAAAATCTTAGGTGAAGCCGGGCTTCATGCAATTCTTGACCAAGGAAAACCTTTTGCCAAAAACCTTGCCCACACACTACTTTCAGGCGGTTCTGCAATTTTCCCGCATACCTATATGCGAGAGTGCGGCTATCAAATTGCAGCTGCTGTTCATGGCTGTTTAGACTCTGGCGCGGATCAAGTAGTAGCCCTCGGAGTGCTGCATCCAATGAACGAAGCCATGCTGGAAGCACGTACAAAGGAGTTAAACGGCAAGGACATTTCGGATGAGCCAACTTGGGGCGTGCTCGGTCCAGATGTAGCGCGCGATGACTCTTGGAAGCGTGAATTTTCTCTTGCCCACTTTAAAACCCTATGGGAAGCCGAAATAAAGCGAAGAGGGATTAAAGCCCCAAAGCTATTTGAATTCTATCCCAGTTTAACCAATCAACGCCCAGACACCCTGCCAGGCATAAAAGAGCTTGAAAAAATCGTAAAAGACTCCGTAGTAGTAGCCACAGACGACATGTGCCATCATGGCATTGCCTACGGCGTACCGGAAGCTCTTGCGATAGAAATAGGCGATGAGGCCTACAAATTTGCTAAAACAGCAATCGATAGAGGTTTTCAGTACTTAACAAAAGGCGACTATGCACGCTATTTTGACCACTGGATGAACCCTCAGGCCATTGGCGATCCTGCCGACTGCGCTATTGTTCTACGCTACCTTCTTGGTAACGTATCTTACAATGTGCTCGACCTAAAAATAGTTGACGTCTCCCGCTTATTTGAGAAAAACCCCACTCCCAGCTGGGTAGCAGCCACACTTATTGAAGTTACAAGGGCCTAATAAGAATGAATGAAGAGCTGATTTTGCAAGGCATACAGCAGTGCCGCAAATCCCTTAAAGAACAAGGCGAAGCTGAAATTTTAGGTTTGAGATTTATGCAAAGCCTTGAAGTCTTTCCCCCAGCCTTTTTTGCAAATTCTGAATTTTTTGCCAGCAATTTTCCCTATGCAAAAGACAAAAGCCTTTTAGAACTTGGCTGCGGGGCAGGAATTGTATCGATAACTGCGGCTTTACGATATGGCAATAGTGTCGTTGCAACGGACATTAATTCACAAGCACTAGAGCTCACAAGAATAAATGCCAAAAAGCATGGTGTTTCTGATCAAATTGACTGTAGGCTGGGAAGCCTGTTTGACCCGCTTAAGAAAAGTGAAAAGTTTGATTACATATACTGGAACTGGCCTTATGGCTATCTTCCACATACTCCTCAGAACTTGAGTGATTTTGAAAAGGCCTTCGTAGACCCAGGCTATCACATGATAGGAAAGTTTCTTGAGCAGTGCACAAACTTTCTAAAGCCAGGCGGTTCAGTGATTTTAAGCTTCGGCAGTTTGGGCAATCGCGACCTTTTTGACACGCTCATCAAAAAAAATAGCTTAGCACAAAAAACCCTAGCAGAAGCTGTGTTGCCAAATGGAAAGACCTATTGGCTTTTTCAGATTAGGCCTAACTAATGCTAGACCTTTAAAAGCATCGCACGGTGGAAATGAAAGGGTCCGGCCCCTTTGACAAGTTTTTGATACTTTTTTGCAAATGTAAATAGCTCATGCGGAAAGGGCGAAATCACCTCCGTCCAAACGGTAGAGCTCGACATAAAAAAGGATGAAATTATTTACCGTGTGAAGTGATAAAGTTAGTTAGCGCCTCTATTTTTTCTCTAACAATAGGATTTGATTGGAGAATTTGCTGCATAGGAATGTCTTGGTGCCCATTTTTTGTTAGATAGTACTCCATTGAGGCAGTGACATATTCTATGCCGCGCGGCGTAAATGTGGGATCAGTAACTACGTTTTTTAGAAATTGTATAGCATCTGCAAGAGAGACGGCGACATAGTCGCTAAGAGACTCTACAAATGGGTGGATAAAGTTATTTATCTGGACGCCAAGTATCGAGGTTGCAGTTTTATTGTAGTGACTCTCTTTTGGTGCCCAGCTAATGACTGGGATACGATGAACCTTTGCCCACATCATCTCAGCGCCGACACCTATACCGCGCTTTTCGCGCACGTCTACCAGTACCGCATCAGCAGAATAGACCATTGTCATATCTCTACCAAAAACCGACCTTTGATCTGAAAGATCATCTGTTCTAAACGCAGGATTTAAAAATGTGACCCCATAGCCCTCTAGAGCCTGCTCTATCTCATGAAAATGCGCCTCGCTCCAACCAAGCTCCTCTTGAGCCTTATGCCCCTTCTGTATGCTGCCAGCCATATATATTGCGACTTTTTTCATGCACCCTCCAGTCAACACCTTGAGCAGTATAACAAGGCACATGTTGTCACGCCATCGAAAACAAAGTCCGACCTAGCCTCTACTGTTTGTGACAAAGTCAGTAAGGGTGGCTAAGAGAGCGTCACAAGCTTGAGTTTCAGATTCTGTAAGGGTGTTAAAGTGGTAGGTCTTGATGCCATTTTCAGGAATAAGCTGATTGGTTAGTAAACGTGCTTGGCAGGAATCTGAAGAGATCCAGTCCCTGCTAAGATACTTTGCAACCTCTTGTGGGGCAAAGGGATTTCTCGGTATGCCCCACGGAAATGAGCGATAGGCCATATTCGTCTTTGGATTTTCGATAGTCTCTTTAGGTACACAAATAGCCATCAAATTGCCGGAACGAAAAGGTTTGGTTGCATATAAAACCTCGTTGACCTTTCTAAATGTCTCTTGAAATACACTAGAGGTACTTTCCTCAAGATTAAAAGCTCTTTGAACATCATCTATAACTACATCGGGGACATCTTGGCTTACGCTGCCATTAAATATCCAGTACCAAAAGGCCATCTCTACGGGAGTATTATCAAGAGGATTTACTGTGACTGCAAGTAGCTTATCTCCATAATATGGAAGCTGATCTATAACAAGGTATAGATGCCTTCTTATAAAATCCCTGGCATTTCTTTGATAACTAGCACAATCTTTGTTCGTGACTAAACGTACGCAGTGAAAGTCAGAAAAATCTCTTGTAGGCTCTAGCCTTTGGAGCAATTTAGTCAAAAATCGAGAAATCATGGCTATCTTCAAAGACTGTCCATGTAAAAACGTGTAATAACCCTCACTCTGCTTTCTTTGAACAAAGCTAACCACCTCTCGATAAAGATGTATATCTTCTAGTACGATCGGTCTAACTTTCCTAAAGCATGAATAAACCGCGTCGATTCCAACAAACAGTCTGTCGATACCGGCATATTGAACGCCCCTCTCTATAAATTGTTTAGCATTTATAATAGGAAGGACAAGATTCGATATCTTTTCGCGGAAACGACTGGCATCGCCTTCGGTTATTACCCCTTGGCGATTATGATTAGCAACATAGGTATACACCCTTTGAATAATCGGTAGAGCACAAAATCCTACAGAAAAGCCGAGGACAGCATTTTGCCCCATAAAATTCGCTGTTATGCCGCCCAATCCTCCTAGCACACACTTGAAAAATTCAGAGATATTTACCTGCAAGCGGCTATCTCTATTTAGTTTTTCAGTAAGGTAGGAAAGATTTGTAACGACATTTCCTAGCTCTATAACTGAATATGTCCTAAGTTCTGCAACCACTTTATCACTAGAGCTATTGATCAAATCTTCAATTCGCTGAATAACGCTATGTTTCGGGCGTTCAAGCACAAGCTCAAGAGCACCATTTGAAACATCCAGGAATCCTTTTCTCTCTCCTAAACAAAGAGGGCTCCGCAAAACTCCGAACATACTCATTCTTTATATTATCCTCTATGAAGAGAGGCAAGTATACAATAATTAAGGCTTTTATTTTTACCCCTAATAAACTACAGTTACTCCCATGAATACGCATAAGACGTGGGTACAGGCTACATTTGATAAAGGGGCTGCTGGCTATGGCGAACATGGATGCAGCTATTTTACCTCGTCTACTTTTTGCGTAATAGGGGCGATAAAATGACGGAAATGGCAAGGCCGGAAAGGAAGCCGCCTATGTGGGCCATGTAGGCTACTCCGCCTTCGTGACCGTGGGCTGAGTAGAGCGTTGAGATGCCGCTAAAAAACTGTAGGGCAAACCAAAAGCCAATGACAAAGAGCGCCGGCATCTGAACAATCCTTTGGCTTGTAAGAACGTTTATCTTGCTCTGTGGGTACATAAAAATATAGGCCCCCAGTACGCCTGCAATGGCACCTGATGCCCCTACATTAGGTATTGAGGAGCTTGGATCAAAAAGAGTCTGTGAAAAAGTGGCTGCAAGGCCACATACAAGGTAGAAAATAAGGTAATAGAGTTTACCAAGCCTATCTTCAACATTATCGCCAAAAATCCAGAGATAGAGCATATTGCCCGCGATATGAGCAAAGCCAGCATGCATAAACATCGACGTAAAAAGAGTGGGAAATTCAGCAGCCGGATGCGCTAAAAAGCGGCTTGGAATATAGGCCCATTTCTTAACAAATTCCTCTCCACCTTGCATCTCAAATAAGAAAAAAATGATGTTTAGCGCTATCAAAATATACGTAATAACAGGAGTGGATTGTCGCTGTGAATCATCATCGCCAAGTGGCATCATAAAATTGGTCTCCTAAAATTGCCCTTATAATAAAATAGTTGTCAGAAATCAACTAATTTGTTATAGTATTTGCTTATGAGCACTATAGTAGTTGTTGGATCCGGACCAATCGGAATAACTGCAGCCTGCGTACTACAGGCAGCAAACCCCAAACTCAAAATCACCGTTGTTGATAAGCGGCTCGAACCCAAAAGAACTCATGGGCTATCGATTGACAGCGATTCCGTCAATGCTATACAAACCCTTCTAAAAAAATCCAAAAACACACCTGCTGTCAAAGAACTTAAAAAAACACTTAACGATTGGAAAAGTCAGTTTGTTCGCACAAGTGACATAGAAAACACTCTTGGCGAGCAGGCAAAAAAATTGGGCATCACGGTGCTAAGGGGCCCTGAGTATGAACTTAAAGAGGGCGATCTTGAACGACCGCAACAAGGTGCCAAGCCAACTACACTACAGGCCATTATAGCAAAAGCAGATGCTGTTATTGCTGCTGATGGGGCTCACAGCCTTGTTCGACAAGCTCTACACATCCCCCTGAAAAATGAAGAGACGCTTAGGCATATGGTGGAGTTTAAATTTCAGACAGAAGGCAAGACAGCCCCGCGCGGCTATAAAGAAGCTACAGTACTTTCCTCAAAGACTGGCCGCATTGCTGTTGAAACCCTAAATCGAAAAAAATCAGAAGCTAAAAAACCGGCAACCTTTCTTTGTTTTGTTACAAAATCAGCCTACGATAAATTGCGCGTTGAAGAAGAGCCCGGCAAGCTAAAAGGCGTTTATGGCAATACGTGGAACCTACAAGAGCTAAAAACCCTCTCAGAACAAGATCAGGAAATCAAAGAGATCTTTTCTACCCTTTTACAGTACATTGAAACAGTAAAAGCACGCGGCGCCAGCGTAAGCCAAGAACAGATTGCAACGCTTGAGCTAAAAATCTACCAAAGTGCTTCAAGCGTATATATGAAAGATAATACACCCTTTGCATTGATAGGCGATGCAAGCTCAGGACTTGTCCTACAGCGTGGCTTTAATAAAGGCCTCAAAGAAGTGGTGCATTTAGTATCTGCAATAAATGACTACTCAAAAGGCACTAGCCTCCAAGACGCCCTTAACAGATACCAGCAGGCTGTAGACAAACTGTTTGTAGATGAGCGAAAAGGCATTTATCATAAAAATGCTGGCATCCACTTTGCCGAAAAAGTGGTTAGCTCCTCCTACAAGCTATCAAAAAAGTCCGAAGAATCCTCCACAGTTGTCTCCAAAGTAGTACGGTTTGTAAAAACAATTTTCTCACCACTCACAAAAATATTCTAACCTTCTTGAAGCGTATGTTGACAATAATAGCTCGTCGTTATAAAATGAGTAGCAACTCAATGAGTTATAGCTTATCAAAGGAGAAAAGCGATGACGTATATAAATTTATTAAGACCATACAGCCCTCTTGATCTCAAAAATTCGGTAGTGATGGCACCCATGACAACCTGCCACGCTGATACCAATCAGGTACCAACAGACAAAATGGTGCAAATCTACCGGGCACGAGCAACGGTTGGCCTGCTTATTGCAGAGGCAACATGTATCAGCGACACAGCAAACGCCTATCCACAAACTCCCGGCATCTACACAGATGAACAGGTGATTGGATGGCAAAAAGTCACAAACGCTGTTCATAAAGAGGGAGGCAAAATCTTTTTGCAGATCTGGCATGCTGGACCAATGGGACATAGAGCTTATAGAAGCGGCAAGCTCCCCCTTTCGCCGTCTGGAATAAAGCCGCTCAAAGATATTGTACCACGCTCTAATGGAAAACTATTTTATGAACCACCCAAAGAAATGGACAACGCTGATATTGAAGAAGTAAAAAGGGACTTTGTGCAAGCAGCAGTGCGAGCAAAACAAGCAGGCTTTGATGGTGTAGAACTCCACGCGGCAAGCGGCTATCTTCTTGATTCTTTTTTGCACTACAGTACGAATAGACGACAAGATGGCTATGGAGGAACGCCCAAAAATATGTGCCGCTTTATCCTTGAGATTATCCGCGAGGTAAAAAAGGCCGTAAGCGATATGCACGTAGCCGTACGCGTATGCCCAGTCCCACTTCCTAGTATGGCTAATATGAACGAAGATCCACAAGATAAACAGGTATTTTCCCATCTTCTCAAAAAGCTAAATAAAGAACCCGTTGCCTATGTCAATGCCTGCAGCGATAACGACGCAAAAGACACCGGCATGTTAGGAATGCGAGTAAGCGAATTTGTTCGCACACACTATTTTGGAACCGTTATTGCCGGCGGCAACTACAGTGTTGATGAAGCGGAGCTTGCGCTTAAAGAAAGGAAGTGTTCCCTCGTATACTGGGGCAGGCTCCTTCTTGCTAATCCGGATCTTGTACAACGCCTTGAATCGGGCAATACTGGAAGCCTAGCCCCCTTTTCACGCGATACAATTAATAACCCACCAACAATATAAAGGAGAAAAAAATGAGTACAGATACGAATTTATTTTGGTTTGAAAATGTAGAATTTCGCGCACACCCGTGGCCCGGTTTAATGTGGATCACAACGCTTATTCAGGTTCCTGATGTGCAAGCAGCAAGAGACTTGTATACACAGGTATTTAATTTTGTCTCCATATTTGATAACCCAAATCCTCAAAACCCTGAGGAGCTCATAATGTCGCGCATGCGATACCGTGGAGCAAATTTTGTTCTATCAAAGGAGGGCCTAGACTATGAAGGTGGGCTAGCACCGGCAACCAGTAACACTGCCCCACCTTTTGTTTTCTATGTCTATGTTGACGATGTCGATGAAACATACAAAAAAGCGCTAAAAGCCGGCATGAAGAGTGTGAAAGAGCCCCACATGGCCCCTTGGGGAGATCTTAAAGCTCGCCTTCAATGCCCTTCCGGATATCTTTGGGACATTGCAAAGCGCATGGTATAGTCTCTTTACATTCCTCAAGAACGTAGATGAGACTCTCTGTATTCAGCTGCTGAGCGGTGGGGAGCTTTATGACAAAGGAACTTGTTGGAAAAAGAAAGGAAAAGAGCTGCATGGTATCTATATCAATAGTTTGATCGCCGATATAGAGAGTAAACTTTTTGTAGCCTTCAGCGACAAGGTCAGCAACTGCACAAGCTGCTAGTGGCCAATCGGTAGCACAAACGAGACTCACCTCTTCTTTGCATTTTTCTTGCCCAAGAGTGAGTCTCGTATAGTCTGAAGAGCGGGATAAAACCCGCGTCTCTGTAGACGAAATTTCAAAAACACACTCATCATGCCCATAAATGACTTTGCCTCTTTCTTGAAGACGGGTGCAGCTTTTACTAATATCGCCCCATATTGCCGGTATATCTATCGCGACTACAGCATCTACTAGGGTTGTTGGAACAGAAGAAATGTCTGTATAGGCTGTAAGGTTAATTTTAGCGCCAGATACATGAGAAAAAAATTCCTGAACCTTACGTACTGAGGGGTTATTGCTATTTTGAGGATCAACTGCCGCCCAGTGAATGTCTGTATAGCCTGCCTGTACAAGTAGTCCAATCAACTTCCAGTCTTGCAATAACCTTCCACTACCCATACTGATCACGCGCACGGGATCTTTTTTATCTGTAACCGTATTCAGAATGTGCGCCAGCACGTGATTTTCAAACTCATACCTTGTATCAGAAAACAGGCGATTATTTAAATTATAGTTACAGGCACATTCAGAAGCAAAGAGTGGTGAAAAATAGACTCTACGAGGAGAGTCCTGTCTCAGAAGCTGTTGAAAATAATCAGTATCGTGAGCAACGACTTCCAAGTAGAGCTCTCGTACAAGCCCCACTTTTTTACAGACCTCAAACAAACGATTAAGGTCATCGGGGTGCTTAGAGCAAAGAACGGGTTTAGATAGATCCGAAAAATCTACAGTGCTATCAACAATAGGATTTTCCGGCATATCAATAAATGTTCGAAGCTCTGTAAATGCCTGCTGAATTTCTCTTTGAATGCCAGGACGCAAGTAACTTATTTTTGCACGCTCATTTTGCAGCACTACTACTGGTCGACTATTCAAAAACCCACGCAGCTCATCAAGTATAGTAGCATCTTTGAGCGTAAGTTTAGTTTTATTTAATGCAGCTTCAATAAACGATTGTAGCGACGAACTAAATGTTGTTACTTCTTGGGTAGCCATAAGCCAAAAAATTTTATACTAGCACGTGATAAACTGCAATCAGTTCTTGTTATAAATCATTTATTAAGGTAAACTTTTACTTTACGGAGATTACATGACATTTGAAAATTTCGGTTTATTAAAAGAACTACTTGTTGCAATCAAAGAACAAAACTACAGCACACCAACGAATATTCAGGCACAAGCCATTCCCCTAATTCTTGAAGGCGGCGATCTTATGGCTTGCTCGCAAACGGGCACCGGCAAAACTGCAGGCTTTACCCTTCCACTTCTGCAGAATCTGCAAAAAAGTGCAAAAAATAGCGGCCGCAGGCTAGTACGCGCCCTGATTTTAACCCCCACTCGCGAACTTGCTATGCAGGTTCAAGAAAATGTTAAAGTACTAGGCAAGCAGCTACCTTTTCGCTCCATTGCAATCTTTGGCGGCGTTAGCATCCATACACAGATCGACAGACTTAAACAGGGTGTCGATATTATCGTAGCAACACCTGGCCGGCTTCTTGACCTTATCAATCAGCGAGTTATAAGCCTATCCAATGTAGAAATTTTGGTGCTAGATGAGGCCGATAGAATGCTTGATATGGGCTTTATCCACGATATTCGCAAGATTTTAGCCCTATTGCCAAAGAAGCGACAAAACTTGCTCTTTTCTGCCACATTTTCTGACGAAATTAAAAAGTTAGCTGAAGGGCTATTAAACGCCCCAAAGATGATCCAGGCAACAAAAGTAAACACTGCCGCTGATGCCGTAGAGCAGACTGTTCATCCTGTAGACACTAAAAGAAAGCGAGAACTTCTTTCACACCTCATCCACTCTAATCAATGGAAGCAAGTACTTGTCTTTTGCCGTACAAAGCATGGCGCAAACCGCCTCGCAGAGCATCTAACAACCGATGGCATTACAGCTGCAGCGATTCATGGCAATAAAAGCCAGTCAGCACGAACAAAGGCACTAGATGCCTTTAAAAAAGGCGGTGTTCGGGTACTTGTAGCTACCGACATTGCTGCTCGCGGTCTTGATATTGACCAGCTGCCTCACGTAGTAAACTACGAGCTTCCAAACGTTCCAGAAGATTATGTCCATCGCATTGGCCGTACAGGCCGAGCAGGTAATACCGGCCAAGCTATATCGCTTGTCAGCATTGATGAGCGCCCATTCCTTGCAAGTATTGAAAAGCTCTTAAAGCAAAAAATTGCACAGGTTGTTGTACCCAATTTTGCCATCGACCCTAACATCAAAGTAGAGCCCATTCAACAACGGCGCCCACCGCAGCCCCGAAGACCCCAGCGCAAAGTTGCCTACGCCTTTCGCGGAAGAAAGGCGTAACATCAGCGAATGTGCTTGATCTTGTTTAGGCCATTTAGAGCAGCTACGCGGTAGCCTTCGGCGTAGGTTGGATAGTTAAATACCTGGTCGATAAAAAAGTCGATATGGGCATGAAAGTTCATTGCCACCTGGCCAATGTGAATAACCTCAGTTGCTCCACGTCCTATCACGTGCACGCCGAGTAGCTCAAGTGTGTCTGCGTGAAAGAGAAGCTTAAAGAGGCCAATATTTGAGCCGTCAATATGCCCTCGGGCAATTTCGTAGTAGTAGGCGCGGCCTATTTCATAGCGAAAGCCAAGCTGCTTTAAGTCTTCTTCGGTATAGCCACAGGTAGAAATTTCAGGAATACTATAAATACCCATTGGATAAATGCGCGGAAAGAGGTGCGTTTCTACGCCAAAAGGATGGCGCGCTGCAAGCCTTCCTTGCTCCATGCTTGTTGAGCCAAGGCAAGGGCCACCTATCACATCGCCAACAGCATAAATATGCGGTACAATGGTCTGAAAGAGTGCATTTACCGGGATATAGCCTTTACTGTCTAAGCTAATACCTGTATTTTGTAGCTGTAGAGCATCGGCATTTGCCTGGCGTCCAAGGGCATATAAAAGCACTTCACCTTCCGTTGTAGAGCCATCTTTAAACTGCACTATTGCCTTGTCGCCTTCGCGCCACACTTTTTCTGGTTCTTTATTTCCAAGTACTTTTAGGCCAATTTCTGATAGTGCCGTCTGCAGGTGCATACCGATTTCGCTGTCAAGTAGCGGCAGGATATGATCGCGCTTATCCACAATAGTCACCTGAGTGCCAAGGGCAGCAAAGAAGCTTGCATATTCAGACCCAATGATACCGCCACCAAGCACAACCATAGTCTTTGGCACCTTGTTAAGCGCTAAGAGTGTTGATGAATCTACTATGACCTCACCATCAAAAGGCACATCTATCGGACGGCGGGGCTTTGATCCTGTTGCTATTATGATGTAGCTACCTAAAATCTGGTAGCGGATGCGAAATTCTTCGTCCATCACAATAAGCTGATGGGGGTTCTCAAAGCGCGCAGTACCCGTTACAAGCATGATGTTATTTTTCTTAAACTGGCGTATCACCATGTTTTTTTCCTCTTCTATCACCTTGTGAAGGCGAAAGTTAAGGTCTTGAATAGTCACTTCGTGTATGGGGTGATCTTGGCCATAGAAGTTGCGATTATTAAAATCAGTAAGATTTACAATGGCTTCTCGAAGGGTTTTTGATGGAATTGTACCGGAATAGAGGCAAGCTCCTCCCGGAAAAGGGTCTTTTTCAATGACAACTACCTTTTTTCCAAGTTTTGCACCCTGAATAGCCGCTTTTTGCCCTGCAGGGCCAGAGCCAATAATCACAAGATCCGCTTTTATCTCTTCCATAGGAAAAACTCCTTCTTATTCCTTCTATATATAAGATAAAATTTAATTTAAATCCAAAAATGTAGTACTATGAAAATAGGAGAAAAAAAATGGCAAAAATCGACTTTAGCAAGGTAGAGATCAACCTCTCTCAAGCTATGCACTCACTCTTTGTAAAAAATCTCGCTGCGGGAAAAGAAAGCTCCTACCGCCGTGCCATCCTCTTTTACGGCTATCATCTACCAAAACCAGAGCCTCCAGATTCTGTTATCGAAGCCATAAATGACTGGCGGGTAGAACAAGCACTAAATGAAACTATCACAGAAACAGAACAAGGCGCTCTACTATCTCCCCAGCCATACCCACCTGTACAGGTGCCAGATGAACAAGCCCAAGAAGCCAAAATTCCCGAAAAACGCTACGACGTCTCCCCCCTCTATGTCCTTCGCAAGCACCTACTGTGGTTTATCCGCAAGCGCGTAGCTAACATCTACAAGCTCCTTGGCACGACAAAAGAAGAAGTGATCGCACTACGCAAAAAAAAGGACTTAACTAGTGAAGATCAAAAGCGCGTTCTTGAAATTTTGACAAAGGCAAATGAAATCAACGGACGTCTTATGAAAAAACTTGGTATCGATACCAACGAAGCCCTTGTCGAGCAAGAAGTAAAAAAACACAAAACCAAGCGCTTTAACATCCGCGATAGCTGGCTGCCATTATAATTGCCTAAATCTTCTTTAAATGGTAAAATTTTGCCTCATAAAATTATGAGGATCCCTTGGGTTTTAACGACACAACAAACGAACTAGAAGCAGACCTTGAAGAGGCAATTTTAGAGACGCTGTCTACTGCTGAGCCTAACAACAAAAAGAATACGACCTTTCCTGATCATCTCTACATCTTTCCTATCGTAAGAAGGCCATTCTTTCCGGGGATGGCAGCTCCTTTGATGATAGAACCTGGACCCCTTTACGAAGTGCTAAAGGCATGCGCAAAAAGCGATCACAAGTTTATTGGCCTTGTGATGACGAAAAAAGAAGATGCCGATATCAACGCCGTTAGCATCGATGAACTACACCATACTGGGGTTGTAGCGCGCATTTTGCGCATTATCCCTATGGAACAGGGCGGCGCACAGGTGATCCTCAACATGGAAAAACGGGTTTCCATCCAAAAACCTGTAAAAGGCGAAAAGCGCCTTCTTGCAAAAGTTGTCTACCATTCAGATGAAGTGCTTATTAACCGCGAGCTTAAGGCCTATGCCATAAGCATTATCTCCACCATCAAAGAACTTCTCAAACTAAACCCGCTCTTTAAAGAAGAGCTGCAGATCTTTTTAAGCCACTCTGACTTTACAGAGCCCGGCAAGCTTGCTGACTTTGCTGTTGCCTTAACGACGGCAACGCGCGATGAGCTGCAAGAAGTGCTTGAAACCTATGACATCCCAAATCGCATCGAAAAAGCCCTTGTGTTGCTGAAGAAGGAACTTGACCTAAGCCGTCTGCAAAATACCATCAACCAGCGCATCGAGACCACGATAAATAAAAGCCAGAAAGAGTTTTATCTCCGAGAACAGCTTAAAACTATCAAACGCGAACTTGGCATCGAAAAAGACGAAAAAACCACCGACCGCGATAAATTTGAAAGCCGCATCAAAAAGCGCGATGTACCAGAAGAAGTAAAAGCCGTAATTGCTGAAGAACTAGAAAAAATAGGCACCTTAGAGCCTCAATCTGCTGAATACGCCCTTTCAAGAAACTATCTAGACTGGCTCACAAACGTACCATGGGGTGTTAAAAGCCCGGACATTCACAACATTGCTGAAGCTGAAACAATACTTGCTAAAGACCACTACGGCCTTCAAGACTTAAAGCAGCGCATTCTCGAATTTATCGGCGTTGCAAAGCTTTCTGGCTCTCTTAGAGGCAGCATACTATGCCTTGTAGGACCTCCAGGCGTAGGTAAAACAAGTATCGGTAAAAGTATAGCGCGCGCTTTAAACAGAAAGTTCTTTCGCTTTTCTGTGGGCGGCATTCGCGATGAAGCAGAGATCAAAGGCCATAGAAGAACCTACATTGGCGCAATGCCCGGCAAGATCATTCAGGCCCTTAAGTTCTGCCAGACGATGAACCCAGTTATCATGCTTGATGAAGTAGATAAAATAGGCTCTAGCTATCATGGAGATCCGGCATCGGCACTTTTAGAAGTGCTCGACCCGGAACAAAATAGCGAGTTTTTGGACCATTACCTAGATGTTCGCTGCAACCTATCTGACATCCTTTTTATTGTGACAGCAAACGTTGTAGACACTATTCCGGAGCCACTTCTTGACCGCATGGAGATCATGCGCCTTTCTGGCTACATCATGGAAGAAAAGCTTGAGATTGCAAGACGCTACCTTATCCCCAAAAATAGAAAGCACATGGGCCTTAAGGCAAGCCAAGTAGAATTTACAAAGCCTGCCCTAAAGCAACTTATCTTTGGCTATGCGCGAGAAGCAGGCGTTAGAACGCTTGAAAACAACGTCAAAAAAATACTCCGAAAACTTGCGCTCGAAATTGTGAGGGACAACGAAAAGGCACCTGTCAAAAAGCGCAAAGTAAAACAAGAAGCCCCAAAGCAACACTACACCATAACTCCCGATGAGCTTGCAAAATATGTAGGAAAACCAATATTCCACTCTGATCGCATTTATGAAACAACACCTACCGGTGTTTGTGCAGGTCTTGCATGGACCTCTATGGGCGGTGCAACACTCTATGTTGAATCGATAAAAATACCGAGCGAAAAGACAGAGATGAAGCTTACAGGCCAAGCCGGGCAGGTTATGAAAGAATCTTCTGAAATTGCCTGGAGCTACCTGCATGGTGCCGTTCATAAGTACGCGCCAGGTCATACCTTCTTTGAAAAGTCTCAGGTGCACATCCACATCCCTGAGGGCGCAACACCAAAAGATGGCCCTTCAGCCGGCGTTACGATGGTAACGTCGCTTCTATCGCTATTGCGAGGAGAGCCAGTGCTTGAAGACCTGTGCATGACTGGCGAGCTTACGCTTACAGGTCGCGTACTACCTATCGGTGGTGTAAAAGAAAAAATAGTTGCTGCCAAGCGATCTGGCCTTAAAACAGTCATCTTTCCAAAAGACAACCTCCGCGATGTGGAAGAGCTTTCTGAGAATATGAAAAAAGGCCTTACGATCCACTTTGTAGAGCATTACGACGAGATATTTAAAATAGCCTTCCCGGAAGGCGAACTTCCTGCAATTTAGGTACTGAACTATGATTTGGGCAGAAGCTTGTCAGCAAAAGTGGATAGACCCACAGGTTATTGAAGAGCGCGTTGTAGAGCTTAAAAAGCAAAATAAACGCATCGTCACGCTCAATGGCTCTTTTGACCTTATGCATGCAGGCCACCTCTATATCATCTACGAGGCAAAAAAGCAGGGCGACATTTTGATTGTAGCCCTAAATTCAGACTCATCAATACAGCGCTATAAAAGCCCTGATCGCCCCATTATTCCCCTTAAGTATCGCCTCGAGCTTATGAGCGCTTTACAGTTTGTGGACTATGTCACCTGGTTTGATGAAGTAGACCCGCGGGCTATACTTGCCAAAATCAAGCCAGACATACACGTAAACGGAATTGAATATGGCTCAAACTGCATAGAAGCTGAAACGGTACAGGAACACGGCGGCAAACTCTACCTTGTTGACCGCATCCCCGGCCTTGCCACAAGCGATATTTTACAAAAGATCTGTGCTACAAAGCCTTAGCACCAGGCTTGATATCAACTGTAGTGCCATTCGGTTGCTGCACATGCTTGCTACCATCGGGCAACATTTTTGTAACTGTGCCATTTGGCTCTGTTGTGATCTTAGAACCATCCTGATTATACTGCATTGTCGTGCCATCTGGCTCTTTAACAGTTTTTGAGCCATCTGAATTAGTCTGCAAAGAGACATCCACTGCTGCCATAAGAACTACTTGGCTCAATATGCCCGCTACAATTAGCAATTTTTGTATCTTCATAACACCTCCAACGTTTTGTTGCATATTTGATAGATCAGGTAATTTTGTCAATTGGGCTGTGAAAAAAAGTAGGGATCTTATAGATTGAATCTCCATACTAACAGGGAGATAAAAATGAACAGATTTTTTTACTATTTTTTATTAGTAATTCTAACTTCTAGTCTACATGCCTCTACTATTAATCTTAAAATTCAGTATGAAGAAGCTCAAAGCGGCAACAAGCTTGTGCAAGCTGCAAGCCTTGACTATTCTCGCGCTGTTAGCATCTCTAATGATGGTATGAACAAAACGCTTTTTGCCATAAAGCTATCAAACCTACTCAAAACAAGCCTTACTAACTACCACCAAGCACTTAATACCCACTATCATATTCTCGATAGAAGAATACCTGTCATCAACTGGGATAGCATAAAAGAGGAACATGCTAGCACATTGCTACGCAATATTGAAAAAATGGAGCTTGTATCGTCAGAGAGCGACATCTTAGAAGCGATAGATATCGCTAAAAAGCTTGCCTCCAACATGCGAAAGGGCGAATTTGGCCCTGTATTTGATAGCTATAGACCTCCCCATATGCCAAGGATGATGGCAAACTGCAAAATGGAAGTAGCTGCAGGACTTAACATCACAACTGGCGGCGTACAAGACTACTCGCACTTTAAAAAGCAGGTAGAAGATGGCTATGTGCCAGTACCCGATGCCTTTATCGAAGAAGGATTTTTACATACTTTTGACCTTAGCCTCTCTTCAGGCTCTTGTGATCAGCTAATCTGCCTTAACCCTGCATATGCCTATGATCCGGAAACAAATAAGCTCTATGTGCAAATTGGGATGAACTCTAACGTCACAGCCGATTCTTTTAAAAGACAACCAGTAAATCTTGCTTTTGTGATCGACATCTCAGGTTCCATGGCAGCTACAGACAACACAGAAAGAACACGCCTTGATTGGGTTAAAGAAGCTATAAACCTTGCCCTCAATAATCTTACTGATAAAGACACAGTGTCTATCGTACTTTTTGATAGCGTAAGCGTAGTTCATCTAGAGCCAACATCTGCCTCTCAAAAGGCTGTTATCTCTGACTCCTTAAAGCACATACAGCCCCGAAATTCCACAAACCTCCACGCAGGACTATACGATGGCTATCGCCTTGCCTCTCAGAGCTATAAAGAGGGCTATGAAAACCGCGTATTGCTCTTTTCTGATGCCGGGCTCAACACGGGCGTGACAGCGACAGATTCCATCTTGCGCCTTGTCAGCGACTATGCTGCAGAAGGTATAGGCCTTAGCGCAATTGGTGTGGGCGAGAATTTTCATCACGACTTTATCCATAAAATCACCATGAGTAAAGGCGGCAACGCCCACTTTGTTCATACAGGAAAAGACATGATGAAGTTTTTTGCAAACTTTGACTTTCTAGTCTCTCCTGTAGCCTACAACCTAAAAGTAGCTGTAGAACTTGTTGACCTTCCGGCAACGCTTGTAAAAACCTACGGCGTTCCCATGGGCAAAAACGAGCCGGTGCACGAACTCATCAACGTCCGCACGCTCTTTTTCAGCAACGAAGGCGGCAGCATCATCCTCGAATACAATTTATAGGAGGTGGGGTCAGGCCTGGCATTCGGGCATTTGAGACAACGAAGCACTCAACTCAATAATTTCATCTTGTGCCACTTTGGATGACAATATAAGTCATGATATAAAGTTAAGCAACAAATGCCCGAATGCCAGGCCTGACCCCGCTTTTTTTTTAGAATGGTTGCCTTTTAGTAGTTTTTGTGGCATTCTTGCGCCAACAATATACGTGCCATATGCGTCTTATTTGGACTACAGACAATGCTGATCAATTTCGTGTTTTTTGCAGCTTCCTGCAAGCTAAGGGCATCGTCTTCACTTGTGACGAGATTATGGACCGAGACTGGGGCTCAGACCAGTATGGCACAAGAAAATACCACCTCTGGATTACCGAAGAAGACCAGGTAGAAAAAAGCGTTCAGTTCCTGATCAAATTTATCGACAATCCTGCAAATCAAGAATTTCACGCTCCGGATGTGCAAGCGCTAGGACGTAAAAATGCCTCTAATGTAACTAGCTACCTTGAAGAGCGCATAAAACGGCCCATCGTGACAAATGAAATTGAAATCAAAAAGCAGTTTAGCGGCCACATCAGGCTCACAGCGTTTGTCATCCTCATCTGTTCAGTTCTCTTTTTGTATGAGCTCTACCAGGAAAAGAAAAATGGCCCTGTGCCTAAAGAGCTCAGACAAGAGTTTGTAGGGCTATCTCCGGTGCGAAAGGCACTACTCTTTGACTATCCTAATGCCTACCAGCTTGTCGATAAAATTGTCACACTCTATGGCATTGATGCCCTGGCAAAGCCCCAAGAACTTCCTGAAACAGGCAAATACCTCTACTCACAGGCTATTAAAGAGCCTGTATTTTCTGGCTTTTATCCCTATATTATTTCGGCAACAGATCGCATGATAGGCAAGATACCAGAGCCTAATCCCCCGCTAAAAGACGTTTCGCTCTTTAGCAAAATCCGCGAAGGTGAAATTTGGCGTCTTTTTTCGCCTGCTTTACTTCATGTAGATCTCCTGCACCTCTTTTTTAATATGATCTGGGTGCTACTTTTGAGCACACAAATAGAAGCCCGCCTTGGATCATTTCGCCTATTGCTTTTTATGCTGATTACAGGCGTTATTTCAAATACAGCCCAGTATCTTATGAGTGGGCCAAATTTCATTGGATTTTCAGGCGTTATCTGCGCTATGGCTACCTACATTCGTGCCCGCCAGCAAGTAGCGCCCTGGGAAGCCTATCAGATGTCGTCAAGCACATTTATGTTTATTATGTTTTTTATAGGCGTGCTTGCGCTATTTTCTTTGGTCATCTTTTTTTTAGAGGTATTCCAAGATACAACTTTGCCAATAGGCATCGCAAACACAGCTCACCTTGTAGGGGCCATCACAGGCTACTTTCTTGGCAGAATGCGTTTCTTTGCTTGGCAACTACACAACTAAATGGTAAAAACAATTCAATATCCTAAATGGGGGTTTATGTATGCTCGATCAGTACCGTCAAGATCTTAACTCAGATAATGATCATCTGGGTGAAGGCCGTTATCAAACAAGCCGACGCAAGGTAGTATTTACTCTTGCTGGAGCAGCTCTTGCTCTACTCTTTTTTCTCTTTATCATAGGCGCATTTCGCTCAGAAGAAGAAGTTGCTGCTGAAAAAGAAACAACACATGCTGTTGTTTCAGAACTTGTTGACCTACAAGCTCGCGTAGAAAAGCTCGAGCAACTTGTACAAGGCACAAACGTCATCATGACAAAGGCACCATCTCAAGATGTAGCGCCGGTCAACAGCCAAGATAAGCTTATCATTGCTGACAATATGGATTCTTTAGTGATGGACAACCAAGATCCTATGGCAGCTTACCAGCAGCAAGATTCTTTAAGCGTCCCAGTGCCTCAGCAAGATGTGCCACCACCTGCGCCTCAAAAAGCAGCTCCAAAAACATATGTGATCCAAAAAGGCGACACCCTTTCCAAAGTATCACAAAAATTTTACGGAACAACAAAAAAATGGAAGATGATCTACGAAGCCAACCGCGATAGAATCAACAACATCAACAACCTAAAAGTTGGCACACAAATCGTCATCCCAGACGATAAGTAACCTTATTCTATTTATACCGGGGGGGCCTATTTCCTTTATAGCCCCCCCCTCCCTGTCCAGCATCTACAGTTCTCAATCTCAATCTTAATCTTGATCTTGATCTTGATCTTAATCTTGATCTTAATCTTCTTTTGCTAACGCGCGTGAACAAAGAATAAGATCAAGATCAAGATCAAGATTAAGATTAAGATCGACTGTCATTAGGGGAATGATGGGAAAAAATAAGCCCAGGGGAACCAGAAAGGCACCCTGGGCGGCAATTGCTTAGTCTTTAAGCGTAACGGCTTGGCGCATGATGTAGTTATAAAGCTGCTTAAACTGCTTCCAGTCTTCGCGAATGCTTTTACGAAGCGTTCTCATTTCTTGAGAGTGCTTTTTGCGCTCATCTTTTGTTACGGAGCCGCTGCTCTTTTTAGCACAAAACGTTTCGATCTCGGTGCGTGCATTTGCAAGCTTTTGGGTAATCTCTTCACTCACTGTTGAGATCATACGGCCAAGCTCTTCTTTGCGTGCGCTAAAAGATGCTTTAAGGGCTTCTAGTGCCTCTAGCTTATGTTCTGCGAGCATGCGCTCTTTGACGTGATATTCATTAACACGCTTGAGGTTATGAACAAGACCAAGACGGTCTAGCACCCATATGAGCCACTTGGTAGGGTCAAAGTGATACCAGCGAATACCGTTACGGTAGTCATTTGCAAAAGTGTGGTGGTAATTATGGTAGCCTTCTCCAAAGGTTAGAAGAGATATAACAAAGTTATCTACTGCTGTCTGCTCAGAACTGAAGGTACGAGCGCCCCATGTATGGGCTAGAGAATTAATAAACCATGTGGAATGATGCAAGCATAGCAGCCTAAACCACCATGAAATAACTAATGCACCAAGAAAGTCATCAAGTAGCCAGCCCACTACCAAAAAGGCAATAACGTTTGTAAGCGTCATCAAAAGTGGGTAGTTATTATGTTGAAACATCACCAAGCGGTTACGTTGCAGGTCTGATACAACTTTATTTTCAATAGGCTTTGGCGTGTTGAAGAGCCAAAGCACGTGTGCATACCAAAAACCTTTTTCAATGGAATATGGGTCGCGGTCGGTATCAACATAAGCGTGATGAATACGGTGCTCATAGGACCAGCGAAGAGCGCTTCCCTGTGCAGCCATGCTGCCAAAAAAGAGAAGAAATCCTTCAACGATTGGGTGCGCCTTATAAGACTGGTGCGAATAGAAGCGATGATAACCTGCAGTAATACTCATCCCAGTAGCAAAATATAAGATAATTGTCGCTATCCACATTCCCATAGATGGGCTACAGTAATAAAAATATACCGGCAGCACAAATAAGAGTACTAAGTGGTAAGTAAATACAAAAATACTAGCTGGGCGCCAGTTAAAATCGGCTATACGCATACGATCTCCTGGTAACGGTTTTTAAAAGGCTAATCATACCTGAAACTGCCTTGTTTTTAAAGGGAAATATCAGAAAACCCTTCATAAAATAATTAGTTTACTTAGGAGCAATTCATCCAGCCATCTAGATGAGTATTTTTTTGAAGTATACCCTAAAAAGCCCATGTGTCCGCCCCGTTTTGTGACATAGACGGTTACGGGACAGCTAGACGTAGTCTGGATAAGGCTACTTGGAATGAATGGATCGTCCTCAGCAAATATTAGGCAACAGTCATGCTTAATGGCCGGCAAATAGCCTAAAGCACTAGAGTTTGTGTAGTAATCAGAGGCGCTAGAAAACCCCCAAAGAGGGGCTGTTACTTTATCATCAAACTCATAAATCGAGTCTACAGGAGACTTTAACCAGCTAGTTGCCTGCTCACAAAGCTTTTTTACATAGTAGGCATGATAAAGGGCATTTTGCTTTTTCTGTATGGAGTGTACACAAGCTTCTAGATCAATTGGGGGGCAAACACCAATCGTTTTTTTAAGCAAATTTGTAGTCCCAAGCTCCCCGGCAAGCTTTAGGGCAATATTTGCCCCAAGAGAATACCCTACCAGAGTAATCTCAGCATGAGGATACCGGCTTTTAAGCACCTCTAAAACTGCCAAGACATCCTCGCTTCTTCCCCCATTGTAGGGCAGCCTAGAAAGCTCCTTTCCAGCGCCGCAGCCTCGCAAATTCACGCGTACGGCCATGATGCCGGCATCAAAGCAGTGCTTTGCCATTCGCACCATGTAGTTTGACTCACTACTTCCCCCAAGCCCGTGCACAAGCACCACAATTTGACTAAAGGTAGAAGGCTGTGAAACAACGCAGGCCAATTTATCACCAGCATCAAGTGAAACATGCATTGTATGGGATAATGGAGCAAAAGACGGCTTTATAAGGGCTGCAACAATAGTCTGAAGGTGGCAAGAAGAAAGGCCAAAGAGTGGACGAAAGTCTAATTGAATCATAAAAAATTGCCCAGGAGAGGACTCGAACCTCCACACCTCACGGTACCAGATCCTAAGTCTGGCGTGTCTGCCAATTTCACCACCTGGGCAAAAATCTCAGATAAGTATACACTAAGTGCACAATTTATGCCGAATTAAAATGTAGAATCAGGTGGAATAAATTAGTGTTTAACATCAATAACGTCCACAGTGGTGCACGGGCACGGGCACGGGCTCGGGCACGAAACTATCTTAAGGAAGATCCGTGAAAGAAGCAGCTGTTGGAATTATTTTTTATGGTGGTAAAGTTCTTCTTGTAAAAAGACGCGATGTACCTGTCTGGGTACTTCCTGGAGGCGGAATTGATGCCGGGGAAAGCCCCGAAATGGCGTGCTTGCGAGAAGTTCAAGAAGAGACCGGACTTCATGCTACACTCGTTCGAAAAGTAGGCACCTGGTTGCCCATAAATCGTTTATCCTCAAAGGCTCACGTCTTTGAATGCAGAGTGTCAGAAGTGCCGGATAGACTTTTACCACAAAAAGAATCTCAAGAAGTGCGCTTTTTTTCCGAGAGCGAACTTCCCCCAACATTTTTTTTCCTCCATCTTGCCTGGCTTAATAAAGCTCTAGAAAACCTTCCTGAGCAAGAATTTGTGATGCGTGAGCTCACCTACTGGCGACTTATTAAAACTTTTCTTCAGCATCCAATTCTTATCGGGCGCTATCTTTTATCAAGGTTGGGGCTTCCGCTAAATGACTAAATGGAAGTAATATCGTGCTAAACTACACAAGGTATTTCTATGGTAAAACCCGATCATTGGATTCGTAAAGCATCAAACACTGCCAAAATCATTGAACCATTTGTCGACCATCTCGTCCGCTTTGACGATGGCGGCAACAAAATTGTAAGCTACGGCCTTTCAAGCTTTGGCTACGATATACGCGTGGCAGATGAATTTAAAGTATTCACAAACGTCTACAACAGCGTAGTAGACCCAAAAGAGTTTCGCGATGATGCCTTTGTTGACATGACAACAGATGAATGCATAATCCCGCCTAATTCTTTTGCCCTTGCCCGCTCTGTAGAGTACTTTCGCATACCGCGAAACATCTTAGCCTTTTGCATAGGCAAGTCTACGTACGCCCGCTGCGGCATCATCGTGAACGTAACACCTTTTGAGCCAGGTTGGGAAGGCTATGTGACTATCGAAATCTCAAACACAACCCCCCTTCCAGCCAAAATATACGCTAACGAAGGTATTGCACAGGTTGTCTTCTTTGAGGGAGAGCCTTGCGAGACATCATACAGTGACCGTAAAGGCAAATACATGAACCAAGTTGGCATTGTAGGTCCGTCGGTATAATGAAGGAAGAAATCCTGATTAAATCTTGGTGGGTGTGGGCGTTTGCTATCCTCTCTTTTAGCCTCTTTGAGCAAAGCTCGATGAAGCTACAAAAAGAGATGGACTTCCTTGATAGTCAGATCGTAAGCCTTGAAGCGCGCATATGTAATGCTAAAAATACGCAAGAGTACTTAAAGCTGCAGGTTGAAAGCTTTAATGATCCTGCCTGGATAGAATGTACACTCATCCGCGCTTTAGGCCTTACGCCTGAAGGCTATACCAAAGTCTACTACTCGCCATGATGCTTGGACTTCTTATAATAGCCATAATAATCCTGACAGCACTCTCAGGGTTCTTTTCTTGTAGTGAAGTTGCGTTTTTTTCACTTCCTGCTTCAAAAGTGCGCGGCTTTAGAAGTAACCACGACCCAAAAAAGCGCCTTGTGGCGCGCATACTAACACGCTCTAAAAGCCTGCTTGTGACGATATTTATGTACAACACGATCGTCAACGTGCTTTTACAAAACACAAGCTCCGAGCTTTTTGCAAGCTCTACAAGTGGCTGGCTGCTTAAAGTGGGATTTCCTTTAGTTCTCGTGCTCTTTGTTGGAGAACTTGTTCCAAAGTACCTTGGCCTCATCTACAACGAGCGTCTAGCGCTACGCTTTGCACCAAGTATCGAGTGGTTTGAGTGGATAATTACGCCCCTTCGCGTATGTGTAACACGTATTGCATATGTACTCTCACGAGTCTTTTTCTTCTTTTTAAAAGCGGAACCTCCCCTATCAAAAGAGGAACTTGCCCATATCCTCCAAAGCTCTGAAGGAAAGGGCATCCTCAATAAAGATGAGCTTAACCTCATCTACGGCGTTCTTAACCTTGAAGACAAGCAGATTAAAGAACTTATGTGGCCACGAAATGAAATGCCCGTATATGGCATTGACGAGCCGCTGAGTAAGCTTAACTACCTCTTTTCAGAAGAGATGCTGCTAGAAGTTGCAGTTTTTGAAATGCCCCAAGACAAGATGCTAGGCGTTATTCGCGCGCGCGATTTTTTCATTAAGCGAAATTCCATTCAACATGCACAAGACCTCATCAAGATACTGAGAAAGCCCTTTTATGTTCCGGAAACAACAAGTGCAAAGGCTGTCTTACAGCAGCTTCACCTAGATCCAACAAACACAGCATGGATTGTAGATGAATATGGCACAACATGCGGCATGATAACTGAAGAAGACCTTCTCGGTGAAATTGTAGGCACAGCCCCGAAATCCTCATCCGAAAAGCCGGAGTTTGAACGCATCTCCAAAACCACCATAGTTGCAAGCGGCACAATGCCTCTAGATGATGTCAGAAAGCTCTTTAACGTAGCACTCGACAGTAAGTACCACATGGCAACGATCGGAGGGTTTATCACGGAGCGACTTGGAACTATACCACAAGCCGGTGCTACCTTTGAAGAAGATCACCTCTTTATGCGCGTCTTGTCAAGTGATCCCACGCGTATACGTAAAGTATACCTCCAAATGAAGGCGGCCTCATGACAGAGAGTTCATACTGGCTTATCATCACCCTATTCTGGACAGCAGTTTTAGCCTTTTACTCCATGCAAGAAATGGCCTGCATATCGTGCAACAAATTGAGACTTGACTTTGCAGCCTCACAAAAAAAACGCACTGCCATATGGCTACAGCAGCTTTTAGAATCTCCGCAGCTTCTTTTTACGACAACACTTATCTCAGTAAACGTTGCTATGATGATAAGCTCTGAAAGTTCTCGTCGTCTTTTTGAAGCATGGGGCTTTGATCCAAACCTTGCTCCCCTTGCTGAAATTCCGCTCCTTGTGATCTTTGGAGAGCTTATTCCCATGTTTGCAGCAAGGCTATATCCCGACCATGCAAGCCGCCTTGGCATTCCAATACTCTATGCTACAGCATGCCTGCTATCTCCTATAACAAATGCGATTTCTTACTTTATCCAGAAAAAAGAAAAAAAGCCCCATAGGCCATTTTTGAGTAGAGATGAACTCCAAAAGCTCCTTGAAGAACATCAAGCAGGGTATTTGGGCGAAGAGCAGGAGCCCGAAAAAGATATTATCGCCAACATCTTTAGTCTACGTAAGCTCCAGGCATTTCAGCTTATGCAAAAGCTTAATCAGGTGATCTCTTTATCCTCTCACACAACTGTTGGAGAGCTTCGAGAGATCATGAAAAAGACTAATCAGACCTTCTTTCCTGTCTACCACCGCACAAGAACAAAGATTATAGGCATGCTCTATGTGCAAAAGCTCCTTAACGCAAGCAACAACAAAAAAATCGACGAATACACCGAAACCGCGATTTTTATCCCCCAAGACCTCTATAGCCTTGACATCATAAAAAAGCTTCAAGAAGAAGGTGCCGGCGGCGCTGTAGTAATAAGTGCAAAAGGCGAAGCAAAGGGCATTATCTTTTTAGACGATCTTATAGACGAGCTTTTTGGCACTGAAGCTAAAAAGGAACCCCAAGATGTACGCTATCTTGAAAAAACTATCTCCGGCGATACAAGCATCTTAGAATTTAACGAACAATACGATACAGACTTTGACCCACAAGAATGCAAAACCTTTGCAGAGCTTATTGAAAAAGCCCTTGGCCGGCACCCTCATGTTAATGACACCATCTTGATAGAACCTTTTGAGCTTATCGTCAAAGAAACAAGCCTCTTTAAAGCAAAAACAATCCAAATCCGCTCACGTATACCCTAACATGATTCTAGAAACAATCCCCGGCTTTTCCTATTTAAAAGAACTTGCCATGCAACAAGATGTCTGCAGGCATGCAAAAGATGCCCCTGAAAAGGCCTTAGGCCTTATTTCTGACATGAAGATTGCCCGCATACGAGATAGCTCGATAAAAAAATTCTGCGACCGGGCAAAAACGACCGACGACAGATATATTGAGATCATCAAGACAATTGAAGATCCAGCAATACGCTCAAAAGCCGCAAAACGCCTGCATGATAAAACAGCCTCTTCTAGCCTAAAACAGCAGCTTGCAGCCCTTTTTGACTTTACTATCGCAGATGCAAAAGCTCGACAAAAGCAGGAAGCCGACACCTTAACTCTCAAAAAAATTGCCGAATCTGAAGATGCTGCAGAAGATGCTCGCCTATTTGCAGAGCTACGTACAAGCACAAGTATTTTGTCAGGAAAAATGAAAATTTTTGATAAAAACCTTGTTACCTTTGACTTTCCATATGATCGCCCCAGGCTTAAGCGCGAGGTAAAGACAACTATAACCGCACTTAGCTCACTTGCCCAGCTGCCTGCTTCCAAAGTAAAGCAGTTTATAAGCCGCCTAAAAAGACAATTTCGACTCCTTGACGCATTTGAAATGAAAGAAGAGCATACTGCACTAAAAAACGCCTGTTCTGAAAAACAAATCGACGGACGCTGGGTATAGCGTCCGTCTAAAGAAGGCTACTCGGAGATGCTTGAGCAGCTTATGTCGTGTTCGTGGTGGTGGAACACTGTGTTGCAAAGAATGACGTTTGTCTTCTTCTTCTCTTCCTTAATTTGGCGTTTGAAGTTGTTGAAGACGTAGTTGCCCTTTACAAGGTTTGCCTGAGCACCACATTCAAGCAATATACCAGTATCATTCTGGCTTACAACGTTGTTGACGATGATGTTGCTATTAGATGCAGCTTGCGGGTTAAATGCAAGTGGCCCTTCAAGCTCTATACCAACGCCTTTTTTGCAGACGCTCGTTGAAACACCTTGAATGCGGTTATTGATAATTGTTGAAGAGTGGGTATTTGCAAACAGAATACCAGCTTCAGAAGCTGTTATGCTGTTATCTTCAATGGTAATGCGCTCGTTTGGTGTTGTACCAATGCCTGTTTCAGCAAAGATGCCAACTTGAACGCTACCACAGATTTCATTGCCACGAATAGTGATGTCTCGCACAATGCTGCCACCAATTGCTGTTTCATTATCTCTTGATAAAGGCCAGCCACAGTGAATAGCTGCTACTTTTGTTGGTACACCGAATATTGTAACTGGCTGGCAGTTATCTTCACGGCCACTTGCTGTAAGATTAACCACGCAATCTTCAACTAACACGCCTTCAACACCGACAAATAGAAGACCGTCAGATCCAGGAGCAGATCCTTGGTGAGTAAATGTCGAATTTCTGATGATAATATCGCGAGCATTGATTCCCGGATTAACCACCCCGCCTGCAAACAAAAATATAGAAGGATATATTCCATCAAGTATTTCTCCCTCACCTACCTCGGTAACCGTGCAGTTATCTACTAGTAACCCACTAGGGATTGGACTAACAAAATTACCAGCTCCATCATCCGCTGCCTCATCGAGGATAGCCGCAGAAGTTGTTCCATAAAAACTTGAGTTTGTTATTTGAATATTACTTGCACCCACGTTTTTAAAGTCTTGAAAGTTATTTGTAAACTCACACTCATCAATCTGGATATTGGTAGATGGGAACGTAAAGAAAAAGCCGCTCTCTGGATCAAATAGAGATTGAACTGCAACAGCTGTATTTCTCTGCCCATCGAATGTACAGCGCTGTATAAAGGCATTTTTTGCATTATTTATGAACAATATGCCAACTGATGATTCTGCAGGATCTGATGCCAAGAATGTGCACTCTTCAAAAAGGCATCCCTGAATTGTTGCAAGAGCGACACCTCTTCTTGATGCCCCTGTATTGCCTTTTAAGTCAAATACGCAAGAGCGCATCGTTAAATCAGTATTTGTATCCGTCTGTGTAGGCGCATTAAACCCACGACGCTCATCAACAAAGCGCATACGCTCTACATCTACAGTGCTAAAGTTTGTAGCTTTAATACCATTGTTAACTCCGGATGGGGAAAGACTTTTGATCACACCATCTTTAATAAGAACGTCTGTAATTGGCTGCCCAGCAGTTCCCAGCATGCTTATGCCGTCAACAGATGGGTCAAGGTCAAGCTCAAAGCCGTTAAAGTTAATGACAATGTCATGTACACCGGGATCTACTGTGATAGCAGCAGTAGGCAAGCCTTCACCGCCTAAGTAGGTGAGGTTTTGTGTCACGCAGTATGTCGTATTGCTTGGATTTATTGTACCGTCAATGTGAAAGGGCACGTAGTAGATATCAACGATATGTGGATTACAGCAGCAGTTAGCATCAAGTGCGCTTGTGCTTATGGCTGCAAGCAGCATTACACAAGCTGATCGAATCAGTGTATACATAGGTTCTCCTTTGTTTTTCGCCAAAATTCGGCGGGTGTAGCAACACAATTTCATCCAAATCCAAAAAAGTCAAGCATAATTTTGTTGACTCTAGAGCAACAGATTATCTATAGCTCTTGCAAAAGGGTACACCTATGAACATAGTCTTTTTTGATGGCTACTGCGCAATGTGTCACTGGGCAGTAAAGTGGATTGCTAAACAAGATACGCGTGGCCAGTTTTACTTTGCCCCGCTACAAGGGATAACAGCGAAAAATGAGCTAAAAGGCATTACCCTTCCTGATAGCCTCGTCTTTTTTGAAAATGGAAAGGTCTATTTTTATAGTAAAGCCTGCTTTAAAATTGCCTGGCTGCTTGGTGGTATGTGGAAGATTATTGGCTGGCTTGGATTTCTTCCATCATGGGCATTATATCCAACAGACCTTATCTACAGACTAGTAGCAAAATCCCGCTCAAACTCGTGCGACATCACTATTTCCGGCGCCAAGTTTTTGCCCTAGCGAACAATATTCAGTTAGGCCTATACTTTTACTACAAATAGGAGCTACTACCTATGAGAATAGTAAACGATTTATTTTATCCAGAAAATAGTGCAACACTATGTCCCTATTCAATAGATGAAATTCATGAAATTGGATCTAATTCTCCTGAAGATACGTACCCTGCCTATCAATATGATACCGACCATTTTCACGAGCCGCTTCGTGAAAACTGCTGGTTTGAGCGAGGAATGCCAAATCGCGTTATAGATGTAATTGGCAATATACTTGCTATTCCCAGTAAAATTCTCCTATGGAATAGCAAATTCCACAGCAACCACATCTCACAAGAAACAGAAGAAATTTTAAAGTGTTACATGCGCGACAACAGGCTGCAGCATGTAAAAGTCTACCTCAATAAATATGACCCTGTTGACGTTATGAAGCGGGCCTTTACTAACCCAAGATTGCATACTGCAACAAAATGTATATTTTGGCCATTAATCGTCCTCTCATCGCTAATGCCTACTCGCCTACTTTTTGGCGATCACTACAATTACTTTGCGGAAGCTCTTGTTCTTGTTTCAGACGACCCTGTGATTGCCCTGCATGAAGCTGGCCATGCAAAAGACTTTGCAAGAAGAAACTCCCCCTTTTTCTATTCACTCCTGGGGCTAATTCCATTTGGCGGCCTTTATCACGAAACGCAAGCAAGCCTAGACCCAATAGCCTATTTACAAGCAAAACGCTTTACAAAGCTTGTACCAAGCGCCATTGAAACGCTCACGCCCGCCTTTGCAAGCCACGTAGCAAGATCAGCACTTGCTGTATTCGGTCTCATACTTAAGCTACCATTCACACCAATAGCTCTCACAAAGGCAGTAACATGGCTTCGTGATCCTTTCATAAAAATCACAAACTCAACATTAATCAAAATAAGTTTTATACTGGATAAATTCCCGCCCTTCATGAGCCGCTTCAAGACTATCACAATAGCATTGAGTCACGTAATAGCAAGAACTTGCAGTGCCTGGTACTCCCGCCAACAGCACCTAGCAAAATAAAACAAGATATATGCAGGCATACGCATCAAACTAAGAAAGAAAAAACACTCTTAAGTGTCAGGAAGCCAAACATTTAAATAACAGGATCCCGCTACGCTGACAGGATCTGGCAGGATCGCTTCGCGGCAAGATATGTATGATAACTGCAAACGATAAGAACGGCATAAAGAAGAGCTATCACTATATCGTTTTTGTCGTTGAGAGTAGATCTTACATTCTACCGCGAAGCAATCCTGCCCGATCCTGCCAGCGTAGCGAGATCCTGTTTTTTTATGATAGAAAGGAGATTCACGAGGCTATCTAAACCCCATTAGTCTGCTTATCATATTAATCACTAACGTCTTATCAGTTATAATTTTAAGTTAGCGATCCTGCATATCTTGTTTTGGCATTTAAGGCTTGGGGATACTTGAGGAGGGTTGCTCCTGGTCGGCGCTGCCAAATTGGTAGCCTGAGGCGATGAGGCCGTCGACGTAGCCAAGATCGAAGTTTGCAGAGACAAAGGCGCCGTGGCCTAGCATGTCTATGTGAAATGGTATTGTGGTCTTTACGCCGCCAATGTGAAATTCGTGCAAGGCGCGCTTTGCGCGAGCAAGGGCACTTGTTCTATCGTCACCTGTCACAATAAGCTTGGCGATCATAGAATCATAGTTTGGCGGTATGGAGTAGCCAGAATAGCAAGCGCTATCTACACGTACGTGCGGTCCACCTGGCGGTACATAGTACTCAAGGCGGCCAGGAGATGGTGCAAAGTTACGGCTTGGATCTTCGGCATTAATGCGAAGCTGGATGGCATGGCCATTGAAGGTAATGTCTTTTTGATCAAAGGGCAGCTTTTCACCACGCGCAATGCGAATCTGCATCGACACAATATCAACGCCTGTTAGCATTTCAGTGACCGTATGTTCCACCTGAACGCGGGTATTTACTTCCATAAAGTAGAAGTTATGGTCGCGATCGAGCAAAAATTCAACGGTACCTACAGAGTGGTAGCCAGCTTCTTTTGCGATGTTAATTGCCGCCTGACCCATCTTTTGACGCAGTTTTGGGCTAAGAACTGGGCTTGGAGCTTCTTCGATAAGTTTTTGGCGTCTTCTTTGGATGGTGCAGTCGCGCTCGCCAAGGTGCACGTAGTTGCCGTGCTTGTCGCCCATAATCTGTATCTCTATGTGGCGCGGAGTCATAATCATTTTTTCTAGATAGACGTCAGGGTTGCTAAAGCTAGCTTCAGCTTCGGTGCGGGCTGCAACAAACAGCTTTGCAAATTCTTCTTCAGAGTAGGCAATGCGAATACCCTTACCGCCACCGCCAGCTACTGCTTTGATAAAGATTGGAAAGCCAATTTCCTTAGCCACTTCTAAAGCATCTGCTAGATTTGAAACGATGCCATCAGAGCCCGGAATAACAGGACAGCCTGCCTTTTTTGCAATTTCTTTTGCTTTTGACTTATCACCTAAAAGCGAAATAGCAGTAGGTGATGGTCCAATAAAGTTAAGGCCACAGCTTTCACAAATAGCGGCGAATTTGGCGTTTTCAGATAAAAACCCATAGCCTGGGTGCACAGCATCAGCGCCCGTAATTTCGCAGGCAGAAAGAATGTGGGGAATTCGTAGGTATGATTTTGCAGATGGCGCTTCACCAATACATATAGCTTCGTTAGCGTGCAAGACGTGCAATGCCTCAGTATCTGCCTGTGAATAGACAGCGACGGTCTGTAGGCCCATGTCATGACAGGCGCGGATAATACGGACGGCAATTTCGCCGCGATTTGCTATAAGTACTTTTTGCATAACTTTTCTCTACGTGAATCAAGAATTAATTTCGTGCCCGAGCCCGAGCCCGTGCCCGATTTTGGTTCATTCGGGCACGGGCTCGGGCTCGGGCACCAGTATAAACCTTCTTGTTTTCTTAATCCTCTTTACATAACCTATTATTTTATGATGGCGTGATGCGGAGCAGTTTTGTTCCAAACTCAACAGGGTGGCCGTTTTCTACGAGCACGCTGCTGACAACTCCCGAAACTCCCGCCTTTACTTCGTTCATAACCTTCATCGCTTCGATGATGCAGACTACGGTATTTTTTTCTACGCGATCACCTGGCTTAACAAATACCGGATCTGTAGGCGATGGCGCCATATAGCATGTGCCAACCATAGGCGATGTAACATAAACGCTGATCGTATCTTCTTTTTCTTCTTCTTTAATCGCTTGAGGTGTATCTGTAGGGGCAATTGCGTGCGTCTGGCGGTGGCGTTCAATTTCGCCGCGCATAGGGTTTTCTTCGATGCCGGCAATATCGCCTTCAAAGGACCTAATGGGGGCTAAATCTTCGCGCACGAGTTCAAGCTCAACGCCCTCTTTTTTGAGGACAAGCTTTTTTATTCCGGTTCTTCCCATTGCCAACATGAGCTGGTTGATTTGCTTTACTTCCATTTTAGATTCCTACACTCGCTGAATATATTCTTCTGACTCTGTATCTACTTTAATAATATCGCCAACTTCAATAAATGGCGGCACTTCTATCTGCGCCCCGGTTTCAAGTTGGGCAACCCTTGAAGCCGTACTTCCTCGGGCATTTTCTTGCGCTGTAATAACATCAACTACCATAAGCTCAAGAAACTGTGGCAGGCTAACAGCAAAAATTGCTGTCTTAAACATCTCTGCCTTAATTTCTATACCTTCTTTGAGGTAGTTTACTTTACTGCCAATAATGGCTGCTGGAACAAGCACCTGCTCCAAGTTGCCAATATCCAAAAAGAGGTACTGCTTGCCTTCTGGATAGAGATACTCAAGGCGACGCTCTTGGAGAACGACTTCTTCAATATCTTGGTTTGGCTTAAAGTTTTTCTCCGAAACATGAGATGACTCTAAGTCTCGAAGTTTTGTCTTAATGAATGGGCTTCCCTTAGGAACAGTAACCTTGACAGAGGAGTCAACGCGATAGAGTTTTCCACCAATCGAAACGGTCATTCCAGGAGTTAACTGACTTGCTGCCACCATAAAATTCACCAAAAAATTTAACGCTATGATTATACTAGAAAGTCACTTTTTCTACAAAGTGTTCACTTGCACTTTTTCGCATACTGCTTATAGCTTGTTTCATATCAGGTGCTTTAAAGAGCGAAGTGCCTGAAACAAAGACATTAGCGCCAGCTTCTGCGCAGATGGCCGCTGTTTCGTCGGTTATGCCACCATCAACCTGTATGTCAAAAAGAGGTAGTTTTTTGGTATCATCCTGAATCCCTCCCTCTCGTATGCCTAAAACGTTGACCATATGCCTTGTGAAGCGTATTTTCTCTACAACTTCTGACATAAAGCTCTGGCCCCCAAAACCAGGCTCCACGGTCATCATAAGGACCATATCTACCTGGGATAAAAACTTAGGAATCATGTCCATAGAGGTCTCTGGACGAAAAGAAAGCCCCGCCCGCACATTGCAGCGCCTGATGTACTCAAGCGTCTCTTCGATGTCCTCGGTAGCTTCAAAATGAAAGGTAATACTGTTAGCACCAGCTTCAACAAAGCGCTCAATATAGTCGTAGGGATTATACATCATGAGATGCACGTCCAAAAAGAGGTTTGTAGACCTGTTGATGGCAGCAACGATTTGTGGCCCTAGGGTAAGGTTTGGGACGAATTGGCCATCCATGACGTCTATATGAAGCCAGTCAGCACCGGCATCTTCAACGCGCTTTGCCTCTTCTGCGATATGGGCAAAGTCACTCGATAAAAATGAAGGACAAATTTTAATTTGTGAATTTTTCATAAAAATCTCTATATTATGGAAGAAGTGTAATGGTTGCTTGCGTATCTTTCAAGGCTGAAAATTCAATAGAATCTTGTAAAGAAAATTTTCCAGACCCAATACGGCGAAGTGCGATAAGATGAGCATAGGTGCCTAAAGCGCGACCTATGTCTTCTGCAAGCGATCTTATATAAGTTCCTTTTGAACAACGGACCTCGATTTCGAGCTCTGGGTAGTTATAGCGAAGAAAGGTAATTTCTACCTGAACGCACACAGCTTTACGCTCTACCTCAACACCCTTGCGGGCAAGCTCATATAGCCTTACGCCATCAATTTTTTTTGCGGAAAACATGGGCGGCACCTGCTGCAGGGTACCCTGAAAGGTAGCTAAAACTGCTTGAATGTCATCCAAAGTGGGCACCTTGTCAGATTTTGCAACCTCTTTTCCTTCTAGATCATAAGAATCTGTCGCAACACCAAGCTTAAGGCATGCCGCATAGTGCTTATCCCCTTGCAAAAACTCTCCTGCGCGGCGGGTATAATTTCTGCCTACAAGCAACACCAAAAGGCCCGTAGCAAATGGATCAAGGGTACCCCCGTGACCTATCTTCTTTACCCCAAGACGTCTTCTTGCAGCCGCCACAACGGCAAACGATGTCATGTTGGCGGGTTTGTCTATTAGCAATATACCTTCGGTAGTCAAAAATACTCCGTATTTTTCTCGATTGATTAAAGGGACGTAGGGGACTTAAAAGGACATAAGGGACATAAAGAACGTCTATTTTGTCCTTTAGGTCTCTTGTGTCCCTTGTTCTCTACTCTCGCGTTCTTTTTTGACTTTGTAGAGTAGCTCCTCGATGCGCATTTGCTTTTCAAGGCCGGTGTCAATTTCGAATGTAAGGGTAGGAAAATGGCGGATGCGCATTTTTTTCCTGGCCATCAGCATGATTTGGTGTGACATTTCAGTGAGTGCTTCTAGTGCCTTTAGCTTGTCAGCATCGCTTCCTAATATGCTCACATAGACTGTAGCATAGTATAGGTCTGCCGTAATTTCACAGCGCGTTACTGTGATAAACTCGTTGATGTGGGGAGCGTGGTGAATTCCGCGGTGTATTACCTCGGAAATCACCTCTTTTAAAAGCGAGTTTAAGCGTAGCACTCTCGAAGTTGACATAGTATTATAATTCCTGCGTCAAATAGATAATTTCAAATGCTTCGAGAATATCGCCTACTTGGTAATCGCTAAAGCCCTGCACCAATATACCGCACTCTTGGCCTTTTGTGACCTCGCGAACGTCATCTTTATGGCGCTTAAGAGAGTTTATTGGCCCCTTAAATACCTGTGTGCCAGCTCGCATTACGCGTATTTGGTTACTGCGTATAATCGTGCCATCAAGTACTTGACAGCCGGCAATTATACCAAGCTGCGACGACTTAAAGGTCGCTTTTACTTCAGCTTTACCAACGTCTTTTTCTTGAACGATCTTATCTAGTAGTGAAAGCATCATCGCACGAACATCATCTAGAGCATGATAGATAATATCATGTAAACGTACCTGAACGCCCTGCTCTTTAACGATCGACTCAACATGCGATTCCATCTGAGTATGAAAGCCGATAATAACAGCCTTTGAAGCAAGTGCTAGGCTTACATCAGACTCTGTAATCTTGCCAACGCCTGATGAAAGGACATTTGCCTCAACCTTTTTAGAATCAATTTTAGCAATTGCATTCTTTAATGCCTCAGCTGAACCCTGAACATCAGCACGGAGAATAAGGTTGAGCACCTTTTTAGGAGCCTGGTCTTGAGCCTGCTCCATCATAGATTCTAGTGTGTTGCGACGTTTTGCATGGAAGCTTGTTGTGCGCTTGCCCTCTTCGCGAGCTTGCGAGATATCTCGCGCTTCACGCTCATTTTTCACAACGATAAACTCTTCGCCGGACTCTGGAAGCCCAGAAAGGCCATTGATGCGAACAGGAGTTGATGGACCGGCTTCACTAAGGTCCTGGCCATGCTCATCTTTCATGGTCTTTACGCGCGCCCAGTTAAAGCCAAATACGAGGCTATCACCAAGGCGAAGTGTACCATTTTGCACAAGCACTGTTGCAACAGGGCCCATACCTTTTTCTACTTCTGATTCGATGACAGTACCGCGAGCTCTAAACTGTGGGTTTGCCTGTAGCTCTAACACTTCTGCTTGTAGAGCAAGCATCTCAAGAAGCTCCGGAATGCCTTGGCCAGTTACTGCAGATGTATTTACAGTAATTGTCTGACCGCCCCATGCTTCTGGCAATAACTCTCTTTCAGCGAGCTGTCGATAGACATTATCTGGATTAAAGGCAGGCTTATCGCACTTATTGAGTGCAACGACGATAGTAGCCTTTGATGCTTTTGCTTGAGCTAAAGCCTCTTCTGTCTGCTGCTTAAAGCCCTCATCACCTGCTACTACAAGCACAACGATATCTGTAACTTCAGCACCGCGTTCACGCATATGCGAAAAGGCTTCGTGACCTGGCGTATCAAGGATTGCAATATCACCTTGAGGAGTAGACACTTTAAACGCACCAATATGCTGCGTAATAGCCCCTACTTCATGCTGAGCGGTATTACTCTTGCGGATAGCGTCGATAAGGCTTGTTTTGCCGTGATCGACGTGGCCCATAAAGGTAACAACAGGCGGGCGAATCTGTAATTCATCCTCATTTGCAGCAGCGATTTCTTCGCGGAGCGACTTGTCAGTGATACGGATGCGCTCTTCTTCTTTTGTATCGATAGTAATTTCGCAACCAAACTCATGGCCTAAAAGCTGAATTGTTGTTTCATCTTCTAGCATGTCGTTTAACGTTACGACAACGCCTTGCAAAAAGAGCTTTGAGATAAGCTGAGAAGCTTTAAGCTTCATCTCACTTGCCAGATCTTTTACAGATATTGGCATGCGTACAGATACCTTTGTCGGACGAACAATTTCTTGCTCTTCTTGAGCGCGCATATGCTTTGAAGGACGGCGCTTTCTCCAGCCCTCTTCTTCTTCATCGCCGCGAAGGCCATGGCGTATACGTACTTCAAACTCTTTTGTATCGATCTTGCGAAGAGGCTTTGGTGTCTGTTCTTTTGCCTTTTGTTTTGAACGGCGAAAGAGGCTCTCTTCTATCTCTTTATTTGTAAGTTCTTTCTTTTCAGGAGCTGTCCGTGCATCGGGCTTTTGTTGAGGTATTGGTTGCGGACGAGTACCCTCGCGCCTTACAAAAGGCTGCTGTGGTCTATCTGAAGGGCCTCTTCCATCACGGGCACCATAGCGTGGTCCTGTACCTGGACCCTGGCCTGGCTCTCTTCTTGGCCCCTGATATTCGCGTCGAGGAACAGATGGCACTTGCCTATCTACAGGCCCAAGACGTGGTTGTGGCGGGCCGGCAGGTCGTGGTGTATAGGTCTGTGGAGGCACATTTCGCCATTGCCCTACTGGCCTTGAAGCCATCGGTTGATGAGGCTTTGGTGGCTGTTGTGGATGTTGGTGCTCTCTTGGCTTTTGGCTAACAGGTGGCGCTGGTGGAGGACTTGCCGGTTTTTTCGGCGGAAGAACAGGAGCTTCTCTAAAGACAGGTCCCAGCTTTTCCTTTGCAGGAGGTGGTGTAGGGGCTTGAGCTTTTGGTTTTTCTTCAACTTTTGGCTCGGGAGGTTTAGGAAGAGGCTGCTCGACAACGGGAGCCTGAGCTAAAGTTGGTTCTTCAACTTTTACTTCTTCCGTTTTTGCCTTAAGAGCCTTTTTCTTCTTTTCTGGCTCTTCCACTTTTGAAATGGCGGGTGCCTCTTCAATAGGTTCGTCGCCCTCTTTTTTCTTAGAAAGCTTTGCCTTTAAGCTGTTTAAGTTAATCGCCCCAGCAATTTGGACGTTTTTTATGTGTAGCTTTAGATTTTTAGCCAAGACTCTTTTTACGCCCTATTTTTACGGATTTGTTCCAAAATTTTATCAGCCATCTCAAGGCTAATGCCAGGGATTTCGGCAAGCTTCTCAAGCGATGCTTCCAAAATCTTTCTCGGTGTTGTGTACCCTTCAGCTACAAGCTGATCTATAACAAGGGCACTAATTCCATCTACGCTTGAAATTTCATCATCAAGCGTCTTGTCATCTGACTGCGCTAAAGCGGCACGCTCTAGTGCGTCGATGCGATGAAAGTCGCTCATCTTTTGAATTTCTAGATGGATATCAAGTAAGTCGCCAATGAGGCGGACATTCAAACCCTTTTTGCCAATCGCTGCGCCAAAATCTTCGTCCTCGACAACGATAAATACTTCGGACTCATCGTCGTTTACGCGAATTTTGCGAATCTGCACAGGTGATAGCGCCTGCTGCAAAAGTTGTAGCTTGTCAGCAGCAAATGGGATAACGTCTATCTTTTCGTTGTTAAGCTCGCGCACGATATTTTTTACGCGAACGCCGCGCATGCCTATGCAAGCGCCGACCGGGTCAACTTTCATGTCGCTAGAACGGACGATGAGCTTTGTGCGATAGCCCGGCTCGCGAACAATCTTTTCGATGCTAATAGTGCTATCTGCAAGCTCAGGTACTTCTTGTACGAGAAGGAGCTTAACAAAATCTGGGTGACTTCTTGAAAGTACTACTTCTGCCCCGCCAGAGTCTGTATCGCGAACTTCCTGCAAAAGCGCTAGCACTTTGTCGCCAACTTGGTATTTTTCTGTAGGTGGGTAGTTGCGCTTTGGAAGTACGCCTTCGACCTTGCCAAGATCTACAATAACAGTCTGGCCGCCGGCTACGCGCTTTACGGTACCTGAAATCAGCTGGTTGATGCGGTGGCGATATTCTTCGTAGATAACATCGCGCTCGGCTCCACGCAGCTTTTGGGAAATAATCTGGCGTGCTTTTTGGGCAGCAATGCGGCCAAAATCCTTTGGCGTTACTGACATTGTTACCACTTGTCCAAGCTCGCAGTTTGGATCTAAGAGCACATAATCTTTATATGCCACTTCCTGAACAGGATTTTTTACTTTTTCAACTATAGTCTTGTCGCAATAGACTTCTATATTTCCTGTTTTGGGGTGAATCTGGACGCTAACATTAGTAGCACCATGAATACTCTTTCGCGCTGCCATCATGAGTGATTCTTCGATAGCTGAGATGACGACGTCACGTGAAATTCCTTTTTCACGCTCAAGATATTCAAAAATTGCAACAAGGTCTTTATTCATGTGTATTTCCTAGGAGTGGACTAACAAGGGCGTATTATAAACTGTACGCTATTTAAAAGCTAGGTCATGCACTCGAAAATCGCGTGCATGACCTTTTAAAATTAAAAATTAACTTTCTTGAATCTGTTGCTCAAGAGCATCAAGTTCAGCAGCTAAAGCATCTTTTGAAACTTTAGTTTTGCGCTTTTGGCCTGATTTTGAACCAGATACCACGATGTCATCATGGTTATACTGATTGCTTTCAACTAAAAAGTCTTTAATTGAAAGAGCAATCTTTTTGTGTTCAGCATCAAGCTTTTTCACTTTTGCTTTCACTTCGTCGCCGCGTGAGACTACATCTTCGATTTTGCCAAATGGCTTATCTGAAAGTTCTGTAACGTGGATAAGGCCTTCAATGCCATTATCAAGCTCTACAAAAGCGCCAAAGGCTGTGATCTTGCTGATCTTACCTTGGACAATAGAACCTTCTGGCATTGTCTTTTCAATAGTTTCCCATGGGTTTTGGCTAAGTTGCTTAACGCCAAGGGTGATTTTTTTGTTTTCTTTGTCTACTGAAAGAACGACGCTTTCTACGAGATCGCCCTTCTTAAGCACTTCTGAAGGATGTGACACCTTCTTGATCCAGCTTAGGTCAGAGATGTGGATAAGACCTTCTACGCCAGGCTCAAGTTCTACGAATGCACCGTAGTTTGTAAGGCTCTTAATTTCAGCCTTTACGTTCATACCAACAGGATATTTCTTCTCGATATCATCCCATGGATTGTGCTCAAGCTGCTTGATGCCTAAAGAAATTTTGCCTTCTTGCTTTTGAATAGAAAGCACAACAGCTTCTAGCTCTTGGCCGCGCTGTACAACTTCGCTAGGATCAGCTACGTTCTTCACCCATGACATTTCTGAAACGTGGATAAGACCTTCGATGCCTGGCTCGATTTCCATAAATGCGCCGTATGGCAGAAGGTTCGTGATTTTACCACGTACATGTGTGCCTGGCGGATATTTCTCTTCGATTTGATCCCATGGATTTGCTTCTTTTTGCTTAAGACCTAGAGCAACGCGTCCTTTTTCTTTGTCGACGCTTAGAATCATCACTTCTACTTTCTGGCCAAGCTGTACCATCTCAGATGGGTGCTTGATACGTCTCCATGTCATATCTGTAATGTGGAGCAAGCCATCGATGCCATCTAGGTCGAGGAAGACGCCAAAGTCTGTGATATTCTTTACAATGCCGTAACGCACATCGCCAACACGGATATTTTCAAGAAGCTCTGCCTTCTTGCTGATGCGCTCAGCTTCTAGCAATTCGCGACGAGATACGACGATGTTTTTGCGGTCGATATTGATTTTAAGGATCTTAAATTCGTAAATCTTGTCGATGTACTCATCGAGGTTCTTGATGCGCTTGTTGTCGATTTGTGAGCCTGGCAAGAATGCTTCAACCCCGATATCGACCATAAGGCCGCCTTTAACTTTACGGATAACTTTACCACGTACGATGCTGCCTTCTTTGCAGTGTTGGAGGATAAACTCCCACTGGCGAAGACGCTCAGCTTTTTCGCGGGAAAGGACGATCTGGCCATGTGAATCTTCTGCCTGATCTAAAAACACTTCTACTTCGCCGTCGAGCACGAGTTGTGAAGGGTCTGAAAACTCAGAAATAGGCACAATACCTTCTGATTTTAGGCCTACATCGACGATAACGTGATCTTTTGTAATTTCGACGATACGTCCTTTGAGGATTTTGCCCGGCATAATAGCCAGTTTGTCAGCCTCTGGGCTTTCTTTTGGTGTTGAAAGAAGCTTTAAAAAGGCCTCGCGGTCTTTTTCTTCGTAGCCGACATCGTCGACAAGCTTATTTGATTCCCAGGTATATTGACTGTTTTTTGACATGTTAAAAGGTTCTCCGAATATTTGTTTTAGCGGACAGGATACCAAAACTCGCGGATTGATGCAATGTTTTTAAACGGTAGTGGGAATTGTTTTGAAATAAATCCGGTCTCGGTCTCGGGCACGGTCTCGGTCTCGAGTGAAAAGGCAAGAAATGCCCAGATACTCAAGACCGAGACCGCATCCTATTCCCCATAAGTCTTAAATTTCTTCTCCACGATAGTTTCTTAAGCTCTTTAAAGTAACGGTTTATGCAACTTTGACGAAGCTTCTTTTGCGTTTTTGGGTTTTTGCGTTTTTGCGTTAATTTTTTCCATTTCATACATATCTTTGAGGCTTAAAGGTATTTTCGGTAATGTAAGAATTCAACGCAAAAACGCAAAAACCCAAAAGCGCAAAAGAAACTTCCCTCTAACTCAAGTATGTATTTTAATTTTTATACTATGCTTTTGTTCGACTTACGGTGAGTAGGATGCGTGACCGAGACCGGAACAAATTTTCTTGCATCTCATTTTTCTGGCGCATACAATACGCCGCTAACTACTATGATTTGGAAGAGTTATGCAACCTAAAACCTGCGTGCTAAAATTTGGTGGAGCTTCACTTTCTACCCCAGAACAATTTGATGTAATATCAGAACTTATTTTACGAAAAGCTACTGAATATCCCCGTATCTGCATCGTTGTCTCTGCAATGGGCAAAACCACAGATGAGCTTTTAGGCCTTGCAAACAAGGTAAACCCCAATCCCCCACAGCGCGAGCTTGACATGCTGCTTAGCGTTGGCGAACGTATTAGCATGTCGCTACTTGCTATGTCGCTTGCAAAGCGTGGCCATGAGGCTATTAGCTTTACCGGCAGCCAGTCAGGCATTATCACCTGCTCGCGCCACGCCGAGGCCAAAATCATTGATGTCACCCCCTCAAGACTCATCAAAAGCTTAGAATCCGGCAAGATCGTTATAGTAGCTGGTTTTCAGGGAGTATCGCGAAATAAAGAAATAACAACGCTAGGTCGCGGAGGCTCCGACACTACAGCTGTTGCCCTAGGAATAGCTCTAGGAGCAGAAAAAGTGGAGTTTTACAAAGACGTTCCGGGTTTTTGCTCAGAAGATCCAAAACAAAATCCGAGCGCAAGCCTCTTTTCGCACCTTACATACGATGAAGCTATTGACATTGTCTCTAAAGGAGCAAAAATCCTGCATCAGCGCTGCCTTGAGCTTGCAAAGCACAACCACATTCCCCTACATGTCCTTTCATTTAAAGAAGAATTTAGCCAGTTTGGCGGCACCTGCATTGAAGGCAGCCAAGAAAAAGTCCACACCCCAATCTACGAACAAGAGGAAGCACTAGTATGATAAAGCTATCACATCGCACACTGTACGCAATTTCTGGCATTGTCTGGCTAGCAGTTGGCTTAATGCTTGTAAACCTTGGCCTTGGCTTTATTATGCAGGGGCATCCGGCAGATGGCTACACAAGCTTTTTTACCTCTCTTGCGGAGTCAACTGGACGCTTTGAATATGCAGCAATTCTTGTAATTGGAGTTGGCCTAATAGCAGGCGTTATGAAAGGCCGCTTTGTCATGCAAAAAAACGCTCACAAAACCTATACACGCATATCACAGCTTGAAAACCCCACCTCTATAGCAAATCTCTATACGCGCCAAAACCTTATTATCTTGGCTGCGATGATGTGCTTGGGCATGCTTATGAAGTACCTTTCTTTGCCGCTTGATGTCAGAGGTTTTATAGACACTGCAGTGGGATGTGCCCTCATACAGGGTTCACTAGCTTACTTCCGCTTTGTCCCTAATTAGGTCTTGGCAGCTAGCTGCAAAGTCTGGATCGACAGTTTCAAACCACTCTAAAAGAGGGTCTAGCCTTTCAAAATAGGCTTTTGTTTGTAGCTCATTCACTCGCATGAGTGTGCCGATATCAACATGGATTGCCTGGTCAGCTAAAAACCCCAAGTTGTCGCGTTCAATAAGGCCGGAATCTATATCGTAGACCTTTGCAGCTATGTCGGCGTTCATTAAAGCAACAAGCTGGCTAAAGCGCATAGAAGCGCCTTTATAATCTTGATTATCTAAAAGCTGATCAAATGTGTCACCTACCGGCATTGCCCTTTTTTGGATCACAAAGGGCACTTTATCCATATCTATAGTGTGTATGATGCCGAGTTTATCTGTAATACTGACCTGCTTTTTTATTTCTTTATCTTTTGTGATATGGGCAAAAACAACCCCTGTATGCTCTTTAAAGTAGGTTGCACTTATATCTATACTTGCAAAGATCATGTCAATTTTTGCTTGCTTTTCCTGAAGGCGCGATCTTCGCATGCTTTCTATAGCGCGAGGAAGCGGCACATTTTTATAGAAACTTGAGACGTTAACTCGCTGGCATTTTATAAACTTTAGCACGTAGCGCCCATCGCTACTTGCAAATACAAAAAACTGGCGCCCCTTTCCCAGATAGGTAAAGGGCTGATCAAGAATAGTGCGCGCCTCTTTTTTGCTTATAGCACAAGATAGCTTGCCATAGCGTTTTTCTGGCCATGAATCTAAATGAATAGAACTTTCATAAAAGCTGTCGACAAGCATTTCGTAGGTATATAATCCTATACCTAGTAGACCCAAAATGCTAAAAAGCCACAATGCTCGCTTCACAAAATCACCTAAAAGGACGCAAGGGCTTTTTTCTGTTGCTTGTCAAAGTGCGCCGCAAGGGGCGGATAGCGAGATACTAGCCACTTATGTAGCGGCTTTAGACGCTTAAGGTCTTGCTGAAATCGCTCTTTTGTCTTGATACTCTCTCTCAGCACAAACTTGCCTGTATCAATGTAGATTGCTCTATCCTTAATAAAGCCTATATTGTTCTTTGAAATGAGCGCTCCATCTAGATCAAGTACACCTTTTGCGGAGACTTCTTTCATTAATTCAAATATTTGGTTTATGCGCTTTTTTGCTTCATCTAGCTGACCGGCACTCATCAGCCCTTTAATTGTCTGCTTTATAAACGTGGCCTTTTCTTGCAGCAGAAATTCTGTATCATCAAGAGACGTCCTATATTCTTGCCCCATCAGATCTATAAGCATCACGGGCTGAAACTGATTTTTTGTTTTGTTTAGGTGCACAAATACTAAGCCTGTTTCCTGAGGAATTGCTTCGTAGGCAATTTTGATAGACGAAAAGAGTGAATCGACCCGCTCTTGCCTTTTTAGGCTTTTCTTTGCCTTAAGATCCCGCACAATAGCTACATCAGGAAACCAGTCATAAAGAACAGGAGGATGCAGCCTTTGATGGCGAAAAAACTTGAGGACATACTTTCCATCAGCACTTTCAAAAGCGTAAAATTGAAACCCGTGGCCCAAGTAGTGAAAAGGCTGTGCTAAAATAGCTACGACCTCTTTTTGCTTTTCGCTAGATACAGCAAATTCCCATTCAGGACTATTTGGCAGCTTGGTATAAATCCGCTCAATAGAAAAACCATCATTTCGCCCTTTATAGAGCAAAAAGCCCTGATACGCCCCATACCCAACAACGCACAAGCATAACAGCAGCACCAACCGCTTTGCAAACACCTTCCTCATGGTCCCTCCAGAAAATCTTGCGAAAGATATTAGCCAAATCCCCCTTTTCTCGCTATAGCCGGATACGGACAGCCCAATTAATCACAGTACCCCGTTCTTCCAGCGGCAGTTCAATACCGTTTACTTAAAATTGAATAGTTCGGCGTTTTGTTTTTTTTTGCGTTTTTTTCGCCTTTGCGTTTTTGCGTTGAATTATGCTTGTCATACAAATACCTGTGACCTCAGTTACGTTTACGTAATCGGTGATTCAACGCAAAAACGCAAAGGCGAAAAAAACGCAAAAAATTAAAAAGTTTTTAAACACATATTCGGGAGTAAAAAACCCTAAGTGAACAGTATAGAGCTGCCGCCGGAAGAACCGGAGTTCAACTTTAAGAAAACGAGGTTATGTTGACTCCATTGAGGTTGGCGCCTATACTTGGCCGCCATAGTAATACATAAAGGAGAATTACTCATGGCAACCCTTACACCAGTACACAATTGTACGCTAAAGACAGAGCCTGCATTATTTACACCTGCAGCCTCCCCGGCATGCATAAACACATTTGTATCCATCTTGGCAGCGGGCGACATTTATTGCCCGGAAACTACCCCACGCTGCCTTGCAAGGCATGGCCATTCTGAAGATTGCGTAAAAGACCTCACTAGCGACGAAGTGGCAGATTATGTAAGGCGCACCCAAGCTGCCTTTATCAAATCCTTACTCGCACAGCAATGGGATGCTCCGATGGTAGAAGACCTTATTAATGCACTCCCGGTAACAAACAGAGAAGCATTGCAATTTATGGTAGATATACCAGGAAAGAAGCGTGCCGGAATGAATCCAATTGCCCTTATGTTTGGTGTTGGAAAGTTGGGATCCCCTTCAGACTTAGCCCTTTTCAAGGCATGCCTGAAAACGAAAGATCCAGAGCTTGTAGCCGCAGCATTCAATGCGTACCCAAAGAACACTTCAATAAACGATTTATTTGAAGCTTCATTTTTAGCTATGATTATGATTTCAATTGAGTCACTAGAAGAAACTGAAAAAGATATTGCCGTAGCAACAAAAATCTACGATTGCTTATCTGCACTTGTACAAGAAATGCAGCTGCAGACTAATCCGTTCGTGCACATAAAAGGCTCTTTTGATGAAGGCTCACGCATTGCAAGACAGTTTCATCAAGCAGAAGGACCAAAACAGGCTTTCTCAACCTCTAAAAAAGAAGTAGTAGAAGCAGATCCTGCACTCTACACCCATTTACGTGCTCTTTATGAGTCTACCGATCATATCACCACCTGGAATGCTATCCCTAAAGAGCTACTACAAGAGTACACCCAGTCCTTTGTCTGTGTGCTCTCTCGAGTAGCAGTGCCCTACATGAAGAGTGGTCAGATCGGAGAAACCTCTCTACAAGCCTGCGCAAAAGACTTGTATGGGCATATTAACGCAATCGAAGACGAAACAACGCGTAAAATATTAAACGCCTCGCTAATCATAGCAGAACCTGAAGACAAACAAGACGCAAGCGAATAAATAGAGTGTATTTTAAAGATCCATGGTGCTAAAAGCGCCATGGAGGGTGTTGTCTTGGAATTGGAAGCCTGAGGCGAGGAGTTTGGAGGGAGTGGCCTTGATGCTTGAGAGGATGGCTTCATCGGCAAGTTCGCCAAGGGCAATGTGCAAAAGCGAACTCGGTATCCTAAACCAGGCGGGGCGATGAACAGCGCGCGCTAGAGCTTTTGTAAATTCTTTGTTTGTTATAGGCTGAGGGGAAACGGCGTTGATGGGGCCAAAGAGCGTGGGCGTTTGAATACAGTAGTTTACGCAAGAGAGTAGATCTCGCATGCTTATCCAGCTTAGCCACTGGTTTCCTGAGCCAAGGGTTGCTCCAAGGCCGAGGTAAAAGGCTGGCAACATGCGCTTAAGTGCGCCGCCTTTTGGCGTGAGCACCATACCCATACGTAAAGTTATGACGCGGGTTATTTGAGATGCCTGTTCTGCCTCATGCTCCCAGGCTTTACATACGCTTGCTAAAAAGCCACTTCCGCAAGGTGCATCTTCTGCTACTTGCCTATCACCTGTGTTGCCATAATAGCCAGTAGCAGATGCTGAAATAAAAAGTTTTGGGGGCCTTTTTGCCACTTTTATTGCATCGACAATTTTTTTTGTTGTTTCAATGCGGCTTTTATAGATCTCTTCCTTTTTAGCACAAGTCCAACGCCCTGCAATAATCTTAGAACCTGCTAAGTTGATAACAACATCTACTCCATCTAGATCTACCTGCGCATTTCTTGTAAGTGTTACTACATTGTGCCCCAAGGAACGTAAATAGCCTACAAGCTCACTTCCTACTGTTCCTGAAGCCCCTGCAATTAGTATCATAGCTTGCCATTTTTCATTTCTTGAAAGGCCTCTAGCGCCCTCATACGCCCAAAGCTAAGCTCTACAATAGGCGGTATATACCCTGTAACACCATGCTCCCATGGATCGTGTATATGTTCTTTTGGAACATTGCGAAGCTCCGGCACCCAGTGCTTGATATATGTGCCATCAGGATCAAACTTTTGTCCCTGCAGTACGGGGTTAAAGATGCGAAAATAGGGTGCAGCATCAGCCCCACATCCACCGACCCATTGCCAACCAAGTGTGTTGTTGGCAAGATCAGCATCAAAAAGCTTATCCCAAAACCAGGCTTCACCATCTGTCCATGGCAGCAATAGATGCTTTACCAAAAACGATCCCACAATCATGCGCACGCGATTATGCATCCAGCCGGTTGCTAAAAGTTGTCTCATACCGGCATCGACTATGGGATAGCCTGTCATGCCATCTTGCCAGCAGGCAAGCTGCTCAGGATCTCTTCGCCAAGGAAAATGCAGAAATTCCTTTTTAAGTGGCTCTTGCGGTGTCTGTGGAAAATAAAAAAGAAGGTGCGCAGCAAACTCGCGCCAAATGAGAGATCGATAAAACCAGCTAGCTTCTTCGCCGGGCAACATTTTAGCAAGGCGCCGTACAGAAAGTTCACCAAAGTGTAGGTGCGCAGAAAGCCGAGATGTACCTTCTATAGCAGGAAAATCGCGCCCCACAGTATAGTTTGCAAGTGGCCCTTTTATAAATTTCTCTACTTGTTCTAGCGCTCCTTTTTCACCTGGCTTCCACACGTCAAGTGGAGGATTACGTGTCAAAAGCTGTAGGCCAGAAAGTGATTCAGAATTCACCTTTCCGGTGTAATACACAAGCTTTTGTGGCGCATCAACTGGCTCTTTAGAATCTAGCTGAAGTGTCGTTTTATAAAACGGGGTAAATACTTGAAAAGGCTTATTTGCCTTTGTAGCAAGCTCCCAAGGCTCAAAGAGCATATTGCCGGCAAAGGTTTCAACCGTAATGCCGCTAGCTGTCAAAACGCTTAGAATTTCTTTATCTTTTTGTATAAGATGAGGCTCATAGCATCTATTCCAAAATACTGTTCGTGCGTTAGTTTGCTTGATAAGGTCCTGCAGAACGTCAAGATAGCTTCCCTTACGAAGCACAAGGTGATTGTTGAGGCTTAGGTTAAACTCTAAAAGAGAATCATGCAGCCAGGCTCTACTTGCGCCGCCAAGTGGGTATGGGTTGTGATCGTCTTCAGACCAGATATAGCAGATGATGAGCGGTTTTAGAGTTTTACTTGCAGCCAAAAGCGCAGGGTTATCATCTAATCGCAGGTCATTTCGAATCCACACTATGCATGGCGCTTCCATACTATTGCCCCCTCCTTTCAAAATAAAAGATGCGCTAAATAAACACAACGCTTTTGCCTCTTGAGATTTTCCTTAAAATACGCTATTGTTTATCAGATTTTTTGAGGCACCATGGCACAATTAGACAAAAATACTATAAAATATTTGGCAGATCTTTCTCGCATTGCAGTATCTGCAGAAGAAGAAGAATCGCTACTCAAGGATTTGCAAAAAATACTTGGCTATGTAGAGCAACTTAATGAAGTTGACACATCTGATGTAGCTGCCTGCACCTATGTAACAAAGACACTTAGCCAAACGCCTCTAAGAGCAGACGCTGTAAAGACGCCCCTCGCGCGCGATGTATTTTTGAAAGGAGCTCCTCAGCAAATAAGCGGCATGGTACGCGTGCCTCCAGTACTAAAACAAGAGTCATAACACATGATCCACACCTATTCAGCCCTTAAGCTGCACGAAGAGTTTATGAATGGCACCCTATCTGCAAAAGAGATCGTTGCCGCGTTTTTTTCGCGAATTGAGCGCTTTGAGCCCCAAGTAGATGCCTTTTTATCACTTTCTAAAGATCGCGCCATGCAAAAAGCGCAAGAACTTGATGAAAAACGCGCCGCAAAAAAACCACTTGGAAAACTCGCCGGCATTCCTATCGGAATAAAAGACAATATCGCTGTAGAAAATGAACCATGCACCTGCGGCTCAAATATCTTAAAAAACTACCGCTCCCCCTTTAATGCAACGGCTGTTCGCCTTATTGAAGAAGCAGACGGCATCATCATCGGCAAAACAAACTGCGATGAGTTTGCCATGGGCTCATCTACCGAACACTCTGCCTTCAAAAAGACAAAAAACCCCTGGAACCTCGCATGCACTCCCGGCGGATCTTCAGGCGGCTCTAGTGCCGCTGTAAGCGCACGTTTTTGCCCGGTATCGTTAGGAAGTGACACAGGAGGATCTGTACGCCAGCCAGGCGCCCTTTGCGGCATTGCTGCCTTTAAGCCGACCTACGGACGCATCTCACGCTACGGCCTTGTTGCCTATGGTTCATCACTTGATCAAATTGGTCCTTTTGGAACATGCGTAAGTGACATTGCCCTTATGATGGAAATAATGGGCCGCCACTGCGAAAAAGACTCTACAAGCCTACCAAAAGAGGCTGAAGACTATCTACATGCTATAAAAAAACCGATTACAGGCCTAAAAATAGGCGTACCATGGCAGTTTTTACAAGACCTCCGAAAAGAGTCTATGGAAAACTTTCAAGCGGCAATGAAAACCCTAGAAGGCCTTGGATGCACTATTGTAGAAGTAGACCTATCGCTTCTTAAATACTCGCTACCCACATACTACATTCTTGCAACGGCAGAAGCGTCGACAAACCTTGCTCGCTTTGATGGCATTCGCTATGGACTACGCTCTAGCCAAGCGAAGTCTCTTGACGAAGTATATGACCTTACGCGAGAAGAAGGCTTTGGAGCAGAAGTGAAAAGGCGCATTTTGCTTGGTACCTTTGTGCTCTCATCAGGCTATAAAGATGCCTATTACAAAAAAGCCCAAAAAGTGCGCGCACGTATTATCCAGCAGTATGAAGAGGCCTTTTCTAAGTGCGATATCATAGCAACGCCCGTCACGCCAAAGCCATGCTTTGCCCTTGGTAGCATACAAGATCCCCTCGAGATGTATCTCGAAGATATCTATACCATTGGCCTAAACCTTGCAGGCCTTCCGGGCATGAGCGTGCCATCCGGCTTTAGCTCTGACAATAAGCCTCTTGGCTTACAGCTTATTGGCCCACAACTTGGCGATGTACTTGTATGCCAGGCTTCATATGCCTTTGAGCAAGCAACAGATTATCACAATAGAATTCCAGAAGGGTTTAACACATGAAAGACTGGGAGCCAATAATTGGCCTTGAAATCCACGCAGAGCTTAACACAAAGTCAAAGCTCTTTAGTTCTGATGCAAACCACTTTGGAGATGAACCAAACACCAATATCTCTGAAGTAAGCACCGCTCTACCGGGCTCACTTCCCGTCCTCAATGCTGAAGTTGTAAAAAAAGCCGTACAGTTTGGTTTAAGCATCAATGCCCATATAAACCTTGTAAGCCAGTTTGATCGAAAGTCCTATTTTTATCCTGATAATCCCCGCAACTTCCAGATCACACAGTACGAAACACCAATCATCATAGGCGGAAGCTGCATAGCTGTTGTAGATGGCGTTGAAAAAGAATTTCAGATAACGCGCGCCCACATTGAAGATGACTCAGGCATGCTCAAGCACTTTACATCCTTTGCCGGTGTCGACTTTAATCGAGCAGGCGTTCCCCTCATTGAAATTGTGTCAGAGCCCTGCATGCATACGCCAAAAGAGGCTTCAGCATATGCTATGGCCATAAAGTCCATTCTAGAATACATCGACGCATCAGACTGTAACATGGAAGAAGGCTCTCTTCGCTTTGACGTTAACATCTCTGTTCGCAAAAAGGGCGAAAAAGGATTTCGCAATAAGATCGAAATCAAAAACATGAACTCCTTTTCAAACCTTGAGCTAGCTATAGATCACGAGATCTACCGCCAGATCAAGGCTTATGAAGATAACCCCGATAAAGACCCCAAAGAGGTTATCACACAGTCAACCCACCGCTGGGATCCTGATAGAGGCCAAACGGTGCTCATGCGCAAAAAGGAGTATGCTGATGACTATCGCTACTTCCCGGAACCTGACCTGCTGCCGCTTGTTCTTACTCAAAGCTACGTCGATGAGATCAAAAAATCACTTCCTGAGCTACCCTTAGAAAAAGAAAAACGCTATGTAGCAAGTTTGGGCCTTGCAGCCCACGTTGCCTTTTTTGTTGCTAGCGACAAAAAGCTTGCAGACTATTTTGAAGCATGCCTAAAGACATGCTCCAACGCCAAAAACCTTGCAAACTGGCTTATCGTTGAATTTGCAGGAAGGCTAAAAGAAAAAAATCTTGCGCTCTATCAAACATCGATCCTGCCAGAGGATGTTTCAGAGCTAGTAAACCTTATCGATAAGGGAGATATTCACGGCAAGATCGCAAAGTGTGTTGCAGATGAAATGGTGGCATCTCCCGGCACTAAGCCAAGTGCCATTATAGCAAAAAACCCTGACTACCAGCCACTCAACGACAAAGGTGCCATTGAATCACTTGTAGACAAGGTTATTAGCGAAAATAAAGACTCTGTAGACTCTTTCCTTGCAGGGCGCGATCGCGCTTTTGCCTTTTTAGTAGGCCAGGTCATGAAGGCCACAAAAGGAACCGCCTCCCCGCAGCTCGTAAACGAGCTTTTAAAGGAAAAAATCGCTAAGCTTACCCCGCAGCAACATTAGGAGTACTTACAGTCCTGTTATGTAGAGCTTGCTTGACAATTGTTGCCATAACGGCAAGCTCAAGTCCTACAGCTGCTCCAACACCTACTCCAATTGCAACTGGCGTTAGAGTGCCGGCTGAAAAGAGCGTTGCAAAGGTACTTACATAAAGACCGCTAGCTGCTGCACCGAGCGTACCTACAAGCGCTGCCAGGCCAATTGCTGCCCACTTGGCAATGCGCCACATGGTTGCCTTCCAGGGAGACTGGCTAGCCTGCCCCTCTTTTACCGCAGCCTTTTCTGACATCTTACAAAAATACCTCGTTCCAGAGATGCTAACAAAAGCGCTACCAATTGCCCCTATCCCGGTTAATCCGCCCAAAATAGTAGAAGTCCCCACTGCCTGAACAAATGACATATTTTTCTCCTAGTTATAATTTAAATAATGATTATACATCATTTGTAGTATTTTTGTAAATATTTTTTATAATTAATACGTTGTGACTTTTACTCGATGCCGATCCTGGCAATCCCATACGCATCAGGCCAACTCAAGAAGATCGCTGATTGTTAGCTCATTATGAGTGTTAACGAGCTTGACACAGGCGTGTCAAAGTTTTTTGTATGAGAAAAATTAACAGGATCCCGCTAAAGCTGTCAGGATCGGGCAGGATAAATGCAGATAGGATAGTAATTAGTCATTAATAACAAAAAAATGATAAAA
>CAZEQY010000018.1:0-43992 GCA_964514655.1 uncultured bacterium
TCGAGGTTAGCTTATGTGGTCGAAGATTAAAAGCGGTAAAAAAATTACCGCACTCCAAAGACCTGCGGTCAAGAGCGAAAGTATAAACTGTAGAGAGGGGGATTTTCCCCCCTCTAGACGACCTTGACTTTAATCTAGAGAGCTCCCAAACTCTAGTTTTGCAATTAGGAGTGCAAAATGGTTTGGCTCAAATCGGATCTCGAGCTGCCGCTTGACATTGCCTCGCAGGCAGGGTTTCAAACGGGATTGCTTGCGTCTGATCCTATTTTCTCCCATCTTTTTGAGAAAATAAAAAAATGGCTCGCCCGCTTTCCCCACTCGCTTGATCATGCCGTTTTTAAAGATCTATGCCTTTTGCAGCTTGTCACAACAGAAAAATACCGCTCTTGGCACTCAGCATCTCACCTTTTTCGCATGGTGCTCGTGTTGCATCTTATGCAAAAAAAACTGGTGCATTTGGCAACTTGCTTGCCCGAAGAGCGCCACCTTGAACTACGCTGGCTCTCAACCACTCTTGGATCAAAACCCGTATTGGGATGTATTGTTGGATTTAATGTGCTTGATCGATATGAAGTTTTTGATGAGGAAAATATTTTTTTGGCACTTCGCAAGCACCTTCCGCAGGTGAAGTTTGTAGAAGGTAGTTCCTACTACCATCCGACACCTCACAAAAACCTCAAGTTTTTTTATTTAGAGATCGAAAGCGACGGTGACCTTTCCATCAGGCAGCTCAAAAAAGAGATGTCTCATGTCTCTATCAAAGAAAAGATAAAAAACAGCATACAGCCATTGTCGCCGGCAATATTCATGGGCTTTAACGAGGAAGAGCACTACAAGCACATGGTTGTTCTTAGCCAAGAAATTAGGACCCTTCACGATATATCACAGGCCTATATCACCTTTGAGCAGCAGACGGGAAAAGAGGTGACCTTTCGCGTGGTGCTTGTCTATGTTTTGCCGTCGCATAACTTTTCACTTAAAAAATGCTTTTTTAACTGCACATTTATCTCTGAGAGGGTGTCAATAGTCAAGCATATCGCTAACCATCCGATTGAAGCACAGGTGTTTTGTCTTCGCTTTCCTCGAGAGCATGCCATACTGCGCTCTGATGGATCTTTAGATTTTTATGCAGCAAGAAGAAAGGTCGTAGACCTTATCCAGAGGGCAATAGGGGAGTTTAGAGACTATAATGGCGGCATCATCATTCAAAGACAAGCCCTTCTTCAGAGCTTTAAAGACTGCTTTCCCGACTGTTCACAGCAAGATCCTGAGCTACTAGACTCCTTCTTTTATGGCATCACTCCCGTAGAAAAGCAGGTGCTCCTATCTAAAGAGACCCTAAGTAAGCTCTTTAGCTACTTTTTACAGTATCGCAATAAACAAATTCCCCACGCTGGTTATAGTGTAGATCTCTACTCCTCTGAAAAAGAGGTGTTTTTGGTGGCAGTTGGTTCCCAAAGTTCATTTAAAGATGTGGTAACAGAGGTATTGCAGGAGCCAACTTTTGTATCAAATGATGTTGCCTACAGCTTTGTGGAAAGTGCAGGAAAAGGCTTTTTCAACTGTGTCTTCTTTCAGCCTGAGCTTCGAGCTATAGAGGCATTTACATCGCGCCTTAAATCCGCTTTAGAGCGTCTCTATCAAAAAAGTAGGCAAAGACAGTCGCTTAGAATTGGCATGGAGTACTCTAGCATATCGCTAGACCCAAGAAGAGGAGGGGACACCCGCTCATGCGATATCCTCAAGCTGCTCTTTGAAGGCCTTACAAGAATTGACCAGCATGGCCAGGTGGCACAGGCTCTTGCCCAGAATATAGAGATTTCTTCTGACTTAAAAGAGTATACCTTTAAGCTTAGGCCCTCGTTGTGGAATGATGGCTCACCTCTTACTGCTCATGACTTTGCCTATGCCTGGAAGTGTATTTTGACTCCTGCCTTTGTTTCGGCATTTACCTACCTCTTTTATCCTATTAAAAATGCCTTTAAGGTAAAGTCCGGGGCATTACCTATGAGCGAGCTTGGCGTGTATGTAGTTGATGACTACACATTAAAGGTCGAGCTTGAAAACCCTATTCCCTACTTTTTGCAGCTTACAGCGCTACCTATCTACTCTCCGATACATCGCTTGATAGACCAGAAAAAGCCGGATTGGCAAGATCGCTCTGAACAGGAATTTCCCTGCAATGGTCCTTTCTCTCTTAATATAAATAGGCCCCACCAGGGCTATCAGCTTGTGAAAAACCCCTTTTACTGGGATGCAGCATACCTTGCCTTAGACCAGATTACGATGACGCTTATGAACCCAGCTCAGGCAGTTCAGGCTTTTCGTAGGGGCGAGCTTGACTGGATTGGTAATCCGCTTGGAGAGTGGTATCCCTTCTTTCACCACGGCAATGAAGAGAAGGTGCTTTCCTTTAGAAATGCTGGAGTTAGCTACTGCATCTTTAATACCGCGTCATTTCCCTTTAAAAACAAAAAGCTTCGTCGCGCCATTAGCTACGCTATTGATCGCGCCAAGATCAACAGCAAAGCCTTTATGCCGCTATGTCCTGCATACTCGCCGCTACTTCCGCAGCATGGCGAGTTTAACGAGCCTGTCTTTCCAGAATATAACGAAGAAAAGGCGCGCGAGTTTTGGAAGGAGGGGCTTCAGGAGATGAAAATCAATGTGCAGGATATTCCTCCACTTACAGTAGTCGTGCAAGAAAAGGGTATTCGCGAATATGTTGCCGAACGCTTTGTCCGCCAGCTTGAAGAGTGTTTTGGCATTCGGTGTGTGCTTTTATCATATCCTCGCCATATCTACTTTAAGAAGATGATTTCTGGCGACTTTAATATAGGCCTTATCCTCTGGAACACGCTTATAGAAGATCCAAGCTATACCTTGAATGTCTTTACCTACAAAAGTAATGGCATTAACTTTACCCGCTGGGAAGATCCCGCTTTTCAAAGAGCAATAGAGCTTCGCGAGCAGGTGGTAAATCCCTTGCAGCGCTCTCAAGCACTTTTAAAGGCAGAAAAAATCCTTTCTGAACATGCGCCGATTATTCCGCTCTTTTATCATCCTTCGCTATCGCTTGTAAAAAGTGAGCTGCAGGCAAATTATAAAGCCCCAGGTGGCCGTTTTAACTTGGCAAAAAGCTTTTATCAGAAGGGGGGGTAAATGCTGAGTGCTTCACGGCTTTTTAGAACCACTCATGCTTCACTTTTTTTTCCGATATTTCTGACATCACTGCTCAGTGCTATAGTGCCTTTTTTCACAAACCTTATGCTTGCAAGCTATGCCCAAGAGGCTTTAGCTGCATCTATTAGCACCTTGTACGCTATCCAGATAGTTCACCTGCCGCTAGTTGCACTTGCCATGATGGCTCAGGTGCATGTAGGAAGGTGCAAGGGAGCAGGTGAGCTTTATAAGATTGGCCCAATCATTTGGCAGTTTATCTGGTTTTCGCTTCTTTCAACGCTTATTGTTGTTCCCTTTGGGGCCTATTTTGGGGCTCAGTACTTTACTGACACTATGCAAAAAGAGCAGGCATTGCCCTACTACCTATTTTTGCTTTCGTGTAACTTTCTCTATCCACTCGTAACCTCTTTAGCCTCTTTTTATTTGGGGCAAGGCTCTACAAGCTTTGTGGTGGCAGCTTCATCGCTTGCACTTGGGCTACAGCTTTTTCTTTCATACCTGCTTATTCCCCATCTTGGCATTATGGCGGTGGCGGTAAGTATCCTTGTGGCACAGGGGAGTTTGGCTGTTACGCTCTTTAGCGGCTTTATCGGGCCTAAAACAAGAGCCCTCTATGAGACTAACAGCTGGAAATTTCAGCCAAAGCTTTTTTGGCAGGTGACAAAAGAAGGGTACTTACGAGCATCTAATCGCTTAATTACGTTAGTTGCCTGGGCAGTTGCCGCGTCGTGTGTGCTTGTGCAGGGAGGAGAGTATGTGCTACTACTTTGCCTTGGAGCTACGCTTTATGCACTACTTGCGAGCTTTTCTGATGCTATGGGCCAAACCCATGCAATCATCGTTTCAGAAGTTTTGGGAAGAAAGGAATATGATCAGGTGCCAAAGACGCTTGTTTCTGCAACAGTTCTTACAGCCATTCTCATTGCCCTCATGGCAATGCCCATTATCATATATAAAGAAAGCATCGTGACCTTCCTTTTTCCCGCTGTGAATCTGCTGCCTCAGGTTGCTGAAAACCTGCTTTATGGCGTCTTGCTTTCGGTCTCTTTTTTGTTGATGAACGCTGTTGCCCAAAGTTGCCTCTGGGCCTATAAAGATGGCCTTTTCTTGCTTGTCGCGGGTCTATACAACTGCATCGCCTATTTTGTGCCCATCTACATAGCCTGTACATGGTTTGAGATAGGCGCTGAACACATCTGGTTTGTCATTGGCCTTGCAAATTTTCTCTCATTTCTTTTGCCCGCCTGGCGCGTTAAAGAACTTATGTACTAATGTATATTCATATTCATTTTTATGTTGCACGAATCCAAATAAATCGCTATATCATTCTATGGCTATGAATTTGGTTTTGAAAACAAGGAGAAAACATGAAAAATCAAAAATTGTGGAGCTGCTTGCTAGGATTGATCACCGGCATTTCACTGCTTTGCTCCCAGCATAACTCAGCCTTGGAGGCTAAGTCATGCACTAGATCTAGCCATAGCTCATCTTCTAGTCATCGCGATGGGAAGGAGTATGATTACATTATCGTTGGTAACGGAACTGCCGGCGCTGTTTTAGCAAGAAAATTGTCTGACAATAAAAAGCATAGCGTTTTGGTTCTAGAAGCGGGGCAAAATCTTTCAGATGACCCTGTAGTATTAAATCCTAATGCGTTTAGCGTTCTTAACGATCTGACCTATAATCCAAAATATGCCGCTACGTATCCGATACCTCTTCCTACGCAGCTTCAGACATCGACTTATTCTGAGGGAAGGATGTGGGGAGGATGCAGTGCTCACAACTATCTGCAAGCTGTGAGAGGAACTCCTGATATTTATGATGGCTGGGCAGCGGCTTCCGGTGATAGCCGTTGGACATATAACAATCTTTTGCCCTTAATGAAAGAACTTGAGACGTATACTGCTAATGGTACATCGATTGATTATCTTGAGCGCGGTACTTCAGGGCCACTATTTGTATCACAGGCTTCTCCCGTTGGCTCAGATCCATTTATAGATGCCTGTGTGATAGCTACCGGTACATCGATTGTACCGGATTATAATGATCCTCCATCCGGAAATATTGGTTTTTCGGCACAGCAGCAGTTTGTAACTCCTCCATTTGGCTCGCCAAGCAGCATAAGGAGCTTTTCGATCAATGCCTTTTTGCCTCCAAGCGTGGTAACACATGAGGGCAAAGGTCGTCATGGAAGGAAACTTCGTATTGAATCAAATGCGACAGTGTCTAAGGTCTTATTTAAGCGCAAAAAAGCCGTTGGTGTAGAGTATGCTCTTTCACCAAATGATGGCGAATTTTTAAGAGCTTATGCCAAAAAGAAAGTCATTCTCTGTGCAGGAGCTATCCATACTCCGGCTATATTAGAGCGATCAGGTATTGGCGATTCTGACGTTTTATCACCACTTGGCATTCCTGTTTTGGTTGATAATAAAAACGTTGGAGCTAATTTGATCAACCAATATGGTACGCAGGCAATTATTCCTGGTACTGTAAATGTAAGTGCTATGGGCTTTACTGATGCATCTCCATATTTACCAAATGATGGACTAAGAAGACTGCAGTTTATTCCATCAAAAGGCAGCGGAGTTGTTGCATTGATTATGTTTATGGTTGAGCCGAAAAGTAGAGGATCTCTACATATCGTAAGCCGCAATCCATTTACAAACCCATTGATTGATTTCAATATGTACTCAGATGGTCCTGTTACACAGCCAGGAAGTGATGCAAACCTTGTTGTTTCCGCTTTGAAAATTGCAAAAGATATTGCAACTCAGTATGGTTCAACAGTAGTCGCGCCACCTAACTATTCAAGTGATGCGGCTTTGTTTAATCAAGCAAAGAACAATCCTTTTGCTAGCGTGTCTGATCACATAACAGGAACAACACGCATGGGAACATCAATCAACGATGGAGTGGTTAATGGTTCTCTTCACGTATTCGGAGTGAAAAATCTGATGGTATGTGACTTGGGTGCAATTCCTGTTACGACAGATGGAAATACAGCTTACTCTGTATTTGTTTTGGCCCTCGAGGCTGCTCAAATTCTTGGAGCGAGCTAATTTGCAAATCGAACCTAGGTGAGCCGTAATAGGCTCACCTTTATTTTTAGACGCACGACCTGACAACACCGCCATCTACTCTTAGTGCCGCGCCCGTAATAGCAGATGCTAAAGGGCTGCATACAAAGGCCACTAAGGCGGCAACTTCATCACTTGTTGCAAATCGTTTGAGTAGTGAACTTGGTCGTATATTCTTTATAAATTCCTTTTCAAATTCTTCAAAATTTTTACCGCCGCTAATCTGTTGTACAAATTCTTCAACGCCTTCAGAACGTGTGGGTCCGGGAAGGATAGAGTTCACAGTGACGCCTGTGCCTGCACACTCTTCTGCAAGCCCACGAGAAACAGCAAGCTGCGCTGTCTTTGTCATGCCATAGTGAATCATCTCTACAGGTATTTGTACACCGCTTTCACTGCTAATAAAAATGATGCGCCCCCAGTTTTTTTGCTTCATAGCGCCCACATAAGCTCGGCTCAGGCGCACGCCGCTAAGTACGTTGATTTCAAAAAATCGCCGCCATTCAGCATCAGTAATTTCTGCAAATGGCTTTGGCTCAAAAATCCCCAAGTTATTAACTAAAATATCTACTTGATTAAACTGTGTAAGCAGCTTATCTGTATCTTTTTCAGAAGCAAGGTCTCCGGTAAAGCCCATAACTTTGGCTCCCGGCACACCTTTTTTAAGTTCGGCTACGGCAGATTCAACACTTTTATCTGAGCGTCCATTTACGATAACAGAGGCGCCTTCACTAGCTAGGCGCATAGCAATAGCAAATCCAATACCTTTTGTAGAGCCAGAGACAAGAGCTGTTTTTTCTTTAATGTCCAAATCCATAGCAAATTCCTACCATTTGTGTGATAGGAATAGCAATAGCGTATTGACTAATGTGGCGTCAAGCTATTTTTATATTTTAAATGATTGTTAACAAAAGGCCCAATTTCGTATTATTATTGCAACAAATTTGATGGTGAATGTAAATATGTCTATATATTTTTGGACGGCTACACAAGGTCCTGTATTTGAATGTCTCAATGCAAAAGTTACAGAATGGAATCAATCACATATTGAGTGCCAGGTTGTACTGAAAAATGACCCTAAACCTTTTGGATATGCAGGTCCTGCTGAAGCTGCACTTGGGTTAGATGCTAAAAATCAACCATCACTTGTGCTTGCGCCAGAATATATGACAAGTCGCATGCAGGCGGCTGTTTTAGAACGAAAGGTCACGCCCATTCATGAAATTTTGGATCAGGCTCAGCTTGATCGAATCGCGCCTTTGGTAAAGCGCACGCTTGGTGATCTAGAGGGTAGAGTTCTTGGACTGCCGCTCAACCCTGCCTGCGGCATTCTGTATACCAATAAAGATCTGCTTGTTAAAGCAGGTATGGAAGCTGACTATATTCCAAAAACTATGGAAGAGCTTGAAGAAGTCTGTGATAAGATGAAAAAGATGAATCTTGTTCCCCAAGGTTATACCTGTGCTTGGCCCGCTGCCTATTTAGTAGAAGTTCCAGCTGCACAGCAAGATGTTCCTCTTGCTGTGCCTCTTAATGGATTTAAGGGGTATGGCGACTATCAGCTTAGCACAGAATGGTTTCGCAACCACCTTCTTGATATTCGTCGACAAGTTAAAGATGGTATTTTCCGTTATGCAGGCAAAAATAACGACGCCAAATTTCCATTTATTGAGCAAAAAGTTGCCTTTTTTATGCAGGGCTCTTCACACGCTACCCTTTTGGCAAGAGAAGTTGGATTTTCTCTTGGCACAGGTGAGATACCAACTCTTGAAAAGGGTCAAAAAGAAAAACATGCCTTTCCTCTTGGAGGAGCTGCAATCTGGGTGATGAATAATGAGCAAACTGAGCGCGCATTAAAAGATGTTCGTGCCTTTTTAGACTATCTTGCAAGCGATGAAGTGCAAGGTGCGCTTCATACGCAAACAGCTGTTGTCCCCGTCTCAGTTAACCTGCCGGCAACTTTACAGGAGTTTTATAAGGACCATCCTCTACACCAAGCTGTAATAAGCCAGACAATAGAGGCAACACTTGGCAACCATTCCTTTGGCATACGCATGCCAAACTATCCCATGGCAAGACTTGCGCTTTTTGATCTCATCGAAAAAATCGTCGACGTCAAAAGCACTTCGGATGAAGAGGTGGATAGGCTTCTTAAAGAATTTGACACTACGTATAGCATACCAGAACCAAAATAGGTTTTTACCATGAGTCCTTTGGCACCAGTCGCCTTGAAGCAACTTGAGGCGCGTGATTTTTCTGAACCTGTAGACCTTTCTGGCCTCACTTTAGAAGATAATGCTTCTTCAGAAGAGTCTGAAGAGGCATATTTACGCCTGAGTGAAATGCTCAGCCGAATTCACAAACTTATGCAAGAGTGTAGCGGGCTTAATTCTGTACTGCCAATTGGAGAGCTTTGCGATATGGTGGTTCTTGCCGACCGCGTACGGACGTTGAGTCCTTGCAGCGTTAAAAAAGACGATGAACACCTTGCAAAATCACTAGTCATTACAGATACAGCTGCTTATATTTTGCTTAAATCAAGGGGTGGTAATCCAATAGTTGGCCCTAGCTTATGTGGCAGCTTGGCAGTGAAAGTGCCCTTTGCAGCCGAGGTCCCTTGCTCGATTGTGGTTCAGCTAGTCAACAAAAATACAGCTTTGAGATTGTCGGGCCTTGAGCTTTCTTTACGTGAGGAGCGTACAAAAGAAGAGCTTGTCTTAGGAGATAGTTGTCCTAGGATCGATGGTTTTTATAGCTACAGAAAATTGGTAAGCGGTGTGCGCGTTGAAAAGACAATGGCCTTTATAGAAGGTCAAAAGCTTGGTGCTTTTCATCCGGCAGTTGACGTTCTTGCTCCACTGTCTGATCGGAAGAAAAAAGCCCTTATAGAGCAAGCGTGTAAGGAAAGAGATGTAGATGCTTTAGTCTTTTTAAAGCCTGATTTACTTGTTTCATCTTATGCCGTAAAGGTACTTAAGGATGCAGCAAGAACGGGAGATATAGATGGACTTTCTGCACTTGTAAAAGACGGCTTTGCAAGTCGAAGGCACTTAGGAGTGGCTCTAAAACTTGCTGCTGAGCATGGACATGAGCACGTTGTCCGATTTCTTGTCGATACAATAAAGCTAGATCTTGAGCACGTTACAGAGGCTATTAGGGTGGCTGTAGGTGCAGGTCATGAGAGAATAGTAATGCTGCTTTTGGGTAAAAGTAGAGACTATGAGAATGATTATGTAGTAGCTCTTACATCAGCCGCATATTATGGCCAAGTGTCGCTATTTACTCAGCTTGTCATCAAGCAAAAGTATGCCGAACAGGTATTATCGGCAGCAATATCCGGCAATAAGCTTGAAGTTGTGAAGCTCCTTATTAGCCTGGGCTTGCTTGATAAAGAGATGCTTAAAAGAGGGTTCTTTTTTGCTGCATCCGTAAGAGAGGGTATAGATATCATAAAGGAATTGATCCCTCACATCAAAGAGTTTTCTTCAAATGGCGGTCGAGCGGTTGGTATTGCCATATTAGCCGGCAACGCAGCTTCTATAAAGCTTCTCTTAGATGAGGGAGCAGACGTCAACTATACAGATGAAGAGGGCCACACTCTTTGCATGCTAGCCGCATCAGAAGGAGACCTTGTTACACTTAAACTCCTTATAGATAACGGTACAGATGTGCACGCAACAAGCAAAGACGGACTTACTGCCCTCCAAATTGCAGCTCAATGTGAGCATGATGCGGTTGTTAAGTTTATACTTGATAAAAAATAATAATAGGAAAGTACATTATGCAGGCAGTACTTGCTGTATCTTCAACAACTTCGTATATAAAAGAAACTTCTAAAGTAGGCGATCGATGCTTTGTTGTAATTCGGCACGGTGAATCAGTTTCAAACATCAAACATGTGCTATCATCAAGCGACACGCCCTTAAATCCTCTTACAGAAACAGGCAGAAACCAGGTTCAAACAAGTGCAGAAGCAATTATACGCGTGATAAAACCAGATGTTATCATTACATCCCAGCTTCAACGTGCAAAAGATACAGCTGGCATTGTGGCTCAGGTTGCAGGAATTTCTGCAGAAACTACTATTGTAGATCCTAGGCTCAGGGAGCCATACTTTGGATCATACGAAGAGCAGCCTGCTAAGAAGTACATAGAATTATTTGTGAATGGAACTCGAAATTTCCGAGAGGGGACCTACACAGAGGGCTCACCCGATGGAGAATCAGGAAAAGATCAAGAGGCTCGCATAAATGCCCTCATGGATGAGCTCATAGCTAACCCCCATTATGCGGGAAAAACCATCGTCCTTGCAACGCACCTATATCCCTTTCAGCATATCAATAAGTACTTAACAGGTGAATATGTACCCGATGGCCATATTCATTTGCCAAACGCCTCTTGGTGCCTCTATAAACCAACCAGAACGTAATGTATGTGTTATCCTCCTACAGAAGGTCTATCAGCCGTACAAGTATGTGATGTGGCTGTTACTCAAAGAATCTCTTCTTCGAAAGGGGCTTATGGCACTGAATGGCACTACTCTCTTAATTCAAATAGATGTACCTTTATTGTTCGTCCGTTTGCACCTACGCATAATTCATTAGAAGTGAGAGTCATGCGGTTTTATCCAAAGAAGTCAGGACTACAAGGCGCTCAGGTCATAGACTATATTCTGAATGTAGCATCTATAGCAGCAAAAGCTCTTGATGCACAAAATGTCCAAGTGAGGGTTGATTCTTGCTATGGCTCATGGCCGTTTTATATAAAGTGTGGTTTTGAAAATAGCTCTACAAATACATTAGAGGGCATTTGGCGCAATAGAGCCATGTATGGAAAGGTAAAGCTAGAGCAAAAAGAAGATGCAAACTGGATACAAGAGCAAGAAAAGCTTGCTGCAGAGTATCAAGGCAATTTAGAGAAATTACCCCCGCATTCAGCTCAAATAGATGAGTTACAGAAAGAATATCTTGCGAAGGGGTATTTTCCATTTCCTGACGCGCCGCCGAGCACCTTTGTTCCCGGAAAAAAAATGCGCGAGCAAACAGAATTAATAGAGCTATTGCTTCCTACAAAGACCTTTAGGCAATGGGAAGCCTTACGCGATTCATCAAACGGCACTTCTTTTTGTCGCCAGATTGGAAAACAGATTTTTGACCAGGTATTGAGTAGCAGAAAATTCAGCATCAATTAAAACTCCCGGTATTAAGCACATTTTCGTAGCAGATATGGGTCGCTGTCTTTTACTTTTAGTGGGGGAGGAGGTGAAAGGGTGTCTTTTTGCTTTTCTTTGATGTCACTTAACAGGTGTTTTTTGAAGAATAATTTATGCAAATTTTCAGATTCTCCTTCATCCAGATATTCAAGCGCAAGTAGGCGTAAGCAAAATTCAATCGCGGGTTCAATTTTTGCTATTGTATTTTTTTTCTTTTCCCACTTTGATACCGCCGCTTGAGTAACTCCCAGTAAATCTGCTAATTCCTGACCAGTCAATTTAATTTGATGACGAATGAAGAACACTTGATTTCCGGTGAGGGGCTCTTGAATAAAGCACAGGATACGCAGTACATGCTTGGCAAGTTCTATAAAATTAATAAAAGGAGTCCATTCTTCGCGAATTTTTTTTGCTGGGACATTATATAGAATGATGGGAAAGCCAAAACCCTCGTACATATACCGTTTTAAAATTTTGTTAACCATAAAATATCCTCTTACTTAGTTAGTTTTATTACAGTAACTATACCTATATATACCCATTCAAGTTCAAGAGTTGGTTTTTTTGCTGCGCGAAAGGCCCGGGCTTGAAAGATTTAAAATGCGCTCATATTGTAATATGGGCGCATTTTAAATCTCTTCAATCGCGGGACTTTGGCGCGCAAAAAAACCAACTCTTGAACTTGAATGGGTATGACTCATGCTTGGGTCCTTATTATCAAAAAAGACCGGCACTCTTAGCTCCAATCCGTCTAACGTTTTTCCTCTTATAGAGTAATTCCAAGCTTTGTGCTCAGGTTTCCATTCATCCTTAACTTTTTCATGCCGTCCCTGTTCCAAAACTTGAATGATTTCAGCAAAAGTTATTAAGCGCTCTATCGCACGAGTTTTTGAATGCCGAGTATCAATGATCCTTCCTTTTCTAACATGGTCTTGAACAGTTTTCAGCACATTTGGTAGCTTAGGAGGTCTTGTCGATTGTTCTTTCGGCATGCATGCACCTGTGTATTTCTACTCGCTCATCTCACATAATATAACTCAGTTGTATTTTGCGCAAACAAAAAAAAGAGAGTTAGACGGAACAATTGGGCATTTATGAAATGCTGAAAGATGTCCAGCACCCCAGTTCGTGGGTGCAATTTGGTGTTTGGTACCATCGGTGACCTGGATCACCCCCAAAGAGGGAAGATTATCTCGAAAGTGACTTTATAAATTTCTGGCTTTTGTGAGGTTGGCTTTTGCGCTGGCAACTCGCTCGGCTACTTCTTGTTGCTTTTCTTCCAAAGTACTAAAGCCGATGCTATCAGCAATTTCTTCTCGGTCAAGACCAAGCAATTGGAGAGCATCCCACTCTTTTTTATAGTCTGGAAATACCTTAAAGATAAGATCAGCTAAAGAAAACGATGTTTCTTTTAGTTCTTCGTATGCTGTGCAATATTCTTCTAGAGTGTGTTGAAATGCTTTTATTACTTTTTCGTTTGTTCCAAGAGGGGATTGCGATACGCAGGCTAAAAGGCTTTGCTGCCTTGCTTTAATTTTTTCAATAAACTGCTTGGCAAATGCGCGATTAGGCCCTTCGAGCTTTTCATGTGCATCGGGATAGCCCATCAGGCCAAGGCGGATATGTCCATTATCTTCCGGCATCGTTTCATCAAGGTCTATTAGCGTAAGATGGAGCGATCCATCCATGGCTTCTGTGAAAAGAACATTAGAATCTTTTAAATAGCGGCATTTACCATCTGCAGTTCTAAAGAGGCTAGTTAGCAAAAGCGCTTGTATAAACGAGATTTTATTAATCATTTTATAAAAGGCATCTCGCACGTTACCTGGATAGAGGATATCAACTGGAATTTCATCTATCTCGGTAAGTACATCTTGTACCATTGGCTGCAAAAAGCCTTCAACACGCGTTCTAACAAGAACGACTTCTCCTGGGACTAGGCCTTCAGTTGAATCAGAAAGTGAGGTTTTAGGTTCGTCTTCAAACTCGCATTCATCATCGCTAGTAGCTTTTGGCATATAGACTTCGTTGCTCTGACGAAGCTCATACCTATTATCACCCCTTGTTACGTGAGAATTGTCTGTGACCTGTAGGGCGCTTTTTGACTCTACGATATGAGGTTTGCCGTCTATTTGAGTAAGAAGCACTTCTGCAAAGGCGAGGGGATGTCCTTCTGCTGCATCTGTTTGCGGGGTAAGAGTATGAGCGTATTCAGTTTCTTTTGCTAAAAGAAACTCGCACTCTTCATCATCGCTAAGAATTACCTTTTGATCTACTACTTCTACCTCATGGCAATCTATCGGGTTTACAACCCACGGCGTGCCATTTACATGGACGGTAACATATATAACACTATCATCTTTGCCTATAACTTGAGCTGCAGTTGCTTCTAGTGCCATGGGAACTGAAGACTCAGCATCTAATTCTTTTGCAACCTGATGACAAATTACCGCCTTTATGGCATTTGTTTTGCCCGGTTTAAAGACAGCGCGGGTATTAATAAAGCAGACGTCATTTGCCGTTTGGTTTTTGATAGCAACAAGTGGCGGAGAGTCTGGGCGCGCAATTTTTTCTTTCACACGTTCAAGATCGGCAAGAGATGCAGATCTTGGGCGAAAAAGGCTGCGACGGGCATCTGTTTGCATATTCGTAACTGTAAGGCCGCTCAATGTTCCTGATAAGCCAGGAGTATCGTTTTGTTTGCAGGGGCTTGTTGTCGCGCTGCTTATTGGGCTACTATCAGATGAATCAATAGATGACATAAAGTTATCCTCAAATTAGGGGGAAACAGTATATATTGAAGGGCTCAATATGTCAATTTCCATTCCAATTAGTATGAATAAACTCTCCACGAGGTCTATCTATTCGCTCGTAGGTATGTGCGCCAAAAAAGTCGCGCTGGGCCTGTAGGAGATTTGCAGGAAGTCGATCACTTCTATAGCCATCAAAGAAGGCTAAAGCCGTACTTATGCATGGCGTTGGTATGCCGCTTTCAGCAGATAGCGATACCGTGCTTCTCCAGCTGGATTCAGCTTTTTTTAGCTCTTCAACAAAATATGGAGCAAGTAGTAGTGATTCTAAATTTGGATTTTGGCTATATGCATCTTTAATTTTACCTAAAAATGCAGATCTTATGATGCAGCCACCGCGCCACATAAGGGCAATAGCTCCAAAGTTAAGCTTCCAGCCATATTCTTTTGCAGCTTCACGCATAAGTAAAAATCCTTGTGCGTAGCTAATGATTTTTGAAGCATAGAGCGCCTGCTCAAGATTTTTTATGCATTCTTCTCGGTTTTTAGTGATTGGGTAGACGGCATTTGAAAGAAGCTTGCTTGCACGCTTACGCTCATCTAGCATTGAACTTAAACACCTTGCAAAGACAGCTTCACCAATAAGTGTAAGCGGCATACCCATGTTTAGCGCATCTATTGCTGTCCATTTGCCGGTACCTTTTTGGCCGGCAACATCCAAGATTTTGTCCACAAGAGGGTTTCCATCGCTATCTTTTACTGTAAAAATTTTGCTTGTGATTTCGATGAGGTAGCTATCGAGCACGCCCTTATTCCAGTTAGAAAAGGTGTCGGCAAGCTCATTTGCCTTCATGTTCAGGCCGCGGTTCATGATGTCGTATGTTTCGCTGATAAGCTGCATGTCGCCATACTCAATGCCGTTATGCACCATCTTCACATAGTGGCCTGCGCCATCTTCGCCCACCCAGTCGCAGCAAGGTTCATTGCCAACTTTTGCAGCAATAGCCTGAAAGATAGGCTTTACGTGAGGCCACGCTTCGATGCTGCCGCCTGGCATGATGGAAGGGCCGTGACGTGCGCCCTCTTCACCGCCGGAAATGCCTACGCCCAAAAAGTAAAAGCCCTTTTCTTTAAGTTCTTTTGTGCGGCGGTTTGTGTCTATAAAGTTGCTGTTGCCACCATCGATGATGATGTCGCCGGGTTCCATGTAGGGGAGGCACTGGTTGATTAAATCATCAACAGCATCGCCTGCCTTTACCATAAACATGACCCTGCGGGGCCTTTTTAGGCTTTTGAAGAACTCTTCCATGCTATGGGTGCCTACAATGCTTTTTCCTGCTGCCGGCCCTTCAACAAAGTCATCCACTTTAGAGACAGTGCGGTTATAGACGGCAACGGTGTAGCCGTGATCTGCCATGTTTAGCACCAAGTTCTGTCCCATCACTGCTAGGCCTATTAGTCCAATATCTGCGATCGCTTGCATTGTAGTGTTCCTCATTCTATATCGTTCCCGGCGCGAATTGAACGCGCGACCTGACGCTTAGGAGGCGTCCGCTCTATCCACTGAGCTACGGGAACATTTTTTTTAGTTTTAAAACCTCTTGCTCAAGGCGAGAGGTGATCATTTGTTGCAGTGCTTTAGCATCTGTTTGGTCAAATTCTGAAAGATAAATCGGTTTACCAAAGGCACATGCTGTTTTTGCACCAAAGAGAGTAGGGTACTTGCTGTTTTTTGGCCAGGCTTTATAGCTGCCATGAATATAGGCAGGAATTATAGCAGCTTGAGACTTGCGAGCAAGCATGCTTATACCTTGTTTAAAGGGCGCCATAGTGCCATCGAGGCTACGTGTTCCTTCAGGAAAAAGAAGGATCTTTTTGCCGCTTTCTAAGAGGGTTAGAGCCTGCTTTAAGGCGCCTGTGTCGTTTGCTGCCTGCAGTGGATGCGCATTAAGGCCTGTGATAATGGGCCTAAGTAATGGCACATCAAAAAGCGTCTTTCGAGCAAGAAAGTGAATGGGCTCAGGCCACGATGCTGCTATTAGTGGTGGATCAAGAAACGAGGCATGATTTGCCGCAATGATAGCAGCTTCTGGATAGACAACATCTTCTGGCATATAGACAGTATGGCCGTAGGCGATCTTAAAGAGGCCTTTTAGCGATAGTCGTGATATGCGGTAAAAAAGACTCATTGGTTTGTCAGGGGTTTATCTTGCAGCTCGCGCGTGATGATCATGATGCGGTTTACAACTTCTGTCGGCGTTAGAAATGAAGTGTCTATGAGCACGGCATCATCAGCCGGCCTCATGGGCGATATATCGCGGCTTGCATCTAGTTCATCGCGCTTTTTGATAGCTTCAAGAACATCATCTAGGCTTACTGATGGGTCCTTAAGTTCGCTGAAGCGCCGTTTTGCACGCACCTCTAGGGTTGCAGTGAGGTATATCTTTACGTCTGCATCAGGAAAGACCACAGTGCCCATGTCGCGGCCTTCAAAGACGGCATTTACGCCGTGGGCAAGCTCACGCTGTGTGGCAACAAGCTTATCGCGAACCGCGCGAATAGCTGAAACTTTGGAGACAAGGGCCGTTACTTCTTTTGTGCGTATTTTGTCTGTAACCTCTTCAGAGCCCAGGAAAAAGCGCTTTTGGTTAAAGTGACTTTCTATGGTTACGGGATATTGATCAAGAAAGGCTTTAAGAGCTTCTGGGTTGTCTATATCGATGTCATACTTGATAACGCCGTAGGTGATAGCACGATACATAGCGCCGGTGTCAAAGTAGGTAAAGCCAAGCTCGTCGGCAAGGTTTTTTGCTACTGTTGTTTTGCCTGTTCCTGCTGGACCATCTAGTGTAATAATCATACTGCCTCTTAGAGTATCGTTTTTGCTTTAAGCCAGAAATAGAGAAATGGCGTTGTGAAGATAAGTGAATCTACAACGTCCAGCATGCCGCCAAAGCCGGGCAGGGTGCTTGAGTCTTTAACTTCAGCATCGCGTTTTAGTAGCGACTCAGCTAAATCGCCAATTTGAGCAATAATGCCTATTAGGGCACCAAGGAAGAGGGCATCAGTTAGGCTTATCTGCAAAAAGGAAAAGAGGACAAGGCTTGTCGCAATACTGCCGATAAGGCCGCCGATAGCACCTTCTACAGTCTTTTTTGGCGATAGCTTTGGTGCTAGCAGGTGCTTGCCAAAGAGCTTGCCGGCAAAGTATGCACTGGTGTCTGTCATCTTTGTTGTAGCAAGCAAAAAGACAAGCCACATCGAAGAGCCCAAAAAGTTAATGTCCACTAAGTAGCTTAAGGGGAATGTTATGTAGAGAAGCCCAAATAGCGTTATTGCAAGGTTTGCAATAGATTGCTTGTGCTTTGCAAAAAAGGCCATAAAGGCAATTGCCATAAAGCTAAAAAAGCTTATTTCGCAGTCAAATTGCCAGTAGTGCAAAAAGACATAGAGGATAGAAAAGGCAATAGGCAGCTTTGTAAGGGGAGAAAAGCCTTTTGATGTACTTAGGGAGTAGTATTCTGATAGGGCAGAAGCTTGTCCAAGCCCTACTGCGAGCAAAAATAGGTACCCTAAGGGCGGTGTGTGCGAAAAAAAGATTACTACAGCAGCAAAGGCTATCCCCAAAAAGCCCATGCAAAAGCGCTGCTGAAAGTTTGAAAAATTTGTCATATTCATGCTTAGGTGCGACCTCCATGGCGCCGCTCTCGTTTTTGATAGTCACATACTGCCTGTAGAAGGTGTTTGGCGCTATAGTCTGGCCATGCAACATCTTCGATGTAGACTTCTGCATATGAGCTTTGCCAGAGCAAAAAGTTGCTGAGACGATTTTCTCCGCTTGTTCGTATGAGCAGGTCCGGATCCGGCAAAAACCGCGTGTCAAGGTGGTCTGCGACTGTTTTTTCTGTGATATCTTTTGGATCAATTTTTTCTGCCACAATGTTGGCAATAGCGCGCACAAGTTCGTCTCTTCCGCCGTAGTTTATGGCTAAAACGAGGGTAAATTCTGTGCAGGATGCTGTGCTTTCTATTGTTTCGTGAAGAATGGCCTTTACCTTTGCCGGAAGCAGATTTATGTTTCCAATAGCCTTTAAAGAGATATTTTCTTCGATAAGCTTTTGCTGGTAGGCTACAAGATATTCTTCTGTAAGGCGCATAAGGTGGTGCACCTCGTCTTTCGGACGCTTCCAATTTTCTGTAGAAAATGCATAGAGGGTCATCATCTTGATGCCAAGCTCTTTAGCGGCGCGCACGATATTTACAACCCGTTCATAGCCTGTCATATGGCCTTTTTCGACAGAAAGCATGTTTCTTTTTGCCCAGCGCCCATTGCCATCTGGAACCATAGCAACATGCTCCGGAATGTGCTTAGGATCAAGCTGAGCAAGCTCCTGGCTTGTGTAGCAGGGTGTAAGTGTCTGTAGGTCGTTTTTTACCATGCAAAAACTCTGAAAAATAAGTTAATTATTATACCGAAATGGCGATTTTGTGGGTATTACTCTTATTTCTCTGCTCTTTGAGAACTGGACGAATTGTTAAGTAAAAATATCTTTTATAAATAATCCGGTCTCGGTCACGGACTCGAGTATAACGGTATCTTATGGCTGCATTCGTGACCGAGACCGAGACCGAGACCGGATTACATGTTTGTTAAGATTGAATTTTATCCCTCAGACAATTTGAGGACTTCCATGAAGGCAGACTGGGGGATATTAACCTTTCCAATCTCTTTCATGCGCTTTTTACCCTCTTTTTGCTTTTCCCAGAGTTTCTTTTTGCGGGAAATATCGCCGCCGTAGCATTTGGCGGTGACGTTTTTGGTGATGGCGCGGATTGTTTCTCGCGCTACAACTTTGCCGCCAATAGCAGCTTGAATTGGTACCCTAAAGAGCTGCATCGGAATAACATTTGCTAGCTTTTCGCAGATGGCTCTTCCGCGACTTTCTGCTTTTGTGCGGTGGATAAGACATGAAAAGGCATCTACAGGCTCTTCGTTAACGCGGATTTCAAGCTTTATGATATCGCCTTCTTCATAGCCGTCAAACTCATAGTCAAAAGAGGCATAGCCTTTACTTACCGACTTTAGCCTGTCGGCAAAGTCGGTGACAATTTCGTTTAGGGGCAGTCTATAGGTCACTAAAAGTCGCTTTGAGTCTAACGTTTCCATCTTTTGGCAGGTGCCGCGCTTTTCCATAGCGAGGTTCATAACGGCGCCAAGATAGTCTGAAGGCACGATGATATGCGACTTTACCCATGGCTCTTCTACCCATGCAATATGTGTAGGGTCAGGGTAGTGGGCGGGGTTGTCAACTTCTAGTACAGTATTGTCATTAAGCATAAAGCGATAGATAACGCTTGGTGATGTCGTGATAATCTCAAGGTTAAATTCGCGGCTTATACGCTCTACAACAATTTCAAGGTGCAATAGTCCCAAAAAGCCGCAGCGAAAACCAAAGCCAAGGGCTGTGCTACTTTCTTGTTCTAGATGTAGTCCTGAGTCGTTAAGCTGTAGCTTTGATAGTGCATCTCGCAGTGCTTCAAAGTCGGTAGAATCCATTGGGTAAATACCTGCAAAGACAACAGGGTTTTTTACCTCAAAGCCGGGCAGGGGCTCTTTTGTTGGGTTTTTTTGCGTTGTGACGGTGTCTCCAACATGAACATCTTTTGGATTTTTGATGTTGGCAACAAAGTAGCCAACTTCTCCTGTTCTTAATGCTTCTACAGGCTTTTGACGGGGGCAGAAGATGCCAACTTCATTTACTTCAAAGGCTTTACCTGTACCCATAAAGAGGATTTCAGTGCCGCGCTTGATTTCACCGGATAGCACGCGGATGTAGACCATGATGCCGCGGAAGTTGTCAAAGTATGAGTCAAAGACAAGTGCTTTTAATGCACTATCGTGGCTATTTTCAGGAGCAGGAATATGGGTGACAATGCGCTCTAAAATGTCTTCTATACCAATGCCGGTTTTTGCAGAGCAGCAAATCGCTTCTTCTGGAGGTACTGCTAAAGCCTCTTCTAGCTGCTGAAGGACAGATTCTTTGTCTGCAGTTGGCAGGTCAATTTTGTTGATGACAGGTATGATAGCGAGGTTTCTTGCAAGTGCTAGGTGCATGTTTGCAAGGCTTTGTGCTTGCAGGCCCTGTCCGGCATCTACTACTAATAAGGCGCCTTCACAGGCGGCTAAAGAGCGAGATACTTCGTAGGTAAAGTCAACGTGTCCCGGAGTGTCGATGAGGTTCATTTGATAGACCACACCATCTTTTGCTTTATAGTACATGGTAACAGGGTGGGCCTTAATGGTAATGCCGCGCTCGCGCTCTAGATCCATGCCATCGAGCACCTGTTCTTGCATATCGCGCTTGGCGATAGTGCCTGTATGCTCAAGAAAGCGGTCCGCCAGTGTTGACTTGCCGTGGTCAATATGGGCAATAATTGAAAAATTGCGAATATGTTTTGTGTCATGCGTTGTCATAGTGCAAACAGTATACTCTAATCGGAATTTTCAACGCAAAGTAATGCTTTCTTATCGAGACCGAGACCGAGTCCGTGACCGAGACCGAACGCATCCGGTCTCGGTCACGGACTCGGTCTCGACAGATTCGTAAATTGTTGGTAATGAGTAGCTTGCCATAATGTAAATATAAAATTTGAAGTTTAATTTAGAATGGGGTAGAGTTAAGTAGTAAGAGCATGGAGGGGAATATGCCCAAAGATGAAGCTTCTGATCAAACAGGCGAAAGTCTTGGTAAAGCAATTATTGCAGGTGGCCGTTCCAATGAGGCAATTGCCGGACAATTAAAAGATACAGTCACGATGATGTATGAGGCAATTAAAAAGGGCATTATCCCCAAGCAAATGCTTAAACTTGACGATGAGACCCTGGAAGGAATCTATACACAGGCATACCTCTTTTACAACCAGGGCAAATTTCGCGATGCATCATATCTGTTTGTAATTCTCATGCTTCTTGACCCAACTCAGCCAAAGTATATGTTAGGCTCAGGCGCTTGCTTGCATCGCCTTGGCAAATATGAAAAGGCAGCTCAAGTATATCTTTTAGGCTCATCCCTAGATCCTAAAAATCCTTTGCCTCACTTTCATGCTGCTGACTGCTACATCAAATTAAAAGCTTTACCGCTTGCTGATATGTGTTTAAAAACCGCTATTCAATGCTGCGGTGAACAAAAAGAATATGAGCTTGTCAAAGAGCGGGCAACCCTTATGCAGCAGGCAATTAGCGAAGAGCTAGATGCTATGATGAAAGCAGCAAAAGAAAACCCAGAAACTTAAGTTTAAAAGTATTGACTAATATCATCCGACGAGATACGAAGGTAGATGTGAAAAAAACCTTATCTTAGAGGATGAATTATGAAAGTATCTTTTCCTACAGCGGCTGAAGCTGTAATCACAACAGTCCCTTTAAACAAGCTTGACTCTCTGTACAAAAAACCTGCAGTCGAGCAAAAGACCTTGAAGTTTCAACTTATTGCATATGCAGTTGGTGCTGTAGCTACAGTAGTTTTTACCGCTATGGAAGCAGCAGCAAACCTAGCGCTTGCAGTTGTACAAACACCGTTTGCGGTATTAAACGCAACCATCGGCCGTCTTACTGGCCTTAACAGACACCTTACATCATCGGCTCTATTTTCTTCTGAAGATCTTTGGAATCGTGCAGTAAATATCCGCCGCACATTCATCATCATGTACCAAGCAATTGGCGTGCTGTTCTTAGTACAACCTCCAAAAATTATGCAGGTTGTAGGAAGAGAAGTTGGCTTGATTCAAGTTGCACCGAACAAGAATTGGCAGGCAAATTTTGCACCGTCAGAACTTGCACGACTTGAAGCAGACCAAAAACAACAAGAAGCAAAGATGAAAGCCGCACAAGAAGCTGCTCTAGCGCAAGCTTCGGCTTCAGCACCAGCTGCTCAAAGCCAAGATGCTCCGCCACCTGTGCCAGGACAACCAGAGGTTGCTCCTCAAGACGGTGCTCCTGCAGTACAGCAGCAATTGCCACCACCACCTGTTGTTGCAGAGACGAACGTTCCTGCTCCATCAGCTGATGCGGCGCCAGCTGTAGATGCAGCAGCAGCTGCAGCAAAGTAGTTGTTGTAAAAACAAAAAAGTGTAGCCCATATATCATGGTGCTACACTTTTTTATTTGTATTTGCGGCCAAAAAGACTCGAACTTTCACCGAGTTACCCCGACTAGAACCTGAATCTAGCGCGTCTACCAATTCCGCCATGGCCGCAAAAAACTAATATATAATAGCCTAACCGCATGTTTTGGTAGAAGTACAAAAATATTCGAGATATAATGCGGATATGAACAGCTTTTGGAACGATCTCTACTACGAAGACATTCACTTTCGCGATAATCTGCAGTTTGAGCTAGAAACGGACTTTGCTCCCATGCGTAGCCTCAAACACAATATTGCGACACAGGAGTTTTATTTCTTTATTCCTTCAGCGCTGCAGATTGACCCTCACACATACTCTAAAGAACAGTTTTATAAAGATCGCACAAATCTGATTCGCTATAAAACTCCGGAGTTTTCTTTTTATGACCTTGTAAACGAAACAAACTCTCAATCGCCTCTTATACGTATTGAAAGCATGAGATTTGAGCCTCTTACAACTGAAAGTGTGCTTGTCATTCAAGATGAACTAAAGCTTTTGGGAAATATTGTTAGAAGTGCTCTACGCATGGGCGTAAGAGATTTGATACAGCTTCTAGACCGCTCACAAATTGATGCCTTGAGGCAAGGTGCTCTTGATATTGCAAAAGAAGTTGCTCGCTTTCGCGAGATATTTCTACAGGTCAAAAAAGAGTTTCAAGAAGAGTGCCAAAAGGCTAATTGTGAGGATCTCTTTGAGACTTTTAACTACGTTGATGAATTTATCAGCAGCTCCATTGACTACTACTTTACAGGCTTTTTGGAGTACATACGTTCTGTTAAAGCAGATAATATTCATGAAATTGACCAAAAGCTCTGTGAGAGTATTGCTACAGAAAAAAAATACCGAGAAAAGCACTACCAGGCATCTAACGAAATTGATGAGCGAGATCCTGCAAGTAAAGAGCGCGTGCTCTACCACAAAGGCCTGTTAAATAAGTATGTGTTAGATGCCCTCTTACTAAACCTTGAGCGTACTTCTTGGGTAGATAAGTATGGCAGTTTTGTTGCAGGCCTTGCAGCGGGTATTGCAATGCTTGTCTATGTGCTGCTTGTGTTTTTGAACTTTCCAAACCTTGGCTTTAATAGCTTGCCATTTTTGCTCTTTACCGTTGTTATCTATGTGCTAAAAGATCGCGTTAAAGATAGCTTGAAGATTCTTTTTCATAAGCGAGCGGCGCTTTGGTTTTCTGACTATACTACACAAATATATAACTCAAGTGGACTTCGTGTGCTTGGTAAGCTCAAAGAGATTTTTTCTTTTGTTTCAGAAGAAAATATACCTCAGGATATTCTAGAGGTTCGTCAAACCCTCTTTAACAGCGACGTCAAGCTATTTAAAAGGCGAGAGACTGTCTTTTACTACAAAAAGGAGATGGAGCTTGGCTCTGATGAAGAGCTCTTTCGCGCAAGAAGGCACAAGTTGCATAACGTCTTTTTGTTTAACATCCACCCCATACTTGAAAAGGCATCAAATCCTTTTGAGTCCTATTTGAGCCTTGATCCTGACACCATGGAGATACGTCAAGAAGTGCTTCCAAAAGTCTATCACCTCAATATTGTGATCAAAAGTACATATAACGAACCTGATTCCCAAAAACGGGTGCGCATCAAAAAGTTTCGGCTAATTATCGATAAAAATGGCATTAAACGTGTTGAAACCGTTGCTGAAAACGTCTAATAGTCCTTTGCACCTTGCAGTGCTGCAAGATGATTTAGCGGCAATAAATCTGCTTAAACATAATCCAGAGCTTATAAAGCGAAAAAATGCTCTTGGCTTTACTGCTGTAGAGCTTGCTGATTTATTGGTAAAAAAAGAAATTCACCTTGCCCTTGAGCCAAGAATTACCCCTCTAATTCGCGTGCAAAAAAAGGGAGAGTCTAAAGAGTCATTTTTTTCACGAGAAGAGTTTGAGCAGTTTTTTCAGATTTGCTACTTACAAAACCTTGCTTTTTTGGATGTGGTGGTTTTAGAAGAGGTGATCAGAAAGTGTCCCTGGCTGCTTCGTAGAACCGTTGTCGGCGAGGAACATCGCTCTATGGGAAGCGCTCTTCGTCAAAGTCTATTTTCTGGTAAAGTAGCAGATTGCTCCATCAGATGGATAGGTGAGGAGCTCGGGTATGGGCTTTTTGCTGAGAATGTGATTGCAAAAGACAGCTTTATCGGTCAATATACCGGGCTAGTTCGACAGGTAAATCGTAGAAAAGCGGACTTTAATGGCTATTGCATGCGGTTTCCTACAAAGCTTTTTTCCTGGGGATACTATGTTATTGATGCCCTACACGCCGGCAATGAGCTGAGGTTTGCCAACCACAGTGACAAGCCAACGATGAAGCCCTTTTGTCTTGTAGATCGAGGGCTTATTCATATTGGCCTTTTTGCGGCAAGAACGATAGAGCCTGGCGAAGAGCTCACATTTAATTATGGCAGAGATTATTGGAAATACAGACATAAAATAGGAGGATAGTATGAAAAAGTTATTAATTAGTTGTGTGTGGCTACTTTCTACACTTGGCCTTATACATGCTGATGATTTTGAATATATATGTTCACAGCCGGTTCTAAGCATACACCAAGAGCCTCAAGAGCTTTCTGAGGTAGTATCGCAGCTTATTTGGTCCGATTCTGTGCAGATTATTGAAAGACAATCTGATGGCTGGGTACGAGTGATCACGAAGGACGATGTAGAAGGCTGGGTTCATTCCGGTGGCCTTGTAGAGTTTGAAGATGCAACATATCCGAGACTCAACCATGTAGCAAGCGTTACAAGTCCTTTTGCCCACGTATATCTTGTACGCGATGTAACAACCTATCCGCCAATTCTTACGCTACCATATGGTGCAAAAGTTGAAGTAGCAAATGCTCTTGATGTACAGGCTGATCGCTATTGTAAGGTGCGCTTAGTTGCCGGTGAAGTGGCGTACATGCTGAGATCTACTCTTACAATCAACCCGCAACCACTTTCTGTAGAGGAGATGGTAACTTTGGCAAGACAGTTTGTAGGCGTGCCTTATACCTGGGGCGGCTCATCGGCATATGGGTTTGATGCTCCTGGCTTAGTTTCATTTTTATATCGCCAGATGGGTATTACTCTTCCGCGCGATGTCTACCAGATCAGCATGACAAAAACGCTCACGAACATAACTCTCGATAAAGCAAGACCCGGCGATTTATTGTTCTTTTCGCAGCGAGATGATGGCCAAGTTGATCACATAGGCCTCTATCTTGGAAATGGCGATTTTATCCACACAAGCTTTAAAAACACGCCTCCGGCTGTCTTGATAAGCTCGTTAAAGACGCCTTACTGGCAGCTAAGCTTCAAAAAAGCCATGAGCTTAGAATAATTTAGAGTATCTAAATCAGTCGCCCTAGCGGGCTCCTCTAGTTTTTTTGGCCGCACCCACAGCTCCCTACGATCGCTGTGGGTGCGGCTTAAGCATCATTAATCCCCAAACTCAATATTGCTCACTTTAGCCCGCAAGGGCGTCTGCCTATAGCCCATTGCGACTGCAGGGAGCTGTGGGTATAGCCAAAAAAATTATGAGAGCCCGTTAGGGCGACTGGGTAATGAACAATCGCGATCTATAGTTCTTAGTACTCACCAACAACGAAATGGTCGTGTAGCTTTACGGCGGTCGCTTCGAGGTCCCAATGGTGGTGTTCGCGCTCTACTCTACCTCGAACCTCAACGCGCATGCCGGAATGAAAGTGAAACTCTCTTAGTTCTTTGTTAGAAAAGCGAATGCGGATTTCGCCGGTATCATCAGTTAGCCTAAAGCCATCAGAGCCGAGTACCTCAGCAATAGTGCCACGTACGTGAGCAATACGATCGTCCATACGCCAGTGCTTTATGGCGTCAATGCTATCAACATTACTACCCCAGTCAGCAAAGGTGGGTATTGTAAGGATAATACCAACAGAGAACAAAAACCCTAGCAAGTTCTTCACGGCGGGCCTCCTAAAATTATTATTATATATATTTGTTTAAATAAATAATTATATAATTTTAGGCAAGGGAAAGAAAATTGCCGATGGCCGGACTCGAACCAGCACCTGGTTACCCAGAGTAGATTTTGAGTCTACCGCGTCTACCATTCCACCACACCGGCAGTATAGATGAGGCCTAGGATAGTACTTTAAAATGCGATTTTCGAGCTACTGTTATTTGCGCATAAGGCCTTGTGCCTGCTCAGGAGAAAAGGCTACTCGCTCATTTTTTTCCCTGTCAAAGCGCACCTGGATGCTTATATAGGGAAAAGGGTGACGGTTATCATGGTTTCGCCCCTCATTTCGCTTAAATAGCTTTATAAAAATCTCTTTATTTAACCAAGGAGGAGTGGCTACGTCGTTAGACTTTTCGTAGCGCTGAAAGGCTTTGTATTCTTTTGGCTCTTCTTTGTAGTAGTCGATGATCATTTGGATGATCTTTAGGGGCTGTTCTTCTAGGCCTTTTACGTAAAAGTCAACTTCAGCGCCAATAAGGTGCTTTGAGCCGGAAGCTTTGGGGCTAGGGTCCATAAAGGCCTGGTGAGCGATACAGCGGTGGCCTGAGGTGACAATAACGTTCTTTGCTGTCACTGTCTGGACGTGGTTTAGAAGGTCTATGAGGATGGGGTAGATAAATTCCTTGCCATCTCGTAGAGGTAGGCTGTGCTTGTCGGCTCCAGAGCAGTCATAAAAGCGAGTAACCTCTTTGCCATCTTTTGTGATGATATTGGGAGGGTTAAGCACGCTTCCCTTACAGCGAAAGTATTCTTTGGTGATGGTGCACATTTTGCCTTCTTGAGGCTGCCAGGGGTAGGGAGCTTGGGTCACTTTTTCGTGTGGGATGGTTATGAGGGCATGTTCATCGTCAAGGCGTACAATATATTCGCCACGAGGAGCCCGCTCAGAGTCCTTTGAGCAACTTACAAGGAGTAGTAATAACAAAACGAAATGTAACAAAACATTCACCGAAAATAAACCGGCCGTAGTATAATGGGTTCTTATTTTCTTAATCTATAGGAATATATGCACTGGATAGCAGACTATCAGCTCTTTTTATTTGATCTAGACGGCTTGCTCGTGAACACAGAAGAGCTGCACTATGGGGCCTACAAGCACATGCTAAAGAAGAGGGGCTACCATCTTCCTTGGAATTTTGAAAAATATTTTAGCATAGCCCAGCAGGATGCCGAGGCGCCAAAGCGCTATATCTACGCAGAATTTCCAAAGCTTTATCAAGAAGAGCCTGACTGGAAGGTGCTCTACGCCGAGAAAAAGCAGTGCTACTTAGACCTGTTGCACAGCCAAAGTGCTCCACTTATGCCTGGCGCTAAGGAACTTCTTTTGGAGCTAGAAAAGCAAAATGTAAAGCGTGCTGTTGTGACCCACTCGGCAAAAGCTTTAGTTGATGTACTTTGCGAAAAAAACCCAATTCTAAAGACAATACCCCACTGGATCACTCGAGAAGACTACACTGAGCCAAAACCGGCTCCTGATGGCTATTTAAAAGCTATAAGCCTCTATGCCAAGCCTGATGACAAGGTAATTGGCTTTGAAGACTCTAGCCGCGGCCTTCGCTCACTCATGGCAACGCGCGCAAAGCCCATCCTCATCAATGGCATGGACCCTGGTCTACTTGAAACCTACAAAGAACAGGGTGTGCAAGTCTTTTCCAGCTTCCATGAGCTTGATAGTAAGGGCATTACAGGGTAAGGGAATCTACTGCCCAATCATCAAATTTGCGACAAACGGTAGCGACTGTACATTGATGTATGGGTGCTTACCAGCCTGTACAGTAGCAACAAGCGACTTTACTGCTGTATCCAGGTTATGCTTTGTGAGCTCAAGAAGATCAGTGATCTGCTGCATGGTTTGTGTGCTTTCAGCATCTTCAAAGAGCTTTGAATTTTGGCACTTTTTAAGGATAATTTTCAAGGTGTCTAGGTTCGTGAGTATGCCGCTTGGACTAAAGGCCTGTTTTGCACCAAAAAGCTGCACGTAAAGCGCTTCTTTTCGACCATCAATCACTGGTGTACTAGCTTCTGGTATAGGCTGCTGTGTGACTTTAGCAAAGTTGTGGTAGGCTTTGAGGAAGTTGTTGGCCCGAGTTTCTTCAAGCTTTGCACGGTTTAATAGGCTTTCTAGCAGTACCTTTGGTGTAACTGCCTTAGACTGAATAAATGCATCTATGCTCTCAAGAGATTGTGTGTAGAAGGCTTGATTTTCTTTTATCAAATTGCAGCAGGCTGAATGGAGCCAAAACTCAAAAGTGAAGATAAGGCAGTCTTTTGACCAGGCAACAGATTTTTTGGTGTTATGTGGAAGTTGAGCAAACATCTGTTTTGCTCGTTCGACAAGTGAAAGGTCTGCTGTTGCTTCTCCAAGGCTTATAAGAAATAGCTGAGCTAGTGCTTCGTGGCTTGCACCTTGTTCGCCAAATTGCTGTAAAAGCACTTCTCGAGCCTCATCATAGCGCTTAAGTTCGATAAGGCATGTAGCTTTTTTAAGATCAAGCGTTGCACGTTCTGTTTTAAATGCATCTTTAGGAGCGTCCGGTGGGAAAAGCTCATTTTTCGCGTCCAAAATTTCTTCAAGCGCCTTTTCGAAGTTGCCGGCGCTCATTAGTGCGCGGATCATATCGAGCTTTACAGTCCTCGCAAGGCCCGGGTTTTGCTCACAGAAGGTTTTGTATGTGGCGTGTGCTGTCATATAGGCCCCTTCAGAAAGAAGGTGAGAGGCGAGCTTAGTTTGGCAAAGGGGATCGTTTGGATGTAAGCGGTTGATCATGTTAAAGTAGTGCACGATATCAACGCCAAAGGAAGGAAGGCTTTGTTCTTCTGGTGTATAGCCGGCAAGTAACTCGCGCTTTGAGATAGTCTGGATGCAGGCTTCTACATCTTGTAAGGAGCGACGCACGCACATTCTTGCTTTACCAATCTTGCCATTTAAAAAGTCAAAAAAGCCAAATCCAAGACGGTCGGTATACTTGCGGATTCTCCAGAAAGGAAGATCTTGTACCTTATGATCAGTATCTTCTGTAAGCTCTTGACATTGTCTACGTAGTTCTTCGACGCGGCCGGTAAGAGTTTTAAGCCATTCAACTTTTTGCTTTACTTCTTTTGGTGATGACTGGGCCTGTTCTAAGATTGTGCGGCGAAGGCTATAAACTGAATCGATAGTAGGATTTGATGCGGGTGCTGGTAACATAAAAATGCTCCTTTATATTATAAAAAAAACTATTATGCCAGAAAAGTTAATTAATTGGAATAATAAACTTCGCTACCACTAGCAGTCTCTCGCGATTACAGAAGGTTTTTGCTTGGAATATATAGCACTTAGTGCTATAGTTAGAATATAAGGAATACCGAGATTGTGGATGCGAATTTTCAAAAACAGGCATTTTCATCGATGGGCGAAGGATGTGAATCTGGGCGATGATGACCTTAAAAAGGCTGGTCAATTATTTGAGGTAAAATAATATGGACAAATCAATCTTAAAAGTAGTCTTAGAGTCAGTTGAGGGTCTGTATGATGCAGGGCTTGTTGACGTAACAACAATGCACGAATTTAATGCCTTATGCCTCACCCCTGTTGAAGAATTATCGCCCCGTGAAATAAAAAGTCTCCGACTGCGTGAAAAGGTAAGCCAAAATGTTTTTGCAAGGTATCTAAATACACATGTTTCTACAATACAGCAGTGGGAGCGCGGCGATAAACATCCTCGTGGCATTGCACTTAAGATGCTTAACATTATAGCAAGAAAAGGCCTTCAAGCAATTGCTTAATTGGGTATAGTATTGCTATAATAAACTTTAACTAAAAATAGACCTTGGGGCGGGGCGGACATGCAGGCTGCGCGCCTATCTTTTGCGGCAAAAGTCTCTGCGATATAGGATAGGGGCTTTTTCTTAGAGGCTACCTGAATGAGCGAGCCTACGATATTGCGCACCATCTTGTATAAAAAGCCATTTCCTATAAATACTAGTGAGTAGCCATCATCAGTCTTAACAAGATCTAGTGTTGTTATTGTCCGTACGGAGTTTTTAGCGGCTGCTCCTTTATTTGCAGAGTTTGCAAAGGAGCGAAAGTCGTGCGTGCCGATAAAATGGGTAGCTGCTTCTTTAAGGAGGTCCATATCTATTTTATAGGGCACATGCCAGCGGTAATTTCTCTCAAACGGCGACACATAGTGATCAAAGCTAAGCCGATAGTGATATTCCTTGGCATAGGCGCTACGTTGCGAATGAAAGGAGGGGTCTACTTGCTCAATGGCTACCACACGAATGTCTTTAGGCAGTATGCCATTTAGGCTGGTAAGCAGCCGTTTTGTATCGTGCTCACCTTCTGATTTAAAATGTGCTACCTGCATAAGTGCATGTACGCCGGCATCAGTTCTGCCTGAGCCCACAACGTTCACCTCTTCTTTAACAAGCGTCCTTACGGCGTTTTGCACAAGCTGCTGAATGGACAAACTATGCGGCTGTATCTGCCAGCCACTATAGCCCGTTCCATCATACATCAACGTAAGCTTATAACAATATTTTTTCATATCCTATAAGGATACCAAAACATCGTTTTGAATTCTAGAAGTACCGCAAACGGGTTCTTGAGCAGGTTCTTGGGCAAGGATTTTTTTCCAGATGGGGGCTTTGATGGGCCCTTGGCGACGTAGCTCTATGAGGGCTATTTCAGGAGGGGCAAACCATCTAAAGGGGAATGTGGCTCCAAGGCCGCGGTTTACGTAGAGGTAGCGGTTGTCTATGTGAAAGAGGCCGCTTTTAAATAGTTTGTTTTTTATTGGGGTAACGCGCTTCCAGATGAAGGGCAGGTTTACCTGGCCACCATGGGTATGGCCAAAAAGGAATAGATCTCCTGGGTAGTGCTGCAGAACGTCGTATGAGTCGGGGTTATGTGAAAGAACAATCCCGGGCATAGCGGGGTTATAATCGCTAAATGCCTGCTGAGGCTGGCACTGGCCTGTCATGTAGTCGCCAAGGCCTGTAAGGTTTATGAGGGCATTTTTTTTGCCTATCTGCACGGTTTCATTGTGCAATAGGCGAATGCCGGATGAGCTAAATATCTTTTTTAGATCTTCAATTTCTTCTATAGGGCTTCTGACAATGGCGCCAACTTCGCCCTTATCTTGGGCTCCAAAGAGGCGACTAAAGGCCCGCATGATGACAGGGATATGTGAAGAGACTCTTCTAAAGCGTCCATCTTTTGCAAGAGACACATACTCATTATAGTCGTGATTGCCAAATATGGCATATACGCCAAGTGGTGCTTCAAGGGTGCTTAAAAAGGCTTTTAGACGCTCAGGCTCGTTCAGCTCGCTGTAGGTAAGAATATCGCCAGTAAAGACAATAAGGTCGGCTTCTAGCGATTCTATGCGTTTTGTAATGCGGTCTAAATAGGATTGAGAGAGATAAGAAGAAAAATGCAGGTCACTAATCTGCACAATTTTTAGCCCTTCAAGTTCGCGCGGAAGGCTGCTTATGGGTATACTGTGAAAGGATGTGACAAGTAGCTGAGGCTCAATAAATCGCGGCCAAATGCCTACAACAGACACCACGCACCAAAGATCCCAAAGGCGTTCAATAAAAGTCGTTGAATTTTTTAGTGATGAAAGCTGCAAGGCGCTATAGTCCTCATAGAATGGAAAAAGCCCCTACTCAAATGTAGGCAGGGGCTAAAAGGCTTATCTTGAAGCGCCAGCTGTTGCTGCGTCGCTTAGATGTCCGGAGACTTTCTTTGTCATTTGGAACATGTCGATTTGTGAGCGTGTGCCTAACACTTTTGAAAGTTTTTCGTCTGGATTGATCATGCGCTTTGCTTTTGGATCTTGAAGCTTATGCTTTTTGATATAGTCCCAGAGACGCTTTGTAACTTCTGTACGTGGCATTGGGCCGTTGCCAACTACTTCAGCAAGTGTTGCTGATACTGCTACAGGCTTCATCAACGCTGATTGTTTTTTATCTTTTGCCATAAGTTATTCTCCTCTTTGGTTAAATAAATTGTAAGACGCTTATATGGTTTCTGAGGTGCGAACTTTTTGTCTAGCGCAATCTCTCTTGAGCGCAAGAAAAATGAAAAATAGTGCAAAAAGAGCGCAAAATTGGTACATTTTTCCGACATTCAGCCTCGTTTTGTACGCTGAGCGTGCGTTTATAGTCAACTAAATTGGGAGCAAAATGAAAAGAACATCATTTTTCCAGGTTATGGTATTTTTAGGAATATACACATCTAATCAGGTAGAGATAATGGCAAATCAAAGTCAAGTAAATAGCCCCTCACATACGCAGGAGCCAGCATTGAACGCACTTCAGAAAGAGGCGGACCAGCTTGCGCCACTGCTACAAAAGATTGCTTCTTGCACCTCAATACAAGAAAAACTAGCTGTCGTATCTGATTGCGAAAGTGTTAAATCATTCTTTCAATCGAATCAGCCTTTAGCATCGGCTATAAAAAATTTATCACCTCAAGAGCAGTATATTTTGCACGCAGTAGTTGCCCTTAATCAGGGCCCTGTAGTCTTTTCTGGGTGGCATGAGTCTCAAGATTTAAGCCTGCTTTTAAGCAGACTATTAGAGACTGAGCGCTTTTATGACTATATGGGAGGGCTTGTAGGCTATCACGTAAAAACCCTGCAGCTCATGGCAGATCAGTGTGCAAATAGAGTTGAGCTTGATGATTCACGCCTACATGTGCCGCCAATGACAGATATCAGAAAAAGCTCTTTAGAGCGCTCTCAAATGGTAAAAGAGGGCCTTTTTTCTCTTGATGAAATGGTAGAGCTTTATGTTGTCGGAGGTGCTGGAGACCGCCTAAGGCTTGTTGATGAAAAGACAAATATGCCACTTCCTGTCGCAAAGCTAGCTTTTGGTGGCTGCACGCTTTTAGAGCACCTTGTGCGTGATCTTGAAGCTCGCGAATACCTTGCCTATAGGTTGACAGGCAAGCAAAGTGTAACTCCAATAGTGCTCATGACCTCGCATGAAAAGAAAAATGATGAACAGATATCTCAAATAATGGAAGAAAAAGGCTACTGGGGCCGCCCAAAAGAAAGTATTATTCGCCTTGTGCAGCCTATGACTCCCGTCATTGCTGTAGATGGCAAATGGGCAGTGAGTAACCCTTGCGAGCTTGTTATGAAGCCAGGTGGTCATGGTGTTGTATGGAAGCTTGCTGATGAATATGACATCTTTAGCATGCTTGAAAAGCAAAATAGAACCTACTTTATTGTGCGTCAGATAAATAACCCCCTTGCAGGGCTTGATACCAACTTACTTGCTCTTGCAGGTTATGGACATGCGAACAACAAGGCCTTTGGCTTTGAGTCAGTACCGCGTCTTCCAGGAATGTCTGAAGGTATGAATGTGCTTAAACAAAAGGGTAATGGCTATGCAATAAGCAATATAGAGTATACCGAATTTTCAAAGGCAAAGGCATGTGATCCGGAATTTGCTAAAATTGCAGATTCTCCGGACTTTCCGGCAAATACCAATATCCTTTTTGCAAATATCAAAGAGGTGCAAAAGGCATCTGTCAGACTGCCCATACCTGGCTTTTTAGTAAATATGAAACACCCTGTAGAGACACTTCGCGATGGCAAAAGGGTGAGCCTCATTGCAGCAAGGCTAGAGTCTACCATGCAGAATATTGCAGATACTATGCAAGCAACTTTGAGCGATCTTTCCACGTTTGTGTTAGTAAATGATCGGGCAAAGACTATGTCTGTCACCAAAAAGGCATTTGATGGAAAGTCTATCCAGGAAACGCCGGAAGGCTGTTTTTATGACCTTATGCAAGAAAATATGCATATGCTAAAGACTACTTGCGGCTTTAGCGTGCCGGAAGCTAATAGCCCAGAAGACTATATAGCCCATGGCCCAAGTGCCATCTTTGTTTACCATCCGGCTCTTGGTCCAGTATATTCGGTCATTGGCCAAAAGCTTGTTAAGGGCAGCCTTGCAAAAAATGCAGAGCTGCAGATTGAAGCATCTGAAGTTGCAATAAAGAACCTTTCTGTAGATGGAAGCTTGCTTATCACTGCAGATGCCGTTACAGGCCATGTTGTTGCAAACCATCTTCAGTTTAGCGCTCAAGTTGGCCGCGTTGTGCTTGAGAATGTGAGGGTAAAAAATGCCGGCATCGATAGAACAAGAAAAAACAACTACTATAAGTCGCAAATTCACCGCAAAGAGGCTGTACATATACGCCTACTTGGCAATAGCGAGCTTATTGCAAAGAACGTAGAGCTTGCCGGCAATATGGACATTGTGGTGCAGCCTAACACGCGCACAATACTGTCACAAGATGCATCGGGTGCCATCAAAGTGACGGTGCAAAACATCACAGAGTCACACCCAGACTCTCTTGAGTGGACATACACCTTAAATCAAGATAATGACCTAGTTCTTTCACGTCGCCCCTAAGAACTAAAAGGGGCGTGCTCAGTCTTAGTCTTTCTCTGTATAAAGAGAAAGACTAAGACAAAGATCAAGATCAAGATTAAGAATGGCTTTCAGGCACTTCTTCTATAATTACTCATTTTTCGTCGAATACTTGTTGGGCTGGGTTATAAAAGCCTAGGGCATCGCCCTTATTATTACCCAGATTTTTCAAAAATTTGAAACACAGAGGCACAGAGAACACAGAGTGTTTCACAAAGCTGGAGTGCTTATCAAGGGCATCAGGCATTATTCTTAGGAATAATGAGCTAAAAGCGTACACATATCTACTTTTGAAGTATTGCGAAGCACTCTGTGCTCTCTGTGTCTCCGTGTTTTAATTTTGTTTTTTAAATAAATGGGTAATGCCAAGGACATCGCCCTAGGTGAAGCCCTGCGTTATAGTGAGCGCTAGAAAGCGCGATTTTTCTAAGACGGATGCAAATGGTTATTTAAAGCCATTCTTAATCTTGATCTTGATCTTAATCTTTGTCTTAATCTTTTTTCAGCTAGAAGGGCTGAAAGTGTGTGTATGCGTATGTGTGAGGGCGACCTTGGGTTTGTCGCCCTATGTGTTGAATGCTTATGCTTTTACGGCACCAAAAGGCTTGGTGAGGACTACAGCGCTTAAGGTGATGGCGCCGAGTGCTGCTACTACGCCTAGGACGCGTACAAAGCGGCTTGCGCTCTTACTTGATGCTGCATAGACACCGATAGCGGCTGCAACTAATAGTCCAGCAACACCGTAGTCTGATTTTAGTGCATTAACAAAGCCAGCCAAGCGTGCGGGCACGTAGCTGTTAAGTTTTGCTGCGATATCGGCAATTTTTGGAGTTATAAATCCAATTGCTCTACCACACTGAGCACCGGCTCTTTGGCCTAAAGAAACAGCACCTGCTACGCCTGTTTTAAGGATGTTAGTGATTGATGAACAACTAAATGACATAGAAATACCTCTGATTTACTGTTACTGTTAAAGGTCATATGATTTTGTATAATCTAAAGCCTACAAATAAATCAAGACCTTGTTGGCTCTACGATAGCACATTTCGATTTAAGATTCCGTAAAGCTCTCATAAATTCTGGTAGTTGCATGCGTTTAAAGGGATTTGGCTCAAGTAGTCGTGCTGTAATTGCAAAAAGTTCTTTCTCCAAAGTTTTTGGAGGGGTCTTGCTAATTTCATCAATATAGGCAGCTTCTTCTTTTTGTAGGCGTATTGCCTCTTTTCGCTTTTCTTTGGCCTTAGACTTGCCTTTAAGTGCGCGATAGGCAAGAGAGCCCCATGGTGTTGCTTGCTGTAGGTATACTTCGTAGATCATCTCGCCAAGAGCATAGGCATCTTCAGCTTTTGCTAAAAAGAGCGGATCTCCCTTTAAAGATGGCTTTTCAAGTACGTCTGGTGATGTATAGCGCAGGGTGCCATATCCGCGTTTTCGCTTTCTAAGCTGTGACTCGGCAGTTGGTACATAGGTGTGGCCATAGTCAATTAGCTTGCCGTGCACTTTGCCGTTAGAGTCTTTCATGTAGAGTACGTTTTTGGCTTTTACATCGCGGTGTGCAAGGCCATCTTCGTGCATCTTTAAGAGTGTTTTGCCGGCATCGTAGAGCACGCTGACAAGATCTTCTAGCGATATTGTTTTTCTTCGCTCTTCTGGCGTAAATTCAGTAAAGATATAAAGGTCATGATCATACACTTCTTGCAAAAAGATCGTCTTTGTTTCGTAGGGGCGATTTTTTGCTGAGTATCGAAGCCAGCTTATGATCTTTCCATAGCGACGCTCATACTCAATTTCTGACTCCGGTACATACTCATCGGCCTTATTGCGTACGTGAGCTACGCGCCTTGCAGCGGTTGCTGTTTCGCCTTTTATGGCAATTTCAACGGCATCAGATACGCGCTTAAAGGCTCCTTCAGCATAGAGCTCGCCGTGGCTTTTGCTCAGAATTGTAAAGCTGCGGTTAACAGGATCTATAACGCATGATCGGCATATTCCCTGCTCGAGGCCGCGTAGATAGACAGGGTGCAGGGTTTGGCTGAGAGTTTCTAAGACAGTGTCTGCAACAATGCAGATTTGGAGCATGTCTATAGGCATAAGTTTATGCCTTCCAAATTCTATTTTGGAGATAGCGTCTATTTCGTTTGCAATTCGTGCTATTTGCGTGTTGTTAGTGCTTTTAGCTACTTCTTGAAGTGTCTTTATGACTTTTTCTTTAGGCATCGCTTTGATGTTGCACTTTTCAGCAAGATCTTGAGATAGAATGGTGGGACTATTTTGCTTTACAGCCTGCTCTACAGCGTACTTACAGTAGAGTTTTTTAAATTGCTCAAGTTCTTTTGTTGTTGATTTATCAGCAGCTAGCTCGCGATAGAGGTCTTCAGCTTTATTGCCTTTTATTATTTCCTGAAAGGCAGTTTCAGCTTTTTGCGCTTCTTTAGACAAAAATGCTTTTTTTGCTTCGTATAGTGTTACAGCCTTTTGGATAGTGAGCCTAGAAAACTGCGCTTCTAAATTCTGAATCTGCTTTAAGACACCTTTATGAGATGCTTTTGTTTTCTTATGCGTTTTTGATGACAGATGAGCTAATGCGTGATGTCCACTTGCTACTTTGCCGACGATAGGCATATCAACTCCATGATTCGTTTTTTTTGCTCTTTTAATAAAAACGCATTTTCTTTCGAAGAAAAAAAGTAACTTACTAGCAACAAAAGGTGGGCAGATGGTGAGAAAAGGGCTGTTTTGGTATACTGGTTCTAAACTACCTTGGAGTTATGTATGGCAGAAATTGAAGATCGTCTCAAAGAGCAAGAAGAAAGGCTAGCTTCAATGTGGAGGTATCTTTGACCTCGGTCTAAAAGAGACCCAAATCGAAGAACTTGAAGTTGAGATGACCCTTCCCGGTTTTTGGGAAGATTCAGATCGTGCCAATCAAACTATAAAGAAAGCAAACCTCCTAAAATCATGGCTTGATCCCTATAGGGATTTGACAAGACGCTGCTCGGATGTTAAGGCCCTTATAAAAGAGGCTCTAGAAGCTCAGGACGAGGCGTTTTTAAAAGAGCTTAACGATGAGCTTTTGGCTGTCGATAAGGAGCTTGGCGGCCTAGAGATGCGCAAGATGCTTTCTGGCCCAATGGATCCCAATGACTGCTTTTTATCGGTAAACTCTGGCGCTGGCGGCACAGAAGCTTGCGACTGGGCTCAAATGCTTCTTCGCATGTATGAGCGCTGGGCAGCAAAGCATGGCATGAGTATAGAGGTTGTAGATGTGCTAGAAGGTGATGTTGCGGGGATTAAGAGCGCCACGCTCAAGATTTCTGGACAGTTTGCCTATGGCTATTTAAAGGCTGAAGCTGGTGTACACCGCCTTGTGAGGATATCTCCCTTTGATTCAAACGCAAGACGCCACACAAGCTTTGCTGCAGTTGATATAACCCCTGAAGTTTCTGATGACATTGAAGTAGAGGTGCGCCAAGAAGATTTGCGGGTAGATACCTACCGGGCCTCGGGCGCAGGCGGCCAGCACGTCAATAAAACTGACTCTGCAGTGCGCATGACGCACATACCTACGGGTATAGTGGTATCATCGCAAAGCCAAAGGAGCCAGATCCAGAACAGGGAAAGCTGCCTAAAAATGCTAAAATCCAAGCTTTATGAAAAAGAAATGCTTGAAAGACAAAAGAAAATAGACGAAATGTCAGGAGAGAAGAAAAAAATTGAATGGGGTAGCCAAATCCGGAGCTACGTATTTCAGCCATATACGCTTGTTAAAGATGTGCGTACTAGGGCAGAGACGGGTAATGTACAGGCCGTGATGGATGGCGATATAGACCTATTTATACAGGCTTATTTAAAAGAATATAGTGGTTAATATATATGACAGATACTCTTCAGTTTACAACACCAGATGATGAAAAAGTAATGCCAGGCCTTACGGTGCGCTACACAGTGCCCCAAGATGCAGACCATCTCAAGGCATGGCTCTTAGATCCAGAAGTAAGTACTTGGTTTCCAATGGCTAACGAATTTGAAGTTGAAGACGCAGTACGCCGCTGGATCTCTTTTAGCCGCGTAAAATCTTCTCTTACAGCAGAACTTAACGGCAAGCCGGTAGGCCTTGTGACGCTCTATGTACAGGCCTATAAAAAGCTTATGCACCAGTCAGAATTTGGTATTATCGTGGCAAGCGGTATGCGCAACAAGGGCATAGGCTCTTTCCTTATGCGCAGCATGATGCGCCTTGCCAAGGAGCAATTTCGCCTAGAGCTTGTGCACCTCCAGGTCTACGCCGAAAACCCGGCTATTCGCCTCTATAAGCGCTTTGGCTTTAGAGAATTTGGCCGCCAGACCCACTGGATCAAGGAAGAAGACCGCTACGTGGGCCGCATCTTCATGGAACGCTTTTTGTAAAAACAAAACAGGATATGCAGGATCTGGCAGGATAAGCAGGATACTGAATAACAGTAATTTGAATTTTATCCTGCTTATCATGTCGCCTTGGCGATCCTGCATATCTTGTTAATTTATTTTTTAGTTTATAGAGGCACGCATTATCATTTTTTGTTGGCTTGAAGGTTGTTGGCAGAACGTGATACTATAGCCCTTCCATATCTCTTGGGGGCAAAATTGCATGAAGGCAAAAGTGCGTTACGAATATTCTCAACGACTCAAAAATCTGGTCGGAAAAGACCTAAAAATACGCATCAATAACAATAGATCAACTATGCTGCATGTGCAGTACAAAGAACATAAAACGCATGTTTCTTTGCACAGCATGTTTGTTAAGGCGCCAGATAGCGTGCAAAAGGGCCTTGCAAGCTATATTCGCAAGGCAAGTGCGCGTTTAGCTCCGGCAATAAAGGCCTATATCGATGCCAATGCGCAAAATCTTGATCACACACCGCTTGTAAATCCTGATAAGATCGTTACTACAGGCAAGGTGTATGATCTACAAGCCCTTTACAACAGCATTAATAAACGCTACTTTGGTGGCAAGCTTGATCTTGTGATTACGTGGTATGGCGAGCATAACAAAAAAGTGCGCGAAAAGTGCACCTTGGGCCAGTATCTAAGCGCTGTAAAGCTTGTGAAAATTCATCGGCTTTTGGATAGCATAAAAGTTCCGCTACACGTAATTGAGTATGTCATATATCATGAAATGGTGCATGCAGTCTGTCCTGCTTATGTAGATGAGAACGGAAGAAATTGCATCCATAGCAAGGAATACAAAGAGCTTGAAGAGTGCTTTGCAGAATATGCTGAAGCAAACCGCTGGCTCGAAACAAACTATAAGAACTTTTTTGTATCGAGGAAGAATAGGTAATGGCCGGTCACAGTAAATGGGCAAACATCAAGCACCGTAAAGGAAAAGCTGATGCTGCAAAAGGCAAAATCTTTAGCCGTATATCTAAAGAAGTTATCAACGCTGTAAAGCTTGGTGGCCCTGATCCAAAAAGCAATGTGCGCCTAAGACTTGCCCTGCAAAAGGCAAAAGCTGCAAACGTGCCAAATGACAATATTGAGCGCTGCATCAAAAAGGCAACAAGCGGCGATCAAGAAGCCTACCACGAGATGCACTACGAGCTTTATGGCTATGGCGGAGTTGGCATCATCGCCGAAATCATGACCGACAACAAAAACCGCATAGCATCAGACATTCGCATTGCCACTAACAAGTGCGGCGGCACTGTTGCCCACCCAGGATCTGTCTCCTTTAACTTTGACCAAAAGGGTATCATTCGCATCAACAAGCACCAAGCTATCGAAGATGAGCTCTTTATGGCCGTATCGGACGCCGGCGCCGAAGACTTTGTGGTAGAAGATGACGAATTTGTCGTGATCACAGACCCCACTGCCTTTGATACGGTAAAAGATGCTATCCACCACCTCGGCGTAGAGCGCATGGAAGCAAACCTCGAGATGATCCCCAAAACATACATCGAGTGCAACGTAGATACGGCTAAGCTTAACATCGCCCTAATCGAGTGGCTCGAAGGTATCGACGACGTCGATGCCGTCTACCACAACATGAAAATTCCCGAAGAGCTCGCTAAGTCCGAAGAAGAATAAACTCTTACTCGAGCAAAATTCCACAAAAAATTAACGCTTAACCACTTACGCATTTCACTAAAATATTTTCTTGCCTCATAATTAAAAAAAGATGTATTAATAGGATAAAGACGTACAAGAGGTAGGTACGCCTAGAGCTTAACAATAATTAGGAGGTTGTTATGGGTTTCGAGTTACAATCAGCAGGACACGGAAAAAATACGAATGTTGAGTGCAAGTTTATTACGTTTGAAGATAAACCTGGACACAATGTGAAGCTTCGTGGATACAGTGAAGCTGACTGGAAAAAGATCAGTATTTGGGATAGGATCGGAGCAAGACTTTCACGCAACTGTTTCGATGTGAAAGTAACAAAAGATGGAAAGGAAGAAAAGTTTGTTATCGTAAAGGATAAATTTTTTAAGCACAGCTTTTCAGGCGAAAAAACTTTGCCATCCAGCAGTCAGGTGTGCCAAATGTTGACAACTGCAAGTAAGGGAAAAATCAGAGAAGACCATACTTTGGAACGTCAAGATCAACAACAAGGGGAAGCAGCGAAGCCTCCAGTAGGCGGACAAAAGCCTGATGGAAGTCGTGTGGTTGAAGACATGCCAGCACCGGATGCAGCTCTACCACGTCCTTTGACAAAAGTAGGTGCACTTGGTCCTAAAGAAGAACCTTCAAAGGTTCTAAATGGTAATACTGCAGCAGATCGTATGAACGATCTACAAACGCATCATAAACAAAGACTCAATAGCGCATTAACTTCACAAGTTGTGACAAAGGAATTCATTAAGAATCTTCTGCTTGAACTTGCTTATGGCGATTTAGAGTCAGATTGGGCGAATAATACTGCAATGAAGTCAGGCATTGCGGAACTGAAGAAAGGCCTTTCTGCAGAGCAGCAGGCTGTTATTGATCAATTGGTTGCGCGACATAAAGAAGCGCCAGCAAAATAAATCAGCCTGTGCCTAAAACAAATAAAGCCTGTTTGCGAGGAATACTCGCAGGCAGGCTTTTTGTTTTTATATAATAAATTATTGAAAATTAAGGGGGGAGGGGGTACTTTTAGGGTAGAAGAGGTGAAAGATATGACTACAGGGACAGGCTTTGGGGGTTTTACCTATAATCGGATATTTGACAATGTGGAGCAGAGGCTTGGGGGTACGGGATCGGAGCATAGGGATGATGCGGGCAATGTCGTGGGCACTGAATATGGCTGTCGCTACTATAGGGTGGCTGAGCTTGACAAGGCAAAGGGGTTTATGGGGTTTTTGGGGGCTTTGATTAAGACCTTTGGCACAAAGGTTATCATCAATGGCGAGACCTGCATTATTGGCAAAGTGAGTTTTAGTGAATTTAAAAGGCGCGTCAAGCTTGCTGAAGATGCTGATTTTTATGCTGTCACAAGCCAAATTGCCAAGCAGGTGGGGGAAGGAGTTATTCCATCAGTTCAGGCAATTAGGCCGCCATCACCAAGTGAGCTTAAGCAAAGTGCAAGACGGCTTGATGAGGCGCTGCAGGCATTTGCAGAATCAGAACAGGAGCCCAAGCTTCATGATGGCTTGCTAAAGATTGCAGAACATCCAACAGAAAAAAATATAGCGACTCTTGATAAGGATGTGCATACTCTTGTGGCAGGTACGCCCGGGGCATTGCAAAGGGTGCGTACACACTTAGAAGCCTTGCGCGGCAGCCCGATAGATTGGGACGGCACAATCGGGCGCATGCAAAGAGGCTGCAACGAAGCTCTGCAAAACGCAAGCGATAAAATAAAATTCGCAAAAGACTTAAAAGCTGCCTCCCAAGGCCGCCTCAAGCTTAACGAATGGCAAACAGAAGTTGTACAGGTGCGAAATAACGGGTAGTGGGATGAGTCAAGGTGTAGATTTTACAGGCGATAGAAGGCAGGAGTTTAGTCTCTATAGAACTTGTTCAAAGTTTGCCTACTCTGAAGATCCTAAGCTTAATGAAGAATTACCCGATACTGATTATAAAGTAAGTCAGGTTATTACAAACGAAAGGGGCTTGCAGATTCTTGTACTGGAGTCTAGCGATCAGCAAAAGCCTGTTATTTTTTGTTGTCGCGGAACAAAGCTTCATCGCTGGCAAAATATTATCGATAACCTATCAAAAAGCATCGGAAGCTACTCATTTAAAGAATCAAAAAGTGATATAGAAGCTGCCCTTAAGACTATGGAAAAGAGGGGGCGCAAGGTTGTTATAACCGGGCATAGTCTTGGTGGTGCTGTAGCTCAGCAGATTGTTGCGCACTTTCCAAAATACATAGAAGCTGCCTATACCTTTAATGCTCCAGGCGTTGGCAAGCGCGTGGCAAACTTGTTTGAACAAAATAAAGCCGCTCTATCCGTTAACCCAAAAATCTATCATGTGCGGCATACGAGCGATTTTGTTTTTCATGCAGGTGGCGCTCACCTGCAGGCTACAGAAGAGATAAAGCTGTGGCATGATAAAAAGATGAGCCTCAAGAAGTCACACTCTCTGCCCATCGACTTGGAGGAGCGTATGTACAGTAAAACAAGTGGTGGCGTTCGATTTTCACACAGGGTCTTTAAGGGTATTGTGGAGCCCTTGCGGCGCGGCGTTCTTGCAAGAAGTACCCGGGCAATCCTAAAAAATAAAGAAAGAGCCAAAATCGATCCTCTTTCCAAACGAATTTCAAGGCTTGCAAAAGCCATCTTCAAAAACTACATCTTAATTTTGCAGTAGATTTTCGGCCAGAAGGGCTGTTATAAGCCTATGGCGTTGCCATAGGATGTTATAACGCAGGGCTTCAGGTTGAAAAAAATTGAGACAAAGAGCCTTTAGCATAACTAGAGCGATACGTTTGCGAGTGAGGCCGAAGGCCTCTTTGGAGTGCGGCAATTTTTTGCCGCTCTTAATTTTCAACCACATAGTGTATCCTCGATGGACTCCAAAGTTTATAATGGACCTTAACGCTGAGAACCCTCGCCTAAAGTGGTTCAGGCCTTTTTAGGCTTTGGAGAGTATTTAGGTTAGGTTTCGTGTTCGAAAATTAAGAGCGGCAAAAAATTGCCGCACTCGTGTGACCGGTATGTCGCAAAACTAGAGGGTGCAAGTCCCTT
>CAZEQY010000019.1:0-43494 GCA_964514655.1 uncultured bacterium
AATTTATTGAGGGTATACTCTTTTTATTTTAAACACAACTTTCGATCATATCTCACGATCAGCTTAACCAATCTGTAATCGCCGGTTGCTTCTGCTTTTTCTGCTGCAGTAAATAGTGCTTGTGTATCTTTGTGCGAGCCCATGCGCATAGAAGCACCGTGGTCAAGTAGCAGGCTAGCAACTTCTGTGTGGCCGTTTTCTAATGCAGCATCAAGGACTTTTTCATCTATCATCTCCCTTTTCTCATCCCATTTATTTATTGCCGCGCCCCCTGCAATCAAGGCTTCTACAAGTGGCTTATCTCCTTTTGCAGCGACGTTTATAAAGACTTGTCGCAGCGTCGAGCGAAACTTTTCTCGTTCGGATCTGTTATGTGCATCGTAAAATAGTGAATCTTGAAGGCTCAGGCCTTCTTTAACGAGCCCGGAGATCTGTTTTAGGTTGGCTTCGCGACTACGTGCTGGTGCAAGTGTCTCTAATGCAGCTATAAGTTTATCACTAACTTCTCTTGCAGTCGTGGCTTTTTGGTCGCGAGATGCAGCTTGAGGCTTTCTAGCAGCTTGAGGTGTAGATTTTTCCCAGGCTTTACTTGCTTTGATAGCAATTGTGAGCTCGCCTACCTTAACAGGCCTACCTCGGTGGAGTTTTTGCAGGGCTTTATCAACTGCTTGAGGGTTGTTACTATGAACACGTTCAAGAAGCGTTTTTGTCTCTTCAAAGGTCTTTTCCTCTTTATTATCGCCTTTTGTAACCGTATAGGTTTTGCCGCCTGATGTGTGCCGTCTTGCGGCAGGGGCCATTGGTTCAGAGCTTTCGCCTGGATGAGAGACTCTGCTTGGGTCTTGAATCATAAATACCCCCTTCCATTAAAGTTATCTCTAAACCTAATTATATATAGTAAACAATAAATTTCAAATGAATAAAAAATATTTGATGTTTTAATTTTGGGGTGGTATGAGGGTGTTAGTGAGGTGATCCATGGCAACTACAACTAGTTCTAAGATAAAACAGACATACGTTTATCCTTTTGGGCCAGAGCTTCCTAGCCCGCCGCTCTCTTCTGACCTACTTGGGGGAAAGGGCAGGGGCTGTGCCGAAATGGCTTCTATTGGTATTCCTGTGCCTTCTGGGTTTATTATAACAACAGAGGCTTGCAACGAGTATCGCCACCAGGGAAGAACAATGCCAAAGGGGCTTCAAGAGCAGGTTGCAGGCTCTATGCTGGTTTTAGAAAAAATCAATAAAAGGCAGTTTGGAAGCGCCGATAATCCATTACTTGTATCAGTGCGCTCCGGAGCTCGCGTATCTATGCCGGGGATGATGGACACGGTGCTTGATCTTGGCCTAAATGATGAGTCTGTACTAGGCTTTGCTAAATCCTGCAATAACGAGCACTTAGCCTATGATAGCTATAGGCGCTTTATCATGATGTTTTCTGATATCGTCTACGGCGTAAGCAGAAAGATCTTTGAAAAGGCGTATGAAGTATTAAAAATTCAAGAGGGGGTACACGATGATGTAGCCCTCAGCATCTCATCGCTAAAAGAGGCCTGCACTATTTTTAAAACGCTCTTTGAGCAGCATGCAAAGCGCCCTTTTCCACAAGATGCCTATGAACAGCTACACCTTGCGATAGGTGCTGTCTTTAACAGCTGGGATAGCGAGCGGGCAGTGCTCTATCGCGAGTTAAACCACATTCCGGATGATTGGGGAACAGCCGTCATTGTGCAGACGATGGTCTTTGGCAATAGAAATGATCATTCCGCGACCGGCGTTGCCTTTACGCGCGATCCTGCAACAGGAGAAAACCACTTTTATGGCGAGTTTTTGATAAATGCCCAAGGAGAAGAGGTAGTAGCTGGCATTCGCACCCCACATCCAATAAACTTAAGACAAAAAGAAAAGACAAAGTCTACTCTCATAAGCCTAGAAGAGCTTATGCCAGAGGTCTATCAGCAGCTACTTATGATCGTAAAGAGGCTAGAAAAGCACTATCGAGATATGCAAGATATCGAATTTACCATCGATGACAGCAAGCTCTATATGCTGCAGACAAGAAATGGCAAGCGTACAGGCTTTAGCGCGGTTCGCATTGCTATGGATATGCTAGATGAGGGGCTTATTGATGAGAAGGCCGCGTTAAAGCTTGTAGAGCCTAACTCTCTTGCCCAGCTTTTAGCTCCTGTATTTGACCAGAAGGCAAAAAAAGAGGCAAAAGAGAGCCTTGTTGCAAAAGGCCTTAACGCAGGTCCCGGAGCAGCTAGTGGCAAGGCGGCATTTAGCTCTGACAAGGCTGTAGAATATAAAAATAGCGGCATAAAGAGCATATTAGTGCGAGATGAGGCAAGCCCTAGTGACTTTCCCGGAATGGTGGCAGCAGAGGGGATACTTACCACAAGAGGCGGCAGCACAAGCCATGCAGCCGTTGTTGCGCGCGGCATGGGAAAGCCCTGTGTTGTAGGATGCGGCGCCCTTTTTATCAACGAGGCCGCAAAAACACTCTCTTGCCAAGATAAGGTTATACATGAAGGGGACGACATTTCAATAGATGGTATGACAGGAGAGGTGTTTTTCTCTTCACTTCCTACAAGCCCATCAGAAGTTGTGCAGGTGCTTGTAGAAAAGACAAAAAAGCCAGAAGATTCTCTCATCTATCGCCAGTATGATCGCCTCATGAAGATTGCAGATTCTTATCGCACACTTGAAGTGCGCGCAAATGCCGACAACAGCCAAGATAGCCATGTGGCAAAAGCCTTTGGTGCACAAGGCGTGGGGCTATGCCGCACAGAGCATATGTTTATGAATCCTCTTCGCTTAAACGACGTGCGCTGCATGTTTTTTAGCACCAAGCCAGAAGATAGAAAAGCAGCCATTAATCGTCTAGAAGAGCACCAAAAAAGTGATTTTATCGGTATATTTCGCGAAATGAATGGTCTTCCTGTAACGATACGCCTTCTTGATCCGCCACTTCATGAATTTATGCCACATAGTGACGATGAGCTAGAAATGCTTGCAAATTCGCTGCAGGTGACACTAGAAGAGCTGCACAAGGTGCGAGCTACACTTCTTGAACAAAATCCTATGCTTGGTCATAGAGGTTGTCGCCTTGGCATTAGCTTTCCTGAGCTTAGTGAAATGCAGACGCGTGCCATACTAGAAGCTGCCATTGAAGTAATGAAAGAGGGTATTGACGTGCGCCCGGAAATTATGGTGCCACTTGTAGGTATTGAGGGAGAGCTATTGCATCAAAAGGCACTTATAGATAAGGCAGCACTTGCAGTCTTTAAAGCGTATAAGTGCCAAGTGCCATACAGTGTGGGAACAATGATTGAGCTACCAAGAGCGTGCCTTATAGCAGATCGCATTGCTAAGCAGGCAGAATTTTTTAGCTTTGGCACTAATGACCTTACGCAAACAACTTTTGGCATTAGCCGCGACGATAGCGCAAAGTTTGTTCCTCTGTATGTAAAGGGGCTTTCTAATCCGCTTGTTACAGATGAGAGTATTCATATATTACAAGACGATCCATTTCAGGTGCTAGATGCCGAGGGGGTTGGCCAGCTTATGAAGCTTGCGATAGAACTTGGCCGCAAAACAAGACCAAAATTAAAGTGTGGAATCTGTGGAGAACATGGCGGCGAGCCACGCTCAATAGCATTTTGTACAAAGTTGGGGCTTGATTATGTTTCTTGTTCACCCTACCGCGTAGCTATTGCCAAGCTTGCTGCTGCTATTGCAGCTGTAAATGAAACTCTCTCTCTTGAAAAGAGAGAGAGTGCGTGATGCAGGTATTAGCTGCAGCTGCAACCACATGATGATGAGCTGCTTGAGCTTGATGAGCTGCTTGAGCTTGAAGAGCATGAGCTGCTTGAAGATGAATGATGTCTTCTTGCATTTTTTGCTTTTGCTTTTGCTTTGCCAGCGCTAAAGCCAACAGTTGGAACAGCAACGAAAGCAAATACAGCCGCTACGAGGCATCCTAGTGCGAATTTTGTCATAATGTTAATCTCCTAATTTTGGTTAACAGTTTGAAGGCCACTTGGCCGTCCTATTGTTCTTACCATACTTGCATAATTTAAAAAAGAGAAATTTACTCTACATGAAGGCGCAAGATTTCGTCGCCTTTTGTAAGAATGACATCCATCGAAGAGGCAACATCTGATGAGGTGATAAGCTGCTTAGCTTCTTCTATTGTCTTTGCTTCTTCAAGAATTTGGCGGACAAGCATATGGCTTGGCAGGCCAGCTTGAGAACTTTTTGCAACAAGTGATGCTCGTACTATGAGGCCGTGTTTATTGATGCCACAGTATGTGCCAATGATTCCGCACCAGCCAACAAATACTGGGCCATCTGTATGAATAGACATTTTTGTGCAGCGCGAAATTAGGCCCATTGGAAAATCAATAGTTTGGAAGACATCTGCATCGTGCATCCATTCAAGTGGTAGACGTGAACATGAACGATTTGCCGCATAATCTGCACCAAATGCATATTCAAGGCGCTTTTTTTTGCCGTTAAAGTGACAAATGGCAATGGTTGATTGCCTATTTTCTTTTGTAAAAGTGCCTCCAAATAGGTGCAAGCGGTCTAGTATTGTATTTGCTAGCAGTATGCTTCCGTAGGGGATGTTGTATGTTTTTGCAAGTTCCTTCATTTCTTCTTGATAGCGGCGTGGAATATAGGCTTCTTGCAAAGAGGCTTCTTTTTTTGCATCCTGGCCAAAGACTTTGCAATACAGGGGCACTATCTTTTCGACCAAAAAATCTATAGAGGCTTTAGGGGTGATTTTTTTGTTAAAGAGCAGCCTGTCAATGATGGCAACGCCAATACCTAAAACCGGCAGCACTTCTAAAAAGGCAAAGCAAAAGTGGAGCATGCGCTCTTTTTCGGTGAGCAGCTTGATGCCTGCTTTATTATAGATGATTTTGTTGTGGAAGTACTGGATAAGATGCCTCCAGCTATAGCGAAAGGGCGCATCTAAAAAGAGGACATAACGCGACGAGTGCGGTAAAGAATAATCTAAATACATTATTAGTAGCTCATCGTGTCTATTTCAACTTTACCTCTAAACACTCTATAGGCGTAGGAGATATACATAAGAAAGAGCGGAACTCCCAGGCATGCCATGCCAAGAAGGATTTGCAAGGTAAAGAACGACGATGAGGAATTATAGATTGTAAGGCTATAGGCCGCATCAAGTTTAGAGCGGACAAGGCAGGGATAGGTGCCAAGTGCATAGAGCAGTACAAGGCTTAAGATGGTGATGCACGAGCTTATAAAGGCCCAGCCATAAAATTCTCGTTTAAGGCTGCTGTAGAGGCCGATAAGTCCAACAAGGCCAAGAAAGGCAAAAGAATAAAAAGCTGGCTTTTCGTACATCATTTCTGTGACATGTTGTTCGTATATTGGGGTAATTACGTTGATAGCAGCCCAAAAAAGTACGAAGATGATAAAGAGCCTATAGTTCCATCGCTTGAGTCGCTCATGTATTGGCCCCACGGTTTTGAGCGTGAGGTAGAGTGATCCATGCACCATAAAGAGCAAGACTATAAAAAAGCCCACTATAATAGCGTAGGGAGTAAAGAGTGCGCTTAGGTCTTTGACAAATTCACCTTTTGCGTTGATGGGTAATCCTTCGATGAGGTTTGCTGTGACTACTCCAAGGCCAAATGCCATGCCAAAGCTTGCAAGAAAAAAGACGGTATCCCAAAAGCTTCTCCACTTTTTGCTGGCAATTTTGCTGCGAAATTCTAGCGCACAGGCTCTATAGGTGAAGCAAAAAATAAGGATCATCATGGGAATATAGAGTGCAGATAGTAGCTCGCTAAAAGCAGGTGGAAAGCCGGCAAGTAAAACACCTCCGGTGATTACTACCCATAGTGAGTTGCTATCCCAAACAGGGCCTATCGCGTTCATAAAGATGCGTCGTTCTTCATCTTTTTGTGCAAAGAGGTGAAGACAGCCAACTCCTAAGTCAAAGCCATCAAGTGCAGCATAAGCATAGATGCTTGCGATAAATACGATGTACCAAAGAAGTTGCAGGGTAGATAGTTCCATAGTTACACGGCCTTTTGGTAAGGGCTTCTGTAAGGGGCTTCTTCAGGAAGATCAGTTGGTCCATGCTTTATCTTGTGATCAAGCAAAAAGCAGAAGAGCACAAAGAGGCTTATATAGATAAAGATATAGAGGCATAGGGTAAAGAGCGCTTCATTTGCCGAAACAGAAGGTGAGTAGGCATCTTTTGTTTTTAGCAGCTGATAGACTGACCAAGGCTGTCTTCCAAGGCAGGTGCTATACCAGCCGGCGATATTGCCAATTTGAGGAAAGGTAACGGCGATGATGAGGTACTGTAAAAACTGCGGATGATTTTTCCATGACTTCTTTATCCACATCCAAATTCCAAGCACCACTGCAACAAACATAAACGCCCACATCATGACCATGAGGTGATAGACTTGGAACACAGCTTGTACCCAAGGCCACAGCTCTTTTGGTGCCTGATCAAGGCCTGCAACGGGGGTTGATAGGTCGTGGTGGACTAAAACACTTAGGCCGCGAGGAATGCTAAGGCCATGGACCTCTTGCTTTTCTTCGTCGACATAGCCAAAGGCATAAAGGGGCGTTTTTTCTTCGGTTTTGAAGACGCCTTCAAAGGCTGCAAACTTGATGGGATTATAGCGGGCGATCAGACCTGCTAGATGATCAGCAGAGACAAGCTGCAACATAATGCTTACTAAGGCAATGGAGAGTCCTACTTTCATCGACCTAATAGAAAATTCGGTGTAGCGTTTTTTGAGCAGGTAGTAGCTACATACGCTGATGATTAGGAAAGATCCGGCAAGCCAGCAACCTAAGATAACGTGTGCAAGATGTGAGAGGGCTGATGGGTTAAAGGCCATTTGCCACCAGTCTGTAACTGCGGCATATTCAATGCCATTTGCATTTTGTTTTATGACGTAGCCTGCAGGCGTTTGCATCCAGGAGTTTACGTTTGTAATCCACACGCCGCTAAAATGCGCGCCAATAGAGCAGGCGCATGTGGCGGCAAAGTGTACCTTTTGCGAGACGCGATTCCAGCCAAAGAGCAGTATTCCAAGAGCGCCTGCTTCCATGGTAAAGGCAAATAGCCCTTCAGCAGCAAGCACTGACCCCAAAACATCGCCCACAAATGCACTCCAGCGCGACCAATTTGTTCCAAAACCAAAGACGAGTGGCACGCCGGTAGCAACGCCAAGCGCAAATGTGAGAGCAAACACACGAATCCAAAATTTGGTAATTCCTGCCCAAATGGGATCTTTTGTTTTCATGTAGAGCCACTCAAATATAATGAGCGCAAGCGACAGCCCAATGCTAAGTGGTGGATAGATATAGTGAAACGTCAGGTTTAACCCAAACTGTGTTCTATGTAAAATCTCTGCGTCCATAGGCGTATACTCTCGGCTAGAAGATTTCCCTTATCGAGACCGAGACCGTGCCCGAGACCGAGACCGAACGCGTGGCTTAACTATCTATTGTATTAAGCATCCAGTATCGGTCTTGGCCAAAGGTCTCGAAAGGTAATGAATATTCTAGCGGACAGGTTATTCGCTTTGCGACATTTTCGTCAACATAATGGCTTTTTCATATCATAATAGGTGGGGCCAGCTTTTTCTATGATGGCGCCGCCGAGGCAGATGTTATCTTTATAAAAGACGATAGATTGCTGCACGGTGATGGCGCGTTGGGGCTCTTGAAAACGGACGAAGAGGCGATCATTTTCGATCTTTTCGATGACGCAAGGGGTGTCGGGCTGGCGGTAGCGAATTTTTGCATGGCAATGAAATGGCAGGGGACCAGGAGGGATATTTGCTATCCAGGACGGCGTGTGGGCGATAAGCTCATCTGCAAAAAGGGCGGGGTGGTTTGAGCCTTGTACCACCCAGACAATGTTTTCGTGTATGTCTTTTCCCACCACAAACCAGGCATCGCCTGCGCCTCCTATTGCAAGGCCGCGCCTTTGACCAATTGTGTAGTAGGCAACACCTTGATGTGAGCCAACAACTTTGCCATCTAAAGTGCGAAAGGTCCCGGGTTTATAGCCAAGATGCTGCGATAAAAACTGCCTAAAGTTGCGCTCGCCGATGAAGCAGATGCCTGTAGAGTCCTTTTTTTCTGCAACGGCAAGGTTGTGTTTTTTTGCAATAGATCGCACCATCTCTTTGGGCATGCCTCCGATCGGAAAGAGCACCTGAGAGAGTATAGATTGATTGAGAGTGTAGATAAAGTATGTTTGGTCTTTTGCTGAATCTATACTTTTTGTAAGACAAAAGGAGCCATCTATAAAGCAGTTTTGGGCATAGTGGCCGGTGGCAAGGCCTTGTGCGCCTAATTTCTGGGCTGTTTCTAAAAGCAGCTTAAACTTAATTTCGCGGTTACAGAGGATATCCGGATTTGGGGTATTGCCTTTTTCGAGCTCTTTTAAAAAGTCGCTAAAGACCTGGTCTTTATATTCCTTAGAAAAATTGATTGGGTAGTAGGGGATGCCAAGAGCATGCGCCACCTTGACAACATCTTCATAGTCTTCTGTAGCTGGGCATACGCCATCTATTTCTTCTTCCCAATTTTTCATGAACATGCCAATAACTGTGTAGCCAAGCTCTTTTAATAGCAGGGCAGAGACAGCAGAATCCACCCCGCCTGACATGCCAACAACAACTGTCGCAGGGGCTTTAACAAAAGGATGTGAAAATAGTTCTTTATCCATGATAGGTTAAAAACTATATTGTATAATTCATAAAATGTCAACGCTCATATAGGCGCCGACGAGCATGCCGATCCTGCTGATCCCATACGCATCAGGCTAAGCGGGATAATTGAAGAGTTGTAGACGCTTAGGATAGAATCTTACAAATTGCCAATTGCTTTCTGATTTTTTATTTTGATTGGTTTTGGCAATGAGTTGCTTGAAACAAATAAAGCATTCCTGCAGCATCGCGCGGGTACTCGTATCTTACAGCCTGTTTCATCTCGCCGCAACGTGCATCATAGTGTATCTTTTGTCGCGCATATAACCGTCCTTGCGCATCAGCTTCAAGGAATTCAGGCATGCGCCCGAAAAATTTTGCCGCAGCCTTACAGGGAACATCTTTGTACGATGTCTCTCCATAACCATGCTTTTCATTTTTTATCGTAAAATCAACTCTACACTTTTCTGCAGGACCCACAACTACCTCCATATTATATTCTGAACATAGGCAATTATAGTGTTTTAGGGAAATAACAACAAGGAACTGTACGCTACTCGTTCATACCTATTGACTAAAATTTTTACCGCATATAGACAGGGGGGGATATAGAGACGGAATTTTATGCGTGTATTTGATGACCAGTATGGTGGCTTTGAAGCTACCGATTTTAAAGCATTTGAAGTTGAACATCCAATACGGGCCAAGATAGCCAAATTCTTTGGTCAGGTTGTCGAGTGCGAATACGGCAAGGTTATTTTGCTCGACCGACAAACGAAGCAAGCGTTAAAAAAATATATTAAACATGTTGCAGAAAAGGATTGGGAATATAAACCAACAAAAGTATTTCTCAAGCGTCAGTGTGAAGAGTTCAGAGATAAAAAATACACAGTTTTAAACAAGACATATTTAGAAAACCTCTTTCAAAAGAGCGGAAGTAACGATGCAGAATGTATTAATTCGGCGCGAGCTCGCGATAAATCTGAAATCAAAAAAGCATTTGAGTGGCTTAAGAAGCACGATAGTGTTAGATGTCCGGTTGCTGTAAGTGACTTCATATTACGGATTATTTTCACAAAATCTGATAAATGATACTTGTAAAACTTGTGGTATTATAATGATTTTGCTAAAATCATTAATTACTAAATAAGAGTTTTACATGTTTGTTTCTTCGATTGTGCCATATAGAGATCATATACCTGTAAGAAAACAAACCACTGCAGTTGATATGCTAGAAGAGTATCTAGCAGGAGGCAATGTTGATGGCTATCTTGCTGACCTCAAAAGGGTAGGGTTTTCAGGCTTTTCTTGCTCCGATATGCAGGCGGTGATTTTTCTTACCTGTTTAGCCTATTTGGGAAGTGATAAGCTCTTCTATTACGAACTTATTATGCAAATAGCGCCATTTTATTGCGGGCGATTGCATGAAGAGCGCTACAACACTGCCTTTCCAATTTTTTCTAGAAATTTTTTTGATGCTATGCAGCGTAATACCTGTATGGCAAGAGATTGCCTTGTGCTTCGTGCTAAAGAGTTTCTTGCAGCAAGGCATGATCGCGTGTGTGCATCGTATGACCATTTTGCCAAGCAGGATTTTGAAAGGGTGCTTGGGCTGCTTTTGCCCCCAGCAGACTGCAAAAGAAGCGCTTTTGCCGAAACGGTCGCAAAAAGTCTTGCCGAGTGGCGCGAGGCGTATAATCCAGAAATCACTACAATCTTATTGCTCCTTGATGGCTTTTCCCAATGCCTGCAGATCAATAAAAAGGCCCTTTGCAAGCTTTATGTGCTGCATGAGAGCTCCGATTATTATAAAACAGCAATTACAGTAGAGGTTGAGGGCTTTCACGGCACTCTTGCTCAAGCAAAAGAGGGGCAAAATGTCGATGATGTTGTAGATTATGTGGCATCTCTTTTTTTTCAAGGACTAGCTGGGAGGAATTTTTGCAATCTTAGAGATGAATTTCACGATGGGTTGGTTTTACTTCTTACGTTTTGCTATCAAAATACAAAAGACAGTAAATACCTTGAGCTTCTCTATTTTGTTATTCCTTACATCATTGCCTATGAACGGGATGAAGCTATTGAGCATCTTAAGGTCCTGCCTAATCTTGAGCTTGCAGCTGAGAGCATCCGGCAATGGATAGCTGCTTACAACCCTGTGCCTCTTGAAATTGTTGAGATTGTACGAGACTTTAGCGCGCATTTTTCTATAAGTAGCTGCGAACTTTTATGCGAAGTTGCAAAAACTACATGTGGGCCGAACAAGGTGCTAAAGGCGCTTTTGGCATTTAGACGTGTACGCGTGGAAGATTTAGATGAGCAAGAAAAACGCGTTGTCGTTGCCCTTTGTCAAAACCCCCAATCAGATAGTAAGGTACTTGGTAAGTGCCAGAAGATGGCTGGTGAAATAGATATTACCGTTGCAGCTCGTACAGTAGCTTGCAACCTACCTGCTGCAGTTGATGAGCTTTTAGATAGGATTGAAGCGCTTTTAGAGCTGGGTCTTGTGCAAAATGCGCTCGTTTCATTTGCAGAGAATGTAATGGCTGCTGGATTATGCCAAGAAGCGACTGACCTTCTTGCAAAGCGTCCTACACTTGTACTACAGCTATTTTGTGCAGGTGTGAAAATTAGGTCACATTCCTCACTTACCGTATGTGCTCAAGCTGTACGATCAGATCATTTCCCCGAAGCCATACGAAATGAATTGGTATCGGGTTTCAAAGAAAAGGGCTTTATGGCCTATGCGTTCTTGTTTCAAAAAAGAGAGTTAAGCTACGATGAGCTCTCGGTACAATTTTCGGAGCTTGGCATCAAAAAAAGTATGCTTAGAAAAGGAAAAAAAGATGTCCAGCCTCTTAGTCGTACAGCTTTTTACAACACTCAAAGACCAACTATGGAACAAAAAGCAGTAGAAATAGTAAAAAACGTATTTGGAGGCACCTATTTTGCACATGAGCGCTTGGCGCCGGGCTGTAGTGGGTCTGTCATTATGCGTGTTACGGGAAATAAACAAGATGTCGTCGTTCGGTTTTGGAATATGCAGTGGAAAGAATTTTTTGCCCAAGATCTTGATTGTCATAAGGTGGCGTCGGCAGCAGGCTATGGGCCAAAGCTCTTTTTTGACGATAAAGAGAGGGGAATAACCGTAATGCAGTACGTAAAGCCTCTATCACCATATTGTAAAAAGGGGCAGCTTAAAGCGCTTTCTGAGCTGCTTATAAAAATTCATAAGGGCCCAAAAGTGCCTTCCGGAATAGACAGAAGACTTTATCTAGACACGCTTCTTGATGAAGCGAGTACTAATCCCTATGGCATAGATGTAGAGGCTTTGCGGGTTATTAAAAATGATGTCTTTGACTGCACAAGAAGGGGTGCAACAGTTGTTGCCTGCCATAGAGACCTGCACCCTGGGAACCTTCTTTTTTCGGACAAGGGGTGCCTTGCGATAGACTACACCTGGGGCGCAATGGACGATTTCTTTGCCGACTTAGCCAATATTGCCATTTTTCACTGCAGCACACCAGATGAGGAGATGCTTCTTTTGCAAAACTATTTTGGCCGGATGCCTTCTGAGCAAGAATGTGCTCGCCTTGCCCTTATGAAGCTACCTGCAAAGATGTTCTACGGCCTAGAGTTTTTGTCGTTATCAGGCCCTAGCCCCCTTACACCCCCTCAGGCTTTTGCCTGCTGCCAAAACTTTGGCAAGCACGGTCAAATAACTGAAAAAGCGGACTTTTTTGCCTACTCGCTTACTCTACTAAATGAAGTACGCGAGTTTGCAAGCCACAAGGAGTATAAGCAGGCGCTTAACTTATTGTGAGCGAGCTTTTCAGCTTCTTTCGTTAAAGCTCTCTACAGTCATCTCCAAGGATGTCCGGAAGTACGGTAAAGGTGGCCCAGTGTGGCCTGTACATCTTTATGATCAGCGTGGCTAAATTGAAACATCATCTATATCTATTTCTCCCAAATAAAGGCGGAAGTAACGATGCAGAATGTATTAATTCGGCGCGAGCTCGCGATAAATCTGAAATCAAAAAAGCATTTGAGTGGCTTAAGAAGCACGATAGTGTTAGATGTCCAGTTGCTGTAAGTTCCTTTATATTGCAGATTATTTTCAAAGAGTCTGATAAAAAATAGGCGTATTCAAGTTGTTTCCAAAAAACAGGTGTTACTATAGAGTAAGGTCGGAGGAGCAAATATATGAATATAGGTTTAGTTAATAGCCAACTTGAGGGATGTATTCGAGAGATTCATGTCGCAGCGGCAAATAACAATTTGGGTTCCCTTTCTAAAGCAGCACAAAAACTAAGTTTGCTCTTTTCACAGCTTCAGGGAAAACCAGAAGCGGTTCAGTTTAAAGGTGAAGCTGTTGCAAAACTAAGCAATATAATGACGATCCTTGAAGCTTCTAATGATGTGCATGTGCAAGATTTTGTAAAGCTTGTGAAAGAAGGTCATCCTCAGGCGTACATTGACGGAAGTCTTGCCAAACAAATGGAAGGAGTCCAGCTCGAAGGTAAGCAAGTGCTGGAGGATCAGGATTCCGAGCGTGGAAAGCAGCTTACGCACCAACTTTCCGAAAGCATTGTCGCAGCGCGATCAGTAACTATACTAAAAGGCAAGGTCTGGGAAGTCACCTGGCCACATCTTGCAGCGTATAATGCAAAAGAACTTGCATTTGCACGAGCAAAAAATGCTATTGCCGTAAGCCAAAACCTTTTGCCTGCCGGTTCCATTGATACTGCAGTTGTTAATAAGCTCTACGTTTATACTGAAAAGGGGCCAGAAACGGGCAGAAAAATGAAAGAGGAAGAGGATAAAGAAATAAGTAAATTAGAGAAAGCTCTACTGCTTGAAAAAGTAGGAGCAAAAGTAGATGTCCCTCAAGATAGATCCACATGGCTATTGGCTCTTGCGCTCACTTACGTTGCCGAAGAGAAAGATCTCGCTGCTAAGGATATTCTGCCTCGTATTACTCATCGTGACAAAGTTACACAAGACACTCTTGATAGAGAAAGAGATGCCCTTCTTAAGGGTCTAAATATTGTAGAAAGCTTTTGTTATAAAGCTGCGAAAGACTTGCCGGATGTCGAACAGCGCAAGGCAGGATACAAACAATGCCTAGAGTTTGAGCTTAAAAAGAACATTCCAAGAGCAGAAGCAATACTTAACTTCTACAAGCAGTGGCGCCACACTATTGAATGCTAAAAAAACTTTTTCTCTGCTTAAAAAACAGGAAATGTTTTAGGATGTGATCAACGTCAATCGATTTTTATTTTGGCGTAAATCTACAAAAAATTGAGGAGTACTTTTATGAAACTACAAAGACTGATCTTTGCCTTTGGAGCTATGTTAACTATGCTTCTAGGCATGCAGCAACCACTTTCTGCAAAGCACCATTGCAGCAGTGAATCCTCCGATAGGTGTACAGCCCCAAAAGGGCAGTTATTCCGTGGATATGGACCAAACATCACACCTGGTGGAGACATTTTTATTCGTTGCGCTCTGTTTAACGATGAAGGATGTCCCGTAGGAACAATTAGCGATAGCTTAACATCAGACCCAAATGTTTTTAACCATAAATTTGTGCTTAATGACGGCGGCGTATTAGATATGTCAGCCACCTTTGAATCTGGTGTTTTCAGTGATTTTCCTATCGATACTACTACTATTACTGCTTTCCCAGAGACCGCACCTTATTATGGATACCCAATGAGTTCAGCCTTTATACGAGTTCTTGCAGGAAACAATTCTAAAGGTGGTCCTGGAGTTGTTTCATGGCATACAAAGGGCTCGCTTAAAAAAGTAAATTATCTTGAAGTGCGCTGCGTGTACCTGTTTTTGAATAATCAGGTTATTCAATGCCTTGGTTGCCACTACTTCATGGGTAGAAAGTAACAAAAAAACTAACTCTTACAGTTAAGGCTCCCAAGGGCCTTTCTAAAGGTTAGGAATTTCAATCATATCGAATAACAAGGTATATAGAAGCACCTCAGGATTTTCCATTCGAAAGTTCTGAGGTGCTTCTCCTTTGTGGGTTTCTGCTTAAAAGTGTCCCAAGGCACTAAATCACAAACATTATCAGGCTCTTGCCTGCTGCCAAAACTTTGGCAAGCACGGTCAAATAACTGAAAAAGCGGACTTTTTTGCCTACTCGCTTACTCTACTAAATGAAGTACGCGAGTTTGCAAGCCACAAGGAGTACAAGCAGGCGCTCAACTTATTGTGAGCGAGCCCATTGTAAAACTATGGACTTAAATGTTTTGACTGCAAGGATGAGCTTTTCAGCTTCTTTTTTGGTGATTGTTCCTGAGTCGGTATATTCAACGGTGTTTCTTTTTGTGCGACAATCGTTAAAATAGTCTGCGGTATCCCTGCAATCATCTCCAAGGATGTCCGGAAGTACGGTAAAGGTGGCCCAGTGATGGCCTGCTTTAGTGCTTGCCTTATAACCGGCGGTGCGTAGTACGATTGTAGCTAGCTGTAAGGCTGCATTGTAGGCAATGGCAAATTGCCAGTCTGCCTCGTGGCACGCATGGACTGCTTCTTTTATGTCGCGATCAACTATTTTTAGTAGCCTTGCAATTTCGTCTTTGTGAACTGGTTGCTTAGAGATAATGCCATTACTGATAAATTTCTTTAAACTCACGTTTATCTCCGAATAGCCATATTTTAGGGCCTTCTAGTACACTTGTGATGAATGGATCGTTATCTCGTATCATTTTTTCTAGCTTGGAAGGAGAAAAAATGATCACATTGACCTCTTGAACAAGCTCTCGGCCAAGGTCAAATGAAAATGACCTGATGTCATCATGTGTGAGATTGCCTACAAAAAATAGGTCTATATCACTTTCAGGGGTATTGGAACCTTTTGCAATCGAACCATAAATAAATGCATAGTCTACTTTGTTTTGCAGACGTTCAAGGTGGGCTTTAAATGGTTCGCTAAATATTTTTGCTTGTAGGGCAAGTTGTCGCATTTCATCATAGGCTACATGCTTTTTGTCTGCCTTGTAGTATGTTTTTTTATGACGACATGTCTTTAGGACAAGGCCGCAATCTACTAAGCGCCTTATTGTTCTCTGCACCTGAATAAGAGCCTTGCCCGTTGAATCTACAATGCGCGCAAGATAGGCATCATCAGAGGGTTTGAGTACAAAATAGAGAAACACGTCTACAAGTGTTGGGGTAGGAAAAAGGTGCGAAAGCAGCGATATTTGCTTCATATTACTACAAATTGTTGTGTTATCACTCTATTTTGTAGTATAGCTCACAGAAGATTTATTTGTCAACCTACCAGTAAAATCGCTTTAGCTTAAGACTTGCCTGTACATCTTTATGATCAGCATGGCTAAGTTGAAACACCATCTATATCTATTTCTCCCAAATAATGGGTGAAGGTTGTAAGCTATGTTTAATTAACTTTAACGGTAGATTCTTTATGTACACAGTTATCCAGACAGCGGTAGTGATGGTTATAGGCATTGCCTGCAGGACTTCTAATGATCCAAGTGCTGCCCCTCAAGATATTCCAAAACACTGGCAGCGCTTTTACACTGAAGGTGTGGTGGAGCGCATTCCAAATAAGGCTTCAGCTGATGTGATTGCCCTGTATTGTGACTATGAAGGTGATTATACAAAGCCCTACACTCTTGTTATCGGCTGCCCGGTCACTTCAATTGAACACATTCCTGAAGGCATGGTTGCAAAGGTAATTCCGGCCGGCTCTTACGCCCGATTTGCTGTTTCCGGAGAATTTCCTGCAAGCGTCATAAAGACGTGGAACACTATATGGAACACAAATCTTGCCCGCACCTACACCGGTGACTACGAGCTATACCGCCAAGGATCCCCACAGGCTCTTGATGTCTTCGTGGCGGTTAATAGCGCATGATGAGTTTGGGGTTGATGTAGAAGGTTTTGTAGCCCTTGAGGGCCATGACGGCATGCAGGGTAACGTGTTCACAGACGGCGATGGAGCTATCTTTGGAAGATTGCCAGACAAGGCAGTTTTTGCGAAGACGCAGCTTGTCGCTTAAGTGCTTTTTTGGGTTAAGCTTAAGATATTTTTGGATATGAGGATGGTCCTCGGCAAGATCTTGCACGATCATTTTATAGTATTTTTTTAGCTCTTTTGTTGGCGTGCCGGAGTATGAACATTTGCGTATTGTCTCTGTTTTATAGATCGCAAGGCCGCCAAAGGCAGAGTAGACCGCTGGCCATCCTACCTGATCTAATTTAAACCAGCTTCCAGAGTCGTTTGGCCCAAGCTCGGCCCAAAATTCGTGATCTAGCAGTTCCGGACCAAAGGGAAAGTCTTTATTTCTAAATGCAAAACGGTCGTAGTACATGCCGCTTTTTGTTATGCCATTTGCCGAGATAGAGTCCCAGTCAAAGCCCTGATTTACCGAGTGGACAATTTCGCCTATTGGCCAATCACTTGTAAAGTCAAGATCTACCATCACAAGGTAGCGAAAGTTATCAAACTTTTGCTTTCGTACAACATCTAAAACCTTGTTTCTTGCATTTGCTATTCGTACAGTTCTACTTGCGCGGAGCTCTTTTTTAGATAGCGTTTGGCTGATAAAGGTTACATGGCTATTTGCCTGGGCCCAGGAGTTAAATTTTTGGGCGGTGTCATCGGTAGAGTTATTTTCGTAGATCACAACGTGGTAGTCTTTAAAGTGTCTACCCAGTTCTTCAATATTTCTGATGCTGTTTTCTACTGCATGAGATACATTTCGGCATACGCCGCATATGATGATGCGATGTTCGTCGCTATTTTCTGCAAAGAGGATGGTATGTATGCATAAAAAGAGCACTATGAAGCGCATACAACACCTAAAAGCGTTGATCCGACAACAGCTGCCGTTTCTGCCCGCAGGGTGTTTGGATGCAGGCGAACGCCTTCGCATCCCGCTTTGAGCATGAGGTTGCGCTCATCTTCAGTAAAGCCGCTTTCAGGGCCTATGACTATAGTCATAGTGGCATTTGGAGTCACTTCTGCAATTGATCTTTTTGCCTCTAAATCGCCAAAGAAGCACTTACCTTGTAGGGAAGCTTGTATATTTTGACATACTTGAAGGGAGGGTAGATAGAGCCTGCCGCACTGCTTGGTGCTTGACAGTAGTATTGTGTGAAGGCGTTTTAGGTATTGATCTGAAACGGACTTTTTTTCTGAGCGAGCTGCAGGAAAAAGAAAGAAGGCATCGACACCCACTTCACAGCATTTCTCTACAGCATATTCAAGGTGTGCTGGCTTTAAAAAACCTAAGGCAAGGTGTATTGAATAGGGACGCTTTTCTTGGTGTGAAGTTTCTAGCACCAAAAGGTGCGCTTCTTTATCAAGAAGCTTCGTAAGCTCGCATTCGGCAAGATAGCCTTGGCCATTTATTACCTCTACAGTCTCTCCAAGACGCGTGCGCATCACGTTCTTTAGATAGTGAAATTCATCATCTTTCACAACTATTGAAGACCCATTTTGCAGATGGCTAGGTACAAAATAGCGATTTTGCGGCATTAGCGTATTACTTCCACGCGTATAGTGTTTGTTGTGCCGCTTACCCAAAATGGTGAACCACTTGTCATGACAACAGTGTCGCCATACGAGACATAATGATGGGCAAGGGCATAGTTTGAAGCTTCTTTAAAGGCAAGTTCCACATCTTCACAGTCGCTGCAAAGTACAGGCATTACACCCCAGTTTAGTGAAAGTTGCTGGTAGGTCTTTGCTATAGTTGTGAGCGCAATTACAGGCATGTGGGGCTTAAGTCTTGAAAGTAGCCTTGCGGTTGAGCCTCCTCGCGTAAAGGCAATGATGCTTTTTGCGCCAATGCTGTAGGCTGTTTTTACTGAGGCTAGCGTTACAGCTGAGGGGACATCAGCATAGTGCATGCGCGTATGCTGCTCAAAGAAGGCGTTGTAGTCAAAGTCGTGTTCTGCTTCGTTGATGATGCTCTTCATGATGCGTACGGTTTCGATAGGGTACTTTCCTACAGCTGTTTCTCCCGATAGCATAACAGCTGACGTGCCATCGTAGATGGCGTTTGCAACGTCAGAAGCTTCGGCTCTAGTTGGCCGCGGATTTTTTATCATAGACTCTAGCATCTGTGTGGCAGTAACAGAGGGCTTTCCTACCAAATAGCATTTGCGAATCATCATCTTTTGTAGGCGTGGAACCTTGCTTAAAGGTACTTCTACGCCAAGATCACCTCGTGCGATCATAATGCCATCAGCAACTTCTAAGATGCTGTCAAAGTTATGTACGCCTTCGTTATTTTCAATTTTGGCGATGATGAGGGTTTCTGGCTTTTTGGCTTCTATAACAAGCTTTTTTATGGCAAGGACATGGTCTGCACAGCGCACAAAGCTTGCAGCAATGGCATCTACATCGTGTTCGCAGCCAAAGCGGATGTCTTCAGAGTCTTTTTCAGTAAGGGCCGGTAGGTGCAGCTCGACATTTGGGATGTTAACGCCCTTTGAAGAGAGTATAACGCCATTATTCTGAAATTCGATGAGCACGCCATCGGAACCTTTTTCGACAATATGAGCCGAGATATAACCATTGTCAATTAAGAGGTGAGTGCCTACTTCTAGCTTGTCTAGAACAAAGGCAGGAAGTACGCTCACGCGATCACTTGTTGCTTCAAGTTCCTGCTTAACAAGCCACATTCTTTGCCCGGGCTGTACTTCAATGCCCTTTTGTGGGGCTTTTCCAAGGCGAATTTCCGGACCTTTGGTATCAAGCAAGATGGCAACGGGTTTGTTAGCTTTAGCGCGGGCTTCTTTGATCATCTTGATGCTTTCAAGATGCTCTTCGTGGGTCCCATGGCTAAAGTTAAGACGGGCAACATTCATGCCTGCATCAATCAATTCTAAAATTTTCTCAACAGAATTGACAGCGGGGCCTATAGTACAAATAATTTTAGTTCGAGTCATGCTCTCACACCAGACCTTTTATTCACTAATTTCACTCTAACACTTTGTTATTTATCTTGCTATTGCTTATACTTAGCGGCTATGAATAAAATTTCGAATATGCCACCACAGAAGTTTCGGGAGCTTGTGTTTCTTGTGCTTTATAGCCAAGATGTTCATGCAAGTGAGCCTGAAGAATTATTTAGCACAATTTGCCATGAGCTTAAGGTAAGTGCAAAGGCTGTACAGGCTGCGTGGGAGAAGGCGGAAGCCATTTCGCGCTTGCTACCTGACATTGATGCTGAAATTTCTGCTGCTTCAACGTCGTTTGATTTCTTTCGCATTCAGAAAGTTGAGCTTGCAGTATTGCGTCTTTCATGTTACGAGCTACTATTTGAGAAAAAGCTGGCTCTAGCTATCGTCATAGCAGAAGCAAAGCGCCTTGCAAAAAAGTTTGCAACTCCTGATGGTGCTGATTTTTGCCAGGCAATACTAGATGCTATAGCAAAAACAAAAGCGAGTTAACGATGAAGGCCAAATTTTTGGCAAATAAGCCCCTTAGCGAGGTCTCTACGCTTGGTATTGGAGGCCCTGCTCGCTATTACATCGAAGTAAAAACTATCCCTGAAATGCAAGAAGTTTTGGCCTACTGTAGAGCAGAAGGGCTGCAGCCCTTTATTTTGGGTAAAGGCTCAAACTGCCTCTTTGACTCTAAGGGCATAAATCGCGTTTGTATCCACAACAAGATAGATGTTATGAATGAACTAGAGCCTGGCCACTTTTATGTGGGTGCCGGCTATAGCTTTTCCCTCTTAGGCATGCAAACGGCAAAAAAGGGCTATTCTGGCCTTGAGTTTGCCTCCGGCATACCTGCAAGCTGTGGAGGTGCTGTTTTTATGAACGCCGGTGCGCAAGGTATGCAGACGTGGACGCATCTAGAATCAGTCGACTATGTCGATGAGATGGGTAGGCTCTTTACATTTTCAAAAGATGAGCTCTCTTTTGGCTATAGAGTAACCTCGTTTCATGGCATGAAGGGTGCTATCGTTGGCGCCTACTTTGTGCTTACACCTTCTCAAAATGCAAGGCCAAAGCAGCTAGAGCTTTTGGATGCTCGCATAAAGACGCAGCCCTACCAGGAAAAATCAGCTGGCTGTATCTTTAAAAACCCTCCAAATACTGCTGCAGGGTTGTTGATCGACAAGAGCGGGCTAAAGGGATTTCAGATTGGTGGAGCTAAAGTTTCTGAGATGCATGGTAACTTCTTAGTAAATGCTAAAAACGCAACAAGCGATGACTTTAAAGCATTGATACAGCATGTACGAGCTACTGTAAAAGAACAAACCGGCCACGACCTATTCACCGAAGTATTTTGGATATCTGACGATGAAGCGCTATGATCTTCACTGTCACAGCACCTATTCTGACGGCACCATGACGCCTCAAGAGCTTGTTAGATTAGCTTGTGAAAAGGAGCTTTCTGGCATTAGCATCACGGACCACGATACCTTCCAGGCCTATTTTGATGTTGTAGATGCACCTATAAGCGTAATTGCCGGTATAGAGATATCTGCAGAGTTTGAGCAAAAAAGCGTCCATGTTCTTGGCTATGCGTTTAATCCACATGATCAGGAGTTTCAGGACTTTTGTCTTCGTCAGCGCGTCTGGAGAAGGGAGCGGCTGAGTAAGATGTGTGAGCTACTTACAAAACAGGGCGCTCCACTTGATCCTGCTTTTGTCATGACGTCGGATGATCCAAACTATACCTGGGGCCGCGTTCACGTAGCAGTTGCCCTTATTAAAAAGGGGTATGTGGCAGATGTCGGACAAGCCTTTAAGCGTTATATAGGCGATAAAGCCCCATGCTATGTGTCGGGAAATAAGTGTAGCGTGCAAGAAGCAATAGATGCCATCCACAAAGCCGGTGGCTATAGCGTGCTTGCCCACCCGCATCTGATAGATTCTAAGTCCTTTACAAGACGCCTTTTAGCCCATAACTTTGACGGCATAGAAGCTTACTACGGACGCTTTGGCAAACAAGAAAACGAACACTGGGCAAAAAAGGCAGAGGCCAGGGGGATGTTCGTAACCGGCGGCTCTGATTTTCACGGTACCGTAAAGCCCGAAAGCTTTTTAGGATCAAGCTTTGCCCCAGAAGGGACGGTCCAAAAGTTCCTTGAGGGACATGCCTAGTACTCTTTCAAAATAAGGATGAATCATGAATGTCACACAACTATCAGGGTTAGGAAAAGAACTATTTGATTGCCCTTCAAATACTTGGGCTCTTAAGTTAAAAGAGTGCTCGTCTAAAAAAATTGTGTCTATCATGAAAGAGTTACTAACATTTCCAAGTAGTGCTGAAGATAGAGTATGGAAGTTTGCAGGTCGTGCATTGAGTGAACTTTCTATAAGAAGCTGGGCTAAAAAACATTCCCAAGAACTTGAAGGGTATAGAGATCGCCTGTGTGACATATCTGGAATGTGTTTTGCCTGCACCGATTATGGGGCTGAAACTGCCGGCATTAGAGATAAAAATAAAAGAATACACCCTCATCCTGAAAATACAAAAAAGATTGAGAAAGAGTGGAGTGAAAGTAAGACCAAAAGTAGCTTAGAATCATTTATTTCTGATACATCTTCATCGGGGTCTTTGAGAGAAAAAAGTGTCACCTATTTGCGCTCTAAACAACGCATAGATTACAATGTAACTTTTTCTGAAGAAGGCATTTTAATAGGCGGTAAAAAGCCAGAGGATGGAACATACATTTTTGCTCTTGGAAAAGATAAAAATAAGAAAATGCTACTAGCGGGTAAAAAAGTAAGGGGTGGTTTTCATCACACTTCATTTTTTGCAGGAGCGCCGGTATTTTGCCCAGGAAATATGAAAATTGCAGATCGACAAATTGTAAAAATTAAACTCACAAGTGGTCATTATAAACCGCAAGCAAAGCAGGAACAGATACTCCGAGAGTTTTTGAGCCTGCCGAGCAACATGGGACCAGCAGCCGAAAAGGTTGTTATCGAAGCCAAAAAAGTTTAAAAATTTGCCTGTATCAGTATATAGCCTCGATAGAGAGAGCCATCTAGAGTGTTCATGCTCTTGTAGAGGTCTACGAGTTTAACCCATATCCACGTATTTGATGCAGACCAGGTATCTAAGATCAGGGCTGAGTCGCTTGCTTCATCGTAGGCGCCAATGGGGGAGAAGTGGCCTCCTCCTTGAGCTGTATAGAGATCTAGATTGTAGTTTACAATCATATAGACATAGGGATCAGCGGTGATAGTTTTCACTAGTGTACGAAATGTATTGATGGCAGTAGGTGATGCTGTAGTAGCATGAAATGCTTCTGCATCAAGTCCTTGTGCCTGAAGTGCGCGCGTTAGTCTATCAAGCTCTATACCTACAAGGTATTTTCCATGAACCTTTTTTCTTCCTTCAAGCACATCTTTATTTACGATGTGCTTTACGTTTTTGTTGTAGAAATTATCTTCAGTCCAGACAAACTGTCCATAGATGGTATTTTCCTCAGGCACATACCAGGAGCCTGCTTTAGAAATTGGGGGAGTCTTGCCGCTATTGGCATACACGGTGTTGAGTATCATAACGGCTGAAGCAATGCCGCAGGAGTTGATGTGCTGCTGCGGACAGTAATGAGGGGCAAGTAAAAAGAAGGCGTTTTTGTATTGTGAATTTGTAAAACGTGCAATGCCTTCAGCGCTATCAAACGGCGTAACTGCCATGGTTTGTGAGTAGGGGCTAATCACAAATTTGTTATATCCAAAATTTACGACTTCCGGACATTTTTTATCAGCAAGAAGCGAGCAAAGCGGCAGCAAAAGCAAGATAGCTAAGAATTTCATGCTACATCCATTGTTACTTTTGCTTGTAGCATAAGTAGAGAAAATGGACAACGAAATCTAATCTGCAAGAGCATATTTACAAAAAAATGCCAAGTAGATTAAGATAATGGTATATACCGGTATATACCGAAGGAATGCGTATGTTTATACATATTGTCTGCAAGGCATTTGAAGAGGCTAAAATACCCTATGCGGTAGTTGGGGGGTATGCAGTGGCCTTTCATGGCGCCCCAAGGGGGACTTTTGATATTGATTTTGCAATTCGATGGTCACTGCAAAATCTTGAACGAGTAGAAGAGGTGCTCAAGAGCTTAAGTCTTGTTTCACGCATTCCCGTAGATGCCAAAACGGTTTTTACATTTCGTGATGAATATATACACAACAAAAATTTAGTGGCATGGAACTTTTATAATCCAGTGAAGCCAAATGAACAGGTTGATATCATCATTAACTATGACCTTGCAAAGGCCTCCACGACAACTTTTCACACAGAGTCCGGCAACATAAAAGTATTGAGCAAAGAGGATCTCATCGTTATGAAAAAGGCTGCCGGCCGACCACAGGACCTAGAAGACATTAAAGCGCTGGAGGATTTATGAAAAAACGCCCCATCCAGTATTTTTCAAAAGAGTATTTAGAGCGAGCCAAGGAGCTCACGCCTGATCAAATTTTGCAGTTTTTGGAAGATTTTCAAAAGCTGCACACTCAAGTTCAGGAAAAGTGCCAGCTTATTAGCATGAAGATAGAACCTTCACTTCTACATGCCTTTAAGACTAAATGTGCACTTATGGGGGTGTCCTACCAAACACAAATTAAAAAACTTATGAAAGAATGGCTGTAATTAAAGCTCTTCGAGGAAGTCCTGAATTAGTGAGCGCTCTTCGGTGCTATAGGTAGGGTTCACGAGAAGGGTTTGTTGTATGAACTGGGTGATATGGGCATTTAATTCTTCGTGAGAAATTTCTGTGAATTCAAATGGGTGATCAGGTTTTGTGGGGGTGGGGCTAGAGAATTTGCTGTTTATTTCTATGAGGATGTTGCTGTGTTTTAACAGGGTTGCTACAACCTCCGGGTGTAGCGTGAGGTAGGTGTGCACCGTGCGTTCTGCTGCACGAGAAAGTGTAGGATGTTGTTTAGCGTTAAGTTTTATGTAGTTCCTAAGTGTTTCTGTGAGAAAATGCGTAGTTGACTTGCATGTAAAGTCTTTGCAAAAAGATTCAAAAGATTCTTTATATGGTGGGTTTTGTTCAAGCCAGCGGTTAAGCCGACATTTTTTCCAGTTATCGCCAAATTGTCCCTGGGAATCCTTACTTGGCCACACATCTTTGCCGGTTTGGTTTTTTACCATTCCGGGCTTATCGCTTATAAAGCGTCTTAGTGCGAGTGCGTGAAAAAGCTCTTTTGCTTGAGCAATTGTTGCTATGGCAGCTTCTTCTGGACGTTCTGAATGTGTTTTAAGAGCGTGTAAAAGATTTTTGTTGGACTTAAGCGTATGGTGCCGGGCATCGATATCTTCAAGTATTCGTTTGATCGTTTCCGGGCTAATTCCGGTAGGGACGCTCAAGAGCTCTGAAAGCTGGTTAACCTGAATTGATCGAACGCCTATCTGTATTGTAGGTTCTTCTATTCGAAGGGCTTGAGATGCAGCTTTTTGCACAGAAAGAAGGGGCTCTTGTGGCAGAGCTGCTTTTCTGATTGCCTCATCAAAGATTTTGCGGCCTACGTTCGTAAAGGGACTTAAATTGCTACAGTTTGCCATAATTTTCTCCGGTAATTAACTATAGCATAATTAAAACATTAATACTAGCATTGAAATTCTCTCTATGCTAGGCTGAAAATTAAGTGAAAAAGGTAGTGGTATGCTGCTTCAAACGGAGCATTTTCTTTTCTTTCCGGTTATCGTATTGGTAGCGCTGATACTTATCGTACTGAGCTTTCGCGTTCTTTTTAGGCTATTTATATTTTTTTTAATAATCATTGCTATATGGTATGCGTTGTACCATATAGGAGTTACTGAATCGCCCCCGGTAGAAAAAGCAAAACCTTCTCAAGAGCGGGCGGCAAATGTCTACGTATGATATCCCGCTTGAGACCTTTTATGAAGCTGTAAAAGTCATCTCGGGTAAAGCCATGCGTACGCCCTTAGTGCCCCTATCTGATGATATCTACCTTAAAGCCGAGTGTCTGCAGCCTGGCGGTTCTTTCAAGATACGTGGGGCCACCTTTTGTGTAAGCCGCATAGACCCTGAAATAAGAAAGAAGGGGCTTATAGCCTATTCTACAGGCAATCACGCTCAAGCGGTTGCCTTAGTGGCTAAGCAGTATGAGCTTCCGGCTACTATTATAATGTCTCCGGAAGCGCCCGCCTTTAAGGTAGAGCGTACAATAGAATATGGTGCCCAGGTTATCATCACAGAACCTGGCTCTGAAGCCCGCATGAAGCTTGCCTATCAGCTTGCAAAGGAGCGGGACCTTGTCCTAATACCCTCATACGATAACCTCGACGTAATTGCAGGGCAGGGGACGATTGGTGTTGAGATTATGGAGGACATTGAGCCTGCCTATATCTTTGTGCCGGTAGGTGGGGGTGGGCTTATTGCAGGCATTGCCATGGCAGCAAAAAAGATATTCCCCAAGGTACAGGTGATTGGCGTTGAGCCTGAACTTGAAAATGACGGCTATCAAAGCTTTAAAACTGGCTCAAAAGTGCGCTTAAGCGGCGTAAGTGCAAGTATATGCGACGCTATTAAAATTCAGGAGCTTGGCTTGATTGCCTATCCGCTCATGCAAACATATGTTGATGACATGATCACCGTTTCTGAGCAAGAGGTGGTTGAAGCCCTCAAGCTTTCATTAAATAGAGCACATCTTTTTGTTGAGCCATCAGGAGCTTTAGCGCTTGCTGGCGCCCTTCGCTACAAAAGAAATGGCCCTACCGTCTGCATTGCAAGCGGAGGTAATACCCTTGTAGAAAATTTGTGCGGGCTACTATAGCCTTAATACGCTAATAAGGTGGGGTGCTTTTTGGCGGTTTATGGTTCTGTAGGAGCTTATGGACCACTCTTCTTGCTTGAGTGTTGCTATAAAGGAGAGTATAGCCTGTTCTTCAAGCTCGCCTTCAGAGTGGCCGGGATAGCATGTTATGCTGATTAGGCCGCCCGGCATGATAAGATCAAGGCTCGTTTGGATTGCTTTAAGGGTGGATGTTAGCATTGTCGTTACCTGTTTATCTCCTCCCGGAAGATAGCCTAGGTTAAAGGCAATAAGCTTTACGCTTTTTGGAGGTATAACCTCGTGCATCTTTGAGTGGCACATTTCATAGAGTGTAACATCGCGAAATTCTTTGAGGCAGGAAGCTGTCTCTTCTATAGCGCTTTTTTGGACATCAAAGCCAATAACCTTGGCGCCAAGGGATGCAAGAAAATAGCTATCATGCCCGTTGCCGCACGTGGCATCAACAGCAGTACAGCCCGGCTGTACAATAAGCTTCCAGATGCTATGAGCAATTTCAATATGTGATAAAGGACGCATGTAATGAGTATACGCTCTTGCAGGAAAAAGCGCTATTAACTATTATGTTCTCTCTAACCGGGGTATTAGCTCAGTTGGTTAGAGCGCCACGTTGACATCGTGGAGGTCAGCTGTTCGAGTCAGCTATATCCCAATGCATGAACATTCTGCTTCAAGACTTGCCCTTCACACCTCCTGTGAAAAGCTTTTAGCCCTTAGCGCACACTCTGTGCTTCCTACACTCATTCCGCTTCAGGGTCGTAGCTATGAGTGGGGCTTTGAGTATGACTTTATCGCAAAAACTGCCTGTGAAAAGGGAATTTTGCTGCTCATCATAGAGCAGATGCGACGTTTTGTGAGCGAAGGCATTCCTTTTGAACGTATCGACATGGTTCCGCAAAATGCGGCCGCGTTTTTACAAAAAAAACAGCCTCTACAAGCTGAGTTTTGCCTTGACTATCCAAATACTATCGTGCCTCTATGTAAGCTCAAGGGCTTTTATGACATCTGCCCGAATGAAGTTTTAGCAAGTACAAAAGAGATCGGTTCTCACTTTGCTCTTTATGAGCTACTCTTTTTACAAGATGGTGTTGTACGTATACGCGGTGTAGCTTTTGAAGATAAAAAGCTTTTAAAGACCTACCTTAAGCAGGTGGAGTTTGCAAGGGAACATGACCCTGTGCGTATAGGAGAAGAAGAGCATCTTATTTCTTTAGACGGGGATGAAGTTATCTGGCATCCACAAGGTATAATGTATAAAAAATATCTTGAACAGCTTGCGATGCGCCCCGGATTTGAAGAAATATATTGCGCTGACCCTCAAGAAGGGGTAAAGGCTCTTTATAAAAAAAAGCAGCACTACTACCGGGTTTGGCAGCATGTGATGCGTGAAAATGATGAGACTGATGGGCTTTTTCTTGTGCGCCATGCCACTTCTACGGTACAATATACCTACTGCCAGCCAACAAATCTGCAACAGGAACTTATTTCCTCATTGCAATTCATCAAAGAAATGGCTAGCATTTTAGAAATGAACAGCTGCTTTTTCCTAATGCAGCGGGGCAAAGAGGTGGATTCACACCTTGCTTTAGCCCTTAAAACTCTGGGTTATCCCTTTGAAATAAGGCGCTCAGACCTCTCTCAGGTTGAACTTCACGTGTTTGACTTGCTCGGAAGGTCTTGGCCGATATCGAAGGTTGCCCTTGTACAGGAAACAGTGCCTCTCATCGAGTGTGTGGCGCCCCTTTCGTATGAAAGAGTGCTTGCGCTGCTACTTGAGAGGGGAAAAATAGATTATAGGGAGGAAAAACGAACACTTGAGAGTGAATCTAGAGATTCGAGTTCCTAAAGTTCGTGTTATCACACAGACAGGGGAACAGTTAGGGGTATTGACCCTACATGAAGCACTAAACCTTGCACAGGAGCAGGGCTTAGATTTAGTAGAAATTGTGCCTACAGCGGTACCGCCTGTTTGCAAGATTATTGACTACGGTAAGTTTCGCTACGATCAGACAAAGCGCGAAAAAGAGAGCAAAAAGTCGCAGCACCAGGTTAAGGTAAAAGAGCTAAAGTTTAGCCCTAATATCTCAGAGCACGACCTTGATGTGAAGTTTCGCCAAGCCAAGAAATTTTTGGAAGAAGGCAATAAAGTTAAAATAAGTTGTGTATTTCGCGGTCGCGAGATGATGCACCCGGAATTTGGGGATCGCATCCTTAGCAAAATGGTGCAAGATCTTGAGGAAATTTCCACCTGTGAAGCACCTGCAAAGATGTTTGGACGCATGATGACAATGGTTTTAGCTCCTGCTGCCAAAAAGAAAAAATAAAGAGAGAGAAATAAGTCGTTGTACTTTACTCGGCAACTTGCTATCTTATTTCCAGCATATCACACTCATAGGAGTATGTAACGTGACGAAAATGAAAACAGTTAAGGCAATCAAAGCCAAATTCAAGGTGACAGCTACCGGTAAGCTCAAGCGTCGACACCCCGGTAAACGCCACCTTTTAACTAAAAAATCTTCTAATAAAAAACGCCAATTATCAAGACCTGCGTTAGTGAGCGAAACACAAACCGCTACCTACAAGCGTCTCATGGGCGTATAAGCAATATGGAGCAATCAAGATGGTAAGAGCAACATACTCAGTTGCAAGACATCGTCGCAAGAAAAGGCTATTTAAACTCGCCAAAGGCTTTTGGGGAGACCGCAAAAACCACTTGCGCTTGACAACTGATGCAGTAACAACTGCCCTATCTAATAACTACAAGCACCGCAAAAAGAAGAAAAGAGACTTTCGTGGTCTTTGGATTTCACGTTTGGGCGTTGCAGCAAAGATCCACGGGATGTCTTACAGCAAACTCATCAATGGCTTAAAGAGAGCAGGCTGCGTACTAAACCGCAAAGTCCTCTCAGAATTAGCTATACATGATCCTAATGGTTTTGCAGCTGTAGTAACAGAAGCAAAAAAGGCCCTTGCACACGCTGCATAATAAGTGCCTTTCGTTTTCTTTCAATGCCCGAGCAACTAGTTGTTCGGGCTTTTTTTTTGAGGGTTTAATACGGTGAAAGAAGTTATCAATTCCATTCGACATGCCTTTGACATAGAGCTTAAAGCGTGCAGAACTGTCCCGGACCTTGAAGCTCTACGTATACGCTACCTTGGCAAAAAGGGGCTTGTCCAGGAGCAGATGCAGCACCTTCGCGACGTGCCAAACGACGAAAAACCCCTTGTTGGCAAGCTTGTAAACGAGCTTAAAAAACAGATAGAAGAGTGCCTAGATGATGCCCTACAGAACTGTCACAAACAGGCTCTTCATACAAGACTTGGCCAAGAAACTATCGATGTGACACTGCCAGGAAGGCAGCTTAACATAGGCTCAAAGCACCCCGTTACACAGATGCTCGATGAAATCACCGACATTTTTGTTTCTATGGGCTTTTCAGTGGCGCTTGGGCCAGAAATTGAGTCTGAATACTACAACTTTGATGTGCTAAATATCAGCCCAGATCACCCTGCGCGCGATATGCAAGATACTTTTTATGTAGCTCCCGGAATGCTTTTACGTACTCATACAAGTAACGTTCAAGGCCGTATCATGGAAACTACAAATCCACCTATCCGCACAATATGCCCAGGAAGGTGCTTTCGCAACGAGTCTATAGATGCGCGCCATCATGTCTTTTTCCATCAGGTAGAGGGTCTTTATGTTGATGTGGGCGTTTCTATGTCAGATCTACTTTCAACACTTTCAGAATTTGTGCGCCGCCTCTTTAAAAAAGAGGTAGAGGTGCGCCTTCGTCCTAGCTACTTTCCTTTTGTTGAGCCTGGCGTTGAGCTTGATATTTCATGCCTTCTTTGCAATGGCGCAGGTTGCACCACGTGCAAGCATACTGGCTGGATAGAAGTGCTTGGAGCCGGTATGGTGCACCCACAGGTGCTTCGCAACGTGGGGATAGACCCCGAAAAGTACACAGGGTATGCCTGGGGGCTAGGTGTAGAGCGTATGGTCTGTTTACGCTACGGCATTCACGACATCCGCCTCTTTTCAGAAAATGATATGCGTTTTTTAAGTCAGTTCTATGCAGTGTGAGTGGATAGTATTACCTTCTGAAGCTAATATGAGCCTTCTTGCCTTCTTACAAACAAAATGTACAGAGTGCTCGATGCGCAAGATCAAGGGTTGGATAGATGCCGGCTTTTGCTTTGTGCGTGGCAAAAAAGTTCGTTTTGCAAAAACTATCGTTCTTCGTGGTGAGCGGATACAGCTGCATGTTCCACAAATTGTTCAAAAGGATATTAATATACTTTTTGAAGATGAAGCAATACTCGTTATCGATAAGCCTGCAGGTATCACTTGCGATGATCGCCTTGTGCGAGATCTTGCAAAAAAGCAGATACAGGTAGAGCTTGTGCATCGCCTTGATAAGGAAACAACTGGTGTTCTTCTTTGTGCTAAATCGCCAGCCATAAAGAAGTACTTTATCGAAGAATTTCGCAATCTCCATATCCAAAAGCGCTATCAGGCAGTTGTTGATGGAGTGGTTCGAGATGATTGTGGCACAATCGAAAACTATCTAGGCCCTGTGCAGCGCTACCAAGGTCATGTAAAGTGGGGAGTTGTAAAGCTAGGGGGACACTACGCCTCTACAGAGTGGCAGGTAGTAAAGCGCGCTAAAAACGCAACGCTTCTAGCACTTACTCCAAAGACGGGAAGAACACATCAGCTACGCGTGCATACAAGTGCTATGGGCCATCCGATACTTGGCGACTATACCTATGCAAATGGCTTTCGCTGTCCCTATAAGGCTCATAGGGTACTTTTGCATGCGGAATATCTTGGCTTTACACATCCTGTAACATCTAAGGCCGTGCAGTTTCAAGCACCACTTCCAGAGGATTTTGAAGCCTGTATTAAGGAGCTTTTTTGATGCGCTATTTGATTGTTAAAACATCTGCCTTTGGCGATATCATCCACTCGTATTGCGTATTAGAGTATCTCAAGCAGCTTGATCCAACGTGTGAGGTAGACTGGGTAGCAGAAAAGCGCATGAGCAGCCTTGTAAAAAGTCATCCTTTAGTATCTCGCTGCATCGAGGTAGACACAAAAAAATGGCGCGAACATCCATTTAGTAGGGCTACATGGCAAGAAATTAGGGCTACTATAAAAGAACTTCGCACCACTCACTACGACGCTGTTTTTGACCTGCAAGGCAACATCAAATCTTCATTTATCACACTAGCTGCAAAGGCAAAAGACAAGGTAGGATATGGCTTTAAAACGGCGCGAGAGGGCATTGGTTCTTTTGGCTACACAAAGCGCTTTGATCACCCACTAGGAAAAAGCGTGCAGTGCGACTATCTCTATTTAGTAGAGCGCTATTTCGACAAGACACTTCCCATCAAGTCAACGGCTCTTTTACGTAACACTGAGGCGCTTCCATCGCTTGATGCTACTTGGATGGTGGCCCCTGGCTCTAACTGGAAAAATAAGCAGCTTACAAAAGAGACTCTTATAGCCTTTTTAGATCGCTGTAAAGACCACTACAAGCCAACATATGTTTTTCTTTCAGGAACTATCGAAGAAAAAGCCCTAGCAGAGGAGCTTTCAAACCATTTTCCGGGCTCGCATATCCTCTACAAGCCGGGCTTGCCCCTTTTGCAGCACATTATGGCAAACATGGAACTTGTGCTTTCTATGGATTCTTTACCCCTACACCTAGCGGGCGCTACCGGCATAAAAACCTTTAGCTTCTTCGGTCCCACAAGCCCCCAGAAATACCGCCCCGAAGGCCCTCAACACGGCAGCTTCTTTGGCACCTGCCCCTACGGCCAAACCTTCGAGCGCCGCTGTCCCAAACTCCGCTCCTGCCCGACAGGCGCATGCCTGCAGGAAGCCTCCCCCGACGCCATCTTCTCCTCCTTCCAATCCTGGTTCAACACTCTTTAAAAATGTTTTAGATATTTTTTGATTTCGGATACAAGTGGAGGAAGTCCTTCTTTAATCGTAGCCCAGATAATATCGTTATCAATATCAAAATATTCATGTATTAATCTATTGCGTAGACCTATGATCTGCTTCCAAGGTATGGCGGGAAGAGTATTTTGAGTTTTTTTGCTCACTGCATTAGCAGCTTCGCCAAGTATTTCGAGTTGATGACGAACTGCTGAATTCAATAGAACGTTGTGAGCAAACTGAGATTTTCTTTTGCCCTTTATAAACGTCCCAATATGTTCGCAGCAAGTAAGAATGTGTTCGAGTCGTATTCTGTCACGTTCGTTCATAAATTGTTTTTGCTTGCGTGAGAACGGTTTTACGGATGGGTGGGCTTAATTCATTAGGTGTGCGAAGATCCACTTTGTGTCCAATTAGTGCAGCTAGTTCCATTTCCATCCCAATCAGTGCAAATAGGGTGGGGATATGCTTTTTGTCGAAAGATACTAGAAAATCCACGTCACTTGATTTTTTGAAGGCAGTAGTTAGTATTGAGCCAAAGAGAGAGAGTTTAGCGATATGATGTTTCTCGCAGAATTGTTTAATTTTTGCTTTATATCGTGAAATGGATGGCTTATTCATCGGGTATCCTCCATAAGCTAATGATCTCACGTTTGAGAATAGTTGTCACCGCGAAAAGAATAAAGTTGGGAAAGCTTTGTCCGGCTATGGGTATAAATGTAGTTTGTAAAATGTGTAGTCGTCGCCGGTTGAGAAAAAGTTGGGACAGTCGCCTTTATATTGTGGGTTAAATTTTTCCATTATGCGTGCTGAGGAGCCGGAGATAAAATGACCTGTCACGCTCTCGTAGCCTTGTTTTTTTGCTTCTTGTATCATGTGTGATAGCAAATTTGTTCCAATTCCTTTGTTTTGCAAATTTCTTTCAACATCAATAAAGGAAATATGCATGGAGTTATCATCTATTTGATCGTAATGATATCTAGGAGGCTCTACATCTGTGTAGTACTGTCCCCACATTTCCTTGAAATAGGTAGCAGGTAGGCCTGTTATAAATCCTACAAGGTGAGAATCTGGTGCATATGCACCAAATGTGATGCTTTCGGGATGGGTAAATAGCAGTTTGTGAGTTTCTTCATCTTCAAGCAATGTGGTGTTGCCGAAAAACTCATTTTGCAAAGACATCACCTCTTTTTGTATATGAGGCCAGTCATCAGGGGCTAGTTTTCTATAGTAAATCTGCATAAAATTAGACATTCTATTTCAAAAATCCAATTACTTCAAGCTAGTGGATCGATTTTTTAAACGCCTTGACTTTTAATGATTAATTATATATAGTTTAATTGATTTTTTTGGAGGAATTATGGCAGCGGTACGTTTTAATACACCAGGTAGTAATTTTTTTGCTGAAATTGCATTAACTGATAGTAATTCAAGTTTGCGGCTATACCCTAAAGAACGGGATTTTGAAATTAGTCACCTTTTTACAGAAACTGTTTTAGCGGGCGTTCAGGCTGAGGTAGTATGTGAAGAAGGGGGACGTGTGCGCGAGATTCAGATAGGAAAAGAGCATATTCCCAACGCTCTTGCCATTTTATTAGAGCAGCACTACATCGATGAAGATACCTCTAGTAAAATACTTAGAGCATTTTTTAATGAGTCAGCAGCACTACAGCCATTAGCTGAGAGGTTAGCAGCATTTGTAGCCCAAATCCAAGATGAGTCTCCTAATGAGTACCTAAAAACACTTATTCCGTTACTTACAGAATATGTGAGTAATATGCCGTTGCAAGAAATTATTGACCTTGCAAAGAGTCATTTTAAGATCTCGTGGGTAAAAAATGCTATTGAGACAAAGCTGCAAAGCATAGCTCAAGAAAAGAATTCTCTTGTATTAGAGCAAGCTATACAGCAACTAGAAGCACTTGGAGCAAAAGAGGGAGTTTCACATGAGGCTGTCTTAGATGATCTAACTCAGGCATTTGAGTATCTTACATCCTACAATCCTGAAGAGGGCGGCCTTTCAAATGAGCTGCAAACTCGTGTACAGGATGCTGTACAAAAGATTTCGGCAATAATTCCGCCTTTTGATGCGAATGTGCCAAGTCACAAAGAACTGCGCGAGCAGATTCAGGCAATTTGGGATAATGGAATAATGGCAAAGTTGGGTCTAGATATACCTTGCGTATTTGAGATGAATACAGCTTCTGATCTAGGAATTGCAGTAGAACTAGCAGAGTTAGATGCTCAGTTGTTCGAGCATGGAGCGGATGGTGTTTAGGTTGATAATTGAGATGTAGGCACTTGAGTCTTCGAGACTGATGGGGAGAATGAGGTTGTTGCCTGAGTGGTCTAACGTCATGCCGCAGCTATATTCTACGCCACAATGGTTAAAGGTAAAGGGCAGCGTTACCTTTGTTATGTTGAAGTCTTTATCTAGCTGTAAAAAGCGGTGTAGGTAAAAGCGCTCGTTATTCCACACTACTTCATGTACCAGTAGAAGATAGCCGTCATCAAAGGGGATAGGTGCACAAGATCCTCTAAATCTCGAAAAGTCATGGTTTGGGGTGTAGGAGAGCGCCGTTTCTGTTTTGCCAGAGTCTGGGTATACTTTAAGCATAGTAAAGGGATCGTAGGAGTAGAGTACAAAGAGGTTATCATCTTGTACTATCGGCAACCAGTTTTTCTCGCAGCGCTTTGGATCTGGTCCATGTAGGGGAATAAGTGTGTTTATCGTACAGTCCGGGGATATTTTTGCAAGCGACTGGGCGATATTATCAGGGTGGGTGTTTGCTGTAGTGCAGATATAGTGTGGTTCGTTGTTATACGTAAAAAGTCGGCAGTCTTCATGCCCTTCAAAGCGGCACCACCAAGTGGGGTTTTGCGTTGTTTTGTCTACGAGCTCTTTTTGCGATTGAAGGCGGAAGTTTTTATCTAGCTCTACGAGGTAGTTCTTTGTTCTGATGGTTTTATCTTGGGGATCTTCTGTCCAAAACTGTGAGGCTCCTCTTTGGCGGTAGTTAACTGCTCTACAGATAAGCGTATACCCAGAGTCAGTTTTTTGTATCGACGAGTGCATGTTGTTGTAGTACTTAGGAAGCTCAATTTTGAGAGGAAAGGTGCGCATCGCTTTGATGTTTTCAACATAAAAGATTAGATTTCTATGCGTCTGATCTTTTACGTACTGGGGCACATTTCTATTTAACAGCAGACGATTTGCTGCTTTAAGGCCATCTTGCTTAAATGGAGTCCTGTCTGAGACGATAGATAGCTCTTCGTCAATTTGGTAATCATAGATATCGTGATAGATGAAGAGAAGGTCGTTTTTAGGGTAGGGTATCTGTGAGGCTCTTTTTGCAAACAGATAGGCAACTTCTTTATCGCCCTTTATTCTGTAGTATCTAGCCACCTTATAGAGCGGCTCAGCACGTCTTGGGTTGTATTGAAAGGCATCAAGATAGGCTGTTAGCGCCGCGTCCCAATTGCCATCTGCTGCGTACATGTCGCCAATCATGTATTTAGAATACCATATTTCTTCTTGCCAGCCGCCTGCTTCGATGCGCTTTTTATACCATTCTAAGGCCTTGTCATGCTGGCGTGTGTCCTTGTATGACTGCGCAAGGTAAAACATATAGCGCACGTTATCCGGCTCATCAATTAGCCCTTGAGTGAGAAGTCTGATATCGCGCTCAAATTTATCATGCTTTGCGCCGCCATCGTTGCGATCATCAATAGATAGTGTATGAAGCCTGCCTTGACTTTTTGCCTCTTTACAGTCCCAGTACTCATGAGTTACCCCAACACATCGCCATGGAAGTGATGCACGGACAAGGCGTGTGTTGTCATAGGTGTGTACGCTTGATCGTTGTGTGACAAGATAGGAGTCAGCGTTAAGGGTAGATTTTGTAAAGCTAGAGTCCACTTCAAGCATCATGTCTGCATCAAGTAGCAGTAAGTAGGTGTTATCAAGTGAAAAGCCAAGTTCTTGAAGGGTAGTTTTTGCAAGCTCTATCGACAATGTGCGGTTATGGCCAAAGTTTTTCCATTCGCGACGATGAACCTTGCCGGGGATATTATGCTCTTCTAAGTAGCGCTCAATGATTGCAACAGTATCGTCAGTAGATCCCGTATCACAGATCGAAATACAGTCTACAACATCTTCTACACTGCCTAGCATGCGCTCGATGATCTTGGACTCATTTTTTACAATCATCGTGAGGCAAAGATTTTGCCCTTGAGCCATACAGTGAGCTGCCATCAACAGAAAAAATACAACTAAAATGCGAGCTTGCTTCATCATAGCCAAGATTTTTAGCATATCCTTGGATTAATAGTCAAAAATTGCTAAAGTGACTGCATATGCGTTTTATTTTTTGTATACTTGCGACCATGTTCTTGCCCATCTCCCTGCAGTCGGAGGTGAAAGCGCTTATGCTTGTTATCTCGTCAGAGGGCGAGCTTTATCAAGAACTTGAAAAGGTGTGGAGGACGTATAAAGATAGCGATCCTGAACATATAGAGGTCTATTTTGTAAAGGCTGACCCTACCATCCAAGATGAGTGCGAGCTTATTGAAGATACCTTGTGGGCAAAGACTGAAGAGAACTTTTATCCCGGCATGACGATAAAGACGCTCTATGCAATGGAATATATGCTGCCAAGGCTGCATGAGTTTGACTATGTCATACGAACTAATGTCTCTTCCTTTTTTGTATTTGATCGTTTGCAAAACTATTTGAAGACGCTTCCAAAAACTGGCTGTTTTGCCGGTCATATAGACGGAGGCAATCACGAACAGCTCACCGACAAATGGATATGTGGAGCGGGAATGTATCCATCTTCTGATATGGTAGAACTATTTGTGTCAAATAAAGATTTTATACTCGCTGATCCTGCTCTCTATAGCAACTACGATGACGTTTTTATTTCGTACTTTTTTCAGGCAAATAATATCCCTTTACGCCAGGGACATTATTTTGAGTGGTTCAAGACGAGAAAAGAGTGGGATTCACTTACACATATTCCTAGCAAGTACTTTCACTTTCGCATCCATAGTGCTAGTGATCGCCTGACAAATGACCTATACGTCCAGCATTGGCTATTAGACCATTTTTATTAGTCGGTCTCTTGCCGACCGGAGCTTTATGAACATCTCTTGGCCTGTAGAGTTTTTGTCGGGGTGATATTTTGGGGCTAATTCGCGAAATGCTCTTTTTATTTCTTCCTGAGATGCTCCTGCAGATACGTTAAGAAGCTCGGATGCTTCTTCAGGGCTCATAGATTCTGGCTCACTTAGTATATAGGAAAAAAGATTTGAGTGGATAAGCGGAAAAGCAATCATCTGCGCTGAAAGACGCACAAATGCATGTGTGGGGGAGTTTTTTGGGTCTTTATAAAAAAAATCCACAAACTTGCCGCAGCCTTCGCTTATTAGGCTTGCTGCTATATAGCCGGTAACTGATTCTACAATAGTTTGCGTGCGCACTCCCGACATAATGCAGTTAATTCCAACAAAGGCTGCGCATTCAAAAATTCTTCGTATTTTTGAAAAGTGCTGTAGGGTTGTTTGTTCATCCACCTGTAGGCGATCTAAAACTGATACCATACGACAAGCTCCCGGCAGCATATCGTGCGAGATGGAGTGAAGGATGTTTCGCGGAAGGCCAATTGTGCCCCAAAGGGCAAGATCCCTGAACACAAGGCCTACTGCTGTCATAATTTTTGAGCTTGCAAGATAGGGTCCCTCTTTAGGTGTTTGGAGCATGGGAAGGCTCTCTAGAGCCCGTTCGCGGGCTTCAACAATATATTCTGCAGATTGTACATAGTAGCTGCGTGTAAAAAGACGAATTACACTAGAAGCTATCCCTGAAATGCGGCCAATTCGAGAAAGAAGTGAGGTTTCAAGTTCCCCGATGCGAGTTTTATATGCACGCTTTTTGTCAGCAAATGCTTGTAGCATCTCTTGTGGAGATAACTTCTTGTCATATAATTCGATGCAGCCATTTAGGGCGCTATAGGTATGCGAGGCTTCGGAAAAGTAGTCCTGAAAAAAGTGTTCCTTTGTCGTGTAAAGAAGTTCCTTAATTTTGAGGGCGGTCTGGGTGTTATCGCGATAGAGAGGTATACTTTCGAATATCAGTGTAGAAAACCAGGTTTCATAGAGTGTAGAGGCTTCAGCTTTTTGTACTACTTCGGTGAATGCTGGCCCGCAGTGAACTTTTACTTTAATACTTTTTTTGAAAAGTGTCATGCCTTGACGCCAACTTGGGTCTTGTTCACGATACATTTTAATAACAGTATCAAGTAGTTCTGTAAGCACTGGGGGCAGGTTTTTTTTGAGGTGACGAACCATTGTTTCCTGCCTTTTGGGAGCAGTTTTGCCGAGGCAGCTACGTAGCTCTTGTCTAAGTGATGAAATGCTTGACATGTAAATTCTCCAAAATGGGCCCAAGAGTATACCTGAAACATTATTATTTCTTAAGGCTCTTTCTGATTGAATCTAAAAGGGGGGTTTTGTAGGCTATAGTGCCTATGAACATGAATAAAAATGATATTGTTGCGGGCTTTAGCGTCTTTCTTTTGGCGTTGCCCCTTTGTTTGGGTATCGCTATTGCGAGTAACTTTCCTCCTATTGCGGGGATTTTTACAGCTATTATTGGTGGCATGCTTGCTTCATTTTGTGGAAGCTCTAGCGTTACAATCAAAGGCCCAGCAGCCGGCATGATCGTTATTGTGCTAGGAGCTATGCAGGAGCTTGGAAGCTATCAGCTTGTTCTTGCAGTTGGCGTTGTAGCAGCTATTATTCAGATCGGTATTGCTTTAGCAAAAAAAGCAGTCATTGCCGAAATAATGCCTCCTAGCGTGATTCATGGCATGCTTGCAGCAATAGGCGTTATCATCATCGCAAAGCAAGCCTATGTGTTTGTGGGAGCAACCCCCACAGTCTCAAAGTCTCATGAGCTATTATTTTATTTTCCAAAAGCGGCATTTTCATTTACGCCTGCCGTATTTGCTATTGGCCTTGTAGCTTTTTGCATTATGCTCGTGTGGCCAAAGATAAAGCGCTTTAGCTTTATTCCTTCGTCTATTGTAATTTTAGCCATAGTAATACCGCTGGGGCTCTATCTTCAAATACCTGCTAAATACCTTATAAATCTGGAGCCTCAAGGCTCACTTTTAGATGCTATTCAGTTTCCTGACTTTTCACAGGTATTTAGTCCTGTAAGTATAAAGTATATTTTGATGTTTGCGATTGTTGGATCCATCGAATCGCTACTCACAGTGTGCGCTGTAGACTCTATACGGTCGAATATGAAGCCATCAGATTTGAATAAGGACCTTCAGGCAGTAGGCATTGCAAACCTTGTAAGTGCCTCAATTGGTGGGTTGCCGATGATTTCTGAGATTGTGCGCAGCAAGGCAAATATAGACTACGGTGCAACGTCAGTATGGGCAAACTTTTTCCATGGCTTTTTTATGCTCCTTGCCGTCCTCTTTTTGCCGGGAGTATTAAACCTTATACCACTATCAGCACTTGCCGCTATACTTATCTATGTTGGCTTGCGCTTAGCATCTCCCACAGAATTTAAGCATGCCTATGAGGTGGGAAAAGACCAGTTTTTGATCTTTTTAACAACATTTCTTGTAACAATATTCACAGATCTCTTGCTCGGCGTTGTAGCAGGCATTTTGATGAAGTTTGTGCTCTTTTTACTGCGAGGTAACTCCCTAAAAAGTCTTTTTTCCCCAACTATTGCAATAGAACGAAAAGGGGATACAGCAATTGTGCTTATTGATGGGCCATTAACTTTTTTAAGTTATATGCAGTTTAAAAATGTACTTGATCATCTTGTGCAGGGGAGTAAACACGTCATAATTAGCATGCGGGCAGTTACCTACATCGATCACACTGTGATGCGAAAGTTACAGGCATTACATCCTCAAATAACTATCGAAGATAACCAGCAGCTTGTACAGCTCTATAACCATCCGTTATCAACGACAATTAGCCGCAAAGAGCGTTAAAGTCGACATGTCGCTCAACGGTGTTGATGGCTTCTGTTACTTTGGCAACGTCTTCGCGTAAAATTTTGGCGTTAAAGGTGCTTACTTTTTTCATGACATCAAAGCTGCAAAGGGGAGCGTAGATGACGGGAAGGTCTAAGTTGCGTAGGCGTTTGATCATTTCGTCCCGAGGGCCTATTTGGCCGGTGAGAATAAGGCCTGTTTCCCAGTCTCGCTTTGCTTGACGCTCTCTAAGGTGCTTGCCTATTGTGGCTATGATGATGTCTTCTCTACAAGCCGGCGTGATAATAAGCTGATTTTTTTTCATCTCTTCTACGTACGATTCTAACGAGCCTGCCACAAGGCGAATATCCTGAAAGTGGCGAAAGGCGTGGTCTTGGCCGCAGATAAATGGACTTTTAAAGAGGTTTGAAAAGTCGCGCATACTTGGGCGCGATAGAAGCGGCGTAAAGGGAACGCAGCCAAGTAGGGGAACATTCCAGCGCTTGAGAGCCTTTGGAAAATACTCCAAAATCATCTCGCGCTTATCATCAAGAACTTTATTTAAAATAATACCTTTGATAGGTACATTGTGGCTTTTACACATTTCGATATTAAGCGAAAGCTCGTCAATGCTAGAGCCAATGCCGCCAGTTGCTATGATCACCATCTCAACGCCAAGCAGGCGTGCAACCCGAGCATTATTGAGATTGAAGAGTGATCCTACACCAACGTGGCCTGTACCCTCAACGAGCATAAAATCGTGCATGCTCTGTAGGTGTGACCAGGAGTTTGCTATCTGTTCTAGCAGGCTGTTATGTTCTACTTTTTCATCCAAAAAGTCCCTTGTAAAGCCGCTTGGGCAGTGTACGGGGCTTATCATGGTATAGGGAGAGGCTAGGCCAAAATGATCTTTAAAGAGCACAGCATCTTTGTCGACACTTTCTCCATCATCTGTTTGAACAAGTTCTTGGCCTACAGGTTTTAAGAAGCCAACAGAGTTATAGCGCTTTTTAAGGGCAGATAAAAGTCCTAAACAAAGGGTGGTTTTTCCAACATGTTGGCCCGTAGCGGCTATAAAGATTGCTTTTTTCATAAAATAAATGGTATCACTATTAGGATTATGGCACAATATGGTAATCTCTTTTCCTATGAACAAACAGTATAAGCAAGATTTTATAAAAGCAGGGGCCCTCGCAAGAGAGGTCCGAAATTATGGGAAGTCTCTTCTCGTAAAGGGCGCTTCTTACAACGAAGTAATTGCCAAAATTAATAAGAAAATAATTGAAGTTGGGGCAAAGCCTGCTTTTCCTCCGCAAATTGCCTTAGATGACATTGCGGCACATTTTTTGCCAATGCCAGAAAGCGACATAGAGCTTATTGACCAAGTTGTCAAGCTTGACATTGGCGTGAGTTTTAATGGAGCAATAGGCGATACTGCTGTTACTGTGGATCTTTCTGGAACTCACGCTCGCCTTATAGAGGCTGCTGAATCGGCGCTTCTTGCTGCTGAAGGTATTATCAAAGTGGGCCTTCCCGTACGCAACATCGGCAAGGTGATTCAAGAGACAATAGCATCATTTGGCTTTAAACCAGTAAAAAACCTTTCTGGACATGGTCTTGCGCAGTATCAAATTCATACATCGCCCCACATTCCCAACTGTGATGACGGCTCAAATGCGCTTATAAAGCCTGGCATGACCTTTGCGATAGAGCCCTTTGCAACAACAGGCCGTGGCTATATCCACGAGGAAGGGGAGCCCACAATTTTTTGCTTTCACTCACGAAAACCACTCTTTAACGACCTTACTCGTGCCCTTATAACAAAAATAAAAGCCTTTCAGGGCTTGCCTTTTGCCATCCACGATATGCTCGGAGACGGCTTAGACCTTGGACAGGTACAAAAAGGCCTACAAGAGCTTACCCAATCAGGCTCAATCCAAGCCTACGGCCCCCTAATAGAGATAAAAGGCGCCCGCGTAGCCCAAGCCGAAAACTCCGTCCTCGTCGACGACGACGGCCAGGTTTTCATCACCACGCGATAGCTTTCTAGAGAGGGATTGAATTAGGCTGTTAGTTTTATAAACAACTGAGCCTTAATTACAATGAGTATTATTTGCCTTGCAAATATTCACTTTTTGGTATATCCATTTATACCTATCGACATTCGCATATAACTCCACTTCCGTTTAATAAAAATTATAATTATCGCGGTTTTGCATGTCTAAGCAGTTAGTTATTGCGTTAGTTTATCTAGTCTCGTCAGTTTTTCACCTTAAAGCCGATAATTCTCCACCTCTTTCCAATCAAACCCCATGTATCATCGCTGAAACAGCCCCATGCGCGTTTGTCCATGACATGGTTAACGTAGTAAATGGCAATCTCTACCTAAAATTACCCCACATTAGCGTGCCGGGTCATATTCCGCTTGATCTTGTCCAGTACTACAATAATAAAAGTGACTATAGCTCCTGGTTTGGTAGTGGCATGAGCCTCAACTACAGCTTTGCTGCATGGATAGAGCGCTCTAGCGATAAAAAGCACGATACTGGCGATAAATATAGCCATATAATCACGGAGTCGCCTGGCGGATCGATTATTCGCTCTCTTGGCAAATCAAAAAACAACAAGTCTGCTAACTTCTTCCTTGACCCGGAGGTAATTCACGATGGCTTTACAAACTGCGGCTCAGGCGCAATTAGCGGTAGATCTAACCTTAAAAATACCCGAATACATCATTATTTAAAAAACCTTGAAGAGGATGACATAACCTGCCACCTGCCGGATGGTAGCGTCCGTGAATACTATAGAGCTTATGACAACCCCACCACCTACGTATTTTCTGAGAAGCGCCCCAACAAAACTAGGCTTAGCTTTGACTACCATGACTATACAGAAACACTTCGTGGCGGCCAGAAAGTAACACGAATTGACTCAATCAAAAGAATTTCAGCTAAAGCAAACGATCACACAATGAACTGGCTTGAATTTTCCCAGCGTGACCACCATGCAAAAATCACCTCTTCAA
>CAZEQY010000020.1:0-43445 GCA_964514655.1 uncultured bacterium
GATCAAGCGGAATATGACCCGGCACGCTAATGTGGGGTAATTTTAGGTAGAGATTACCGTTTACCACGTTAACCATGTCATGGACAAAGGCGCATGGGGCTGTCTCGGCGATGATGCATGGGGGTTGATTGGAAAGAGGTGGAGAGTGGTCGGCTTTAAGGTGAAAAACTGATGAGACAAAACAAACTAACGCAATAAGTAACTGCTTACACATACCAAACCATAATAATTATAATTTTATTAAAGCGCGGTGGAGTTATATACGAGTGTCGGTGGGTGTTAATAATCATAGTGCAGTATAATTATTTGCAAGGCAAATATAGCGAGCGCTAAATAGGCAATATAGCTTGAGGACAATAGCGGTAGATAATATTCTACTTCGAAAAGAGGAAGAATCAAGATGAAGTCACAAGAAATTCAAGTTGGTGGCGTGTATCGCCATTATAAAGGAAAATTGTATAAAGTTTTGGCGATTGCTGTAGATACAGAGCTTGCCTGGGTTGATGATCCTGCCCAGATTACGCCTAAACAGAAGCGAGTTATCTATCAAGGTATTGGCGATGATCACGCCCTTTCTACAGAAATCGTCTGGGATAGGCCCTACGAAATGTTCGCTGAAGAGATAGAACTTGATGGGGTAACAACAAAGCGCTTTAGCTTAGTTGAAGAATAAACTCTACTTTTTCTTGGAAGTCAGTTTGATGATATCGCCATCTACAGTAAATGCACCATAGCCGGCATGGTGTATGAGTTTTGGCCTTCTTTTTGTGGGACGCACCCAAGCTTTTACTACTTCTAAAATAAAGATGCAGTATTTTTTTGCCATCTTGGTGTCTATTACTTTACACTCTAAATTTGCGTAGCAATCAGTTAGAAGTGGCGCGCTAACCTTTGAAGCAGGCTCTTGATTAATCATAAAGGTAGAAAATTTATCAACCTTGCGACCAGATACATTTCCTACGTCTACTGCAAGCTGTACAAGCTCTTTGGTTGGAATATTAAGAACGCACTCTTTCGTCTTCGTGATAAGCTCAAATGTATAATCTCTGTCACTTATCACACAGGCAAGGACTGGTGGTTCAAAGTCCACCATCATATGCCAGGTCATTGTCATGACATTGGATCTACCCTTGTACGATGTTGAAACCATCGTTACAGGCCCTTGCTCTATCAACTGATATACTTTGCCTAAGGGCAATGCTCTCTTGGTCATAATCCTGACTTTACTTCGTCCCACACTTTGTTGTAGGCCTCGTTGACAGGGCCAAGGTCGTGGATGATTTCAATTTTGTTAAGTGTCTCCTCTTGCAAAAACTCATCAAAGAGCCTTTTTAGGTGCTCGTCAATAAGTTTTAGTCCCTCAGTATTAGGACAAAGGTAGCAGGTAAAATTCATGTTGGTTGCAGCGATTTTAGGGTCGTAGAGGTAGTTTATGAACTCATGAGCTAGAGCTACTTTTTCAGCCTCTTTTGGTATTACAAGAAAGTCAATAGAGGTCGTGCTGCCTTCTTGTGGCAGGGTAAAGCCAACAGCAGCATTTTCCTGCATCACCTGCAGAATATCTCCGCTATAGCCCTGAACAACTAGGTACTCCCCACTTGCAATGCCATTTTTATACTGCTCACTCTCAAATTTGGCAAGCTGCGGCTTCCATGCTAAAAGTTGATTTTTAGCTACTTGGAGCTCATCAAGGTTCTTCGTATTGGCGCTATAGCCATGAAACTTAAGCGCTGCACCTATTGCCTCTCGTGGGTCGTTGAGCATTGTCATACGGCCTTTTAGGCTTGTATTAGCAAAGACAGCCCAGCTTGGCGTAAACTCTTTTACGCGATCTTTTCTCCACGCAAGGCCTGTCGGCGACATCATGTAGGGCACGCCAAAGCGCATTATGTTTTTGTCTACAAGGTTGCTGATGCTGCTTGCAACATACTGGAGGTTGGGCACGGCCTCTTTATTGATAGGCTGCAGCATATCTGCCTGCTGCATGATCTCCATGTAGTAGTTACTTGGAACGATGATGTCATAACCCCTTGCACCTAAGCGCAGCTTTGCAAACATCGACTCATTAGAATCATAAGTGTCGATTACCACCGTACAGTTATGTTCTTTTTCAAATTGCTCCACGATTTCAGGTTTGATATAGTCAGCCCAGGAGTAGATGTGAAGCTCTGGTTTTTTTGCACCGCAGGATGTTAAAAGTAGACAAAGTAGAAGTAGGTATCTCATTTTTTCTCACTTAGATGATGGGAAAGCCAAACAATACAAAATGTTACAACAATCAAAATCGTAGAAAGAGCATTTATAAGTGGCGGCGAGCCAAACTTAATCATGCTGTAGACGTAGATGGGAAGCGTAGTCACGCCGGGGCCCACAACAAAAAACGTAATCACAAAATCATCTATCGACAAGGTAAAGGATAGTAGCGCTCCTGCTAGTATTGCAGGCGATAGATAAGGAATCATCACCCGGTAAAAAACATCCCAGGAGTTTGCACCAAGGTCATATGCAGCTTCAACAAGCGCATGATCAAAGTTCTGTAAGCGCGCCCGCACAAGCATTGCCACATAGCTTATACAAAAAGTAGTGTGTGCAATAAAGACTGTAAAAAGTCCTAAAGACCAATTGAGCGATACAAAAAATAAGAGCAGGCTTACTCCCATCAAGATGTCAGGGATAATAAGTGGTATGTAGATAAGCCCGTAGTGGCTCTTTTGAAAAAGCGATTTATACTTATAAAGCGATAATGCTGCCAAAGTGCCAAGCACGGTAGCAACAAGTGTAGAAAATGTGGCAATAATAAGTGAATTTGTAAGCGCTGCCCATATAGCGCGCTCTTCCCATAGCTTTGAGTACCACTTTAGCGAAAATCCTGTCCATACTCCCCCAAAGCGCGACTCATTAAATGAGTTTGCGATAAGCACTACGATAGGAAGGTAGAGAAAAAAGAGCACAAAGGCAGCAAGTAGTAGCGAAAGGCGTCCTGTCCTCATATCACTTTTCTCCTCGTGAATGAAGGTAGGCAGAAATAGCTATCGGCAAAAGTACAACAAGCGAGAGCATACTTGATAGCGCACTTGCCTGTGGCAGGTTGCGGTCGATAAATATCCGCTGGGCAATTTTATTTCCTATCATCTCACTAGATGTACCCCCCACAACGTCAGGAATCACATAAGCACCAATAGCAGGAATAAACACAAGCACCGCTGCCGTCAAAATCCCCCGGCTGATGCCAGGAACAAAAATTTTGAAGAAGGCATAGCTCTCTGTTGCGCCAAGGTCCATTGCCGCTTCTATGAGGTTATAGTTAAATTTTACAGACTGCGCATAAATAGGCAAAATAGCAAAGGGAAGGTATGAATAGATCATCACCACAACCACCGTGCCAAGGTTATAGAGTAAAAAGGTGTCTGCATCGATGACGTGCAAGAAAGTAAGTGTTTTACGCAGTACGCCGTCTGGGTGTAAAAGAGTTTTCCAGGCAAAGATGCGCACTAAAAAACTACTCCAAAAGGGCATGATGACTAATAGCAAAAAAAGCTTTTGGATTCTTGATGAAGCCCTAGCTAAAAAGTAGCCAAGAGGAAGAGATATTGCTAAGCATACTACCGTTGTAACAGCACTTAGCGCAATAGTGCGCCAAAAGATAATCGCGTATTCTGGTCCGAAGATAGAAATAAGCGTAGCATCAGTCCATCCTGCACCGACCCCAAGCACGCTATCAAAGGGCTTAAATGCATAGGCAAAGACAAGTATTGTGGGAATAAGAAAAAAGAGCACAAGCCAGCCGTACGAGGGAAGTGTCATCCCCAGCTCTCTTAGAGTATTTTTCTTCATTCCTTAGAGCCCTCGATGAGATCTATTGGCAAAACCTCTTCATCTTTTGGCAGCTCTTCTCTATCACTTTCAGAATATTTTTCGAGCATAAAGCCGTCATCAGCGTGCCAGTAGATCCACACTTCGTCATTCCACGAAAGGGGCTTTTCGTCTAATAAAAAGCGGCTATGCTGCTGAAAAACGCCAATACGCTGTCCTTCGGAGCGCACCCAGAATTTTGTGTGATCGCCCTTATACACCACATCTTCGATAACTCCAAAAAAGAGATTATGATTTTGCTTGAGAGTAGGCTTTTCGCGGGAAATTCGTATTTTTTCAGGGCGTATACTCAGGTGAACAAGGTCCCCTACAGTGATCTGCTTGTCGATATAGCAGAGAATATTTGGAAACTCTTCCATTTCAAATTCAATATAGTCTTTATCGACCTTATTTACCACGCGCCCATCAAAGAAGTTGGTATCACCGATAAAGGCGGCTACAAAGCTACTCTTTGGCGATTCGTAAAGCTGTATGGGAGTGCCTATCTGCTCAACGCTACCGTGATGCAACACAGCAATGCGGTCAGATACTGCCATAGCTTCTGTCTGATCGTGGGTAATAAAAATAAAGGTAATGCCTACTTCGTCATGGATAAGGTCAAGATCAAGCAGCATCTTTTGACGCAGCTTTAGATCAAGGGCAGCAAGAGGCTCATCGAGCAAAAGTACGCGTGGTTTATTGACAAGTGCTCGAGCAATTGCCACGCGCTGCTTTTGGCCGCCGCTGATCTGGTCTGGTTTTTTGTGCGCGCAGTGCTCAAGCTGGATAAGCTTTAGCATCTTTGCAACTTCTTCTTTAATGTCATGCTCTTTACGGCCTGCCACGCGTAGACCAAAGGCAATATTTTCCCATATAGAAAGGTGTGGAAAAAGGGCATACTGCTGAAAAACGGTATTTACAGGGCGCTGGTTAGGCGGAAGGCCCGTAATATCTTGACCATCAATTAATATCCTGCCAGAATCCGGCTTTTCAAAGCCCGCTACAAGGCGTAAAAGAGTTGTCTTGCCGCACCCACTTGGCCCAAGAATTGAAAAAAACTGCCCACTTTCAATCTCAAAAGAGACATTATTGACGGCGAGCACATCCCCATAACTTTTGGAGACATTATCAAAAACTAAAGAGCCAGCAAGTAATCTTTGCAATAGAACACCTCATTTGTAGCAAGAGATGATTTCACAGTGTGTCGTATTTTGCAAGAGCGAGTTTGGCTTATCGAGACCGAAAGCGTAACTCACAAGTTCACTATTCAAAAATTCGGTCTCGGTCTCGGACACGGTCTCGGTCTCGAACGTTAAAATGAATCACACAGGGCAAGTAGAAGTTGCTTGGCGGGATCGGTTTGATTGTGCTAGGCTTTTTGTACTATGCGAAATGCTTGTATCATTGCGGTTGGTATCTTGTGTTCCCTGTCGCTTTTTGCTGAAAGCTATAAGGTTGAATTTGAGGGACTCGGAGATACGACAGTCAAAAAGGCCTTTAAAGATAGCTCCCAGGCCATTGCTCTGCAGGCTAAGGGCACAACTAAGCTTGCTACCCTCAAACGACGCGCCCAGAATGACAAAGAAAAATTTGAGGATCTTGCCCACTACTATGGCTACTACAGTGCAAAAATTTCATATAAAATTGTAGGGTCAGGCAATGTCGTCTTTCAATGCGATTTGGGGCCTCGCTATAAGCTTGAATCATGCACTATTGAAACCACGCAAAATCCGGAACTTCTGCCCAAGCTTAGCCTCAGAAAAAACCAGCTTATCACCACCCAACAAATAGTAGATGCTGAAAAAAGCATACTTTGGCACCTCAAAAAGCAAGGCTATGCAAAGGCTGCGATCTTAAGGCGTGAATGCACTGCCAACGTAAGCACCTATACGCTTGCAGTGACCTTTTTTGTAGATCCCGGGCCCCTGATGAGTTTTGGCAAATCTCAAGTTGTCGGCAATCAAAACGTCAAAAGAGAGGCAATTGACAAGTACATCGCCTGCAATGAGGGCTCTACCTACAGCCCTATAGATATCGATAAAACGCAAAAACAGCTTGAAAAGACAGGCCTTTTTTCATCCGTCATTATAACAGAAGATGGCGATGGACTAGACTCTCCCCTTTTACCTCTTACTATTAACGTACAAGAAAGCAAGCACCACAGTATTGGAGCAGGCGTTGCCTACGCAACATCCTTTGGACCCGGTATTAAAGCTACGTGGGAAAATATTAACCTCCGCGGCCTTGGAGACAAGCTTACCTTTCGTACAGAACTATGGCAAAAGTACCAGATGGTGCTGTTAAGCCTTACAAAGCCACACTTTCGCGAGCAAGACCAAGACCTTATCTGGGTAGCAGAGTATGATAAGCTGCGAAATATTGCATTTGATGCTCGCTCCTACAATATTTCAGGCATCTTGCAAAAGCGCATGAGCCATAATGCCGAAATGCAAATGGGTCTTCGTGGAGAGTGGCTACATTCGCACAACTTTGAAGGTTCGCACTTTTATCACCTCATCAAAATGCCCCTTCAGTTTAAGTGGAGCGATGCTAATAACCTCTTAGACCCCACAAAAGGTGAAAGCGTAAATGTCAAGGTCACGCCCACGACAAACTTTTTAGAGCCTCGCTTTTTTTACACGATGCAAACAACGGCCTTAACGGGCTATCACTCAGTTGTAAATAACCACCTCACGCTTGCTGCAAGGGTTGTTTTTGCAAATATTTTGGGAGCTGCTCGCCACACAATACCACCTCCTGATCGCATTTATGGCGGCTCTGAAAACGTCCTTCGCGGCTATAAGGCCTATACAATAAGCCCTCTTCATCATAAGCGTATACCAATAGGCGGTCGCTCTATGCTTGCGGGCTCGTTAGAAGCACGATTTCGCACAAAAGGCGATTTTGGCTATGTTCTTTTTTATGATGTAGGTAATGTCTATAAAAAGAACGTCCCTGAGCTTAGAATACGTCAGATGCAGTCTGTTGGCATAGGATTACGCTACACAACACCCATCGGCCCTTTGCGATTTGATGTAGCAGTACCTCTTAATAGAAGACGGGACATTGACCCGAGTTTTCAAATATATTTTAGCATTGGTCAATCGTTTTAACTTATGACAAGATCTATACGGTACATAGCAATTTTCATTATCGTGCTGACAGCATGCTCCTGGGCACTTCTTCGCTTTGACGCTGTGCAGGAATGGGCTAAAGCTAAGACAAAAGATCTCATCCTCCACCATACGGGCGCTACAGTAGAAGTCGGCCATCTTGGAGGTGCTCTACCCTTTTTACTTACTCTTGATGACCTCTCATTTTCACGTCCTGATACCGGCACTATAACAATAGACTCTATCAGCCTTATCCCAAGCTGGCTTGAGATTATGTTTGCAAAACCGGCCTTTTTGTGGATTACGGCTCACGGGGTAGATGCTCAAGAGTTACACATCACTCAAACTAATAATGACCTTGGTGCATTTTGCATCCATTCACTTCACGTCTCAGATATTCGCATGCCCAAAAGCTACTACGCACCACTACTCAATAGCTATAGCGAGCAGCTAGCTGTAGACTGTCTGTTTTCAGTAAGTGGCTCTTTTTCGTGGAACCCGTCAAGTAAAAAACTATCATCAGATATCACTGTTACGCCCTATGCGGCAGATCTATCTCCCCTCACGGTAACTGCCTCTATAGAAAGTACGCCCGCAAAAACCACTTTGGATGCTACAGCTAGCGCCCTAAAAGTCCCTAGCGGAAGCGTCTTTTTTTCACTGCCTTGCGACAGGCTTACTATCGATACCCAGCTTAGTGCAAACACAGAAGACATTTTTTCTACGCTGCAAGGCAGCTGGAACATACATGGCACAATAAAAGAGGCACCCCGAACAACAATACAATTTGATGTTACAGGAAAGTTAGAGGCAAAACCTGGCCAAGAGATAGCCTTTAGCTCAACTGATCTTAGCTGCGAACGATTTGAACCACTCCTGCTAAAGCGCGAACAAGCTGCCCTCTTAGCATCTAGTGAAGAGCCTTTAGATCCATCTACCTTTAAGCGCACAACAACGCTACCCACACCTGCATCTATAGAAGGCAGCGTACAGTATAAAGACAACACTGTACACGGCTCGCTCATCGCCACATCAATTACCGACTCAATCCCCTCATGCAGCCTGCAGTGCACTATTACACCCAACATGCAGGGATCTATAAGGCTCGACGTGCTCACCAAAAAAGCCCCTATAACATTTTCGACAGATTTTGCTATAAAAGATAGCGTTAGCCTCCCTAACGTTGTTGTAGACATTGCCGGCTATCAAATAGCCGGTGCATTAGAAGCTACTACATCTAGCCTTAAAGGCTCACTTAAAAATAAAGAGACAGCTACACCGCTTGGAGAAGTGCGCTGTGAAGCCACTTTCAACGATTCTATGCACCTTGAGGTAGATGTAAAAGGGTATAAAGATAGCACCTATTCCTGCAAAAAAGCAGCTCTCAAACTAGACTATGCTGATTCCATCTTACAGTCCGAGCTAACTGCTTATGGCGTAGAGTGCCCAACACTATTTATAGACTCTCTAACCTGTAAACACTCTACAAAAAGTCCATTTTCTATATCGCTACAGGGAAAAAGCAAGCATGGCCCCTGTTCTTTAGACTGTATTGGCAAGATAGATCGCAACCTCTTTATTATTGATAGCTGCAAAATTGACTCCTTGGGCCATACCATTACAAATAGCACACCTTTTAATGTTCAGCTGAACAAGCATGGCATCACACTTTTGCCCTTTGAATTTACTGGAGACAACAACCTGCATGTGTATGGTGATGCGAGTATCACACAAAAAGACCTAAACATGAACCTCACAGTTGAAAACCTGCCCTTAGAATGCTTTGACCCTCTATTAAAAGATCTAACGCTCTTTGGCAATGTTTCTGGTCACTGCAACATAAGCGGCTCTCGACAAAACCCCCGCTGCATCCTTCGCTCGGCCTCGTCAGAGCTTTCGTTTTGGAACCCCAAAAAAAGTGATAAATCTCCCCTTACAGCGTCGTGTGAAGTCCATGTTGAAAATAGCCTTGCAAAAGTAACGTGCGAAGTTGAAGGCTTAAGCCTTAAAAAGCCTTCCACGCTTGCACTTACGTTGCCTCTTCAAATTACTCCTAAAGGAATAGCGCTCGCTAGCACCAAAAAACTAACAGGTGCCTTGCAGGCTGAATTTGATATCAACAGCTTATTAACTTCCTACTTTGATGAAGAAGAAATCATGGATGGCATTGTACATGTAGATGCTACACTTGCTGGAACGTACGCTAAACCCATTGTGATGGGCACCGTGGAATGGAAAGAAGGAAAACTCTTTATACCATGCGTAGGCACTCTTTTTAGCACCATACAGATGTCTGGGCACCTTGATAAAAACCAGTTTCTTATAGAGCAGCTAACAGCTAGCGATGCAAATGCAGGAAAATTTGAAGGCACAGGCTACGTGCGAGACTTTTTAACGAATTCGCTTAGCTACCACTTACAAGGAAAAGTCCAGGACTTTGCATCGATTGCTCTTGATGAAGTGCGCGCAAGTAGCTCTGGAGATCTTTCTCTTACCGGCAACCTCGAGCACGCTATGCTTGCAGGCTCTTTAGAAGTACAAAGTGCTGAGGCTATTCTCACACCATCACTATCTAAAGACATACCCACTTTAGATATTATTTATGTAGGTAAAGACAATGACACGACAGCCAAAAAAGCACCCTTTCAGTTTGGTCTAGACCTAAATCTTACTATGGACAAGGGAACCGTACGCGGCATGGGCCTTGACTCTACCTGGAAAGGAAATGCCCACCTTAAAGGGCAAGGCACGAAAATTGATGTAGATGGCAGGATAATGCTTACAAATGGCACGCTAACCTTTGCTGATAAAACCTTTCAGCTGACCCAGGGCTCTCTTGATTTTTCTGGCGACCCCCTACAAAAATCCAAGCTACAGGTAGTTGCAGCAAATGATAGAGGCCAAATCAGTACGCAGATAGTGGTGCTTGGCTCGCTGGGGGCTCCCCGCCTTGTCATTCAGTCAAACCCGGCTATGTCAGAAAAAGAAATTCTCTCATGGCTGTTATTTAATAAAAGCTCGACTGATATAACGCCAATAGAGGGTATACAGCTCGGCAAAGCCCTTTTGCAACTCAAGGGAACAAGCGGCAATATCGACTTTATCGAAGAGATTAAGCAAAAGCTGCATATCGACCGCCTTGACGTTGGCCCAAGCTCTAGCACGAGGCCTTTGATGAATACCGACGCTGCCTCCACAAGTCCCCAAGACACTATCCCCAACGAAGTATCCGTACAAGTTGGCAAATACATCTCTGACGGCGTTATCGTAACCCTCTCAAAAGATGTGACAAACGAGGTAAACCGAGTAGGCGTTGAGGCAAACCTCTCCAAACACATAACGGCCCAGGCCAACGTTGGCGACGACTCCGAAGCAGAACTCTCCCTCGAATGGAAACTCCGCTACTAACCTCTCTTTCTTAATCTTAATCTTGATCTTGATCTTGATCTTTTTCTTTACTACACTAGCTTCAGCAGGGCTACAATGCTTGTTTTTCCTACTGTGCCTTTCGTGTAGTTTGCACTATGAAAGTGTTGCCAGTTTCGCATCGGGGTAAATGAGTCATCATTATCGATATGGAGATGGTGACCAAACTGAACCGGTTTATTTTCATCAAAAGGAAGGTAGAGGCACTTGTAAATCCCAAGGCTTACGCTCTCGCGTAGCCGTATGAATACACCATGAGAAGTTCTATGAACCGATCTTGGAAGGCCATATTCTACCTTTCTAGCGTATGTTATCGGTAGCCCTTTAGCAAATGCGCAAAACAGGCTCATGCATAACTTTTCATAGTCTTGTAGACCACATTCTTCAAAGACGAGCGCCTTCAGCCTACGAAAATTGCATTGAAAAAGCGCGTTTTGATCGTTAAGAGCAGCACTACACTCATCAAACATACGACCTGTCATAAAGCCTGGCTGGTCTATCGGTATAAGTCTTTTTAGCCACCGCTCTTCAAAGGGTGCCTTTTGTATTAGCAGCATAAGACTACGTGTAAAGAGTTTTGAAGGGCTTTCAGACTGTTCATTAAGAAGTGCCTGAAGCATCCATGCAATAAGTTCAGATGCATAGACCTTGCCGTCAGCAAAGAACCTCATCTTTCGCAATGCTTCTAGCCGCTCATCGACTAGACTGTCTGTAGAATTTGGATCTTTAACTACACTAAAAAAGTCTATAAGCGCTTGTACTAACTCCAAAGCCTCTTGTTCTTTAAGTGGAGTCTCAAAAAAGTTTGTGACATAACGGACTATAAGGCCAAGATCTTTTGTGCCTGAGTGGCCAAGAAGCCCATGCATAGCATGCGTCACACCTGACATAAGATTTGGAAGATCAGAAAACGAACGTGTACGCGATAATTCAGCAGTCATTTTTTTCCCTGTTTTGAAGGACGAAAACGATACACGAACTTACATTATAGGTCTACTATGCGAATGGTTTTGGCGTTGATGTGGAATTTAAATTTACGATCACTTAGCTGTTCGATATGAATCTCGTGATCTCTTTTTAGCTCAAGGTCAATGTGGGCATTGACGTAGTCTTTAAACTGGGGAAAAAAAAGTTCTAAGGATGCATCAGCAAAGAGTGTGACGCGCGGATAGGGATGTTCAGGCCTTCTGATTTGAGGAATTTCCGGTTCGTGGTAGCCAAAGGTGCCAATTTTCTTCATGTGTTATCCAGCTCTTTAAGTTGCGACGAAAAGTTTGCGGCAAGTTTTTTATCGTGCTTTTTGAGCCACCGGGCGATAGGCCTCAATTTGCTAAGGTCCTTTTTGAGTCGTTTTTCAGACTTTTTCTTTGTTGAAGAAATAAATCCTCCGACATCAACGTAGATAGCACGATCTTCGATAAACCCGATGTTGTTGTGCCTAAAGACAGCATTATCAGGACATAATACACCGTATCTTGCTCGCTCTCTAAATAGGTCTACAAGCTGATTTAGACGCTCTTTAAGCTCTTGCATGCGCTTTTGTTTGTAGAGACTTTTTAGCACTGGCATAATCTGCATTGCCTTTTTCTGCAGTATAAAGGGCACTTGGTTTATGTCAAGACTATGGTGCTGGCCCACTCGATCTATCAAGACTACCTTGTTTTGTAGCTCCTCGGTTGGCTCTATATGCAAGTAGAGAACACCTGTTTGTTCTTGAAGAGGTCTGTAGGATAGCGACATACTTGATAAGAGGCTAGTAAGCCGGCCCTCTCGTTCTTTAAGCTTTTTCTTGCGTTTTTTTTCTAAAAAAGCCGGTAGTTTCATTGTCTCATAGAGATTGGTGACATTTATCCGCTGACATTTTATAAATTTTAATATATAGTTTCCATCTTGGCTTTCAAAGACAAAGCACTGCCTACCCTTACCCAGGTAGCGAAACTGCTGATTAAGAATTGAAGATGCAAGCTGCACCTCTTCAAGGCTATGTGTGACAGGACTTTTGGTTTCTGGCCAGCTGCGTAAATGAATATTATCAAGCGAGAAATTTGCATTAATTTTGTTGTAGCCTACAATGCAAGCCACAACCCCTACTACGAATATAAGTATCTTTTTCATCGTTCTATTTTACTTGCAAAAAGCCTTGATTTTCAAGGCATTTCGTATTATTCTTAATCACATGCAAAAGATTTTTATAGATGTTCGCGAACAAGATGAATGGGATAGTGGCCACATTGAAGGCGCTATACACCTACCTTTAAGTGAACTCCAAAAAGGCAATATCCCCACAAACTTGCCCACGGACAGGCCGCTTTATCTCTACTGCGCTAGAGGTCGCCGCGCAAAAATAGCTTGCAGCCTCCTCCTACCAACCTATCCCCTCGCCCAAAACCTCATCGAAGGCTACGAAGAACTTAATGCTTCGCAAAAAGTTTGATTTAGTGTACAAGAACGATTTACGAAGAATTGGGAACTCTGATGTCGGAATTTTACTCTGTCTATATCTATCTAGGGCTTGTATTTGTCATGACGCTGCTTATGATTGGCGCTACATGGCTATTTCCTACCTCGAAAAAATCTCCCGTTAAATTTATGCCCTATGAGTCGGGTATACAAACTGAAACACATCTCTTACAAAAGCGCTTTCCTCTAAGACACTACCTTGTTGCCCTTATATTTTTGGTGTTTGACATCGAAGTCATCTTTTTGTTTCCGTGGGCGGTAATTGCAAAAGAAATCGGCGCCTTTGCGTTTTATGAAATGCTCTTTTTCTTAGTTGTACTTGGCGTTGGCTTTGCCTATGTGTGGAAAAAAGGAGGTCTAGAGTGGGAGTAAACCCTAAAGAAAAAATGCCGTTTTTGGTTGCTCCGCTAGAGCCGCTGATAAACTGGGCGCGAAAAAACTCGCTCTGGCCGGCACAGTTTGGTCTTGCCTGCTGCGCAATTGAGATGATGTCAACAGCTGCAAGCCGCTATGACATGGCGCGCTTTGGAGCCGAGGTCTTTCGTGCATCTCCCCGCCAAAGTGATGTATTGATTGTCGCAGGGCGCCTAAGCCAAAAGATGGCACCCGTTCTCAAAACAGTCTACGACCAGATGCTTGAGCCCAAGTGGGTAATTGCCATGGGCGACTGTGCATCTTCTGGAGGCATATATAACAACTACGCCATCGTACAGGGCGTAGACAAAATCATCCCGGTAGATGTCTATGTTGCCGGCTGTCCTCCACGTCCAGAAGCGCTTTTAGATGGCCTCTTACTATTACAAAAAAAGATCTCAAAGGAACATCCATTTAGATGATACGCCAAGTACAAAAGCATGAACTTATCGATGTCTTAAAGACACTCAAAACTACAGGATTTGAAGTGCTGATGGATCTTACATCTGTTGACTACATCACACACATGAAGGTCATCTACTTTTTGCATAATCCTAGCACATATGAGCGAATACAAGTACAGGTGCAAATTATACGAGATGAAGCTCTACCCTCAGTTACACCTATTTGGGAAGGGGCAAACTGGTATGAGCGCGAGCTCTACGACATGTTTGGCATCACGTTTGAAGGTCATCCAGACCTTACAAGAATTCTGATGCCGGATGACTGGAAGGGCCATCCCATGCGAAAGGATTATGCCCTAACAGAAGAGCCTGTTGCCTTTAAGCATGGCGTAGAACCTAAAATTCCATCGGAAATTATACCCTATGTTAGATAGACGAAACCTAGTAAAACTTGATGAGTCTTCTGATGATATCATGGAGCTTAACCTTGGGCCCCAGCACCCTTCTACGCATGGAGTGTTGCGCCTAAAGCTACGCCTTGATGGCGAAGTTGTCGTCTCTTGTGAGCCTGTAATTGGCTATCTACATACAGGTGTGGAAAAAGAATGTGAGACAAGAACGTATCTACAGATGTTTACGCTTATATCGCGCCTTGACTACCTTTCTGGCCCAAGCGAAGAGCACGCTTTTAGTCAGGCGGTTGAGACGTTGATGCAGATCGAGGTGCCAGAACGAGCAAAGCGCATTCGCGTAATGCTCCTAGAGCTTGCACGTATTGCAAGCCACCTACTTTGGGTGGGAACAAGCGCACTTGAGCTCAACATGTCATCAGTCTTTATGTATGCTTTTGTTGAGCGCGAAAAGATACTCGACCTTATCGAAACATATTCTGGCGCCCGCATGTTTCCAAACTCCTGGCGAATAGGTGGACTAAATCGCGACTTGCCAGAAGGCTTTACCACTATGGTTAGAAGCTTTTTACAAGAGCTTCCAAAAGCTCTTAAAGACCTTGAAAATCTGCTTACAGAAAACTATGTCTGGTGCGAAAGGCTTAAAGGCGTTGGCGTCATAAACAAAAAAACTGCCCAAAGCTACATGTGCACGGGGCCTGTGCTAAGAGGTGCAGGCATTGCCTACGATATACGTAAAGCCTATCCCTACTCGGGATATGAAGAGTATAGCTTTGACATCCCTACATCTTTAGAAGGCGATGCCTATAGTCGCTACCTTGTTCGCATGCAGGAGATCCATGAAAGTATACGCATTATCGACCAGGTGCTAAACAAGCTAAAGCCGGGACCAGTCATTGTAGACAACCGCAAAGTTGCCCTGCCGCCACGAAGCGAACTTGCCCGCAGCATGGAAGCTGTTATACACCAGTTTAAACTCGTCTCTGAAGGCATTCACCCCCCTAAAGGAGAGATCTATACAGCTGTAGAGTCTGCACGAGGTGAGCTTGGCTATTACGTAGAATCTGATGGCTCAAATAAGCCCTATCGCGTGCGCGTACGCTCACCATCATTTCCACATGTGCAGGTGCTTAAAAAGGTTGTACCGGGACTTATTATTTCTGATGTCGTTGTAGCAATAGCTAGCGTAGATCCAATTTTGGGAGATGTAGACAGATAATGCTTACACAAAAAGTAAAAGAGGCCATAGTAACACTCCAAAAGCGCTATCCAGAAAAGCGATCAGCCCTTATTCCAGCTCTACACCTTGCACAGTCTGAAGTTGGCTATCTGCCTTTTGAAGTACAAAAAGAAGTAGCCACTCTTTTTGGACTAGATGTTGAAGAAGTTCATGCTATTGTCACCTTCTACGACATGTTTTTTGAAAAGCCAGTTGGCAAGCACATTATCCATGTCTGCAAAAATGCCTCATGTATGCTTCGAGGCTGTGATAGACTGATCGAATGCCTCTCAGAAAAGCTAAAAGCACATGCAGGTGATATCACACTCATCAAATCAGAATGCCTTGGCGCCTGCGATAGAGCTCCCATGATGCTTGTAGACGAAGAAGTAGTGGGGCCAGTTCAGGAAAAAGATCTAGATGCCATCATCGCTAAAGCACAAAAGGGAAAAGGACACCCTTCTCCAATAACACTGGGAGATGTAGCTGATGGATGAGATGAAGATACTAACTGCCTATATTAATGACCCGACACAAGCATCCATTGCTACATACGAAAAAAATGGTGGCTACACAGCTATACGAAAAGCGATACCCCATATCCCACCAGCCACTATCATCGACATGGTAAAGCAGGCAGAACTGAGGGGTAGAGGCGGTGCAGGCTTTATGACTGGAGTAAAATGGGGCTTTATTCCAAAAGATCCACTCCTTGCAAAGTATGTCGTCTGTAATGCCGATGAAAGCGAACCCGGCACCTTCAAAGACCGCCTGCTCATAGAAAAAGACCCTCACCAGATTATCGAAGGTATCATACTCACAAGCTACGCCATTGGAGCAAAACATGCCTTTATCTACTGCCGAGGCGAATACTTTGAAGGCATAAAAAAACTCACAAATGCGGTCATTGAGGCAAAAGCAAAAGGCTATTTAGGGGCTTTAGAAATTGTTGTCCATCCTGGAGCTGGCGCCTATATTGCGGGAGAAGAGACGGCTCAACTAAATTCACTAGAAGGCTATAGAGCAACTCCCCGCCTAAAACCACCCTTTCCTGCAACAAAGGGTCTTTACGGTATGCCCACAGTTATCAACAACGTTGAGACGCTATGCAACGTCGTTCATATCATAAATCGCGGCGTTGAATGGTATACAAGTATCGGCAAACCAAAAAATCGGGGCACCAAGATTTTTCAGATTAGCGGCCAGATTGCACGTCCTGGCTGCTACGAATTTCCCCTCGGAATTTCATTGCGAACACTTATTGATGCAGCAGGCGGCATGTTGCCGGGAAGATCGTTTAAAGCTTGCTATCCGGGAGGATCATCTTGTGAGCTATTGACAGCGCGCGATCTTGATATCTCGATGGACTTTGAAAGCCTTGCCGCCAAAAAAAGCGCGCTCGGAACAGCCTCAGTCATTGTTATGGATGATAGCGCCGACATGGTAAAGCTCTCATGTCGCCTCATGGAGTTTTATCAAAATGAATCCTGCGGCAAATGCACCCCATGCCGAGAAGGCACCCGCTGGACAGTGCAGATCCTCGAGCGCATGCTGCAAGGAAAAGGGACCTATAAAGACCTAGAAACGATCGACGATGTGTGCAAAAGTATGATTTCAAATTCCTTTTGCCCCCTTGCAGTTGGCGCGGCTCCCCCGATTTTAAGTGCCATGAGAGAGTTTAGAGAAGAATTTGTGAACTACATCAAGAAAAATCAAGATGCAGACAAGCCTCAAGTTATGAAAATCGCATACCCCTATTTATAGACATGAAAGAATACATAACGCTCACAATAGATGATAAAGTAGTACAAGTTCCTAAAGGAACAACTGTCTATAATGCTGCAAAGGCTCATGAGATCAAGCTGCCTATTTTTTGCTACCAAGACCGCATGCCGCCTTTTGGGGCATGTCGCGTCTGCCTTGTAGAGGTAGACAACATGCCAAAGCTACAAACCTCTTGCACCCTAGAATGTGCTGAAGGCATGGTTGTACGCACTCAAAGCCATCCAGCTGTTAAAGCCCGCAAAGAGATTTTGGAGTTTCTCCTTATCAATCACCCTCTAGACTGTCCCGTCTGCGATAGAGGCGGAGAATGCCCCTTGCAAGATCAGGCTCTGAGCGACGGCCCAGGAAAGAGCCGCTTTTTTGAAGATAAGCGCCACTTTGAAAAGCCAATATCCTTAAGCCCAGTATTAAAGCTTGACCGCGAAAGGTGCATTACCTGTGCCCGCTGCACCCGCTTTAGCGACATTGTATCCGGCGATCACGCTTTAGAATTTATTGACCGAGGTTATAAGACAGAAGTTGGAGGCACCGCAGAGTCAAAGTTCATAGGCAACACTATCATGATATGCCCTGTTGGAGCTCTTACAAGCGATGTCTATCGCTTTCGCGCAAGGCCGTGGGACAATCTTGCAACTCCTAGCACCTGTACACTATGCCCAATGGGCTGCAGCATGTATGTAGACTCTCGAGATGGCGAGATTATGAGAACCAGGTCACAAGAAAACCCTGCTGTAAATGACATCTGGCTATGCGATAAAGGCTGGTTTGGCTATGAGTTTTCATCAAGTGACAAGCGTCTAAAACAGCCGCTCATACGAATAAATGGAACATTAACTCCTGCAAGCTGGGATGATGCCTTTAGCTATGTTGCAGATAAGTTAGCAAAAGCAAAAACACTAGCTGCCTTTGGCGGAAATAGCCTGACTGTTGAAGAAAACTACCTGCTACAGATGCTTATGCGCGATGTATGTGGCACTAATAACGTAGATCACCGCGTAGGTATGCCCTGTTTTTCATCTAGTGATGAGGCGATACCTGCCGGCATGGAACTTGAGCTTTCTGAATGCGAACACCTGACGCACGCGGTAGTTATTGGCTCTGATCTTACTGAAGAATTTCCTGTTCTATGGCTACGTCTCAAACAGGCAATAAATACAGGCTGCAAGGTGCTTTTTGCCGGTAACTATGCCCCGGAAGTAAGCCGCTATATGGAAAAGGTGATACTGCACGCTCCTGGCCTGGAACTTCAAACGCTTAAGTCAATTAAAGAATTTTTAAAAGACAGTAAAAGGCCTGCTCTATTTGTTGGAAGCCAGTACTTAGCAACGCCTGAGAGAAGAGCGATCCTTTCTGAGCTTGTGTCCTGGCAGCATGAAGTTTATGGCCTAACACTAAACCTTCTTGAAGGCTCTACCGGAAGCATAGGAGCTCGCTTTGCAGGTATGCACCCGGAATATCGTCCGCAGGGCATAAAGGTTGACAAGCCAGGAAAAAGCATCCAAGAGGTATTGCAAGAAGCATCTACTAAACCTTGGGACCTTCTATATCTTGTAGGAGCAGATCTTGCATCCAAAATGCCCCACGCTATGTGGCAGCAAGTGCGCAAAAACCTTGGCTGCCTTATCGTGCAGGATCTTTTTATGACAAAGACATGCGAAGATGCTGATGTTGTCCTTCCTACTTTAAGCTATGTAGAAAAGGGCGGCAGCTTTATTACTATCGATGGCCACGTTCAAAAGCTAAAGCCTGCAAAGGCAATCACCAAAAACCTCTACGCAGACTCCTATATTTTTGTACGTATAGCGCAGCGTCTTGGCAAACACCTTGTTATCGATGAATCGTTCTTGCAAAAACTCCAGCAAAAGCGGCTTACACTTGTTCGTCAAAAGAGAATTGACGCTATAGAAGTACCCCCTTCAAAAGGGCTTTTCCTCACCTTCTCGCACGCACTTTTTGACCATGGCATCCGCATGCAGCATAACCCTCACCTTCTGCAGCTTGCAAAGAACTTGCCGTTTAGAATAAGCACGAATAATGCCTTCCACCTAAAGGATGGGGACACTGTCATGGTAAACAACACCCTAAAAGGGACTATCTCTCTTGACGATAGTGTTGCAAAGGATACCCTTGTTATTCCTATAGACAATGCATATGAACTAGGCCCAAACCCCTTAAATGCAAGCAAAGTTACAACATTGGAGAAAATATGAAAAAATTTATTTTTTCAACCCTTTTAGTGTTTATCTCAATGCAGCTATCAGCAACTGATTGCTGTAAACCCTTAGGCAAAAATCATTGCCCGGTAAAACAGAAGTGTATTACAGTGCCGGCTCGACAATCTCAGCAAGGCTACATTCCTGAAGCCGACATCTTTGTGAGAATGCAGGGTAAGAGCGATGACAAAAAGCCTGTCATCGTGTTTATTCATGGCAACGGCTTTTCATCAGATGTCTTTAGATGCCAACAAGATGGTTTTTGTGATTGCTACACTACTATCGCACTTGATTTACGAGGCTTTGGTAGATCCTCAAAAACTACTCCAAAGCCATCTAGCGACCCAAATAGCATTGACTATACCTATGAAGTATGGGCTGATGATCTTAAATCAGTACTTGGTCAGCTAGGAGTAAGCAAATTTATTTGTGTAGGAAGCTCTATTGGTAGCGATATCGGTATTGTATATAGCCTTCGCTATCCCGGAGAAATTACGAAACTTGTTTTGGCGGCGACTGATCCACTATTTACTGTCTTAGACCCTAGCTGCACAGCTCCAGATTGTGCAATTTTGCCAACATGCGACTGGCAGTATCCTGCAGAAACTCTCTGCAACCTTATTTTCTTTGGGGAGATCATGGATGAAATTGGCTATGAAGCCTTTTTGCGCCAGTTTCTTGCCCCTGCATTTTTTAATGAAGCTTGCCAAGAGCAGCTTATAAACGCACAAAACTACACTGTCGAAGGTTTTCTAGTCGAGGGAAGATCCATTCTAATGAACGTATCTACCCATGCACAAGCTCAAGACATACGCCCACTTCTTCCTCAGGTAACGGTGCCAACGCTCATTTGCTATGGAAGCATCGACGCAATCGTACCAACAGGGGCCGCGCTCTACACCCATGACAACATATCAAACTCTACGCTAGCTGAATTTGTCGGCAAAGGCCACCAGATGCAGGTAACCGCCTACGCGCAGTTTAACAGACTTGTAAAAGAGTTTATCTGCAGCTCACGCATGCCCGACTTCATCAAAGTCTTTGACGAAGGCTGCTGCGTATGCCCAAAAGTAAAACCAGTCCCCTTCAAACAATGTACTAGGTGACTAAACCATCAAGCTGTTCTCTAAAAGCGTTGATGCGTCTATCACTTTGTTTAAAAGAAGTTTGCGCACAAGCATGTCTGCAGCAGTATCTGCAAGGCTACGTTCGCAAAACACTTGAATTTCATTGTCTAGCTGTTCTAAGGCGCTCTCCATTTCATTTTCCGGTAGCAACTTATTACATAAGCTGCCTATCTTATCGCAAAATGGGGGCCTTACTCCATGCTCAATTTCATAAATAGTCACGCCAAGTGCCCAGAAGTCCTGGTCGTAAGATGTTAGGCCATCGTATACTCCATGCGCTTCACGCGCAAGAAGAGATGGGGAGCGATAGCGTACGTGGCCTTGCATGGGGGCGGGTTTTTGAGCCTCAGCCATACACTCAAAATCACAAATTTTAACCGTGTGGGTTCCATCGGGATTAGTGTTCACGAGTATATTGCGAGGCCGTAAATCTCTATGAACAAAGCCCTGTTCATGAATTGCCGCAACACCGCGAATAATTTGGGCATAAATGGCTACTCTTTGTGCAGCAGATAGCTGGCGAGTATCAAATCGTGCAAGGTCTCCCCCGTTCATATATTCATAGAGGATGCCCATAATACCTACAAACCTGATCTGGATGATGTGTGGGTTACCGGTAAATTTGCTGCAGTTTCTACGTTCATCTCTAGAAACAGTAACTTTATGCACAAGTACTTCCCCGCTAGGATATAAAAAGGATTTTGACACCTCACCTGAGTTGCCTATAGCAAGTAAGGCTTGGTCCCTCAGGTGACAGACTACCTGATCTGTTTCACCAAAGTACTCTATAGGATAGGTAAGATTGCGACCATCGGCTTCGACATACATGCTATGGCCATGAGCCTGCATAAAAGGTACTTTTGCACGAATACCCTTTTCTTGTTCTTCTCCATAACATGTAAACACACCATGACTTGTCATTGAAGTTACAAATGCGCTTGCCATAATAACATCTCCCAATCAATTTGCATGGGAGTATATGTAGATAGATTCACAAAGTCAATAAAGATTGAGTACTTTTTTATTTCAACTTGACGATTAGTCAGTTTTTTTTAAACACTTATTCACAGCGTTTGTTAGGGCTGTTTCTAGATTTGGAGTAGAATAGCCTTTAAAGTCTACACCTACAGCAAGGCGTAGTAGAGGTAGAGTTTTCTTAACTATTAAGGGAGCATTTAGATCTTGCGGCCTATTTGCTGATGCCGCTACTCTACAACCTCGTGATGCCGCAATATAGATGTATTCATCAAACACCTGGCGAGCGACCACCCTGGGTCTAAACGTGGTTTTAGGAAATTCTGCACGCAGCTCTTCAAGTATTACAGTCGGCAAAGGAGTATTCATTTCCTCATTTGCTTCAAGATGCTTCCATACAGCTTTTTTAAGAAATGCAAGCTCTGGAGGTTCAGCTTTTTGTTCTTGGAGTTTTTTTGCTTCCAGTACGCGTTTTCGCCTCTCTTTTGCTTCTGCATCTATTTGTTCTGAAATCGATTGTTCGGGTTGAGATATCCGTGGTTTTTTTGCTATCGCCTTTAGATATATATCCATATCTATTTGGGAAATACATTCAGATGGTACGCGGACCATATTATAGCGAACTATTTTTGTATTTAAATTAGTAATAAAAACTGGCATAAAGTCAGACAGGCGCGTATCGACCACATGCACAATCTTGTCTAACTTATACTCACCACGGAACAATATATTAGCTTTAATCCATGTCCATACGCCCTTTTTTTCAGCAATGAGCGCATTATCTTTTCCGAGCCTGAGAACGTAGTCATCAGGATGTTGTACAAATAGAGTTATATCAGACATGTCTTACCCCCCCCTACATCACTATTCTCTATATAATCCATTTTATATAAATATTATTTAACAATCAATATTTTCTAAGAGAGACCTACCCCCTGGCCCTTTTATGCATCTATTTTATTGAATTTTAAAGACCTTCTATGATACATTTTTGTAATAAAAAGGATAAAAAGTTAATGCACGTAAGTAATAAGTTTTCCGATATTAAAACTCTACCACTTATTAAAAGGCCTGTTATTTTACGTGTGTTGGCGTACCGGCCAACTCAAGCCGATTTAGACCCCTTTTTTGCAGGAAAAATTAAGCATGCAACGCCAGAAAATCAAATCATCTATCTAGCAATTCTTGCACATATAACAGCCATGGATAAGCTGCATGAGCAAACCCAAGCATGCGCGCTCATCAAAGGCTACGAATGCTATGTAACAGGTAAGCCCCGTAGTAAAGCAGATCAAACCTATAATGCTGCACAAGAAAACAAGTTTCTTGCTCGCGTAGTAACCGTACTAAAAAGTGGCCGCTTCGAAACCGAATTTCTCTACCTCAAGAGTTTTTTGTGCCGAGGTGATACAATGCATTACGATATCACCGGCAGCAAAATCTTGCGCCTAAATATGAAACCAAATGATGAGCTTACCACGGCCATTCAGCAAAAAGGTCTCACAAAAGAAGAAAAAGCTAACATTATTCAATTAGCAAATACTCTCTTGTGGAGTCGATAATCGGCACCTCACATATATATCAAACAGCCTACTAGATAATTAAACTACTTGTGGTTTTTTGCGAAATACTTGTACATTATTTCGCATGCAATATGTAAGTAGTTTATTTCCGGTAAATTCGGCTGTTAGCCCACGCGGGAAACAAGAAGCCACTAGCACCACAGAATCAAACGCTTACGATCTTGTTCGCCTACATGAATTAGGAATTATAAATGAAGAGGGCGTGGTAGCGCCCGGGAGCGCTGTCAGACTAGAGCTCACTGATCAATCAAGAGCAAATATTCAAGCATTTCTTACTGATATACGCTCGGATGGACATCAGCTAATAGCCCTTCTTAACGCAATTCATTTTCATATACAGGGTAAAAGCCTGCCAGCGCGCATTGTGGGAGAAGAACTAAAGGGTTTACTCGGCTGGGATTGTGTCTATCGCGGCCTGCAAGGCCTTGTTCCTGACCAAAAAGTAGAAGATTGCTTTTCTGCTGAATGCCTCGATACACTGAAAGCAGAATGCAGCGAGCCGCCAAAAATCCTTACCATCCGCTTTATACTAGATAAAAGTTTTGTAAATCGTCAGCAGCATATAGCCAACCTCTTTTCGTACCTTGACGGCTATATTCTAAAAGGTAGCGTCGCACATATTGACGATGAACACGTACACCTTTCATCATTTTGCTATCAAAGTGTATGGAGAGGCGTATGCCAGCAGATACACTTTACATTCATCGAAAAAATCCACTCCCACTACCTTACAACAAATGAAGCTGTGCAGGTGGCGCTTGACACCACACCTCACCTATTAGACAATGAAAAGGCAAGTCAGTGGTGCGTTGACATTGCGCTAAAGCGACTTGCAGTCTCAGAAGCTAGCTCCAAGACCGGCAAAGTCCTCGTTCGCCATATCAGACGAGGATACGATCCTCTAGGCCAAGAGTCAGCGATTGTACAAGAAGGCCTATATGCGCTCTGGCTACGTTGTAATGGCGACTACATAGAAGATGAAGTGCGCTACATACAAAATGCCCTCATACTCTGCCAGCTTGCCTATCAGGCAGGCGCAAGTCGCGACATAGTCCCTTTTCTTACTCAAAGCTGCCCAGCGCATCTTATCACCACAAAAAGCGTATGGCACGCTGCTCTATCGCTCATACGAGACCAGCATATAACTTATGAAGAGCTCGAACACCTCCTTGTTGTTTTGGGCGTTGTTGCTTCAACTCTAGAAACAACCGTGAGCCGTCGGTCACGTTTAGGAAAAGAAAAGCTCGTATTTGCAACTCCAGACTTTTGCTATCAGGTGCCGCTTTGGCTTGAACAGGCCTCTAGGTCATTTTTAAGCTCTTTTTCTCGCCTTAAGGATAAAGATGCCTTTATATACCTTCTTGAAGCATTTGTCTATAAACCAAAAGGCTCCAATCTAGCTTCATACGATCTTGACGAGATCAAAAAACACCTCAATGATAGTGAAGCCGGGCGTGCACTTACTCTTTTATTAAGCAACCTTCCGGATGCTCAGGACCTTTTTAGAACATGCCTAAAGATAGCGCCAACTTACGAGCTTGAACACCGCTTGCTTGCCAAGACGCTAGCTACGCATGAGCTTCCGCCCTATTCTCCAAAAAGCCCTGATGCAACAACCTGGATTACATACCTTATGATGCACTATTCACAGGTGGGAAAGGAACTGTTGTTGCAACTTGAAGGTCATGCAAAGTTTAAAGCTCGCTATATCGGGCATTCTGATATCGCTGCAACTATTGTAAGCCAGATAGAAAATGACCCTTCTATAGAGGCTACGGATGTTCGAAAGTGGCTACAGAGACAGTCCCGTAACGCCATCTGGGCTCAGCTTTTTGCAGGCAGATGGGCGCAAGTTGCAGCCACAAGCCACCCGGATCTTATTACCTCGTTAGATCGCCTTGTTGAAGTATTTGAAAGCGATGATCACCCTTCTGCAGAATTAACCCTTCTTGTTCTTAAGCGCGCGATGCAAGATGAAGCTCTTGCGTCTAGAGTACTTAGTAAGGTTGAACAGTCTCCTGATCTGCTTACAAAAGCTCCAAGGCAGCATCTTAACAGTATTGTGAGCACGCTTAGTGGACCACTTGCCATGCGCGCCATGAGAGCTACAGGACAGTACAAGCCTGAAGTTGTACTGTCTGCAGCAAGAGATCTTACCTCTTCAGACCTTGTAGATCACTACCTTTCACTACGAAAGACAACACTACCCTACAAATATGAGCCGGAAACTCAAATTCGGGTATTTATTGCTATCGCTAACGCATATCCTGACAAGGTGACAAAGCAAGATACAACCTATCTACAATCTCTTTACAACCTCCTATCTCACGAAAGACAAGATGCTCTTAAAATGGAAGTTCTCAAGTCAGGCGTACACACTACCTTTAAAGAGCAGTTTGCTTGCTTCTTCAGAACTCCTAAAGAACAAAAGCCTCAAGCCGTACAGGTAGTGACAGCTGAATCCCTTATAAAACAGGGCAAGCTTGAAGAGGCTCTAAAGCGTCTTTTAGCAGATGCAAGCGCACCAAAAAAACTATGCATGCAGTGTGTGAATGGCATTTTAAAACGTGAGGTCACACTTAGCGTCTTTCGTCTACTTGCTAAACACCTTGCTGACGAGCTGCCTCTTTGGCAAGAGGCTCTTAGACAAGCCGCAAGCTCTTTTACGTGCAACTTTGATGATGTTGTTGCGATTGTTCAGACGCTTGGAGATAGCCCTGTGTGGAACATAGTCTTTTCATTTGCCAAGTTTATAAGCGTCAAAAAAATGACCGAACTTGCAAATAGTAAGCCTCTATTTGAAAAAATACTTAAGACTCAACGAAATCTAGATGGGTTTATTGAGTTTTTAATAAGCGCAAGATCCCCTATTCCTCATGCATGGCTTCAATACGTTCCAGATGCCCATCCACAAAAACTAGCTCTTGGAATTCGCCTCTCACAGCTTGTAAAGCAAGATGATGCTCAGGAAGTCTTTGAGGGCTATTTTCGCTTTATCATACAAGTATTACCTCAACTTACAAATGCCCACCTAACCCAGCTTAAAGCATTTGGCAATGCTGCAAGAGCCGCCACAACACCGGTTCTGTTTGTGCAAACATTGGGTGAATCCACGCACCCTGTTGCTCACAGGCTTGCCGTAGAACTTTTTTCTTCTCATCCCCACGCTGGAGTACAGCAGGCGCTTTGGCGCTCTATGCACGGGGTTGCAATGCATGAACAAAGCCCCCGCTATGTCAAGATAATAGATAGCTACATTCTTCAAATGCCATTAGAGACGCTACTTGATCTTTATGAAGCCATGTTTCAATTTGCAGGATTTCTTCCTCAAAACCCCATCGATCCTGCTATTTTATTAAAAACTGAGAAAATCTGTCACCCAGCCTACAGTAAAGGCTATCAACGGCTTTTTGCCCTCGCGATAGAAAGTACAGATAGCTTACTTCTTGAACGGGCCCTTCTTGTTGACCTGCTATTGAAGATGTACTATCCAACTCAATGTGCACACATCAGGCAGCTCTACCAGGATATAGATCGCACGGTACAAAGAGGCATTCTCAAGCTGTTACAGCAGCATGGCTGGACCCCAAGTATATGTAACTACTTTATTCAATACGTCATTCACTACCATGGTGAAACAGCTCATAGCATGCTCCACAGGGTAACTAGACGCTTTTACAGCGAGACAAGAGCCCCACACCTAACCACGATAGCCCCCCTACATAATGACATTCCGGAACTTCGTACTTTTATTACTTCTAGCCTTGAGTTTGCGGCTAAGGCAGCTAGCGTAGAGGAAAAGCGCACACTTCTCAATTTTGCTCTACAGCTTATCCGCAACCTTATGGAAAAGGGATTTATGAAAGCTGAAGACTCTGCGTTGATAGAACAACTTGTATGCGCATCTTGCCCCCAGGACCCTCTTTTTGCTGAACACACACACCTTATGACGGCATTATTACGAAAAGCTGTCCGAAAAAAGCTTATGCCGGTTGATGATCCACGACTTTCTAGATGTATCACCCACTTACAGCTAGACCTTGCTGACATTCTAAAAGAGCGTGTAGAAGCTCTAAAAGCAATGAAAGAGGCACTTTTACTGGCAACGGAAGAGACAGCAGCTGAAGTGATTAAACGCGAACAAGAAAACCTCCTTATCTGGCAAGAAGGTGAAACCGACACATGCTCAGATGAGCGTCAAGAAGTGCTCGACTTGATGTTTAGTCTTTGTAGAAAGCATCGATCTATCGTTACTGAATACCATGAATTTATTGATATCATTGAAGAAGTGCTGCATCCCAATGGAGCAATAGCGGGACTAGAATTTGGCAACCAAAGCCAGAGGCAGGTTCTTTCGCTACAAAAGCAGGTATTTGAATTGCATGTGCATATCTACAATACAACTACTGACGACGAGACCGCACTAGCTGTCCTACATACCATTATAGAAAAGTTTTATATCGTCTGCTATCACAACTTGTATAAAGACCTCTACGATGAATTTTATGACCAGGCAAGAGCTATACTGCATCTTTTAGCAACAGCACGCTTGCCCGTTAGCACCTACGTCGAGACTGTTGCTACTTTTACATCTCTCATCATAGCCGAACGTGGAGATGATGCAAAACGACTCTCGCTTATCAACGAATGGCTGATTACAGTTCGTAAGCATAGACACGATGCTGACTATAAACCCTATCTAGAAGCTGTCTTAGTTAGAATACGTGAAGCGCAGGCAACAAACGAGTTTACTGATGAACTCTTTGAAAGCTACTATGCCTGCCTTACAACCCCCCAAAAAATCAGCACTATCGATGCATTTAGTAAGACTGTACAGCTTTATGCCACAACATCTCCAACTCTCTTCGTCTCTTTTTGCGCCATTTACAAAAGTCTTGTAGCTGATGAACAAAGTGATCAAGTACGACAAGTTACTGCTACATGCTTTGATGCCATGGTCAGTTGCTTAGCAAAGGTCACCTATAAAAGCGACTTTGCACGCTTTGAACAAGATGTCTTTAAGGTTATGGAGTTTTTTAAAACTACAGTCGCAACAGCCAAAGAGACCCTGCAAAAATTTGAAACCATACTCAAAAAACCCATGCCACAAGAGCTCCATGCGAGGCTTACCTCCAAGTGGCACGAAATTACTTCGACACGAAATCCCAATTATGATAAGTAGAATGAGCTCATGTTTGAGGGCTTATGTTCATTACGTGTGCTGTTACGCCTTATATTGGGTATTACTTTGGCTTAGGTAGAAGAGTTGCTTTTACTGAAACTCATGCCGAGCTCTTTTCTTATAAAGATGAAACCTCCAAAAAGTACGACTTAAAGCTTTTCTTCCCCCCCGAGATGCCTGCTCGATGTGCCTTTTTAGATCGTAGGCGCATCAAGTGGTTCTTACGATCTGGCTATGAGCCAACGCTCGTAGAATCTAGTGAGGGTGATAAAGTGATGACCTTCGTTCTAAATGGCTCGTCAAATGAGGCACTTTGCCGAGACTGCATGAAAATTCAAAGCTCCTTTGAAAAACGAGGAGAACAAGATCTACAGATCGCCGGCTTAGCAAAAGACTCTAAAGCACTTGCTGTAACGCTGCTTTCACAATTTTTGAGAAATATAAAAGAAGGCAAAAGAGAAATCGCCCTCTCATGTATTGAAAAGGCTCTTGAGGTCGCAAAAGGGGCAATAGTTGTGAAAAGGCTATTTGCCGATACGCTTTTCTTTCTAAAAGATTCCCGATCTTGCAAGCACTATCTTGAGCTAGAAAAGCTTTCATCGAATCATGTAGATTTAGAACGGGCCATTCTCAGCGACCCCTCCGACCCTGCCCTGCATAAACGAATAAAAAAGAGTCACTATTCAGATGAAGTAAAGAGGAGCTTGCAAGTGGTAGGCTATCTTGCAAGTATGGGGAAAGTTTGTGAATTCTGCCAGCTAGATGATGAAAGGACTCTTACGCCTATAGATTTTTTAGCACATAGGCAGTTTTGCGAAGATAAAGAGTTGAAAAAGCGTTTCCTTTTTAAGGCAGAGCAAAAGACAGCTGAAATTAAAGCACGGTTAACTGAATCAGGTAATGCAAGTCCTCTGCAACGTATTCGTAGGCAGGCAGGTCCCTTCCTAAGGAATGGGACGATGCGCGCAAGTAGCGAAGGGGCAAGAAAGTCTCCTACTCTAAGCAAGCTATTAGGTGACTCTCTTTCCTCAATCAGACGAGCTTCTAAAGATTCCGGAATATCCTTACCTTCTGAAAGCGGAGCCACAAAAGCAGCAAAGGAAGAATTTCTATTTCAGATTGACATCCTCATACAGGCAAAGCGCCTTCAAGAAGCGAAGACAAAGGCAGATGAGGCAATAAAACAGTGTGGGATGTGGGGCCCCTTTTATGAGCGAAAGCTTTGCCTACTGCCAAAAAAACCGACCCCAGAAGCTATTCAGGAAGAAAACGAGTGCCTGAAACAGCTTCTCTGGGATGTGACGCAAAGTCATGAACGGATTGAATATGTTGCCAGAAGACTCTTTGAGCGCCAGCAAAGCTATGATGTTGGTGTAAAGCTTGCCGAAACGTATGCGGCACTTGGCAAAATAAAAGAAAGCGCACGCCTCTACTATTTACTTGTTAAGACCTTTCCAAGGCATCCTGAAGTTGAAAAAGTGCTTAAGAGGATTCAAGAGCTCGATACGGCCTTTAGCTTTTTTTCGGAAATAGAATTGAAGGTTCTGTATCTCTTAGGCCTTTCAAGAGATGCACCTGTACCAGATCTTTCAAGGAAGGTATCCCCACGCTCATGCGATGTTCCAGTAGTTGGCCATACTGGTGAGACTGCTTTTTTTTGCATAGAGCATCCAGAATATATTGCCTGTTGGATAAGTCTTGAAGAGCAGGAGCAGTTTCTTTTTACAAAAGAACATGTCGAGATCGTTTCGCTTGTAACTGGAATAAAAGAAAAGCCCCTCACGCTTATTTTCTCAGATGAGGTTCCCATAGAAAGAAGTTTATTTAGCTCAGCAGCAGTTCAGTGGCTTCTTGGTTCAGGCTATAGGCCAATACGCACTCCAGCAGGATGTGCATTTACGCAAATACCGCCAGACACTTCTGGGGCTCAATTACTTCAAAAGGCATATCGGGAAGTCCGCAGGGTACAAAATCAAAATCTCTTTGATTTCATCAACCATTTCAAGCGAGGTAACTTTGGCTTAGCCCATGAATCAATTCAAAAAGTAAGCAGCGAGTTTAGCGATTTGTATGCAGACTTTTTGGAGTTTCTTAAACATCCTGATGCGATTGGATTTCTTCGAAGAATGGGCGCTACAAGCGAAAACGAACAAAAGCTCTTATATATGCAAAGAGCATTATGTCTTGCTGTAAGTATGCGATCACCTGTAGCCTACACCATCTATGTAGAACTTGCAAGGCTTCTTCCTGCTATGGGAGCGAGGCTTTTATACCTTCATGGCTTTTTATATTTCACAATTCGTGCACAAAATCAAAAATTGGCAGCCGACTGTTTTTTGAATGCTGACCCACTTTTAAGACTATGTGCTAAAGCTGCTTTTAGTCAAGAAAGCGACGTAAAAGAAGAGGCCTATCAAGAGCTTGCACATATACCTGGCCTTACCTCGTTTTATACAGCAAAGCTTGCAGCATTGAGAAGTAGTAATATAACTGTTTTAGCAGCTGAATTTGAAAAGATGATTGACGATGGTGCGGAGAAAGATATGGAAAGAGCCTTTTCTTCCAGCGATTTTCGTGAAATCCTAAAAAATATCAAAAAAGAAGCGAGGAAATTGCCTGCAGGAGATCTTCCTGAGGCGCTTGAGAGGCTTGAAACTTCGATTGCTGAGAAGAGATTTCGCGATGCTAAGCTGCAACTTTTTGAAGTGACAAATGAAAAAAATCTTCCAGATCAGTTTCGGCAAAAGGCGCAAGAGTTGCAAGAAGCCTATGAGAGCGATCTTAAACATGTATTTAGACAAGAAGGAGTAAGGCCACTACCTATTCCTACAGTAGTCGATATTAAGGAAAAATGTGAAAAAATACAGAGTGTAGGCGCAAGAGTGGCGACATTTCTAGAACGGTTTAAAAGGAATCTTGACTCTTCCGATAACTTCTTAGCATCTGAAGTTGCCCTTTTACAAACGATAGACTGTGCAAGGGTACCTACCTACTATCAGATAGTTGATTTGTATATTCACTTCCTTCTATTTTTGCAAAGAGATGATGTGATTGATTATTGTTTGAAGTATCTTGAAGATAAGAAAAAAATATCTGATGGATCGAGCGACAAGATACAAACAACAAGAGCGCATGCTGGTGTTAAAAACTGGCTTTCTTTGGGAGTGCAAAGCGAGGCTCTTTACTATTTAGAACAGCTTCTTCAATTTTGTTTACAAAAGAAAGAGCCTGAAGTCCCAAGCATCCTGACTGTAAAGGTATACAATAAAATCTTCGAGGTGTTTGAAGCTCGAAATATTTCACACTCACTTCTTGCCCTTCATGCATGCTTGTATCTACGAGAAAGAGACCCAGCTGTTGCAAAGCAATTTTATGATAAAATAGACGCTGAACATCCTCTTTTACCATGCGCAACACTTGCACTTTTGCCTCTTCAGGCAAAAGCCTTGCGTCGAGAGCAGTATGCAGCAATGATGCAGTTTTTTGAAGATGGCGAAAGAGTAAGAGCCTATGTAGCTACAGGGCTCAAAAGCTCGCTTCAAGACTACGTGCATAGTCAATGCCTAGAAGTGCTTAGCTCTGAGCGGATGCGACAGGTAAAAAGGATTGGCCTTGTATTTGTCGATACCTTGATCGAAAGGGGGCTTTTGCACGAGGCTCTTGATATGCAAGTACTAGTCTGTAGCATTCTCAATAGCGGTTCTATGCAAGTACAGTATCTGCCCTATTACTCATATATCCCAAGTGTCCGATTTATAGGAGAGCGATTTAGCATTATTAAGCGTGAAGCTACCTGCAATAATGCACTTGGTAATATTCGTAATACAGAATACGCTTTGCAAAAGCTCAAAAAGCGCTATCAAGCTGCAGGAAAAGTTAAAAAAAGGTTTTTATGTGCGCAGCTTTGTTTCAAGATGACAAAAAGCCAAGACGCTTTTTCGACGCTGATGCGCGAGCATGATCCCCAACAAAAAGCCGCTCTATGCCTTGAAAATGCCTTTAGATCCATCGCGTCAGATAATTTGCTGGATGCTCGTGAAAGCCTAGAAACACTTCGGATGCTGGATGCAAAATTTACGGAAGACGAACAGCTTATGTTGCAGCTCATAGAAGAGCTATGTGACGATACGCGCGAGCTTATAGGAAAAGCTAAAAGGCTGAGTCTTTAGGCATGATCTTGCCACTTTGGTATGGAAAAAAATAATATTTGAAAGCAATGATCTTCCTATTCATTTTACTTTTAGGAATTTTTCGTCCATAATACTAGCCAATTATGAGCCGTACTTTGCATGTCACATGCAAGACTTGCCTCTAAATAGAACAAAATTAAGGAGCAATAATGTTAGTTCGGTTTATCTGTTGCCTCATATGTCTGACAAGTCATACATTTGTTTTTGGGGATCAAAATTCAGCACTTATCATAGAATATAGCCACAACCCCTATGGATGGCCGGCCCTTCATTATGCAACCCTCAAAGGGCGCTCTGATATTGCAATGATGATCCTTGATCTCTATCCAGAACAGGCAAAGCAGTCAACTCCCTCCATACCGCTTATGGACTCTCATTTTGGCAACAATGCTGATCAGGATTATGACTACTTTACCGGAAACTATGAAGATGGCACTTCAAGTCTAGAGCTTGCGGTGCGATTTGGCGATGAAGAACTAGTAAGAAAGCTACTTGCTCTTGGTGCAAACCCCTCTCAAGTTCGCCTTGAATGGGTAAATGTTGATCAAAACGACCCATATAGGATACGCCATGAATGGCAGCCCTATTTAGCAGATAACTGGGAGCCAAGAAGACAACCTCGAGTATATGGGCACTTTAAATTTGCCTGGACTAGAGACTGGGATTCTCGGTCGATCTTATACTGGGCCCTTCTACGCAATAACAGCGAAATTGTCGACCTTTTGCTTGAAGCAAAGGCGAGCCTCTTAAGCTGTTATAGCTCACATAGACAGTTTCGTAGACAATATGCTGAAGATAGAACACAAAATGCCTTTCAAGTTGCGCTGCAGATGGGCAACGATCTATTTTTTACGAAATTGCTTGCCTATCAAGCCGGCCAAGAAGACCTTTCAGACGACGATGTCGCCCTTGCAAAAGAATGCATACAAAACCCCCATGGCATACCCCCACTTGCCTATGCACTATACACAAACGACACACACGCATTTAGCAAGCTCCTACATCTTGGCTTTGACCCGAAAAGTGTGCTTACAACAGCTAGCCAGCATAACAATCGGCAATTTTTAGACCAGCTTTTAGCCTACTATCCATATGCCGATATGGCTCTTGAGCTAGCAATAAATACCAATAATGTAGACCTTGCAGGTCGCATCCTTGAACAGTCTACCCCAGCTAAAGATAGCATCCTCAAGGCAACAAGTATTGAGATGGTAGAACTACTAACACGCTACATCAAAAGCGAGCCGACAGACCTTCTCAATGCCATTGAACACCACAAAGAGGCTATTTTCTTTTACTTACTTGCTCACACTAGTGTTGATGAGCGCCATTTTCGCGCAAGCATCGTACATAACGAGCCAAAGATGTTTGAAGCACTCTATAACACCTCCTTACCAACTGATGATGAGCTCATTTCCTACAAAAAGCTTGCCATAGAAGTAGGCAATAGTGAAATCTTGTCATTTTTATGTGACTAGAGAATAAAAATGGTGTTGTACGTACTTTCTTTTCTTATTTTGCCGCTTACTTTGCTGGCAAAAACTATTCTGCTAACGGGCGGAACGGGATATATTGGCTCACACATCTCTGTAGTCTTGCTGCAAAATGGATACGACGTAGTTCTTGTCGACAATCTTGCTAATTCAAAGGCTACAGCTATTAAACATATTGAGGCTATTGCAAAAAAAGGGATAACAAAATTTCACCGCTGTGATTTAACAGATCAGGATAGCTTGGGGGCAGTATTTGAAGAACATACAATAGATGCCGTCATTCATTTAGCGGGGTTTAAATCTGTTGCTGAATCTGTCGAAAACCCCCTTGCCTATTATAAAAACAACCTTATCTCTACCATCTATTTACTAGAGGTCATGAAGAAATTTGGCTGTAGTAGACTGCTTTTTTCTTCTTCTGCAACTATCTACGGACTGCCGCACTATCTTCCACTAGATGAAAACCATCCACCATGCCCCACCAATCCATATGGAAGGACTAAATGGATGATTGAAGAGATCTTAAAAGATGTTGCGAAGGCTGATCCTAATTCTCACTTTATTTGTCTTCGTTACTTCAATCCAATTGGTGGGCATCCAAGCGGCCTTATCGGCGAACAACCTAATAAAACCCCGCAAAATCTTATGCCCTATCTTATGGATGTAGTGAGCGGAAAACGCCCCTATCTTTTTGTCTATGGAAATGACTATGAAACACCGGATGGAACAGCAATTCGCGATTACATCCATGTTATGGATGTAGCAGAAGGGCATGTGCATGCTCTTAATGCGCTATTTACGTTAGAGCCCTGCTTTAACGTCTATAACCTTGGCACAGGAAAAGGCTATAGCGTTATGGAGATGATCGACGCTGTATCACGAGTCCTCAAACGCGAAATACCCTATAAAATAGCCCAAAGACGACAAGGCGACGTCCCAGAGCTTGTAGCAGATCCCACAAAAGCAATGAACGAACTTGGCTTTTACCCCAAAAAATCACTTGAAGATATGGTTAGAGACACTCTTTACAACGCAGAGTAGCCCCCCACATAGCACTTATACACCAAATTCTTGAACTTAAGAGCTTTTTGCAAAACTAGAGTGACACGTTCGAGAGTGAGACAGAAGGCTCCTAATTGAGTGTATTTGCCAAAAATCCCCTATTGTGATATAGATTATCGTAACACAGGTTACGGTAATGGAGGTTACGGTAGTGAGATTTTATGGACGGGAATCTGAGCTAAAGCTATTGGAAGCAAGCTATGAGAGAATAGAACAAAACGCCCAAATGATAGTAGTGACAGGCAGGCGCCGAATGGGCAAGACGCTACTTTCCCTACACTACACACAAAACAAACCATCTCTCTACCTTTTTGTTTCAAAAAAATCAGAACCCCTTCTCTGTCAAGAATTTTTAGCTGAGATTGCCCGCACTTTTACTATCCCTGTAATCGGAGAAATCACTCAATTCAAAGATATATTTGCACTTTTATTGGAGATTGCAAAGAAGCAGCCATTTGTACTTATTATTGATGAATTTCAGGAGTTTTATTACAGCAATCCCTCAGTATACTCCGACATCCAGCGCCTTTGGGACCTCAATAAGTTCAATAGCAAAATTCAGGTGCTCTTTCTTGGATCGATTTACTCTCTCATGCACAAAATTTTTGAAGAATCCAAAGAGCCCCTATTTGGCCGGCCCGATCGAATGATTCACCTAAAGCCCTTTAGCATCAAAGAGCTTTCACTAATTCTCAAAGAATACAAACACTCTACCCTTGATGTGCTTTTTTCCTACTACATGCTTACCGGCGGCACCCCCAAATACGTTGATCTCTTCTTATCTGAAAAGGCTTTTTCGCAAGACGAGATGATTACTTTTGTCTTATCGGAAAACTCACCGTTTCTCAATGAAGGCAAAAATCTCCTAATTGAAGAATTTGGCAAAGAATATGGAACCTACTTTTCCATACTCGAACTTCTCTCCGTAGGCAAGACGAGTAGAGGAGAAATCGAATCCATCCTTCAAAAAGATGTGGGCGGCTTTTTGGAAAAGCTAGAGAAAGACTATTTTGTCATTAATAGATACAAACCCATAAATGCAAAGCCTGAAAGCAAGCTAATAAAATATAAAATCAAAGACCATTTTTTACGATTCTGGTTTCGTTACATCTATCGCAATCGCACTAGCGTAGAAACCGGTAATTTTGACTATATCAAAAGGGTGCTTGAAAACGACCTTACTTCCTTCAGCGGCTATACACTTGAACAGTTTTTTCAAGATCTGTTTGCAAGCTCCCACCTCTTTAATCAGATTGGTAGCTATTTTGAACCTGATCACACAAATGAGATCGACCTTGTCGCCATAAATGATCTCGACAAAAAAATGGTACTCGCAGAAATCAAACGAAATAAAAAAAGAGTGCGACTGGATGAGCTGAAAAGAAAAGCTAAAAAGCTGCTTCAAGCCTATCCAGACTATTCTGTAGAATATCTTGCACTCTCTTTAGACGATGCAGACGATTACCTATAAGGGCAGGCTGTCTACAAGGGTTACAAATTCTTCAAGCCGCAAGTCTTTATAAAAGTCGGTATTCTTGTACCGTTCAGCTATGTGCCTCATCTCATGAAGAATTGTACTCACTTCGGCCCCGTTTTGCTGAAGACTGCCTATATTCCATAGATTGGGCGTACGTTTAAATTGAGTAAGCTTAGCTGCAGCCTCCATAAACTCTTTTAGAAACAGCGTTTCCTGGTCATTTAGTAAATCAGCATCTGCAAACATGTCAAAAGCATCGTACACCTCATCCACAATCCTTTGTGCTATCAACGCAGCCTCTACCACTTTATTGCTACTCGTTGTCTCCAAAGGGTCATGAGCATCTATTGGTTTTTGAGCATCTAATAAACAGTCAGCACATCTGAGAAGGTACCCCATAGTTAACACGGCTTTTGAAGCATCGAGATCTTTCAATTCTTTAGACAAATGTAGCGATTCCTTGCATTCATGAAATTTATCCTGCATATCATCCAAAAGTTTAGTTGCATAACTACCCTCTGTTCCATACCTATTAGGCTTTTGTCCTAGTAACGAGCCCACTACACCCGGTTTTTTTACAAGTTTAGAAAGTTCTTCCGAAAAATTTTGCTCTAACCTGTTAAGCGCTCTATCAACCGACACTCTAGACTGCCCGATTAGTTCACTGAAGTTACAACCTGACCAACGTGAAAAAAGATAATTAAAGGACACATTTGCGAATAACTCAGGTAGCGATTTATTGTTTCGTTCAACTGGTTCGCTAGCAGATGGCAATGCCAGCGGTTTTGTAGATCCATGCATCACAGCTAAGACGCTATTAAGATCATCTACCAGCCTTACTGTAGATTCATCAGGACGTTTTACTCTGTTTACCATCTGTTGAATTTGATCAACAAGAAGTCCTGGATCGTCGTTTGAAGGCGCACCTAATAAGGCGTTTTTCACACCCGAAAAAAGACCAGGTCGTGTAACAGTAAATGTTGTTTTTCCATCAACCGTAGCAACTTCAACTCGTAAAGATTTCAGCGTCTCTTTGTCAGGATTATCTTTAGTAATTTCGTTAAAAAACTCACGTAGCGCTTGCTGGTTTGGATCAATCATACACACCCCTTTTTTTTCAACCTACACCTTAAATTATTTAATTGCAATAGAGAGTAAGTACCTCTATATTTTGATCTTGATTTCAATCTAAGTAACGTACTATACTGTCTTAGTAAAACAGAGGTAAAATCATGGCAACACCACCTAGTTATGCAACAGTATCTTCAACATTAGAGGCGCTAAGAGCGCAGGCTTCTTTTTCCCAAGTTCTGGCAGAAGAAAAAGCAAAACGAGCAGCTGAGCAGTATTCAAGCAAAGAGACCCTATGTGATATACTGCTGTTGACTCCGCAACTTCAGCAAGTACAACAAATACGAGATGCAAGGGACAACTGCCTAACACGCGATGCATTACTTGCACAACTTCGCACTATTCCAGAACTCCAAGCAAATAAAGACGTAAGAAACCTACTAGAAGCATACTCAACAATTTTGCAATCTCCAGAACAACTAGAAGCATTATTTAAGATATACTTTCAAGAAAAACCCAAAAAAGAATCAGTTGACATAGCTGAGTTTAACGCGGTATTAAAAGGCTCAGCAACATTTGGTTCTTACTTTACAGAGATCTTGCAACCAGTCTGCTGGTCAAGCGCGCGCATGACAGAGCTTATGACCTGGAGAAACCCTAATGATCAGGCAAAGCCGACAGCTCTTCGCTCTATCATGAACATAACAAAGCGAGTAGTTGCAGAGGTCGCACTTCCAATTTTAACAATTACTGCTGCGGTAGAAACTGTTGCAAGAAAACTCCTCTCATCAAAGAGCTATGAAAGCGCAAAATTTACAACAGTATGGGCAGCTTCAACACTCTTGCATAACATCACCCAGACAAAGCTTCCAGAAAAAGAAGCTGAAGCAAGAGAGATCCTCTTTAAAGGCTATTTTAAAGCCTAAAAACTCAGGATCGCAGGGGCCTGGGCCTAGAGTGTTGATTTACGGGCTTTTTCACGCAATTGTTTTGTGGCAATATTTGTCTTTTTTTTAGCCCGATTTAGGGCGTTTGCCTTTAGCCCATTGCGACCAGAGGGAGCTGTGGGTGAACAAATATATAAATTTAGAGCCCTTTAGGGCGACTGATGCACGCATGCTTTCAGTCGCCCTAAAGGGCTCTAATTTTTTTTATTCCCTACCCCACAGCTCCCTCTGGTCGCAATGGGCTAAAGGCAATCGCCCTAAATCGGGCTCTAAAACAAAGACAAAATTTGCAGAAAAGTTCCCGTGTGAAAAAGAGCTTAAATCAACCCCCTAGGCCGGGCCTAGACATCATCGTCATCAGCAAGATCGTAGTTAGTTTTTTGTTCATTTATGGTGGAGTATAGTTTGTCGTAGCGGAGTCTATCACTGCCCCCGAGGTGAGCAATAAGCGCCTTAAGAGAGTTGTATGTTTTTTTGTTTGAATCAACGTACTTTTCTTTGCCGTTTACCTTCTCAACGGATATTAAGTGAGAAACAGGGGCTTTTTTTCCTTCATTTATGCATACAACTACCGAATCGTCCTTCATATTTTGAAAAAGCACAAATTCGCCTACTTTAAAATCTCCTAAACCCGTTTCCCATGTTAGACTTGGCCAGGGCGGTAAATCTTTAGCTTTTACGGGCAGGTGCTCATGAAGGTTTGGGCTTTGATCTACAAGCTTATTAAGGCAAAGATTGTCTATGCCACCCTGCTCGCGCACGATTTGGCTAAGGCTGACTCTATTGTTAAACTCTCTACTTTCTCCCTGCTGCTTTTGGATGAAGGTGCCGGGAAGCGCATCATGCTCATAACGCGTCTGTTCGAGTGTTCCCTGGAAGGTTTTTTTAACTGCGAGCACACTTTGGTCTTTATTTCGTAGTAGAATGAACTCTCCAGGTTGAAGAGTTTGGGCATCTGCTATTTTGCTTTGGGTAGCAAGAGGCAACCTCTCTAATGAGAGAAGATCACACATACCTCCAAATTGTCTGATCAGAGCATCCAAAGTCAGCTCCTTCTTTGTTACGCTCCATTTTCCCGTTTCTCTATTTTGTTGAGGCCCTCTAAAGGTAGCATCACCACTAGGCACATACTTAAATTTGCTCTCTTTTGTTTGCACCGCAAGACACCTATTGGCAACATCGCCAAAAATCATAAAACGTCCTGTCTTTAGATGTTCAGCGGCCTCTTGGCACTCTTCTTGAGCGAGTGTTCGATTAGATGATAGTATCGGCAAGAGAGAAAATGATTTTGGTATAGGCAGACGTTCTGCTTGAAGCTGTTTTAAAGAGCGATCTGGTGGAGCTACATCACTTTTGATTTGTAACGAGCCCGTTTTTACAACAGTTTTTCTATCTGATCTTTCCTGAATTTTTTCGGCAGCTGTTTTTTTGTGTTGTGGAGGTTCAACACGATGCTTATCTACTGGAAAATGCTGATCATATTTTTCTTCAACGCCCATATTTCCCATATAGGGCAAAGTGTATAAATAAGCAAATTGAATCTGCCATTAATATGAAAAGGGCTGGGGATGCGATTCTACGAGAATCGCACATCGCAAAGGACGGCCCCCCTTTCAAAAATAAATTGCAAATAATCATCAAACGAATTATACTTATTAAAAAACGGAGCACTACCATGAGTGATTTTACAATTAATTCTAAAGTTACGTTTGGAAATTATAGCCATTCTTGCAATATTAGCCTTTCAATAGATCCCCATGGCACAGAATGCTCACCTAAGGATTATGGCGAATTTGGCTCTATTGCAAAAGCAGCCCTTCTTTTTCGCGTTGCCCTCATTTCTGAACAAACTCTAGAGGCAGATCGTGCTCTTGATGCCTTTAAAGCATTAGTCGTGACTGAAGCTAAAGAAACTTTGCGCTCAGAGTGTGCCGCTATTGACTTTCTTGTCCCCCAGATAGTAATAACTGGATCTGCAAAAGTACTTGGTGCTACAGGCGATGCTCGCACTATTACCTTTCGCCATTGCTCTATAAATGCGAAATAGCGCCGGGGGCCGGGCCTAGTGTCAGGGGCCGGGCCTGCATTGTCAGGGGCCGGGCCTGCATTAGGCATTAGCACTCAGATACCACTCCTCTAAGACAGATTTAGACAAATAAAAACTCTACTAATCTAACCCACTTCCTCGCAATGCCTAATGCAGGCCCGGCACCCGACACATAACGTTGCTACAGCCACAGCATGTACCATTTGACAACATATCTAATAAAATATATAATTTCATGCATTATTATAATATTATAATGTTTAAATGAGATATATCATGGATCCAACAGGCTTAGTTGCTAGATTAGCAAATGTGCAAATTACTCCCAGAACAAAATATGAAGAGGACCTTGAAAAGGGGCAAAAGGGCGTCTCTCATCCCGCATGTGTACGCGTGGCTCTTTATATGTGTCGTGAAAGAACTGTTACCTATATAGTTGATCAACCCAAGGCACAAAATCCAACTATACAAGAAGTTTCGGTTTTATACGATAGAGTTCTTGCAACTTTTGATGAGATGGTAGCAGAAGAAAATCAACATGTAACGGATGAACAAACAAAGGTAACTAGGCATACACTTTCGTTTTCCATTTCACTCGAGCGATTCTCCATGTGGAAAGTGGCTAAAGTCGTGAGGGCCTGGTATCACGAAATTTATGAAGAACGCAAAAAAGTTGCAGCACCAAATCTTCCAATAGGCTTACCCGGTTATGATGAGCACGGTTACTCCATTGAAGCCGCTAATGGCTGTGCATGGGGACGAAATCGTGTACTCAACAATGCTGGATGCTCCCTAAAAGAAGATCCTTGGATGACCTTTTATAAAACAGGAAATGATGCCGATAGAGTGGTGGCAGAAGACCTTATGCCAGAAATGTCACCAAAAATGAGAGAAAAATTCGATTGCAGGGCTATTGTACGCGATAGGGGCTATACATTCGAGCAGCACGCACACACGGTTCTTCAAAATGAAAATCGCGATATTGTGATATTTCTCCTCGATGAGTCACCGCGTCCCATACCTTGCGAAATGGGCTATAAACTACTTAGTATTGCAGTAACAAGAAAGGACACCTCACTGGCAAAAGCTCTTTTTGATGCTCAATTGCCTCTATATAATGATCAGGACGGGTCAGAAGTTCCATTTATGAGGATGTTAAGCGAGTGGGATAGAAGATCAATTGCTGAAGTCTTTGACTGGCCGTCATATGGTACTCCACTAGAATTGCCCCCAGAATTCCCAGAAAAATGTCAAAATATTGCCTACCACATCGCCCTTCGCTATACTAAAAAAGAATGGACATCAGATGAAGAACAACTATTTTATAGCCTGATATTAGGTCTAAAAACACTCTACTTCCCCAATAAAGACGACTATGAAACTCCCAAAGCAAAATTATTCTTAGGCGACTTTTATAATGCAATTCTCACGACGGCCCAAGAACACAACATAACATTAAATCAAGGTTTTGGAGATTATCTGCGACATAACAAGCGCCCACTTACAAATACCGAGCTTTATCGCCAAGCTGTGTTTGGGGTAATCTGACACCGACCCTTGACATCGTCCCAACTTTGAGAGTCGAGTAGCCTGAGGGTGAGACTCCCTCGGGCTACTCGACTTCCGTATCGAGCGGCCAGTATACCAGCGCGGGTATTTGAGTTCATCTGAGTATTCGCCTGTTTAAGAATGTCGTATCACGCCGCGACAATTAAGCGAATGCAAAATCAATAGAGAAGTCAGGAAAGAGGTGTTTGATCTTGGCTATCATATCAAGAGTGGCGTTGCATTTACTTTCAAGACGCTGATAGCTATAAAGGCTTTTAAACCCCTTTTTCTTTGCAGACTCTTTTTGCGTGAGCTTCTTCTTTAACCGATGGTAGCGAACCATAAAAGCAAAGGCTATTTCAGGATCCACCGGAACCTGCACCACACCGGGCTTTTTGCCCAACTTCGCATTAGGAAGGTTCGCAAGAAAGGTTGAGTCTGCCGGCTCTAAAAGATATAAATTTAAAGCATCTTGCATATTCTCAAAAAGCCCCTCTTTAGTCGAAGCCTGTGTAAGGCACCCCGGAAGCTCCAAGCATTCCGCCCAAAACCCATCGCCCTCTTTATGAACTTTAAAGTGGTATTTCATAATTATTTGTTTTTGTTTGGGCGATAAGGGTGTTGCGAATACATTTTTTGATTCATTAAATAGCTAGTATTCGCTTTTGTATTTGAGAAAAAAGGAGTAAATTCGTGTCGTCGCTTTTGACTATGCTCTTCGAGCTTGGATGGGCTTAGTCCTAGAAATCCTAGGTCGCTCCCCGTGCGGGGGCGTGGATTGAAACATTTGCTTTTGCTATGTTTTGAGCAGTTCTTTCTGTCGCTCCCCGTGCGGGGGCGTGGATTGAAACTTCTATGTTTTTAACATCCATGCTTCGTACATTCGTCGCTCCCCGTGCGGGGGCGTGGATTGAAACTCACGATATGATGTAGTGGTCGAAGAAGGCCTTCTGTCGCTCCCCGTGCGGGGGCGTGGATTGAAACACATATATGTGGATGTGTTCGAGGGCATTGTAGACGTCGCTCCCCGTGCGGGGGCGTGGATTGAAACAGCAGAATGCAAGCAATATATCCGCCTCGCCTAATGTCGCTCCCCGTGCGGGGGCGTGGATTGAAACTATTTGTGAATTTGAATCGCCACTTGCGAAAGATGTCGCTCCCCGTGCGGGGGCGTGGATTGAAACTATATTTATATTGGCATTTATAGGAGCACTCTGTGTCGCTCCCCGTGCGGGGGCGTGGATTGAAACTAAAAGACTTGGAGTGAGTCGTGGGGTGCTTTTAGTCGCTCCCCGTGCGGGGGCGTGGATTGAAACTCCGAGTATAGCCTTCAAAAGCCTGAGGCATGGCGTCGCTCCCCGTGCGGGGGCGTGGATTGAAACTATACATTTACTCGGGACCAGGAGTAGGCAAAAGTCGCTCCCCGTGCGGGGGCGTGGATTGAAAC
>CAZEQY010000021.1:0-43295 GCA_964514655.1 uncultured bacterium
TCAAGTTTTTAACTTAACTCTGCGGATTTCGTGTCCAAAAGAGCCGACCACCTCAGATATCAATACACTACAGATTGGACCTATCGTTCAACTAACAAAGCTCTATATGATTTTTCAGCAAGCAAAGCATGAACAAAAATATGACAAACTTCCTGTGATTACGTTTAGGCTTATAAAAAGCTGTGCCTTTGATTTAGCATTTGAAGCTGCCTCTTTACTTCCTCAAGATTCTCGAGATTGTCAGTTCTCTCACCTCTCATCAAAGTATGCTGAATTTGAAGAGTATGATAGCGCTCTACAAGTCGCAGACAAAATAGAAGATAGACGCACACGATCATATGCTAAAAGCCGCGTCGTACACCTGCTTGCAGAAACTCAACAATTTGAAAAAGCCCTGGAAATTGCGCCCACTATCGATGATATCGGAGAGCAAGAAGCTGCCTATGGAACTATTGCTCGCGAATTAATCAATGATGGACGAGTTGATGAAGCATTGAGATTGATGATCCCACGCGATCCCACAATAAAGGGCATCTATGTTAGAGCTCCAAGAGATAGCGTTTTGCTGCTTGCTCTAGAAAAGCATATCAAAAAATCGAAGTTTTGTCTTCAAGAAAAATGGCTACCAAGAGCAATGGAACTTGTAAATCTGATGCATGGCGAAGAGCCAAAAGATGATGCTTGTATAGACATTATAAAGGCCCTTATGAAATATGATATCAAGAGCCATGTTGAACTATGCAAAGACCTTGCTGATAAGCACATCTCATCCCAAGAAAATAAGGATAGGGCATACGACATCATCATTAGAGGACTAGACTATAAGCATCTACCAATTGCCCTTGGCCTACAAGAGCCTTATAAAAAAGTAGCACTAACACGCTTTGTAAGCAGCCTTGTAGAACAGAGTAACTATGACGATGCACGCATGATTGTCACGACGCACATGAACTCTGAAGAAGAGCTGCTACTCCTTAATGATAAAATACTTCTGCAAAACGTAAAAAACAGCGACACTAACGAAGCAGTAGCAATCGCTAAAACGATTAAAGACAAGATATATAGAGAAAGCGCTATACGCCACCTTGCAGGCCGCATTTTACATGGCAAATCGTTTAAAGATGCAGTTGCCAGTGCAAATACAATTACAGACACAGAAACTAGGGAACATATTCTTTGGAGAGTAATTGGCTCCACATTTAACATCCTCAATTTCTTCCCTGATGAAGAGGACCTTGCTTATGCTCGCGAAGTTGCTGAGAAGATGACAATCGATGAATATAAAAACCTGGCACTTGAAGCTTTAAAGCCAAACTAAAATAAACCACAAAGGAGTGCGTCATGGCAGCAAGAGTTGAGCCATCGAATTTTTATTGGTATAATAGCCCTGTTGAGAATATACAGGCTGTTCTTCCTAGAAACCAAAAAATTACAACGCAATTTCCCAAGAATGTTGCACTTATCCGCATGGCTGTAACGGGTATTTTTGCTGCACTTTTAGTTGCAAAAATAGGCCTCACAGTATGGGCTTGGCCCGTTATGGCCCTTGCATCTGGCTTTGCCATCTATACAGCTGTTAAGCATATACTTATGCGAGATCCTCTCGTAAGCGCCATGTATACAATTGCAGGAGGCGAGCGGCAATACCATAACCTTCCTGAATGGCAGGTCGATCCCGATAAAAAACTCTATGAAACCATCTCTGCCATTAACTGGGATGATGTACACCACCCTCTACACCGTGCTACTACAACGGATGGCAGAAAGGTGCTTATTGTAAAAGCCTATGATTATAAAGAGCGTACTGAACATTGCCCATCCTCTTCGTCTAAGCATGTGATTGCTTTTGTGGAAAAACTTGGGGCCTTTGATGTTCCTCGTGTCATATCAAATCTGCATGAGATCATTGACTCAATACTTACGGCCTTTCCTTTATCCTGGCCTAGAGATCTAGAAAATCACTCCTCGCGAGTTCTTGGTAGTGGTTTTGTTTCTGATTTGGATCATACTAATCGTCATCACGAAACAATGGAATCCTCAATCTCCTCAGAGCTCGTGAATGAACTGATTCAACAACGAGAAGGCCGATCAGTAAGGCTCCCGCGCGTTGAGCTCATCGAGTAAGATGGGGCCTAATGCCTAGAATTTTTTCTGGAGATTCTTCCAGATAGCCATGCCTGATACAGCAAAATCCATCAGGTCATTCACTGTTTTGGCTACTGGATGTGTGCTGTTGTTTGCCTTGAGGCTGGCACCTTTTGCTCCCAAAAGGCCTCCTAAGACTGCACCAACAACTATGCCTTTACGAAAGTCTTTGCTATCAAGATCTGAAACAACTTCATTTTTTACAGTTTCGATAATCTCTTGTGCTTTTTCTGTAAAACACTCTGTACTCTCGGGGATATTAGATTGAAGATCCTGCATGAAGTCTTGCAGCTTTTCGCCATACTCGCTTATGCTCGATTTGCAGTTTTTGTTTTTTGACAGCATAACAGCTGCGATGCCCGCAACGAGCCCGCCAAGAACTGCCCCGACTACCACTTTTTTGCTCGACATCCTCTATCTCCTTTTTGATATATTTTGCCAAAGAAGCATCCCGCGCACCAATAAGTCAACTCCGTCTATCGCGATATTTGTCTCTTCTTCAGAAACTCTGCGCTTCTTGGCGGTAATGTTCTCAAGGCTTTCACCAACGTCTTCAAGTGAGCAAAATAGCGGATTTAGGCACTTGAGCTTGCAATTGACGTCATCAAGCGTCTTATTGAGTTTTTGCATGGACTTGCTTGAGTCGTAGAGAAATTTAGACAAAAAGCCTACAAGCACTACAAACGCGACAGCACAGACTATTATAACTATTTCAGCCGGACTCATATTCCCCCTTGCATCCTATTTACCCTATCATATCTAAAAATAAATTTATGTAAATAAATATTTTACTTAGAGGGGAAATGGTCAAAATTTTAGAGTTTGCTGGGGAATCTGGGGTGTTTGCCTAATTGTGCAAGTGTGCTTAGGGCTAGTTTTAGCAGTTTATTCTGGTCAGGTTGTCGTATAAACTCTCGTACCCAGCTGTTTGGTTGAGGTGCAGCTTTTGTTTTATCGATTGTCATTGTTGGTCACTTTTGTTATTGCTGTGTAGGAAAAGCCGCGTCTTACAAGGGCCTGTAGAGCTTTTTGCCTTTTTGCAAAGTCTGCAGCCTTGTCTAAAAGTATGGGGTAGCGCTTTTGTATGAGGGCATGTAGGGTCTCTTCTTCGGGCGCAAGGTGCTCATCAAGGGCGTATGGCGTTATGCCTCGCTGATTTGCCTTGTAGATTATTTCACGGCGGCTTTTGCCTTGTCTTTGAAGGCGCTTTACAAATTGGGCTTCATACTCATTGTCGTTAAGAGTGCCAAGGCGCATAAGCTCTTGCAGCGCATATTCTATGGCACGATCAGAATAATGACGCTCTGCAAGGTAAGCTCTAAGCTCTTTAGTATGCATAGCTCGCCTTGATAGCTTATGTAGGCTTTGAATAAGGGCTTGACGCTCTTCTAAAGGCCAAAACCGATCAAAAAACTCACTCCTAGAAGCAACATCCCACTGCATAAGTTCCGACTTTTTAAAGGACTTATCAATGGTGATAATGTGCTCATCTTGCAAAAAGAGCTCTAGACTATTTCTTACTTGGCTGCAATGCGGACGCATGTGTAATTTCCATTACAGGACGAGGCGACATTTTTACGCCGTGGGCAGCTACGCCCTTTATTGCCACTTCCTTAAATTCATACTGCAGACTCGCATGTTTTTGCTTTACCTTGGGTACAAGCTGCACAAGCAAGGTAGGCTCGTGATCTGATGAAAAGTACTGCAACACTCCCCCTTCATCGATAAAGGGATACTCTTTTTCGAGAATAAACTGCTTAACGATAAAGCGCTTTGCAAACGAAAAGCTGGTTTTGGGATCGCGATAGCAGACATTAAAGACCGTCTTTTTGTCGGCAACGCCGCAAAAGAGAATTTTGTCCTTATCTTTACCAATATACTGCTTTTCAGGGATGTTAATAACCTTGTACGTACCGCTCTTATAAAAGACCAAGAGCTTATCAAAGTTTGTGCAAGCAATATCCTGAGCGCCTGTAACCTTAGTTCCAATGTAGCCTGTTTTTGGGTCAAAGCCAACGGTAATTTCTTTAGTCTCTATTGCCTTTTTGTCGATAGCAGCTATTTGCTGGATCTCTGTTTTTCGTGCAAAGTGCTTGCCATAGCGGTCTATAAGCGATTTTAAGTAGGTGATAGCATATGGCTTTAGCTTTTTAAGATGGCCACGAGTCTTCTGCAGGCTTTTTTCAAGAGCTTTAATGTCCTCTTGATTTTTTTCTATGTCAAAGCGTGCAATGCGCCTGATGGGGATAGCCAAAAGGCGATCGTAGTCATCTTTTTCCGGAATGCGTGCAAGCTGGTCATGAAAAGGCTTAATGCTCTTTTCTAACACTTTATACATCTCTTCAGACGACTTTACTTCTTCAATGTGCTTATAGAGGCGATTTTCGATGAATATCTGCTCTAAGGTCTTTTCAAAGATAGACTGAAGATAGCCCTCTTCTTCAAGCTCAAGCTCGTGCTTTAAGTAGCCAAGTAATAGCGTTACATGATGCTGTAGAATGTCCTGCACAGTAACTTCTGCGGGCAGATCATCCTTAATCAGAATCATCTGCGGCACTAAGCTCACCTGGCATTCTGTATAGTGATAGAGATGATCAAGCACATCTTCTGCATACTGACCGCGAACAAGCTTAATCTCAATTTCCACATTCTCTGAGGTGTAGTCTGAGATAGAGTCTATCTTTATTTTGCCGCGCTTTGCGGCTTCGTCTACAGAGTTTATGAGCGACTCTGTAGTCGTGCCGTAGCAGATTTCTCGGATGATAAGCGTCTTTGGATCTTTTACCTGAATTTTTGCTCGAAGCTTGACCTTACCTTTACCTCCGGCATACTCTGAAGCATCCATAATGCCGCCAGTAGGAAAGTCCGGTAGCACTTCATAAGGCCTATCTTCTAGTATCGCAATCTCTGCCTCAATAAGCTCTACAAAGTTGTGCGGAAGCACCTTTGTAGACATGCCGACAGCAATACCTTCAGCCCCTAAAAGCAGCGTGAGCGGAATTTTTGCAGGAAAGGTAACAGGCTCGTGGTTTCTGCCATCATATGATGGAACAAACTTTGTGATTCTTGGGTTAAAGAGCACTTCTAGCGCTAAGGGCGATAGACGTGTTTCGATATAACGGGCTGCAGCTGCAGGATCACCGGTATAGAGGTTACCAAAGTTTCCTTGGGTGTCTAATAGAAAGCCCCTGAGGCCTATATTTACGATGGACTCATAAATCGGCGCTTCACCGTGCGGGTGAAAGGCCATTGTTTGACCTGCAACGTTTGCCACCTTGTGGAACTTGCCATCATGCATCTTAAAAAGGGTGTGCATGATGCGTCGCTGCACCGGCTTTAGGCCATCTGCAATATTTGGTATTGCCCTATCTAAAATAACGTAGGAGGCATATTTGAGGTAATGCTCACGCATGAGCTGCTTTAAATCTTGCTGCATAGGCTCTTACTCTAAACTCTCTTCGTGTACAAGGTGCTGCATAATAAAGTTTTTTCGCTCGGGCGTATTTTTGCCCATATAAAATTCAAGCGTCGGATGTACATCTGCAAGATGGCTCACAGTGACCGGCTGAAGGCGAATGTCTTCGCCTATAAACTGCCCAAACTCATTTGGAGATATCTCACCAAGGCCCTTAAAGCGGGTGATCTCCACCTGCTTTGCAGGAAGTTTACTTAGTGCAGCATCTTTTTCTTGCTCGCTGTAGTAGTAGGTAGACTTATCCTTATGGCGTATCTTAAAGAGCGGAGTCTCCAATAAGTAGAGGTGGCCATTCATCACAAGGCTTTCAAAGTAGGTTAAGAAAAAGGTGATGAGCAGGTTTCTGATGTGCATGCCGTCAACGTCGGCATCTGTTGCGATAATCACCTTGTTATAGCGCAAGGTGTCGATGCCATTTTCAATGTTTAAGGCAGACATCAAGTTAAACATCTCTTCATTGCGATAGAGCTGATCTAGCTTCATACCAAAAACATTTAGGGGCTTACCACGAAGGGGAAAGACCGCCTGTGTAAATGGGTCGCGCGATGCGACGATAGAAGCACCAGCAGAATCGCCCTCAGTAAGAAAAATCATAGACTTTTCACCCTCAGGAACATCTTCATGCAAGTGGTACTTGCAGTCGCGAAGTTTTGGGATTTTAAGGTAGATCTTCTTTTGCTTTTCTTTTGCTTCTTTACGTACTGCTGAAAGTTCTTTTCGTAGCTTTTCGTTAAATGCTGTTCGCTCAATAATCCTGTCAGCAATTTCGGTATTTTTATAGAGGATATCTAAGACAGCTTCTTTAACAGCCTGCGTAAGGGGCGCTTTAAGGTCTGTATTTGAAAGCTTGTTTTTAGTCTGGGACTCAAAGACAGGGTCTTTTACGCGAACAAGTAACGCTCCGAGTAATCCCTCACGAATGTCTACGCTCTGAAAACTCTTTTTGGCATATTCGCAAACAGCCTTTGCAAAGCCATCACGAAAAGCCTGAAGGTGTGTACCGCCATCTGATGTATACTGGCCATTAACAAATGAAAAGTAGTTTTCACCATAGTGGGTCGTATGTAAAAAGGCAAATTCGAGAGATTTTGAGCGAAAATGCAGAGGCTCATACAGCCTTTCTTCCTTTACTTCGCTATTAATTAAGTCTAAAAGCCCATGCTTAGACTGATAGGGCTCGCCATTAAAAATTATTTTTAGGCCGGAGTTTAGGTAGCAGTAGTGCCATATGCGCTTTTCTACCATCTCTTTGTTGTAGCGATAATGCTTAAAAAGCTCTGGATCGGCGATAAACTCTATGTATGTTCCCGCTTTATCGCTACTTTTACCCTGCTTTGTATCTACTTCAACGCCCTTTGCAAAGGTAGCTTCAAAGAACTTTCCTTCTCGGCATGAGCGGACGATAAAGTGCTGAGAGAGTGCATTTACTGCCTTTAAACCAACGCCGTTTAGGCCAACAGAAAATTGAAACACATCGTCATTATATTTAGCGCCCGTGTTCATGCGACTTACGCATTCTACAACCTTTCCAAGAGGAATACCGCGGCCAAAGTCGCGAACTGATACCTTGCCGGCATCTACATCGAGCGTTACCTCAATTTCAGAGCCGTGGTTCATGATAAATTCGTCGATGCTGTTATCAATTACTTCTTTTAAAAGAATGTAAATGCCATCATCAGGATGTGAGCCATCGCCCAATCGTCCGATATACATCCCGGAGCGAAGTCTGATATGCGAAATCGCATCGAGTGTCTGTACTGCTGTCTCGTCGTATTTTTTTGCCATAATATCGGCAGAATAGCACAAAACCAATTTACAATCTAGAGCTCTATCCTGACCACGCACTTGTTAACAAACGTTGCAACTGTTATAAGTCGGCAAAACGACAATAGGACAGACATGGTCTCATCATACCTACGAAATAAAAACATACTGATAACTGGCGGTACGGGCAGTTTTGGCAAGGCTTGTGCCTATCACCTCCTTCAACACGATCTATGCAACAAGGTCATTATTTTTAGCCGCGATGAATGGAAGCAGTGGCAGATGCAACAGTCTAGCCCCATCTTTTCTCATCCAAAGGTGCGCTATTTTTTGGGTGATGTGCGCGATAAAGAACGCCTAGAAAGAGCCTTTTGCGATGTTAATGTCGTCATACATGCCGCAGCCTTAAAACAGGTGCCCGCTGCAGAATATAACCCAAGTGAGTTTGTTAAGACAAATGTCAATGGCGCTATGAACATCATTGATGCTGCAATCAATGCCGGGGTTGAAAAAGTACTTGGCCTATCTACTGATAAGGCAGTAAACCCCGTAAACCTCTATGGAGCTACAAAGCTCTGTTCTGACAAGCTACTAATCTGCGGTAATGCCTACGTTGGCAAAAAGGGCTATCCAACATTTTCTGTCGTTCGTTATGGCAACGTTCTTGGAAGCCGCGGGAGCCTATTACCCCACTGGAAGGATATCCTTGCCAAGGGCAAAAAATCCCTTCCCATCACAGACGTTCGCATGACGCGCTTTTGGATAACACTTCCTCAGGCAGTAGAGTTTGTATTAAAGTGCCTAGAAAGTTCTGTGGGGGGCGAAATTTTTATTCCAAAATCCCCAAGTGTAAAGATTGTAGACCTAGCAAAAGCGCTCGCGCCAGATGCGAGCCTAGACATTACAGGCATTCGTCCCGGAGAAAAACTACACGAGCTTTTAGTATCGCAGGATGAGGCAAGGCAGACATTTGAAGCATCCGATCGCTTTATTGTAGCGCCTTTAGCATCTTCTAGAGCCTATCAACACTACTCACAAGATAGCAAAATCAAAAAGACGCACGATGACTTTGTGCTTGCATCAAATGTTAATCCCCTCTTTACAGAGTCTATAGAGTCAATATCATCGCTTATTTCTCAAGTTTCAACGCCGGGAGAGTACTAAAAGCTCATGGATATCGGCGTTATAGGTATAAATCACAAGCTTGCCCCACTTGCTATTCGCGAAATGATCGCAAAGGCATGCGCACGCCGCTTTAGCCTAGAAAACCCGCTACGACATGGCTCATTTGTGCTTCTTTCTACATGCAATAGAAGCGAGCTTTACTTTCAGGCTCCAAGCCTTGCAGCAAGCCACGAACAGATTGTATCGATCCTCAAAGAAGAAATTGAAGAAGAATTTGACCAAAAGCTCTACACCTTTTTTGGCTTTGATTGCTTTTTACACCTTGCTAAGGTCACTGCAGGCCTAGATAGCGCCATCATAGCCGAGACAGAGATTCAAGGACAGGTTCGAACAGCCTACGAAGCGGCTACGACCCTTCGCTCCCTCTCAAAGGACCTTCACTTTCTTTTTCAGAAAAGCCTAAAGATTGCAAAAGATGTACGTCGCGAACACCTTATCTCGGCCCAAGTTCCCGACCTTGAACATGCTCTATTTTGGCAGGCAAAAGATTTTTTCCAAGAAAGTGATCTACCGGCTCCCCTCTTTATCGGAACATCGGAAATAAACCTCAAAATCGCCCGCTTCTTACAACGTAAGGGCGTAAAAGAGATGTGCTTTTCAAATAGAACAGAAGCAACATGCGCACAGGTTGCAGGCCAACTTGGAGCACATGTTATGCCGTGGACTAGCCTTAAAAGCTGCCTTCAGGATTATTCCTGGATTATTGCAGCAACAAAAAGCCCTCACCTTATTCTCCAAAACGTCTCGCTACAAGATAAAAAGACACTTCTTGTAGACCTTGCTGTACCTCGCAATATTGACCCAAGCCTTGCCGGCAATCAGTGTAAAGTATTAAACATCGATGATCTCAACCAGCTGCTAGAAAAGCGAAAAGCGCTCTTAAAAGAGCAGATCATCCGCGCTGAACACCAGCTTACAACAGCGGTAAAACGCTCTGTTGCCATGTATCGCACAAAAGCGTCCTTACTACCCCTTGCAGTATCATATTAAATTTTTTTGTAAATTTTGATGCCAAAAATCATGGAATAGTGGATAATGGTTGGTGTTTCCAAGTTGCTAGAGAGTTTCGCTTGCGGTGATAATAGGTTTTGTCTCCCAGTTCTTCTCTGATTTTACATTGCAACTTAAGAAATGTAACATGAGACTTTTTATGTCAAAAAAAATATATGTCGGTAATTTGCCGCACGCAACTTCAGAAAATGAACTTCAGAATCTCTTCGCAAATTACGGCGAAGTTGTTTCAGCTCAAATCATTACAGATAGAGCAACAGGCCGTTCAAAAGGCTTTGGCTTTGTCGAAATGAGCAACGATGCTGAAGCACAAGCTGCTATCGAAGCGTTAAATGGTTCAGAACTAGGTGGTCGCCCACTTACAGTTAACGAAGCAAAACCACGCGAAGAGCGCCCACGCGGTTCATTCCGTAGTAGTGGTGGATTTAGAGATGATCGTCGCGGTGGCGGTGATCGTGATCGTCGCGGTCGCTACTAATCTTTAGCGCCCATTTGCTATAAGAAAGGGGGGCTAAAAAAAACAGCCCCTCTCAGTCCAAACTCTTAATCTTAATCTAATTCCTTAAAAAAAAGATTAAGACAAAGATCAAGAGTTATAGCTTCTTCCGTACCTGTTCGAGAATGGGGGGAAGTGTCTCCACAAGTGTTTTAGCGCGCACATCCCACGTGTGACGCTCGCGTATTATATCATGCGTTGAAATGACGTCATTTAGCCTTGCCTGCTCATCTTTAAGCACATCGTCAATCTGAGCCTTATAGTTTGGTGAAAGATATTCTATAGTAGCTAGAGGCTGATAAAAGTCTTTCGCTATGAAGATATTCTCGTTACTAAGTACACTTGCTCCTTGCGATAGAGCAAGCAATAAACGCTCGTGAAGGCCCCTTTTTATTGTTGGAATGCTGTTTACAACCATTTTAGAGCGGGCAAAAATAGAGGCAAGCTCTCCAAATGATGCCTCGCCAGCATATTGTACGTTCTTTTTATCTTTAAGTGCCTGCTTCCAGTTTGGCTCAACAACCTTTGAGCAAAAGATGTGTACAGTATGGCCTTCTATACCTTGGACTATGCGTAGACGGTCTATATTGCGGATATAGACTTCAAGTAGGTTTAACTGGCTAAAATAGTCTAACTTCTTTTCCATGAGCTCTTTTTCAAAAAACCCGCGCTCTTCAATAAGCTCATAAAATGCCTGTAGATGCGATATATGGGGACTTGCTAGCACTTTTTCTGCTAGATCAAGCATGGCATTTAGGCCATCTTGAGAAAGCTGCTCTTCCCATATCTTGCGTATGGCATCAGGATTTACAAAAGATCCCGGGACCACAACATCTAAATCGCGCTTATGGCCTAGAATCTGTTGCTTTGATAGTAGTGATGAAGAGGCAATGGCATGCGGCAAAAAGAAGATATTTTCTACGCCAAGTTTGCGGGAAAAGCCAAAAGAGTCCTGCTCCATAAAGCTAGCCACAAGGTGATTTGTAAGGCGAAGTTCTGGATAGTAGGTCGCCGAATCACAAAGCGGAGCATAGTGTGGTATTTTGAACTCATGAAGGGGCGAATCTTCCGGCAAAAGGATGTTAAAGCCTATTGTGCAGTCAGGATTTAGTGCTACAATCTCGCCAATAGCTTTGCCGCTTTCATAATCATCAAAGTCAAAGACAGCAGTTTTGACGCCAAGGCAATGAAAAGCCTCTTCAAGCCCCGCTGTAAAAGACTCTAACACGCCAAATTGGCTTTTTGTGTTACGCAAAAAAGCTACAGACTTAAGAGCCATACATATACCTAAAATTCGGCGTTACCTGGATATCTTGGAAATGGAATAAGGTCTCGGATGTTATCAAGACCCGTTATAAAGCGTAAAAGACGCTCAAAGCCAAGCCCAAAACCCGCATGAGGCACAGAACCATAGCGGCGAAGATCTACATACCACTTGTATGCTTCTGGAGAGAGGCCAAACTCCTGGATTTTTCGCTCTAGGACATCTAGTCGCTCTTCCCTTTGGCTGCCACCGATAATTTCTCCTACCTTTGGCACTAAGACATCCATGCAAGCTACTGTCTTGCCATCATCATTATCGCGCATGTAAAAGGACTTAAGCTTACGTGGATAGTCTGTGAGAATTACGGGCTTATTGAAAAACTCTTCAGATAAGTAGCATTCATGTTCAGACTGAAGGTCTAGACCCCACTCTACAGGATACTGAAAGTTCTTGCCAGACTTTTGCAGCACGCGAATGGCATATGTGTATGTTGAATGTTCAAAAGGCCCTTCAAGCACTTTTTCAAGGCGTTCAATAACACCCGGCTCAATGTATTGGTTAAAGAAGGCCATATCATCTTTACAGTGATCAAGAACGTATCTGACAACATATTTTATATAGCTCTCAGCACATTCCATATCATCTTTAAGGTCTGCAAAGGCCATCTCAGGCTCAATCATCCAAAACTCGGCAAGGTGACGCGAAGTGTTTGAATTTTCTGCCCTAAATGTTGGTCCAAAGGTGTAGATATCAGAAAGCGCGCAGGCATATGTTTCGGCGTTAAGCTGACCTGACACTGTAAGGTAGGCAGGTTTTGCAAAAAAGTCTTGTGAGTAATCAACCTTGCCTTCATTTAGCGGCGGCTTTGCTACATCAAGCGTTGTCACCTGAAACATGGCTCCTGCCCCCTCGCAGTCAGATGCCGTTATGATGGGAGTGTGAACAAGCAAAAAGCCGCGCTGCTGAAAAAAGAGGTGCGTTGCCATAGCAGCTGCGTTACTTACTCTTGATACTGCCCCAAAGGTGTTTGTGCGCGGGCGAAGGTGAGCAATAGTGCGCAAAAACTCAAATGAATGGCGCTTTTTTTGTAATGGATAACTCTCTGGGTCAATGCCACCAACAATAGTAAGCTCGCGAGGATGCATCTCTATATTTTGGTTTTGGCCGGGACTTTCAAGGATGTTGCCCGTAGCCTGCACAGCTACGCCAGTAGCCAAATTAGCAAGGAGCTTTTCATATCCCTGAAGAGATGGATCCACCACGATCTGCAGGTTTGTAAAGCATGAGCCATCATTAATTTCGATAAAGGTATTTGTCTTCTGGTTGCGAACAGTCTTTACCCATCCCTTGACGGCAAATTCCTTTCCAACAATTTGAGCATGTTCTTGCGATAGCAATACCTTAACCTTCGTGCGCATAGTGGCCTCCAAAAAGCGACTATAATACCTATTCAGCCCCATTTTTGACGATTGCTTTGTACTCAAAGTTCAATATATACTACACACTTTATGAATGAAAAATTGGGTTCGTGCCCGCGCCCGTGCGCGTGCCCGTGCCCGCGTTTTTATTATTCCACTAAACCACGGGTATGGCACCATAAATATCGTCCCCTGGAAAGCTCTAGCGGAATAATTGAATTAAGCGGGCACGGGCACGCACACGGGCACGGGCACGGTTTTTACTCCATCGACGTCTGAAATCATTTTATACAGCCGATTTTTCAATTTAATTATGGGCATTTCCATGGAACATTCATTACATGAGCTTGTACTCGATCAAGAAGACTATCCCTGCCATTCGAGGATACATCCGCTTAAGGCATTGCCTAATTGCTATATCAAGCGAGACGATGAGCTTGGGTGTGTGATTTCAGGCTGCAAGGTAAGAAAATTTCGTTCTCTTGTCCGCGCAATTAAAAAGAAAAACCACCAAAAAGTTGGTCTTATCGGTAGCCAGTACTCTAACCATGTGCTAGGGCTTACTTCCCTTTTACTAGAAAATGGGATTGAACCTACGCTCTTTTTGCTAGAATCGTTAAAAAAACCTCTTGTTGGCAATGCATTTTTTATAGAGCTTTTAGTAGCAAAAACAAACATTCACCTTATCAAGCGAAGTGATTGGCACGCTGTAGAGCAGCTTGCTTATGAATGGCAGGCCAAAAATAACGCGTTTATTGTGCCAGAAGGCGGCGTAGTGGATGATGCAATACCCGGCCTGATTACCTTGGCTCTAGATATTCTGCAAAATGAAAAAGATAACAAGATTACTTTTAACGAGATTTTAATAGACTCTGGCACGGGCCTTACAGCAGCAGTGCTTATTGCCTGCTATGCCCTTCTTGAAAAAAAGGCTGTAATCCACGTATGTCTTACAGCCCCTGTTATTTTTACTGAACGTCTTAGGCAAGTATGCCGATTTTTAGAGCGCCTAACAGGAAAAAAAATTACACATATCCCAGAGTATATTCTACACGAGCCACCAACAGCCCGTTCTTTTGGCTCTGTAAATGCAACCATTATACAAACAATTACATCAACTGCTCGTAGAGAGGGCCTATTTTTAGACCCCATCTATTCCAGCAAACTCTACATTTTGCTGCAAAAGCTCATCTCTGAAAAGAGGCTTTTAGGCCCCACGCTCTTTATACACTCTGGCGGTGTTCTTTCACTCTCAGGCTTTCAAGACGAACTTTATACAGCTGCAGGTGCAGGTTCTGGTAGACGTTCTGCAAAAGCCGAAAATGCTATAGTGTCACGAACAAAAAATGCCTGATGGTATCTTGCTTCATAAGCCTTATCTTCTACTTCGGCAGCAGCTGATGAAATTCCTGCAAAGACCTGTTGGATAAGACCGTCGGTAGCGTCAGATGGCATCCTTCGGTCAAGGTTATAGGCTGCCTGCAATAGATCATGACCAAGAATTGCACTAAAAATTGAATTCACCAAATAGGCCAATTTTGTAAGAGCTCCTGCTGAGAGAGCCGCATACGATATAAATGAGGCTGCTGCTGACAATACCATCAGACCCCCAATCACACGCATAGCAAGTAAACCTATTCGCGCATTTCTTAAGTTCTGATTTCCGTCTGGATTACGCTTTATGACCGCAATATCATGAGCAATAACTTTAAAATAATTATTTATACTAGAAAGTGCCATAGTAGACTATCTCCTATTTTTTGTAGTTGATAGTATACACACCAAAAAGATTTATAGATAGCTTTTTTTATCTCTCAAATAACTCCACTCTTATTGTATACTCTTCCGAATTATTATGACCCCAAGTTCATTAGACGCACTTCTTTCATTAACTTTTGCTAGATTTATGGATCTAGAAGAAAAGAGCCATGCACTCTTTCTTCCTATGAAAGAAGCACTTTGTAACCCAAGCGCCTTAGAAGATCTCTATACATGGATTGTAGAGCGATCAGATGATGCACCTCTTAGCACGCAGCTTCTTGCCACTTGGGTCTACATGATATCCTGTACGAAAAATGCACCCGTTATGCCCCATGTTAATGAGCGTCTTTTGCAGTTATTACAATTGGCTGATCAGCGGGTAGAATGGGCAACTTGTCTAGACGATCGTGAAGCTCTTGATGAAGCCTATACTTCGCTTACTAACTGCCAAATAGATGGCGCTATTTGCGAACATACGCTTCTTCGCCAGGCAAATATCAATAGGGTAACAAGACCACTACCTAGCCAAGAAAATCTTTGGGAGCATTTTTTAACGCCAGCACTTCCTATGATTGAGGCAATTTTTAGCCAAGGCGTAGAAGACCTATTTTCATTGCATCAGTTTATGGCAAAGCTGCCCTCTTGCATCCTTCATGAACATATGCTCAAGTCCTTAGCTAGAAAACCGGCGTTTACAATGCCCGCTAAGCTACAAATGTTCCTATATTATATCCAAAGGCTAAACCAAGCGCCCACGGTTGACACGCGCCAGCTACATGATTTGCTTATACTGCTTAATGAGACATTCCGCAATAATCACGAAAGCTTAGGCGGGCTCTTTGTTACCTTTAGGCAAGCATGTATAGAGCTCTTTCAAAAGCCGCGAATTTTCATGCCGCGCGATACTCTACTTGAGGCAACAAGGGACGACTGGAGACAGCTCGAACCAATTCTCATTAACGAGCAAAAATCCCTTAAAGCAACCCTTCAAGAATTTCATGCCCGCACAAATATCCCCTGTTCTAGCGCTAGAATCTCTTGCGAATTACTGATCACCTTTACTCAGTACATCACATCGCTCATTGATGAAATGCCTCTAAGAAGAAATAATCCCCTTACTAACCATGCCCGCGTCTTAGGCTTAAAAAATAGCTGTCTTGTAGTAGCTTTATGGCTCTATCAATCTGTAAGTTGGGATAGCGATTGGCAAATAAAAAACACAATGGCAGCCACACTCCGAAAATGCGCCGGCATGCGCCTATTTCTTGCACACGAAAGCGGCTACAAGGAAGAACTCATTCTCTCAGAAAACGGCGTCTATTTTTACCTTGCAGCCCAAGATCGCATCTCAAGAACGTGCTACATCTAAGCGTTATGTAATACCAATTGTTGTAAGAAGAAAGCGGATTTCTTCGAAGCTCACATAAGGCAGCATACAGTATTCTTGATCTTCTGTTGGCTTTTGTAATCCAGTATAGTTTTTCTGATCGGGTTGGTAGTAGCCAAAGGAAGGGACTTGGTTTGTCTTTCCCCATTGAAAGAGAAGGTCCTTATTGAGTACTGAAAGATCTTGATTTGGATTATTAATATCACTCATCACCTGTTGAATAAAATCTGCTAAGTTTAGCTTATTTCTGTAGAGAGTTTTAAGCTCCTTGGCCGATTGCGACTGTAATATAGTTGCTACATAGGGTTTGTTTTTATCTTCTTTGGCACCTTCTATGCCTTCAAGACCAAAGTCTTTACCCAAAAGATCAAGATAAGCGCTTTTTACGTGCGGAAACTGCTGATTGGGCGCTACAGTAGTACTTTGACATTTGGGATGTCTCTCACAAATTAGCTCTTCTAGCTTCAACATCTTATACCCCTGCCAATAGAGACCAATCTGCTCAATGATGTTGCCTTGGCATGCTAGTTCCTTTCCGATATTTGTAATCGTATCACTTTGAACAACCTGGCAATCCACAAAAGCTTCTGCAAGTCTTTCTGCAATTGCCTGTTTTTTAGATTGGGGTGCATCAAAATCTGGCCTCAAAAGATCAAAAATCAGTCCAAGGTAATTTTGAATATCTTTCCTTGTTTCAGGATAATTTGGCAAACCGCTAGCGTACGTTTTCTTTACAAGCACTCTTGCAGTATTATTTGGCTCTTTGATGCGAGGATTCTTTTTTACATCAAATAACGAACCATACCCATTTAGAATCTTATCAATCTCACCTTGTGTACAAGTAGGCGCATTTTTTATTTCGGCAATTTTGAAATTTGCAAATGCCCGCTCACCAAATTCAATAACTATAGGCTTTGGCTTAGCGTTTCTATGAACGATGCTACGATAAATATTTGTACAAAACGTTTGAATACTCGTCAAAATTGCTAACACAATTTTTACAATTCTATTAGTTGCTGAAGAAGAATCTGTCTTTACCGGATGCACAGGAACACCGGACGCGCCTACAGTACCTATCATAGTATCCACCTATTTTTTAAAGAATCAATTATATACTATTAGGGGGATAAATGTCAACCAGGATCAATAAAGAAATCCTGCCAGATAGAGTGGAATTTGCGTTTTAGACCCTATTAGTATGCCGTCTGCAAGAATATAGGCATTTTTTTCATGGCGTATCTGGGTTTCCTTTTTACTCGGCCCGCCAATTTCAAATATATAGCCGTTTACTACAACATCACCTTTTACGCTATAAAAAGTTTGAAGACCCGCATTTTGCATCTGATTAAGGACAAATGTCTCACGGACCTTTCCCACTGTGTTATCTTGAGCCATTGCAACATAAGCTGCAAACATCAGATTAGGGTTATCTGGGTACATTTTGTTTGGCGTACGCAAGAGAGCCTTTCCGGTGCTTTTAGGATAAAGAAAACGTATTAAACCCGCTTCTTGCAAGTAGTGTAGGTAGGTAGAAACAGTCTCAAAGTCTTTATCTAGAGCTTGCGCCAGCTTGTAGGCACTTATTTCCCCGGGGGGTGAGCTGATCACAAACTTAAATAATTTTTCCAAAACGAGCAGGCTTTGAGTTTTTAAAGAATGCAGCGTTCCTATATCTTCGTAGATGGTCTTTTGCACGGCATTTTCAATAGCCTGATATTTTTCCCGTTCCTGCGTAAACCCCCAAAAAAATGGATAATACCCACATCTATTATATTCCTGAAGGTGTTTAAGGATACCTGGCATACTTATATCCTGTTCAATCGTTGTGTGCATATTCACAATATCATCGAGACTGCAAATTGGAAGCGATATTTTAAGGTGCCACTCCAAATACTCTCTAAACGAAAACCCATGCAAATAATAGATTGTTGCCCTTCGTGAAAGATCATACTTTGTTTGCACAAGATCAATCATCGAACTTCCAGAAAAAACAATACGAAAATCCAGGTAGGTATCGTAAATATTTTTTAATTCTTGATTCCAGTTTGGATATTTGTGCACTTCATCTATACAAAGTAGACGAACATCTGTTTCTTTATAGAGTCGATCCACAAGATCAAGCAACCGATGCTCTAAAAAGTAAACGTTGTCTGCTGAAACGTAGAGTGCCTTTCGCTTTTTCGCCCCCCGCTCTAGGACAAGGCGCAAAAGATAGGTTGTCTTACCAACACCTCGGGGACCCAGTATGCCACTAATCCTATTATCCAAGGTGATTTGATCAAATATCTTCCTCCTAAAAAATGGCAATTCTTCAAATTGCACAAGCAAAACCCGTTGAATTTCAAAGAGCTGTTCCATGGCCCCCTCCCAGGTGACTTCGGTTATAACCGAATAATATCACACATTTTATTCGGTTGCAACCGAATTCTAACCAAGCATACGCTTGCAAACAGCTATCATGCACTCTTCCTTGGGCATAAGATCCCAAGGCTCTTCTTTGTAGCCCATATAGTGAGCAAATGGGAGGGATTGAGCTGTTGCCGGAATGCGAATAAGGGCTCTTTTATGCTCGCGAACAAAGCGCTCGGCAAGATCGAGCATCTTGGCGCCAAATCCTTGACGGACAAAGGGAGCATCTATTGCAACCCACCTAAAAGACGCCTCATTTTGAGCTAAAAGATCGATGCGTATTGTGCCTATAATCTGATCTTGTCCTTCTTGTCTAAAAACAAGGGGAAAGTTATTAAGATCCCTTTCTTCCGGATCATCAGGATCATACGTAAGCTCGGGACAGTATCTTGTATGAATCTGACAAAAGCGAATGCGATGGTACGCATCTCTATCGCTGCGGCTACGCGGCGTGTGTAAAAGATAGCCATTATGACTTATAAAGACAGGTCTCTTTACCTGTAAATCAAGGCCAAAGATATTTTTAAGCAAGGCTCTATATTCAGCATCTGTTTTGATAGTTTGCTTTAGTTTTGCATCACCTTTTTTTTGGATGTATTGGCTTCCGGATATCATCTCATAGCCTTCCGGTGTAGCCTTAGAGCAAAAAACTTCGTTTGCAAAAAGAGATTTGGGCGATGTTTGATGGTAGTGATTGCGTGTTTCAAAAAATGCTAAAGGATATTTTTCTAACATAAAGCTATAGAGCACTTTGTCATTTTGACAAAAGCAATAGCCATCACCATCTGCTCTGATTGTATATCCACACTGCTCTTTAGGCTCATCCAAACAAAATGGCACGCTAAATCCCGAGCCCCAGCCAACATCCACAAGCCACTTTTGCTCTAATGTAACTATCACGAGCATATGCACAGACTCTTTATCTTCTGCAAGATGAGCGACACACAAACTTGTAGTAAAGCCAAGAGCTTCTAATACAAAATGGAGTAATGCGTTAAGTTCATAGCAGTAGCCGCCTCGCTTTTCTCTTACAAGCTTGTTGAACAGCGGCTCTAACTCAAGAACAATCGGCCTTCCCATCAGAATGTCAAATGTCTCAAAGGGAATGCTGTATGCCTGATGTGCCTGGATATTCCGTAGATTTTCTACAGTCACCTCTCGATTTGGGCTATAACCAATCCTCTCAAAATATTCATTTAGCTGTGCGCTATTCATTTTATACCAATAGAAATAATTGACTATAATTGCCCTGACTTCAACCATTCGCGCCAACTTGCATCTTCAAGAGCATAAGTCCCGCGAGCAGATTTCCAAATCAGGTTCTTTTCTCTAAGCGCATCAAGTGCGGCCTGGATAGTTTGGGGCGTGAGCGCAACCTTGCTTTCAACACCTTCTCGATACCATTTCATCGCTTCTTCACCAAATGGGGTAAAGTCAATCGCGGCAGTGATCAGCACCTTAAAAACCGCTTTTTGTACAGCCGTCAAGGACACAAATTCTCTTTCAAACTCTTCCCATAGGCGCTTTCGCAACAACTCCGATTCGCCTTTAACCAGTTCTCCTAAATTATGAGCGTCCCGATATTCTAGAGCCACTTCAGCCACGAGTGATTTCAAAATTTCCGGTCTAAATCCAACATGTTCAAATGCTGCATACATGTCATCTTTGTTAAAGACGTTATCGGCAGCTAAAAGCGGGTTAATCCAATCGACATACGCATCGGTAAAGCCGCGACCAAGGGTTGGAAAAGAGGTTACCTGACCGCCAAAAAATGGCTGATCTTTCTTTAGAACCAGGTGGGCAAGTTTATCTCGGTGCGATCCCGTCAGGATTATATATAACCTTGTGTCGCCGGGTCTTTGATTGAGGCGGTCACGAGCAGCTTTTACTGCAAACATTGCATGCATTCCAGCTTTGGAAGTGAGCGCATGTTGAGCTTCGTCAATGATCAGGACAATTGATTTACCCGTTGCGTCGCTTAAAATTGCTAATGCATCAGAAAGTGTTAGCCCTGCGGATGTACCAAAATTTTCTAGCTCAAATTGAGCACCTGCCACCTTGACTTTACTAAGTCCAATACTTTTAAGAACTTTTTTAAAAAGACTTTCATGTTTGGCAATATTAGACTGTAACGCATCTGCAATAAGCACTGCTGGGTCGCGAGCAATATCTGCCCATAAATCAACGTAAATGGAAATCCATCCACGTTTTTCAGCTTCAGGCACGAACTCCTCTCGTAAAAAGGTGCTTTTGCCAGTTCTACGCGGCGCTGCTAGAAATAATCCGGAACTAGCATCAATTAAGCCCTTGCCTTCGAGGTTATTGGCAAGATCTACCGCTAGTTCTGGACGCCTGAACGAAAAGCGTTGTAGACTCATAAAAGGCTCCTTAAATTATTTCTCCAAGTATAAATTATACCAGAAATAATAATCAAGACTAAATCGCAACCACCTTATCTGCTGTAATGCGAATTCGCACGCCATCTACTGTGGTGAGCTGAAATCCTGCAAAAGTTGTTTCGCTGTAGGTTACAGCACGGTCTTGGAGGTACTTAATTGCCACCTGCTCTCCAAGACGCACGCCAAACTCTGCATCAGCACGGTAGTGTATACCTGCAAAATTGCGCCCATTGCCTACATTAAATGCTAGCTTATCAAGCTCTGATGCCACCGTAAGAAGGTCTCTACCTTCCTGTGAAGTAAGGGGTACGAGCACTGCTGGATCGTTTGGATCAGGCTTTACGGGAGGAATAAGCGAGCTAATAAGTGCTTGATCATCAAAAAATGCCTTAATTACCGTAATGCACGCACCAGCAATAGTAGCGTGACCTGATGGATAGCTTGGATGAAGAGGTGATGCTTCTGGATAAACCTGGCTTAAAAGATACGTTGGAGCGCCATTTACATTTGCAGCATTATGATCCTGCACAAGCGCTAACACATCAATACCCGCATGGGTGTCAAAGAATAGATCCGACAGATTAAATGGATTTGTACCAGATACTTTAGCGTTGTTAACAAGCCCTGCAAAGGCCTCTGGTCGCAGCACCCTTTGTGCGCGCCATTTTTGTGCCCAGGCAGCTTTAGCAGCTTCTACCGCCACACCCCCTACTGCAGCATAGATATCAAAGTAGCCCAAACTTACAAAGGGATCTTCGTTTATAATCGTGCCATTTGCATAGGGACTATAAGGAGACAGTTTAAACCCTGCAGAAAAAAGCACGTTCAAAGCATTGTAGTACTCCTCATAGGGCGTATCGCAATGAACATAGCTTGCCATATCTCTTCCGGTAACGATATAGCGCTTAAGCACCTGATCATAATCAGATGATTGATACGGCTCTGGTATTGCGCCATTTTGGATTGCCACAAAGTCTAAAAACTTGATGCCAAACTCTCTATCTTGAGCTATCGGCCTAAGCTGAAGCATCTGGGTAAAGACTCCTTGAGGATCAAATGGAGAATTTGTTTGCAGACTGTTGACATTGAGCGCTGGCCCAAAGATAGTTTTAGGAATAGTTTTAAGCGGGATCCACAAATACTGCGATACATAAGGCCCTATAAGATTGCCACTAGAGTTACCTCTAAAGAGCACACTTGCATCTACTTCATTTGTCTGAGGATTGCGGGGGCCTATATAGGCAGCACCTAAATCTTGAAGCACACTTGCAGCATCGTTTGTAAGAGAGCCTCCAAAACCATTAGCATCAGTGCCAAGGCCTGTTCCATAGTCACTAAATAACACATCTCTACAAAGCTCCATCAGATAGAGTTCTATTAACTCTGCAGCAGCCTCCGGGCTAGAAATCTTTGGAAAAAGTGGAATTGAAAATAGTGACGAGTCAGCTCCTTCTAAGCTGAATGTAGCAGAGCCTTGAGGGTTTGTGAAACGGCGCGTAGCAACATGTGCTCGCGCTATAGAGTTATAGGCCGTTTGGCTTCCTGTCCTGATAGCTTTAAGCAAACGCTTATAGTTTTTTTGGCCGCTATACGTTAATAAGCCCGTTGCCTCATCGTGTTCAAGCCCTTTACTAAACTGCGCGGCAAAGTCGGGAACCTCTTTTTCATCGCCATTATTTTCTTTTGTGATGTTGTTATATTTCTGCCCTAGCGTGCGCAAGCAGTCTGCCCCAAGGCGGCGCTGAAAGGCTGGAATCCTATCATCATTTGTAGTAAAACGAGATGCTGCAATATTTTGACAGGCATCTGGGCAGGCATCTGCCAAAAGATAGCTTCCCATAAACAGTGTGAGAAAAGATAGTTTTTGTAACACGTTGACTTCCCTGGGTAAAATAATTCCTAAGAAAGCTTACGTTTGCGCCGATAACTAAGTCTGCAACCTCTTTAGTAGATGGCTCTAACACTTGGAGCACCCCTGCTATCCTTGGTGCTAGCAATAAAAAAATGCCAGCTCTAAAAGAAAAAAGTGTGCTGCAAACAATACAAAACAAAGTTTGCAACGTTATTTGTCCAAACAATAATCAGAAGTAACAACTAAAGCTCATCACAAAAGGTGGATATATACCCAATTAAGTTCAAGAGTTGGGTATACATCCTAAGAAAATAACTCTTTAAACAACTCGACAGCTTGTCTGAGCTTGCCTTGGTATGCTGCAACTTCATTTCTTAAAACGGTAACGCACGCCTCTAGGGTTACAATACGCGCATCTTTTGCCTTCATCTCTTCTTTGACAGTATGAAACCCGTCGAGAACACCATCAAATGCCGATAGTATGGCATCCCGCTTTTCTTCTGGCGCTTTGAATTTTGCAAGTGCATTACGAGCAACTTCATCATCAGGAAACTCGTTAACGCACTTTTCCCACTCCTCTCTAACCTCATTTTCTCTGCCCGCTTTTTGTAAGCAGGCTGCTTTATAGTGTCTTGCCAAATTACAGCCAAGAGTAGCTGCTTGCTCATACTCTCCGAGCGTCTCCTCGAGATTGTTTTTTGATTCATGTTTAGCTTTATTCCAGGCAAGAGCAAAGCGAATCCAGCCATAAAATGGCCGTGAGAGCTCTTTATGCCCTAGCTCCGAAAGATCAGAAAACAGCTTAACAATAGCGCCCTGAGATCTGCCCACAAGCTCTTTTCTTGTAAGCATCACAATAAGTTTTTGTGATACCTCAAATGCTCGGGGATAGTCCCTTTCTTTTTCAGAGGTAAATTTTTTAAGCAGCGCGAACCCTACTTTCCCGGTTGGCTGTTTAAAAAAGTCACTTACAACATGTGCATTGCCTTCATACGAAGAGTTAACTTCACTTACAGAGCTCATTAAGCTTATATCCATAAAGGGTAAGGTTGGATTGTACTACACTACTTTCTTGGATTACTTTTACAAAGATATTTTGCATTTGGGTCATGACAGCAATTGAATCTTCTTTTTGGCAAAGCACTTGCAAAGATCTTAACTCTTTCTTTAGATCTTCACTTATATTGCTCTTTAATAAGCCTTCGATTTGATCGCTAACTTTAAAAACAGCACTCTCGAGCTTTTTGAATTGATCTAGCTGTTCTTGCTTGCGTGCGCGTGAACGCCTTGCAGAAAGCATGTTCTTTATTCGTCGCTCTTCGCTACGGCTGTAGGGTACAGCAGGTGGCTCTTTCTGCTCAACCGGGTTATATTCATCATCTGTAAGTTCAGATCTAGATTTAGATTCAGGTTGAGGTTCCGCCTCAGCAACAGCACCTACTTCTAGTAAAAAAGGATCTAGGTATTCATCAACCTGTATATTCAAAAGATCAAAAAATGGAGATTCAGGTATCGCTTGCACGGCAGTGTCTTTTTATAAACGGGGATAGTATTACACAACCGCACTTTATCCAGCCACATTATATTACCTCGGCCCCTGCATCGCCATAGCAAAGCGCAATCGCCGCACCAATACCCTTTGAAGCACCCGTGACACACGCAACTTTTCCTGATAGCATTTTTCCATAACACTTAAATTGAAGTTTGTTAGTTCATAAAATCCGCTAGAAATATATGAGAAGAGCTATTGTTTCGCTTGGATGTCCACATAAACTTTTTGCCGCTATTTGAAAAGACGGAAAGGCCATCAAAGGATGAATTGTGGGTAAGGCGCTCAAGCTGCAAAGTATTGACATCTACGAGATAGATCTCATAGTGAGCGTGGCCGTGAAGTGAGGTGGTAAAGGCAATGCGATTGCCATCCGGGTGCCAGTAGGGTGCCCAGTTTACGGCGCTATTATCTGTAAGCTGTCTTTCGTCTGAGCCATCTACGCGTATAGTATAGATCTGCAAATCGTTTGGGGTTTTGCGGTCTGCTCTAAAGACGATTAGCTGATCATCAGGCGAAAAAAAGGGGCCGCCGTTATAGCAGTAGTCGGTATTTGTCACCTGAACAACATCAGAACCATCAGCATCCATGGTGTAGATATTCATTGTGCCGGATTCATTGCTTGCAAACACAATGCGCTTGCCGTCGTGAGAATAGGCACACTCTGCATGATAGTGCGGGCCATGGGTCAAGGCTTTAAGGTCACTTCCATCTGGGTTTGCTTCGTAGATGTTCATGTAAGGAGTAAAGGCCCATGAATAGGTGCCCCCTTGTCGCTTATAGCCCGGCACGTCTTGTTCATAATTTGGATTATCAAGAGCAGGGTCTTCATGGCTTGATGCAAAGATAATCTTTTTACCATCTGGACGAAAGTAGGCGCATGTGCATGCTCCTTTTCCGGTACTTACCATACGCGGCACACCTTCGGTCAAGTTCATGGTATAGATCTGATAATGCTCTTTTCCCGCTGGCACTGCCTGAAAAATAATTGTCTCTTCATCGGGAGAAAAATAGGCCTCTCCGGCCTTTTCAAAGCCCATTTCGCAAAATGTCACCTGGCGTATATTTTGTAAATACCTAGCCTCAAGAGTTGGATCAAACACATCTTCAGCAAAGATACATGATGAGATAAGCAAAAAAAGTGCAAGCATGATACCTATTCCTATTTAGCAAATGAGCGCAACAGCGCAATTTCTTTTTTCCACACTTCATCCATACCAGGTGTTTCAAGGTATTTAGATAGTGCGGTAAGACGAGGCTCCTGCATAATAGCTTCAAAACACTCTATCCCTATTTTTCCTTTACCAAGATCAGCATGGCGGTCTTTTCTTGATCCTAAGTCATGCATAGAGTCGTTAAGGTGCATAGCATGAAGATGCTTGATGCCGATAATGCGGTCAAACTCATCTAAAGTATGTTTTAAAGCCGCTTTTGTGCGAATGTCATACCCCGCAGCAAAGATGTGGCAGGTATCTATACAAACGCCAACGGGCACTTCGCGCTCTACTCGCTCAATCACGTAGGCTATTTCATCAAAGCGCGCCCCAACGACAGATCCTTGACCGGCTGTCGTCTCTAAAAGTAGCCTTAGATGTTTTTTGCCGCTGAAGAGGTCTTTTACTTCCAACAGGCTTTCCACGATGCGGTCCAAACACAGCTGCACGCCCTCTTGCAAGGCAGCACCCGGGTGAAAGTTCACAAAGGCAAGATCTAGCTGCAAAGCACGTATAATTTCTTCTCTAAAAGCGCGGCGGCTTTTTACAAGATTTTCTGGATCCGGGGCTCCTAGGTTAATCAAGTAGCTGTCGTGACTCATAATCTTTTTTAGACCAGTCTCTTCAAGCGCTTTATGCCAGAGGTCAATTGTCTCTTGCGAAAGGGAGCGAGAATGCCACTGACGCTGGTTAGAGGTAAAAAGCTGAATAGTTGTTGCCCCAATCTCTTTACCCTCATAAAGAGCATTTTGAACGCCGCCTGCTGCAGAGGTATGTGCCCCTAGAAGTAACTCTGTCATACAAATAAATCCTGTTAAATTTTGCCTGAGAGGATTATGATGGATGGCGAAATTTAACGTAAGGGTTTCTATCATGCAAGAGCAGCAAACACAAGCTGCACTTCTACCAGACTCCGTGTCGTCGATCACGCGATCTGCCATGCGCTTTTTTTCTGGCACAGCTCTAAGCCGCGTCACCGGCATGCTGCGCGATATGGCACTTGCCTTCTGTTTTGGCACTCACGAGGCGCTAGCTGCCCTTTTTGTTGCCTACAGACTATCGCAGCTTGCACGTAGACTTTTTGGTGAAGGTGCGCTTCAATCGGCCTTTATTCCTGTGTTTGAAGAGATGCGGGCTGAAGAGCCAAAACGTGCCTTTAGCTTCTTTCGCGACTTAAGTGTGCTACTTGCGCTCTTTTTAGTTGGCTTCATTGCAGTAGGCTGCCTCGCGCTTGGATTTTCACACTCATTTATAAACTGGAGCACCGGCAACACCCAAATCGTCGATCTCGCCATCCTCATTTTGCCAAGTTTATTATTTATTTGTCTTTTTGGACTCAATAGCTCGCTCCTTCAGTGCCAAAAGCACTACTTTACTGTAGGTATAGCCCCAGCCTTTTTTAACATCGCCATCGCCATTGGCAGCATCTCTTTTTATGGATGGGACCCTAACAAGGCTATGCCTTATGTTGCTATATGTATTGTCATTGGCTGCGCATTTCAATGGGCAGCAACGCTCCTTCCCACGCTTAAATCGCTAAAAAGCCACCTGGGCACTACGATCTGGCAGAACATCCACATCTACTCAAAAGATATACGTCGCCTCTATAAGCCTTTAGCTCTTGGCCTACTTGGCGTTGGTGCCACGCAGATAAACAACGGTGTAGATGCCCTCTTTGCCCGCTGGGCAGACCCTGAAGGCCCGGCACAGCTTTGGTTTTCTCAAAGGCTGTTGCAGCTGCCGCTTGCCCTCTTTGGCATTGCCATTTCCGGAGCGCTCTTGCCGCCACTATCGCGCAGCATTCAGGCAGGAAGAAAAGATGAATATTTGCGCTTTTTAGATTTTGCCCAAAGACGGGTGTTTGCGCTGCTTTTTCCCTGCACGCTTGCACTACTTGTCTTTGGAACGCCGCTTATAAACTGCATCTTTGGGCGCGGAGACTTTCAGCTACACTCTATACTTGCAACAACAGGCTGTCTACACACCTATGCTATAGGGCTATTGCCTATGGGCCTTATCATTGTGCTAGGACCTGCTTTTTATGCCTTTAAAAACTTTAAAACGCCGGCAATAGCAGCGTTCATCTCTTTAGTTATTAACTTTATCATCAACTGTATCTTTATCTTTGGCCTTGGCTTTTCTGCAATTAGCGTAGCTCTTGCAACAAGCATCTCCTCTTGGATAAACATCCTCTACCTCTACCGCAAACTAAAAAGCCACTATGGCGAAGTCATAAGCTCTGAAGGGACTCTAGAGATGACAAAAGTAGTTGCTGTTAGCACAACGTGCGCCCTTTTAGCACTTGGCTTTCAGGCCTATTTTTATCAAATGCCCCAGCTTTTTCACCTCTTTAGAGTAAGTGAATTGCCAACACAATTTGTCGATCAGGTGCTCTATCTAGCTATTCCAGGGCTTGTTTTTATTGGGCTAGTTTTGGCTTTTTCGTGGCTATGTAAAGCTAAAGACTTGCTTGTACTTTTTAGAATTAGGGTTTCATGAAACGTTACTGCGCACAAGCCCCAGCAAAGATCATCCTCACAGGTGAGCATTCTGTCGTCTATGGCCAGCCGGCAATAGTAACGGCAGTAAACCGCTTTGCATATACCGAAATAGTGCCGGGATCATCTAGTGACATACTATTGAGCTTAAGCGATTTTAAGCAAAAGGCTTCTAGCACCTTGCGTACGTTGCGCATCATGAAGGAGCGACTTTTAGAAAGCTATCGACTCTGTGTAAAAGGACAACTTTCCATTCGAGAAGTGCTTCAAAAGCCATCAGAGCTTTTTCAATTCGCCTTAATCTCGCTTATTGATACCTTTCAGATGGAAATCCAAAAGGGCTTTCATATCACGCTCTCATCAGACATCCCTATCGGCTGCGGCATGGGATCTTCTGCTGCTACGGTCGTTTCTGTAATACGAGCACTAAGCTCCTTTTTAGGATTAGAGCTAAAGGCCGAATGGCTCCACAAATTGAGTATGGAAGCAGAGCGCCTGCAACATGGCTATTCAAGCGGTGTTGATTCCTACGTGTCCCTAAATGGCGGCTGCGTGCGCTTTGAACAGGGCAAAGCTCATCCTATTAACATCAACAGTCTCTCTTTATACATCGTAAATACAGGAAAGCCAAAATCAACTACCGGCGAGTGCGTGATGCAGGTATCTGCTCAATATAAAGAAAGCACTATATGGAATGAATTTGGCGCTCTTGCTCTTGAAATCGAAAAGGCTCTTATTAACAACTACCAGCAAGATCTTAAAGAACTTATTCGTCAAAACCACCGACTTTTAGTGCGCCTTGGCGTTGTTCCAGAAAAGGTGCAGGTGTTTATTAGTGAAGTAGAACAGCAAGGCGGTGCAAGCAAAATCTGCGGAGCAGGCGCTATCTCAGGTGATACAAGCGGCGTGTTGTTAGTACTTGCAGATGCTCCGCCACACGATCTTGTTACAAAATATGGCTACAGCCTAATTGAACTAGAGGGAGAAAAGCTTGGCGCAAAAGTTATCGTGTAGTGCTCCTGGCAGCCTTATGCTCATGGGTGAGCATGCCGTGTTACATGGAAAAGAAGCGCTTTCGTGTGCTGTAGATAAGCGTATAACAGTCACCTATCTTCCTCGATCTGATGATAGAGTACACATCAACTCCCAACTTGGAACATATCGCTCACATCTTAGCAACCTACAACAAGACCCACGCTTTAGCTATGTTCTTGCCTGTTTAGAACATGCTACATGCGGCTTAGACCTTACTATAGAGTCTGAATTTTCTCATAAAGTGGGTCTTGGATCATCTGCTGCTGTAGTTGTTGCAACCCTTGGCTGTCTCTTGGGCACTAAAGAAACCTTGTTCGAGAAGTCCCTTGCAATCGTGCGCAAGGTGCAGGGACTAGCTTCCGGAGCTGATGTTGCAGCATCGATTCATGGAGGTATTGTCAGTTACCGCATGGAGCCTTGCACGATCAACAGCATTACAGGCACACTACCCCTCACACTCATCTATTCCGGCAGCAAGCTTGCTACAAAAGAAGTTATTAAACTGGTTGAAGAGCGCAAGGTTTTGCACCCGGCACTCTTTGAGCACATCTTTACCCTACAACATGCAACTGTTCAAGAATCAAAGGCCGCTATAGCTAGCTCTGACTACACAAGCCTTGGCATGCTCTTTACGATACACCACGGCTTGCAGGAAGCTCTTGGCACATGCAATCATGCCCTTGCTGATATTGTACACACCATGCTGCAACATCCTGCAATATATGGCGCAAAAATTTCAGGCTCTGGTCTTGGAGACTGCGCGATTGGCTTAGGCTCTGCAAAAATTGATAGCCCCTATGAAGAGATCCCCGTAGCAATATCCTCAAAAGGAGTGCTATTTTTATGAGTACAAAACAAGATATAGTTAGCCGCCTTGTAGGGCCAAAGAAAGAGCCACAAAAAAAAGAAGCTACAAGCTTTGCTCCTGCAAATATCGCGCTTATCAAATACTGGGGAAAACGAGATAACGAGCTAAATCTACCTGTCACAAGTAGTGTGTCGCTATCGCTATCTAAAGGCACGCACACAAAAATCACTAGTACTAATGATTGCGACACTATACTGCTTAATGGTAAAGAATGTGCGAAAGAAAGCACCTTTTCAAAGCGCCTCATAAACTTTTTAGACCTCGTACGAGCGCCGGGAACCTACTTTAGAATTGAAACCACAAATGAAATTCCAACGGCATCTGGCTTTGCCTCTTCATCTTCTGGCTTTGCAGCGCTTGTAAAAGCGTTAAATGAGCTCTATAGCTGGAATGCAGATGACAAAACCCTTTCAATCTTAGCGCGCCTTGGTAGCGGCAGTGCCTCTAGATCTATCTATACAGGTTTTGTAGAATGGCATGCTGGATCACAACCAGATGGCCTAGATAGCTATAGCGAACCACTTAATACCAACTGGAACGAGCCAAAAATTGGCCTTATCACAATTTCTGATAAAGAAAAGCCCATAGATTCTCGCCAGGCGATGAAGTGCACTGTAGAAACAGCTATGCTTTATAAGGCATGGCCAGAACAAGTTGCACGCGATCTTGCCTCTATAAAGCACGCAATCAACACCAAAGACTTTTCGCTACTTGGCAAAACAGCAGAAAGTAACGCACTTGCCATGCATGCTACGATGATAGCCTCCTCTCCTCCTATCCTCTACTGGCTACCCGAAAGCGTTGCCGTGATGCACACAATATGGCAGCTACGAAAAGATGGCCTTGAGCTCTACTTTACAATGGATGCCGGCCCCAACGTTAAAATCATCTATCGCGAGCAAGATAAAGCCCCGATTGCACAATCAGGTCTTCACTTTACATAAAGGAGGTAAGCCCATCCCGCTTACCTCCTTTCTCTTATGAAAAAGCAGTTGTCATAAAATAATGTTTTTGAGTAAACTAATTTTTATGTCGACTTTTTTCATTGTTTGTTCCGCATTTTTTATTGCATTATCGAATTTTTTTGTTCGCCGCGGTGTAACAGACGGGGGCGATCATTACATCATGCCACGCTTTTTTACAGCAGGGCTTGTCTCTATTCCCATTATCTACCTGCATCATGGAAGTGTAAGCTTTGATCCCCAAATGGGACTTGTGGCGCTAGCTAGCGGACTCTGTCTTGGTCTATTACAGTATAGCATTGGCAGAAGCTTACAATTTGGCCCTAGCGGACTTACCTTTATTTTTGTCTCAAGTGTTTGTGTCTGGCCGCCGCTTGTGATGTTCTTGCTATTTGGCGATGCTTTTGGACATGGCTATAGCCTCTACAACCTTATTGGATCACTCCTTGTCATTGCTGGACTTTGCTGGATGGGTAGTGGTGGCAAGGCAGATTCAAGCACCTTCACAAAGTGGCTTAAATGGATTGCTGTTGGCTATCTTGCAACAACGCTTTTTTACACGCTCTTTCAGTGGCGTGCTCTTTTACTTCGCCCTGATATACCAGAATCTACACTTATACCTTTTCACGGCAATGCTCAAGCAGGCGATATCTTTATGGCAATTACCTTTTTTGTAGCAGCACTCAGCCAGCTACTGTTCAGAAACAGAACTCAAACAACCACGACAACAACGCAAGGACTATGCATGTCGGGCTGTATCGCAGGAATTTTGAGCGGTATTTCTACCTATTTTCTTTTACTTGGCACAGAATGTGCTGAAAGTGCCACAGAAAATGCTATTATTTTTCCATTAAACACTGTGATGATAATTCTCTTTTGCAATATATGGGCCTCTAGATACTATAACGAACGGATAAACTGGCCCGCAAATGCTCTTGCATTATCTGGCATTGCTATTTCAGCCTAATGTATTATTGAGATAGCCAACTACTTCGTAGCCCGCGAGCATGCCTTCGCCTGATGCTATGATCGCTTGCTTGTAGCCAAAGGCTTTATCTATACAAGCACCTGCTGCAAATATGCCTGGGGCTGAAGTTGCAAAGGTTTTTCCTGCTGTAACAATGTAGTCACCTTCAGTTTGGTCTATCTTAAACATGATCTCTGGAATATTGGCGCACCTTCCGATAGCGCTGATAACAGCATCACAGGCAAGTTGAGAGCCATCTTCAAATAGCAAGCCCGTTACTTTGCCTGATTCATGCAACACTTGTTTAATGGTTTTTTCATAGATGAGCGTTACGTTCTTGTTGCTCTCTAGTTTTTTGAGCTTTTCACTCGTAGTCTTTAGCTCTTTACCTCGTATAACAATATGGACGACTTTAGCTTGCTTTAAAGCTATAGAGGCCTTTTTAACGGCATCAGGGCCGCTACCAATCACTGCTACGCGAGCATCCTGCAAACGCTCATCATTTTTTGATGGCTTTTGCTGTATGATGCCCGGTAGCTCCGGCGCATCAAGGCGTTTTGGCTTATCTCCTGTAGCAATAACTACGGCCTTTGCTACATATATTTGGCCATCTTCGGCTGTTAGCGTATAGCCCGCTGCTTGATCATCTTTTGCTATAGTTTTGATGCTCGTTTCTAAAAACTGCGCCCCCGCCTTTTGGGCAAGCTCCTTTGCTTGTTCAAGAATTTTTGGACCAGAAGTATCAGGCGATACCCCAGGATAATTTTTAACTTTTTTCTTTGGATAAAGATTACTTGTCGTATGAGAGCCAATAATAAGAGTGCTTTTACCCTTTGATGCAGTAACAGAACCTGCACTTAAGCCCGCAGTGCCTGCACCTAAAATTGCCACATCAATAGCCGTCATCGCGTCCTCCAAATAATTTTCCAGTAATAGTACCAAATTATTTAGTTTATATCAATAGGAAATAATAAATTATTTGAACTGGATATGGATTTCTTCTTTACGTATACTAGTGACCATGAAGTATCAAGGCATTATTTTTGACATGGATGGCACCATTACCGACTCTGAGTGGATATGGGACTTGGCCACCAAATCATTATTAGAAAATTACGGTATCGTCTTAAGGGATGAGGAATGGACAGAAATAGGCAGCCTGCTTCAAGGCATAAGCCTTCTTGATGCCACCATCTATATGAAAGACAGATTTGCCCTTTCAGAATCTGTTGACAAGCTGATGATTGAGTATGCCGAGTATGCCCGTATGCTGATGTCTACAGAAGTGCGATTTATCGAAAGTTTTATGCACTTTTATGAACGTTTAGATAGCCACAATCTCAAATATGCCATTGCTACAAATGCTGACGGTCTTACACTTGCAGCCCAAACAAAGGCATTATCATTAGACACACTCTTTGGTGAGCACATCTACAATATAGACCATGTTACAAACGGCAAACCAAAACCCGATATCTATCTTCATGCGGCAAAAAAACTCAATCTCAGCCCGTATGCCTGCATTGCCGTCGAAGATTCAGCCTGCGGCATCGAGGCGGCAAAAGCCGCCAACATGTACTGCATTGGCATAAACAGCCACGGCGATCTCCAGCAGCTACAAAAAGCCGACATGATCATCAATTCCTACAAAGAAATCGACCTCACAAAACTTGTTTAGTAATTGGTTTGTAACGAAAAAGCATTGCACTAGCAGAAGCTAAGATTATGATAAAGACTGCATAGGCGACGGTTGATGTGGTGGGAAAGAGCATCAGCAGTGTGCCTATGAGTGATGAGGTGGTAAACTGAAGCGCTCCAAATGCTGCTGATGCTGTTCCCGCTATAGCTCCAAAAGGCTCTAAGGAAATAGATGTAGCACCGCCAACTAAAAACATAGCTCCCATACAGGCAATAACCATAGAAAGCAAAAATCCGGCAAGGCTTGCTTCGTCGGCCATATAATGAAAACCAAGCATGCTAAGGCCCCCTACAAACATCAAAGCAATCGCTACTTTGAGTGTAGGTAAAATCCCCAAACGCTCTATCAGCTTGCTGCTCAGCAGCCCACCTAAAGCAATGACAGCTCCAAAGGAGGCAAAATAGTAGCCAAATTGATGTGCAGCCACGCCATGAAGCTCAATAATGATAAAGGGAGAGAGCGAAAAAAAGCAGAAAAAGACCGCTTCTGCAAGCCCCGACATTGTTGCAAAGATTCTGAACTGAGGATGAGATATGACGTCCAAATACCTCTTGAATACAGTGCGGTCGATGATCACCTGATTGCGAACGGGCAAGGTTTCTTTAATAAAACGTTTTGAAATACAAAAAGCGAGCAGCCCAATCAGCACCAAGAAATAAAAGACACTTTGCCAGCCAAAATGAAGGTACAAATACCCCCCTAAAATAGGTGCAAAAGTTGGTGATATCCCAATAGCGCCATTAAGCAGGCTGTACATTTTTGCACTTTCTTCATGCGAGTACAGGTCCCGCACCAGCGCAAACGCTGTAACGAGCATCCCGCAAGCGCCAAGAGACGTTACAACACGAGCGGTGATAAGACTGACAATATCGCTTGAAAACGCAGATCCCAAGGCTCCAAGCATAAAGCAGAGCGAAGAGGCATAAAAGAGCGGCTTTCGGCCATAACGATCCGCCAAAGGGCCAATAAATAGCTGTCCAAGGCCTGTAAAGAGCATAAACAGACTCAAGGTGAGCTGAATAACCGCAGGCGTTGCATCAAATATTTTTGTCATTTGAGGAATAATCGGAATGTAGATATCCAACCCAAATGCATAGCTAAACACAAACGGCGTAACAATAAAAATAAGTTTTGTCTGAGAGTAGTGATTCATGGTAGTAAGGGCAATTATACAGTATCAGGCAATAAATCATCCAGGCCTATGCAACGTTTAGGTTAGAAGCATCGTAAGGGCGATGATGATGAGTAGCCAGCCGCAGGCTTTACGGAGTTTGTTTTTGTCGGTAGTAAGGGATTTACGGGAGCCGATCTGGCTGCCGATAAAGACAAATAGAGCAAGCATAAGAGCTGTTGTGATGTCAAAGTGGCCGCGAAGGTAGTGACCTGAAAAGCCGCCAAGGGCCGTTATGCCTACCATACAGGCACTTGTGCCAACAGCAATGTGCATGGGAACACCAAGCAGCATCACGAGTAGTGGCACCTTGAGGATGCCGCCACCTACGCCCAAAAGGCCGCTAAACACACCGGCAACTATGCCTATAGTCATTGCAAGAGGCACATTAATAAAGTACTCTTCGCAAAAACGCGATCGTTTCCAGATATACCAATGATCCGGATTCGAATTCATACGAGGCTTGATATCTCGAATCATGCAAAGTCCAATACAGCCAACAACGATTGAAAATATAAGTGAAAGGGATTTAGTTGATACTAAATCAGAATAATAGCCCCCTATAAACCCGCCAAGAATCGTCACAGACTCTAGCACAAGCGCTAAGGGCCAGTCGATCTTTGATGCCTTGTGATAGATTATAGTCGCCGATAGCGATGTAACCATTATAAGAAAGAGGCTTGTTGCAGCAGCAACGTGAAAGTCAATACCTACCCACACCTGAATCGGCGTGTATACAGCTCCCCCACCTAGGCCCATCATCGAAAAGACAATAGACGCTAAAAATGTGACCACACAAAGGACGATAGTAGCCATTCTTACCTCCCTCGCCCCAAAAAAAACGGACCCAAAAGCTAACGCTTTAGGGTCCACCCTTTCATATGGAGACTATGAAAAATAATTCACTACGCACCGTGGGCGAGAAAGTCGCAAACCATCGGGATGTCCACTTCAAGCGGAAGAGGAATCTCTGCTAAGCTTGGAAGTGCTAGTAGCTGTCCTGTAAAGTTTGCCGCATCTTGGCTAAGGTATGCAGGAACGGAGCGGCTTGCGCCTTCTATTGCCTGCTGTACAAACTTAGACTTGCGGGACTTTTCTTTAATAGTAATTACCATTCCAGGTACCACTTGGAAGGAGCGGCGGTCAACACGGCGGCCGTTTACATAAACGTGACCGTGGCTAACGAGCTGCTGCGCCTGAAAAATGGTGCTTGCAAATTTGAGGCGATAGATAACGTTATCTAAACGGCACTCAAGCATCTGCAAAAGAAGCTCTGGCGTATTTTTATGATGGCGTGCTGCTTCTTTGTAGTACTTCACAAGTTGTGTTTCTGTGAGCATACCAAAAGCGGCTTTCAGCTTTTGTTTTTCGTCAAGCTGGATGCCAAAATCAGACTTTTTCTTGCGTTTGGCTCCATGCTGGCCAGCAGGATTTGGCTTATGTGCCAAAGGATTATGGATGCGGCCAAAGATGTTGATGCCAAAACGGCGGGCCACTCGATTTTTTGGGCCTGTATAACGTGACATGTGCAATTCCTCTTAATTCATAAGAAAGCAGCCAATATCTCATATTTGCATTTTTTTTGGCAATGAAGAGTTGCACTTTCTCGAAAAAAAACAAATTCTATAACTTATATGCCCGAGCAACAGGGTCTTCTATGTGAGCCTTTAAAAACTGCCCAGAGCTATACTCAAGGGCAAAAATGATCTCGCCGGATGACGACCAAAGTGTGTCTAAACCATGGCGTTTGCCATCTGCCATACTTACCTCTCGAAGTATGGTTCCATCAGGGTAAAAAAGGCGTATCATCCCAGTAAGCACCCCTTGCTCGTAAGGAATCTCTATTTTAAGGGTGCCATTTTTATAAAAATACTGCTGATTGCCATCAAGTTTTCCCTTTAAATAGCTCAAAATGTGTGTGGGTTTGCCTTGTGCATCAAGATATTCGGCCTTGCCATCTCGTAAGCCCGCGCAAAAGGTTACACTGGCACTTATGGAGCCATCTTTATAATAGCTAGTGGAGGGGCCATCTAAAAGGCCATCTTTATATGAGGCCGTCCAGATAACGCTTCCATCTGAGCGAAAGCGCGTTACTGTATTATTTTCAATTTTTTCTATCTGCTTTTTCACGTCCAAAGCACCTCAGCTTTAGGGCTAAAGGCTTTTATGTCACAGCCTTTTGCCTGCTGCTCCTGCACGCTTTGGGCGATAAGCAGCTGGTTGATAATTGCAGTGTCCTTTAAAAAGAGGTAGCGCTCATGTAGAAGCGTCATTTCAAGCGACATTCCGGCAAACTGCAGGCGATAGTACTCAAGCTTTACGCGCATTCTATCAAACACCTCTAGAATATACTTGTAAGCAATTTCTTCCTTAAGCTGCGCCTGAAGCAGCACCATATCAGTAGATGCATGAAATTGTTCGGCCGTCATGCTTTTTGTAGCCTCTATAAGTGCATTAAGGTGCGTCTTTACCTGCTCAAGGCTATCGTACATTTGGCTGCATCCTTGTAGCACCTTCTGAGTATCTTCTGCGATGAGACCGGCTTCTTGAATTGCTGTGTGTACAAGGCTATCTAAGTCGCGCGTGATGCCAAAAAACTTTTGTTGAACTTCTTTTAAGCTCATATGCGGAATTTTTTTAAGTCCAAGACCGCCCTCTGTTGCATTGATGATCTTGGGCTTTGGCTTTTCTTGGGCATAATCTTCAATCCACTTTGCTTCTAAAAGCCACTTCCAGGCGGTGTGCACAGTTTTGCCTAGCGCATCTTTCCACTCTATCGGCTTTTCTTCTGCAGCTTCAGAGGCGTGTTCAATACCCGGTGCATAACGCTCAAGCTTTTTGCCGTAGGCAAGGTCATAGCCTACCAAGATAATGGGGCTACAGCCAAGTGTGTGGGCAATTTCGATGATAAAGTTAGCGATGCTATGGCCACCGCCGATGATATGGCCAGGAATTTTAAGTTTTTCTTCAAACCAGTCTGAGATATTATAGCCGTCTCCCCCCTTTAAGTAGAGTCTTGGAGACTGTATGAGCTTTAATGACTCATTAAGCAAGCGACCTCTAAAAAAGAAAGGCACCTGAAAGCCTAGTGCCTGTCGAAAGCGCATATACTGCAAAGGGTTAGGATCGATACCTGCTCCAAAGTGGGGCTGAATGCCCGCTTCTAAAAGAGCATTGACGCTAGAGCCACCGGAAAAAATGAGCGCCTTATCGCGATAGGTTTTTAGTAGGTCTAGATGCTGCTCAAGAGATGGGCCTGCCGCTACGCATATTGCGGGAATACCGCGAAATGCCCCACGAAGCTTGTTGCCCCTATAAGAGCCCGGAAGCAAAAAGAGGTTTTTCCAAAAGTTGCGAAAAAACGAAACGCCATAGCCCATATACTCATCAAGCACAATGTGAATGTCAGAGGCTTCATAGTCAAGGCGGGCCTTTATATCATCATATGTTTGTTTGCGCTCTTGTTCATAAAGTGGCAGGCTTGTAAAAAAGAACTTTTTGCCATACGTTGCCCAGGCAATACTCTGAAGCACCTGCAGGCCAACTTCAGAATCTTCAATATAAAATAGATGCACCTGCGGATCGCACAAAAGCTCATGCGCCTTGTCTGACTCTAAAAAGTGCAAAAGCACACTAAGGTCATCGTCTACAAAGATAAGCTGCCGATTTTTATCTTCATGCAGCCATTTTTGTAAAGCATCATAGCCATACCCTAACCCTATGCCAAAGACCACTAGGCTCTCTATGTCTACTATAGGCAACTTTTTTGCCCATGCTTCAGCACCTTGCAAAGTCTCACCAAGGCTTTTGGGACTATCAACATAGGATAAAAGCACTGCAGCTTTTGGATTTTTTATGGCAAAGATTTCTATATTTGTATCAAGCATCTGTCACAGGGGCTGTATTTCGTTTTTTGAAAAAACCATCTTCTCGAGTCTTTACTGACCATAGTGGCAACAGCAAAAGCGACGAAATTGCCCCGCAAAAGGCCAAGGCAAAAAAGTAGCCATCCCACCCATAACTTTGTATAATAAGGCCAAGAGGATACCCTGCAACTGCTGCGCCAGCATACGCCCATGTACCTGTAAAGCCACTTGAAGTAGCGGCAGCCTTTTTGTGAGAAAGCTCAGCTGCTGCCATGCCAATAAGCATCTGTGGTCCAAATATCAAAAAGCCTATCACAAAAAGCATCAGCGAATCAAAAAAAGCAGATGATACGGGCGCCCACGCAAAAACGCCAATTGCCAAGCAGATAAGCATACAAAAGAGTATGTTAATAGGGCCGCGCCTACCCTGAAATATTGTGTCAGAAGCCCAGCCGGCTGCCAAGCTACCAAAAAAACCGCCAACTTCAAACCACATCACAATGCCGCCAGAGCCAAGCTGCGTATAGTTTTTTTCTTCCACTAAGTACAGTACCGTCCAGTCATTTACTGCCTGGCGGATCACGTAGACAAAAAAGTAGCTAAAGGCAAGAATCCAGATAAATGGGTTTTTGAGTACGTGTTCAAAAAGAATTTCTTTAACAGAAAGCTCATGCTCTTCTTCTGTTTGAGATTTTTTGTCAGGATAATCATTGCGAAAACGCTCGATAGGAGGAAGACCAAGCGACTGAGGAGTATCTCTCAAACGATTAATAAGATAAAAGCCTACTAGAATGCAAAAAGAGCCCGTAAAGATCATAGCGGCTCTCCAGCCATACAGTTCTGCTGCAAAGCCAATTACAAGCGGTATCATGGCACCGCCAATATTGTGCGATGTATTCCAAAACGACCACCACCTGCCCCTCTCTGAATGGGAGTACCAGTGGGTTAAAAGTCGCGCACATCCCGGCCAGCCAAAGCCCTGAAACCAGCCATTTAACCCCCAAAATATGGCAAAAAAGAGCAACGTCGAGCTAAAGCCAAAAAATATATTTACAACACCTGTAAGAATAAGCCCCACAGACATAAAGTAGCGCGGATTAGACCTATCGCCAACAATGCCGTTCATGAACTTACTTAAGCCATAGGTAATGGCCATAATACTGCCTAGGATGCCAAGCTCGCTCTTTGTGAGGCCAAGGTCCTGCATAAGCGTTGGCATGGCAAAGGTAAAGCTTTTACGGGTAAAGTAGTAAAACGCATAGCCGATGAACATGGAATAAAAAATGCGAATCCGCCAGTACTTATAGTCTTTTTTCATCTCTTCAGAATCGCGAATTTCTTCGGCGTGGGCTGGGGGCTTAAAGATGCTAAAAAAAGACATTTCGCATTACCTATAGTTAATCGGCAGTTAAGAAAATTTGACAATTTTAGTCAAACGTTATAACCGATCACCAAGAATAATGCTAGGTGGGAATCCAGCCCTCTTTGTTGCCTAGGCCTCTGAATTTGCCTTTGCGACGCAATTTTTCTTTGCTTTTGTCTTTAAGCTCTTCTTTGACGGCTTTTAGGGTGCGCTGGTCGGCCTGCATTGAGGCGTAGAGGCGGTCGCGCTCTTTCTCACAGGTTGACTGCAAGGTCTGGATCCTTTCAAAGATTTTTCGATCTTTAGGATTTAGAGAATCAATTTGTTCCTGAGTCGGGCGAACATCCTCAGGAGTAAGGCCATATAGGGCAAGTGCCTCTTTGTAGTCGTCATGATACTTTTGGATATCTTTTTGGATCTGAAGCAGCTTCTTATGTACCTCTAAAAAAGAGACCTCAGGCTTTAGTTCTTTGCCTTCACATTCTAATGAAAGTTTAACAAGATCTTCGAGCTGCCCTACAAGTGCAAGGACATCTCGTACGTCTGCTGGTACCTCTGGAGTTTCTTCTGGTGTGGAAGTCATGAATCACCCTTATTTATGCCTCTCCTTCATTGTAGCATAGGTAATTATTTTTTAAAATAACTTGGTAAAAAATTACCTATAACGCCTCCATCAGAGGAAAATACCTCTAAGCGCTCCTGAGAGATTAGGGCAATATAGCGGGCACCTATATAAAAATTATACCCTAAAAGCTGTCTTAGCTCTTTATCGCTAAATGACTTAGCTTTACATTCCACAAGCAAATAAGGGCTATCGCCCTCGTAACAAAGAATATCAACGCGTCTATTGGGAATTTTATACGTTTGGATGGCAAGGTGCGGCAGGTCCGCAATTTTCTGCTCCACAAGTATAAGTGAATGGGGATACCCTAGAGCAAAAAGGGAGGAGAGTGTGCTTTGACGCACCCTCTCCTCAGGAGTTTCTTTTACAAATTCTTTTCGAATCTGACAAAATAGCTGTGCATTACTCTGCCTGGATGACACAGTAATTTCCATCATCTTGTCGGTAGATAACTTTTAGCTTTCTTGTTTCCTCATGGCGGTAGCACATTGCAGGCACACCCGAAAGCTCCATTTTCATGATAGCTTCATCATCTGTGAGAATTTTGAGCTCTTGAGACTCAACCTTCACAATCTTGTGAGGAGAGGCCAGCATCATCTCATCTTGAGCGTTTTGCCAGTCAATCTCACTATTTGCTTCGTGCTCGTCGATAGTGTCTATAGACTCTCTTTGGAGCGCGGGACTATAAATCGTTGCAGGCACTTCAGCTACCGGATAGCCTTTTGCATGGTGATCTTTTAGACGCCTTTTATACTTTCTCAGCTGTTTTTGAAGCTTGTCAACAGCCTGATCAATTGAGACGTACATATCGTTGCTTATGGCATGGCTTTGGATAAGCGTATGTCCATACTTCATGATGATATCTACGCGGTGATTAAGCTTTTGGATATCCATGATTACCGATATATCAATAATCCGCTCTGCCAAACGGTCAAGTTTGGACAGCTTTTCTTCGGCGTATGCCTTCATTGCATCAGTGACGTGCACGTGACGCCCTGTTACAATGATATTGTAACCTAGTGGAAATTCGGCCATTCTCTGCTTACGGGTAAGAGTCTCTTTGGTCATTAGTAACCCCCATGATGAAGGTAAGAATTAGTACACCTAGACAACTTCTGTTGCCTATGCCTTTATTCTACTTCGCGGGTACATAATTTTCTAGTTAAAAAGCGTATTTACGAGAGGACTCTGAGGGGAGATCCTAGCTGGCCGCAACCGGCCATGATGGAGCGGCCCTTTGTCTGCCGCAAAAGCACTCTGAGGCCCGATTTACGAAGGTGGGCAGCAAAGTTGTTAACTACCTCAAAATCAGGCGGTTGAAACCGATCCACCCTCTGGGCATTGTAGGGAATGAGGTTGATCTTTACATCTAAGCCTGTTGCATACTCTATAAGCTCATCCGCGCACTCTAGAGAATCATTTACATCCTTCATAAGTACATAAGCTAAAAGCACTTTACGCATTGTACGCATAGAATAGCTTTGAATCGCGCTACGAACTAATGAGAGATTTTCTCTACGGTTATGTGGCATAAGCTTTGTGCGTAAAGCGTCATTTGGCGCGTTGAGGGATACAGCAAGGTTTGGGGCTATATCAGGATCATCTGCAAGGCGTAATATAGCTTCCACATTGCCGCTTGTAGAGACGGTTATACCATGCATGCCAAAGGCAAGGCCATTTTGGTCCGTGAGTATGCGAATAGACTGCTTTACTTCATCATAGTTATCAAAAGACTCCCCCATACCCATAAATACCACGTTGCGAACGGGAGAATTGAGCAAAAACCTTGCTGCAAACACCTGAGATACGATTTCTGCCGCAGTAAGATTTCTGATTAGCCCCATGCGGCCAGTCTCACAAAAGGCACAAGCCCTTTTACAGCCTACCTGAGAAGAGACGCAAAGCGTCATCAGGGTTTTCATGGGTATTAAAACGCTTTCGACAGTCTTTTCATCGTGTGTTTTTAACAAAAATTTTTGTGTGTCGCCCTCTTTATGGATTGTAGCAAGCTCTGGAAGCGTCCAGTCTACAGCACTATAGATCGCCTCCATACATGCCTTTGCCTGAACAAATTTAGGCTCATCAAGGCAAATGACTCCCCTTTTAAACCACTGGCGATACAAATCTCCGGCCAAAAGTTTGCCGCGATCAAACAGTGAACAAAATTCAGAATGGGTGTAAGAAAAAGGTGAAAATTTTTTCATAAAAAAAATGCGCACCGAAGAGGGCTCGAACCTCTAACCACCTGGTTCGAAGCCAGGTACTCTATCCAGTTGAGCTATCGGTGCATAAAAAGTTGCATTAGCGTATCATCTATCTATTATTTCTGACAAGGCATATGCATACACACGCTATAGAAGGTATTACGCTCTCAAGCTTTCGTTTTCAAGAACAGGCTCATATTTTGTCGGTGTTCTCAAAAGAGCATGGCCGCATCAAATGCGTCACTAAAAGCACCCGCAAATCTCAAAACCGAGGTCTTGGACCCCTTTTGCTTGTTGAGATGCAGGTTGTTATTTCTGAAAACGAGCTCTGGAAGAGCCGTGAATGCCATGTGGCAACTTCATTTCCATTACTACGAAGCTCTTTAGATCATTTGCGCTATGCAAGCCAGATAACAGATCTTTTAGATAAGCTCCTGCCGCTACACCATCCAGTACCCCATCTATACATACTCTACAGCCAGTTTCTTACTAACCTGGCAAATAGCAAATACCCGCATGTACCAGCATGTATCTTTCTAGAAAAATTCTTAGTCCTTGAAGGAATGCTTGAAAAAGAATCGGATATTGGCGCTATTGACCCGGAAAAAGTGCCTCTTGGTTACTACCAGAAGCTCATACACTCGATTGTAAGATGAATTGCGAAAGGGGGGACTTGAACCCCCACGAGGAAACCCTCACTACCACCTCAAA
>CAZEQY010000022.1:0-39122 GCA_964514655.1 uncultured bacterium
TACGTACGGTGGTGTGAGAGGACGGTGGGCTAACGCCCACCTCCTACTCGATCAAGGAGCTAAAGCTCAAGCTGCATTTTTTCATGGTCTCCATGGTTTTGCAAAAGGCTCTAAAGAGCCTGGAAAAGGAAGGTGGTTTCAAGTTCTTGCCTTGTGAGGCCGCCATGGTGGCCTTTATAGGGAGTTTGAAATTGGCCGGGAATATGCCACCAAACTGAATTTTCGTTTAGGGGTAAGACAACAAGATTGCCTGCCCTTTGTAAAAAGCGCTCTGTAACGGTTCCAAAAAATCCTTGGGTGATAAGGTCAGCAGTTTTATAGACTATAGCTGTGCCCAAAAGGGCGTTTTGTAGCTCGTGATAGGCTTCATCAACATGTTCCTCCACAATATGTAAAAACATATCTCGCGATGAGCCACAGGGCACTAAAAGATCGCCATGGCGATTTTGTTTTATATAGCGCTCAAAATGTGGGAGGTGCTTGTTTATGTGCCACGTAGTTTCAGGATGAATGGGCGACATGCCGTGATCGGCGATAAGGATAATAGCCGTCTTTTGCAGGTTTTTTGTGGCAAGCTCCTGATAGAAGCGTTCGAGTTTTATAAAGCATTTTTCTACCTGCTCGTCAACCTCTTTAGAATTTGGGCCAAACTCGTGGCCTGCACCGTCGATATCTCCATAGTAAAAGAAAAAATAAGATTTTGTTTGTTGATTTACCATGGCTTGAGTAAGACGCGATAGGCCTTCATTAAGGGTCTTGTGGCCTGTAATCGTTGCACCCTCAAACATCAGCTGAGAGTAAGGGGATTTTGCAGAGTCTTTATCTTGAAAAGCAAATGACTCTATGCCCTGCTTTTTAAGTTCTTGATAGATTGTGGGGAAGCGAAAAAGCTCTTCTGGCCGAATGCCCGCCCGTGCAAGGGTGTTATATCCCTTATCTTTTGCAAACGAAAAGTGTAGAGGGCAGATGCAGGCATCAACAATAGGCTCATAGTAAAACCACTCGTAAAGGCCGCATTCTCCCGGTGTTAGCCCTGTATGCATGCAGGTAACATGATTTGTTGTTGTGGAAGGAAACTGAGAGGTGATTTTAGATGCAATGCCGGTATCTACAAAGCGTTTAAGAAATGGATATTTTTCGTAGTAGCGCTCAAAGTACTGCCAGCCAAAAGAGTCGATAAAAAGCACAAGTACTTTATCATAAATTTCTGCTTGATAGGTATCTTGGGGCAGGCTTTTGCCTTTTTCTCCGGTTAAAAGCGTGCGAATTGTCTCTGGAATTCTGCTAAAGCAGTAGGAGTCATAGAGCGGTTTACGAAAGGGCCCAAATGCATTGTTTTCTAAAGCTTGTATTGAACGCGGGTTGATCATATGGCTCCTGACAAATATTTTTCCTTATGCTAGCATTTGCGACTTTTTTGGAGCATTTATGAATAACATACACCGAGCCTGGCAATGGAACCTATTAGATGATATTCCTGCCGTGATTCTTGCCATTGACAATTCACCTGCCTTTACTTCATCACATGAACAAAGAGAAAGAGCGCTTTTAGAAATTCGTGCGATTATGCAAATGCATGCAGAATCTCTCTTTCTTGGTACTGTGGTATATGCACTCTATCATACGAATTCTACCTGGGTAGAAGTACGAAGCTATGAGCAGCTTGAGAGAATTTTACGAAACCCGGCATTTTTACAAGGTGAAAGAGTTGCCGCTAATCCCTATGCGAGCTTTCAAGAACGAGTCAATACAGTCTATCGAGATTTTTCTTCAAAACCAACTGTATACCAAGTTACTGGTCGCTTGTGTTCGGTGAAAGCGCAGGTGTGACTTATTGCGAAGGTCGCGAGATTCGCGACCTTCGTAAGTAGACTTTTTTAAGCAGCTTCGCTTGCTTTTTGTCCAAAAGTCCATTTTGTTGATGGCACCCATTTGCGATCTGGGTGATGGAAAAAGAGCACAGTGACTACAGCTACACCCATGATGGCGGCTAGAAGCAAGAATGCACCTTGGTAGCTACCTGTTTGGTCAATGAGCCAGCCGGTGATAGCAGGGGCAATAATGCCAGCTAGCGAAAGGCAGCTTGATGTGATACCTTGCGATGAGCCTGAGCGTTCTTTTGCAATGTCTATGTTAATGCTAAAGAAAGCAGGCTGTGACATAAGGCCAAAGCCAAGGCCAAGGCTTAAGAAAAATATTGACATTCCAAGAGAATGGGTAAAGCTTAATGCTACAAAGAAAATAGCTGCGATGCACTGACTTATCCAGATAAGGTGCGAACGGGCGATGCGGCCGCTACCTGTTTTTTTGTAGAGCCAGTCTGAAAGTACGCCGCCAGCTTTTAAGAAGATAGCACCTACAAGCCATGGTATTGTAAGGTACCAGCCTACGCTCTTGAGGTTAAGATTGTGCTGGTGCAGAAAGTAGCCCGGCAGCCAAAGCGTTGCAAAAAAGAGCATATAGCCAAAAGCAAAGTAGGCAATATTGTTGGCAATAAGCACTGGGTGAGTGAGGATAAAGCGCCAGTCGACAGGTTCTTTATGGTGAGATTTTGATTTTTCTGTTGCAAGACCGCTCTTTATATGTTCTTTTTCAAGATCGTTAACGCGTGGAGAGTCATCGGGACGGTCAGTAAAGAGCCAGTACCAGACGCCTGCCCAGACAATGCCGGCAGAGCTTATGATAAGAAACATTGCTCTCCAGCCAAAATTTGTTACGAGATACGAAGTAATGGGCGCTCCAATAAATGAAGAGAGGGGGATTGCAACGAGGCCAAATGAGAGTGCTCGAGCGCGTTCATTTGGGGTAAGCCAGTTGCTGATTGAGCTTGACATTGCCGGAAAGTGCGGCCCTTCTGTCACGCCGAGTAAAAAGCGCAACCAAATAAAGCCCCAAAAGCTTGAAGCAAACCCTAAAAAGGCAACGCAAAGCGACCAGCCAATAGCTGCAAGTGGCCATATAATGCGAGTTCCCCAAACATCGACAAGCCAGCCACCAAAGACGGTAAGCAGTACATAGCCTACGCCAAAGGCAGAAAGGATCATGCCAAACTGTGTATCAGTAAAATTAAATTCTTTTTTTAATGGTTCAATCACAAAAGAGATAGCGGATCGGTCGATAAAGTTTACGAGAGTTATAAAGAAAATCAAACCCGTAATAATCCAGCGGTAGTTCGTGCGTGTCTTTTCGTTCATCAGTGGCAACGCTCCTTTTTGGTTGTTGTCTATAAACTTCTTTTTTAAAGACGACAATGATAGCAGAAAGCCGCAAAATCACCAAGTGCATTTTCTCAATAAAAAATACCCTTGCAAGAAATAAATGACTATGGTAATATGACTATAGGAGGTAGTGCTATGCAAAGGTATATTCAAGCAGGGAAATTTAAGGCAGAGTGCCTGAGAATGATGGAAGAAGTAAAAGCTACAGGATGTGAGCTTATCATTACGAAACGCCACGAGCCAATTGTAAAGCTTTGTCCTATAGAAGCTAGTGAAACCTCTCTTTTTGGGATGATGAAGGGCACTGTGCATGTTACCGGAGACATAATTCAGCCTATTGGTGAGGCCTGGGATGCCGAAACTTAAAAAGCTACAGCAGCATAAGCTGCTTCTAGATACTCATGTATGGATCTGGCTGATGGAGGGTAATAGTATTTTGTCGCGCCATTTTTGTGCTGCGGTTGATAATGCCCAAAAACATGATGGAATTCTGATATCAGCTATTTCTGTATGGGAGCTTGGCATGCTTGTCGAAAAAAAACGTATAGAGATAGAAATGGATACACTAGAATGGGTAGAGCGATCTTTAGCATCTAGAGGCGTTAAGCTTATCTCATTAACTCCCCGTATATCTATTCTCAGTAGCCGTCTGCCGGGCGCTTTACATGGTGATCCTGCAGATCGCATGCTTGTGGCTTGTGCCTATGAAGAAAATGCTGTTTTAGTTACCTGTGATCAAAAGCTTCTTGCGTATGGTGAGGATCGTTTTATTTCTGTATATAACCCATGTACAAAATAATCCTTTATTACTGAACAGGTTCGCGAGCTTCTGTTTCTCTTGCCATGAGGCTGCCGTAGCGGTGGTAGTCATAGGAGGTGGCTACTTCGCGAAGGTAGTGGATGAGCTCAAGGCGCCCATTGCTTGAGGGGTGGCTAACATCGAGACTGCCAAGGGTTTCTTTTATTTCTTCAAGAACATCTGGCGGAGGCATAGTTATAGCCCGAACATGAGCTTGAGGGGTGTTTAAGATGAGAGAGACTGTTTCTTCTTCAAGTCCATATGTCCAACTATATTTTTTGAAGAGTGGTGCAAGTGGACCTTGGCGAAAGAGGCGTCTATGCATCTTAAAGCTTGCTCCGCAGTGTACTTTACAGCGAGCAAGTTTTGCACAGGCAAAAAGGAGCATGATGTCAGTAAGAGGGTCATGGTCGTGTATAAGTATAAACAGGTGGTCTCGTCCTCTAAATTCTAAAATATTGTCTTCGCCAACTAAGCGACGCAAGGTTCTTGGCTTAGAAAAGTAGTTGTCCCACCAAAAGGCATATGAGCAACATGCTTTATAAAAGTGAGTGGTTGCCTCCCTTTTTGCGCCAAGCTGCAAAAGGGCGCTTTCTAATTCCATGAGTTCTTTGGGTATTTCATGAAGTCCCTGCGGCGGGATTTTATGGGTATTTGCTAGCTCTAGTAAGTAGTTAGGGCCGCCGACCTTCATGCCAAGGCCAAAGCTTGATGCCTTGCAACCGCCAAAGGGCTGGCGTGCAACGATTGCCCCTGTGATGGGGCGGTTGATGTAGCAGTTGCCGGCTAGGATATGTGTTTTCCAGTACTCTTGCTCGCGAGGATCAAGGGTATGGATGCCGGCAGTAAGGCCGTAGGGGGTGCTGTTTGCTAGTTCTATCGCTTCAACAAGATTTTTTGCTTTCATAACAGCAAGCACCGGTCCAAAAAGTTCTGTTGTATGCATAAAGCTGCCGGGGCGCACTCCAAGCTTTATTCCGGGGGTTACAGCATGTGGGTTATTTGGATCTAATCTTGGCTCTAAAAGCCAGCTTTCTCCATCTTCTAATGTAGTAAGTGCGCGCATAAGGTGATTTGATGGGGGCCTGATAAGCGGCGTTACAACAGAAGCCGGATCATAGCTTTTACCGCACCTAAGGCTAGAAGCGGCATCTACAAGCTGACGGCGAAAGCTTTCGCTATTATATACCTCTTCTTCAAGTATAAGAAGGCTAAGGGCGCTACATTTTTGCCCAGAGTAGGTAAAGGCAGAATGAACAGCATCTTTAACAGCAAGGTCGCGATCTGATATGGTAGAGACGATAAGGCTGTTTTTGCCGCCTGTTTCTGCAAAAAGTTTAAGGGTTGGTCGCCAGTTTAAAAAGTTTCTTGCAGTGCTTGTTCCTCCTGTAAGGATAACAATATCTATTCGAGGATCTTTTACAAGCATTGTGCCGATGGGGTCATCTTTACAGGCAATAAACTGTAGCACCTCTTTAGAGATTCCTGCCTGCCAAAAACACTGAGCAAGTAGCCACCCGCAAAGAATAGCTTCTGGCGCCGGCTTAAAGATCACGCTATAGCCGGAAATGAGGCTTGATACAAGGGCAGATGTTGGAATTGAGATGGGAAAATTCCACGGCGTAAGCACAAGTGATGCTTTGCCTACAGAAAAAAGCCTTTCGGCATGAGCGTGAGATTCAGCTTCTTTTATATAGTAGTCCACAAAATCTATAGCTTCAGAAATTTCTGCATCAGCTTCGGGAATGCTTTTTGCTACTTCCTGCATCATGGCGCCCGTGAGTTTTTGGCGTGTTTGTCTAAGGTTAGATGCTACCTTTTTTAGGAGCGTGATGCGCTGAAAAAGGGGAATGTCTGCCCAAAGAGGTCCATGGTTTTTTGCGCACTCGAGGGCAACATTTACCTGATATTCTTGTGCTAAAAAGTAGGTATAGATCTTGCAGCCTGGCCTTGATGGGTCAATGCCTTGTGCAAGCTCACTTGAAACAAGGTGGTGGCCAGCAACAACAAGGCCTATTTCGTGATAGCTTATGCGCCACTCTTTTAGGATCTCTTGTGTGTAGGCATGGCTTTTTGGGAGGCTAAAATCGGTGTCTGGTTCATTTATATAAGTATGCTCTTCTATGCGCCGCGGCGCTGTGGATACAGAGTCGGCATTTTGGCAGGCCGTAATAAAGAGCTCTTTTTGTTCTTCCCAAGCTTCAGATGGTACTTGTAGGCCGAACATATGGGTGAGAAAGTTATTTGGGGCAGTATTTTCATCAAGCCTGCGCATGAGATAGGCAATGGCATTATGAAACTCATCTTTTTTTGCAGCAGGTAGATAGAGAAGCACGTTATTCCAAATTTTGGGCATGAAGCGCGCAATATGTGGCACCATGCCGGCAAGCATTTCTATATGTACATAGGGCTCTATGCCATTTTCAGATGCTAAAACTAGTGCGTAGGCAATATCAAAAAGGTTGTGGCTACCAATGCCAAGATGTACGGCGCTTGCGTGCTCATATTTTGTGCCATAGTGGAGCATCTTTTTAAAGTTTGCATCGGCATCTTTTTTTTGTAGATAGGGAGCTTGTCGCCACTCTCGTAAGGAGGCCTCCACGCGCTCCATGCCTAGATTTGCGCCTTTTACAATGCGTATTTTTATGGGAGCTCCGCCCATCTTACAGCGCTTGATAGCCCAAGTAGTAAGTGACTCTTGTATAGTGTATGAGTCGGGAATATAGCTTTGTAGGGCAATGCCGGCAGAAAGAGAAAGAAATTCTGGTTCATCTAGCACCTCCTGAAAGAGGCGTACTGTAAGGTGAAGGTCTTTATACTCTTCCATATCTAGGTTTACAAACTTGTTATATTCTTTACTTGCTCTATAGAGCCTTCTGAGGGCTATTTTTAGGCGATCTAGAGTTTCTGTAAAGGCTACAACGTTTATTTGGCTTGCAATGCTTGATATCTTTACTGAGATGACATCGATATCGGGGTTTTTAAGATCGCGGATATTTTGCTCAAGGCGCTTTTGGGCTTCTTGTTCACCTAGAATAGCTTCGCCTAAGCGGTTGAGGTTAATTTGCACATGTTCGCTCTTTAGTTGCTGAAGACGGCTATAAAGAGCATCATCTTCACCAGGAGCAATGACCTCTTCTACTTGGTGCCTTACAAAGCGATTAAGCGCATGTAGGCAGGTCTGAGGAAAGATTTTTCCGGCCTTTGTAAATAGCCAAACTCCAGCTTTTTGAACGCGTGATAAAAATGAGGGAATGCCATAAACAGATACGATGTAGGAGATCTGATCGATAACGCGTTTAGGATTCTGTGAGCGAAAAGCGCTATCAAGAATTTGCGTGATGCAGGCCTTGCCTCTTACATCAGCAATCATCCTGCCAATATCAGCTTCCTTTTGTTGCTCCTTAGCAGTTTGCTCTTTAAGAGCACCCTCTAGAATGAGCCCTGCTAAGTCAGCGGCAAGCTCAATACGCTCAGAAAGCCCAAGAGAAGCCCCTTTACAATCAGTAATCCTTGCTTTTAGCGCTGCAGCTTGCCCATTTTTTTCCATGTTTGGTTACATAGCGCAAAATAGAGCTTTTACGCAAGGGCGGCGTCGAGGGTTTTTCGGTTGCTTGCTGTTAGTTGTACTCTGGCATCGCTCTAAATGCAAGTGGTTTTGCCTTATCACCCAAATGAAATGAATAGATAGTGTTTGCTTTAAGATTTTTAAGTTCTACCTCATGAACAAAAAATGGCTTTTTGTTTGAGGGATTTGCTGCATTACTAAAGAGACAGAATAGAACTATTTATGCTCTAACGCTCTAAGTTTAAGAATGTCAGGCCTGACCTCTTGAAAGCGGGCCAATTGACCTTCTCTTCATAGTAGGCTTTGGCCTAGTCGTTGCAAAGAAATATTAGGACCCACGTCTTGGTTTAGATCTTAGGTGCCACAGGAAAGTCAACCTCGGTGTTCGCTACTTTATTAAAATAGTTTGTAAACATGTTGAAGTTGATTACAAGCAAGATTTCGCACAGTTCCTTGTCTGAAACGCCTTGTGCTTTTAGATTTTGTACCTCTTGATCTGAAATAGACCCTTTCTTTTCAACGATGGCCTTGCAGAAGCTTAAAATTGCCTGTGACTTCGCATCTTTTGAAAGTCCTCGGCGCGCTTGTAGAATGTCTTGCTCTGTAAAACTCATCGCTTTGGCTAGTTGGGAATGGGCTGCTATGCAGTAGGTGCATGCATTGGCTTCTGCCATAACTAACTCAATCTCATGTCTGAGCTTTGGTGGAAGAGAGGTCTTTTCACAGCATTCACTTAAACTTGCAAATGCCTGTAGGGCGGCGGGAGAGTGCGCCATATTTTGAAACATATTTGGAAGTCGCCCAAATCTTTTTTGGATCATATTCAAAATAGGCTGGGCAGAGGGCTCTGCCTGTCCTTCTGTTACTGGTGTTATACGACTCATGCTGTTACTCCTATATGGTTCTTTATGAATAAGATATTCCGAGATGAAAGTCAAACTGAATCAGATGATTGATAAAAAGAGATCATAGGTATATGGTATTTGGTTAAATCGAAAATAGATATTTATGATTGTATATATTTATTCCAAGTGCTCCACATGCAAAAATGCTATTCGTTTTCTGCAAGATGCTTCTCTTCAAGTTACTGTACGCGAAATAACAGTTACTCCTCCAAGTTTGCAAGAACTAGAAGCCATGCTCAAATTTCAAAATGGCAATGTCAGAAAGCTCTTTAATACCTCAGGTAACATGTATAAAGAAATGCACCTTGCAGAAAAAATAGATGCAATGCCGCTAAATGAGGCATTAGAGTTACTTTCAACTCATGGGATGCTTGTAAAACGGCCGTTTTTGCTCACAAAAGATTTTGGCCTTTTGGGATTTAAACAAGCTGAGTGGGCGAAGGTGTTAAACGTATATAGTTAAAATCCTCACGCTGTTTCTATTAGGTGTTGGATTTAAGAGTCAAGTAGCCTGAGAGGATTTCACCCTCAGGCTACTTGACTCTTTTCGTTTGGACCCCATTTGTTTTTATCTATGAAGCATTGGTTAAGTATAATAAGAGTATGCTATTGCGTGAGAGAGCCATTCTCTGTTATTAATGAGATACCGTGGGCCTTATCTAGTTTTGTAAAGTACAAGAAGACACAACAAAAATTTGTGTCATAATTTTGGCTGTATCAAAATAATTCATACTAGTGATATAGAGAAAATTATATATGGAGATGAGGCATGGGAGAAGTTAGAGACGATGTACCGATAAGTAGTCCACTAGAGCCGATAGCAAATGCCCAAACGGGCCCACTTAGTGTATCAAAGCTTATGGCGCTTACACCAGATGAGTGGAACAGCCGAACAGATGAGAGCTTTAACGAAACAATAAAGCAGTTTTGCCAAGCGACAGCTCCAGAAGCTTCCACCAAACAAATGGCTGGCTTTCTTGAAAAGCATGAACTTGAGTCAGGCTCAGAGGTTGCTGTAGTTGGCGACATCCATGGCAATGACCTCCGATTAGACCTTACGTTAAAAGCGCTGCAGAAACGGGGATATTTAGATGAGCAGTTTCGCTTGCTGCCTGGAAAAAATCTTGTATTTTTAGGTGACTATATAGACCGAGGGAAAAACAGCCTTAAGGTTTTGGAATTAGTTATGGCACTTAAAATGGAAAATCCCGAGCAGGTGCATCTCATACGAGGCAATCACGAAGATCTTGGTACAATTACAGGCAATATAAACGGCTATACTGCAAACGATCCGCGCTACCGTAGCTATGTCTATAAAGCCGATAACCAAGTGATGCTTGGTCAGCTTTTTAAAAGTCTTCCTGTTGCCGTCTACATGGGGCAAAAGTCACAATCAGGAAAAGTGGAATATGTGAAGTTTGTTCATGGCCTTTTTCATCTTTACACTGATCCTGCGCCACTTTTTGGAACAGCAAAGGCGCATGATCGCCTTTGGGTGGATGGTTCTAGCGGTTTTAGCAGCAGGGTGCAAAACCTGATGAGCAAAGCTGTAAGAGAAAGTGAAGAGCCGAAGACAAAAAAGCTGAAAGAGGCCGCCGCCCATTTGACAGAGCATTCAAAAAAAGTAATTGCACAGTTTGACGATGTCTATTGGCTTGATGCAGGTAAACATTTTGTCCGTAGTGATGCGGCAGGACGTACTACCATTCCCCCAGAAGTTGTCGAGGCATACCTACATATTAGTGGCACTGAAACGGCAAAAATTAAAGAAGTGATACGCGGTCACCAGGGTGAAAGCTTTATAGTAAAGGGGCGGGATGAAAAAGTGGTTGTTACAACAATAGATCCTTCTACAGACACAGGTCAGCAGAGATACATGGAGATAAAGATTACAGCAAAGGTGGGCGATTGGAACAGAAAATTGGTAGAGCTTCCTATGCTGCCAGATCATAAGAGTGCTCTTCAAGGCATAGTTGAAAAAGGCACAAGTTCGCTCAATACAAAATGAATAGGGTAGGCTTCTTTTACTTTTACTAACCTAAAAGGGGATAAAAATCGCGCGCTCCAACTTCGAGCCATGCTAGCGTATCACGCAGCACACCTTGAGAATATTTTTTAAGAGCGGCTTCCTTTTCTGCTTTATTTGTGGTTGCTTTATCTAAATCTAAGACGAGGGTTTTTATACGCTCTGCATGGCATACTGCAGCTATCTGCGCACCGCCACCTACGCTCCAATGACCTGTGCCTACTGCATCTCCCAATACAATGAGATTGTCGCCGAGGGCTGCTTTATCTACAATGGTCTGCTGTAAATAAAATGTATTAATATGGCCTTTATTTACTTGCCCGTAAATTTCATATTTATCAATTTCTTCTATCGACTTTTGAAGTACCAGTGATGCAAGCCGTCTAAACTCAGCATTGATTGCATTTTGATCGGTACACGTTAATGGATCTACGTCTGCTACAATCCACGTCTTTGCTACGCCAGCATGCCCAATGGCTCCTGTAAGCATGCGTCGACCATTTTCCTCTCTAATATGTTTAATCATAGCGCCTCCGCTATCAATACAGATAACTCCGGCTATTTGCATTCTTGCTTCAGTCGTTGGCCTTACGTGCAGTCCCACCTGATTTCTGTTTACGCTATGGCCGCCTTCAGCTAGCCCAATTAGATCTGGGGTCCCGCCATTTTTAACGTAAAAGTAGTTTGCTCCTACTTTTATTACTTCTATTTTTCCAGAGTAAAAATACACGTTTTGGAAAGTTTTTGATAAATAATCCTTAAGAACCCGTTCAAATTCTTTATGCTCAACAGTGTAAACAGCAGAATCGTTGATCAATTCTGTTCCATTAGCTGGCAATGCTGAAGGATCAGGATCTCTTATATTATCGTGTCGTTTAATTCGAACATGTCCATTGTGTATATGGGTAGATCCTTTATAAATAGGCCGAGCGACTTCCTTAAGGAAACGATTAGCAAGCTTCATGTCGATAGAAGCAAGTTCATTCACCAAAGCTTGCCTTACAGCCCATTGAATATTTCTGGTATATTCTGCTCGCGTATCGGAAACATGAACATGATATCCTGCTTTAGCAAAAATTGCGGCTGCTATGAGTCCAGAAATGGACTGTCCAGAAATTACTATCCATTTTGAACTGTTATCAGCTCGAGGCGGTTGCACGTTATTTTGTCCATGGATAACGGCCGTTGTAGCAGGTGCTGAAAGTATAGAGCTAGTGCACATCTTGTAAGCCCCCAATTTTTCTAGCATGGTAGCACACAAGCAATTTACTATCAGGATGTCTACAGGGTATTGTGGAAGGGGGTGTAGGGTAAAAGTTACGGGTTTTTTGCAAAGAAACACCTGATTTATAAATAGAGCCAGCCAAAAAATGGAGGCTATTTATGAGCAAAATTACAAATAGTTCAATACAAACATCATCTCCAGCACTGAGTGCAGCAGAACTCGTACCAAGTCAGGTAAGTGACTTAGACGCAAAAATAGCAGCTGCTCAAGCTGAAGCTTTTCAAGCAAAGCAAACTTTAGGTAGAGAACTCTTTAATACAAGAATTTCTAATATTGAGCAGGAAATCGCTATTATTAATGCCATTGATGGCCAAGCCTGTATGGGTGCTTTAGGTGGCGGGGTAACAGTAGCCGTTGCTATTGCACTTGCTGCGATATGTCCTCCAATATTATTAGGAGGAGTGTTTGGTGCAGGCTGGAGCATAAAAAGTTTAGCAGATAAGCGCATTCTTGACGAAAAACGCGAGGAGCTACAAAATCGGCTTTTTGGTGAAAAATTATTTATGCAGCAACTGCCAGAACATGCCTTAAATCATGATCTGCGTGAGATTTTTGTCGCTCAGCACGTAGCTATAGTAAAAGCAGAAAAAGCGCGCCTACAAGCTGCTGCTGCTGTAGACTGCTATTCTGGTCCTTCATATGACATTTCGAGCTATGACTAAGACTCATTACTTAGGAATTGGGGTCACAGTATCCGGCCCCATTTTCTAAATCTTAGGAAAGATTGTCGTATAACGTCTTATATACCCCTTTGAGGGCGCTGCAAGCCTTAGATCCTACATTGAAGATGTCATCGGGTTGAGTAGATGCTGTTGCTTTAAGAGGATTTTGCCCAGAATGTGTTATGAGGTGTACCTGATCGTAGCCTACTAGGGTCTTTTTTGTATTGATATGGGTAGGTTTATTGCCGCTTACAGTCTCATGCTGTACGCCTGCAAATTTGTTCTGAAATTCATTTGGAGAGGCATTCATATCGCCTATAAGAAGTGTTGGAATATGATCTTGGCTGTCCAGAATGCTCTTTATAAGTACGCCTACTTCGCCTTGTTGCACGTGTGTGTTTGAAATGCGTATTTTTTCGCCCGTGCCTTTTACCTCCAATTCTAAGGTGTGAATGTACTTATTATTATTGCTAAAGGGCCTCTTGGGCGATTCTTTTGCGTGATATTTGTTTTCGTTATATATACAGAGCCCTTCAGTGCCTGAAAAACCAATTTTGAACTCTTTAGGCAGGCCATTTTTTATTATTTTCTCTAGGCTTTTAGAGCATTCCTGAAGACATACTACATCATTTCCTGCATGAATCATATCAATGACCTGCTCGGCAATAAGAGTTTCTCTTTCACTTCTACTTAGCTGAGTGATCGCACTTCCATTGAGTCCTTGGGCATTGCTTGTATCATTGATGTATTTCTCAAGAGGTTCCTGTTTAAGCGCGTTGTAGCTTACAAAACGCAAGGTTGTTCCTGTATCAAGCGTTATAGATCCCCCTATAGGTAGATGGTCAGATGGCCATTTGAACTTATGGCCAAGTGCCCCGTTTAATTGTCTTCCTGCTGTAAGAGTTGGTGGCATAATGTCTGAGGCTGCCTGGTGCGCTTTTTGGGCCTGCCCCTGCGGCTCCTGAATGACCCAAAAATCGCCCGTTCTGCGGTGGTGCAGCTTTGCCGCTAACGCTATAGCCACAGGAATAATTGTAATAGTTCCAAGAATACGTAAGAAATTGCGAACTCGGCCCCATTGTGATTCAGCTTGCTCTTGCCTTGCCTTGCCGTCTTGAAGTCTGAACGTTCTTCCCCAATTTGTGCCTTCAATCTGAAAAAATTGTTCGCCAAAACTATGCAATGGATTTTCACTATCGGTGATAAGTCTACTAAAAAAAGGAAGTTTCTCCGCCACTATAGCCCCTCTTATAAAGAGTTTTCTGTTACATTAGTCGTTACTGCAACATATGTAATCCCTCTATACTCTGCAATAACAAAGCGCCCAATTGTTTTAAAGAGAAGGGGATGGTCCCAATGGTGTCAACTTAAGGTCATTTCCTGATCTCGATCTTGATCTTAATCTTGATCTTGTCCTGACCCCGCAGCGTCGAGGGCTTTTTGGTAGTTTGGCTCTTGGGTGATTTCGGGGACAAGTTCGGTGTAGATGACGTTGTCTTGTTCGTCAAGGACTACAACTGAGCGTGCGGCAAGGCCTGCAAGGGGGCCGTCGATAAGGAGTACGCCGTAGCGTTCTGCAAATTCTTTGTTGCGCATCATAGAGAGCGTGACTATGTTTGCAAGGTCATCTTGCTGGCACATTCTTTTTTGGGCAAAGGGAAGATCTGCTGATATAAAGATCACCATAAGGTTAGGGTTGCTCTTTGCAGTTTCATTAAACTTTTTGGCCGAGAGGGCGCATACGCCTGTATCAAGGCTTGGCACTATAGAAAGTATCTTGCGCTTTCCTTGAAAGTCGCTTAAGGGACGTTCTTGTAGGTTGCCATCTACAAGCATAAAATTTGGGGCTTTTGTAGCTACTTTTGGTAGCTCGCCATTAGTGTGTACGCTTGATCCTTTAAATGTCACTGTTGCCATAGTTCCCTCTTTTTTTGGGGAGTGTATCAAGTTACAATAAATATTGCAAAAAAATCGTAATATGTGCATAATAAACAATTTAATTTATAGGTGTTTATGCAAGTAGCTGCTGTAGGTGGGGGAGTTCCCTTTGTCCCGAAGCCAGAGCCAAAGAGAGGGTTTTTGAACCTTTTTGGGCTTAGAAAAGGCGATAGCGCGCGTCTTGAGTTAGAAAAGAACCCTAAGCTAGAAGCTGTTACAAAAGCTTTTTGCTCAACAGAGTTTTTTGTGCTTCGAGGAACGCTAGAACAGGTAGTGAAATCATATAAGCGAGAAGATCTTGGTAAGCTCTTTGATGCGCTTATTGCCGTTCAGGATTTTGTGGGACTTAAACGGTGTTTATCGTTTTTTTCTCCGGATGATATCCAAAAGTTGTTAGGGGATGAAATTTCTCGTCCGGAAGAGATGCAAAAAGCCTTTGCCATTGCTCATGAAGAATATGTCCAGCTTGTTGCAAGTACAGAAGAGTCCATCCTCAAACATCATGGAAACACCTTTGTTAGGATGGTGCGCAACTTTATAGATGGGATTTTGCTTTCTTTAGATGTTGGGGGCCTTACTCGAGAGGTGACTTCGCGGTGGGAAGCTGATCAAAGACTTGGTTCTTATGTAAAAATCGGAACCTTTCCCTTGCTGCTCTTTACAGCCCTTGCAACTGTCTGCTTGCCACTTACGGCACTCATTGTTACAGGAGCTTTATGTGTAAGTGCTGTTGGAAGTGCTGCTGCCTATATAAAGTGGCTACAGGCATCTCCAAGCTCGGTAGAATATAGTGTAAATATGGTGGAGGAGGCAAAAATTGGAACGCTAGGTCCTGTATTTGCACGAGAGTGTGAGATAGATGGGGTGTTAAATGCGCTAGCAAGCTCAAGTGATGGCCACCGCGCTCACCCTTTACTTGTAGGCCCAACAGGGGTTGGAAAGACTGAAATTATAAAGGGGATCGCTCAAAGGCTTGTGTCAGGTGATGTTCCCAAATGCTTGCAGGGCAAAAAGCTGCTTTCAGTGAACACTGCAGAGCTTTTACAAAGAACGAACATGGGCCAAGATGCGCTGCTTACAATTCTTTACAAGATTGCAGAGAAAAGAAATGACTACATCGTCTTTTTTGATGAAGTGCATAACGCAATGCTAAAAAAAGAGCTTGGCGAGCGCCTGAAAACCGTTTTGGACACAAATCCCCACGCGCTGCCATATGTTATCGGCGCAACCACAGCCAAAGAATATGATGAGCATGTTGCACCAGATCTTGCTTTTTCGAGGCGGTTTCAGAGAATGGATGTTGCCCCAACAAATAAAGAGCAGACAGTGCTCATTTTGCGCGAGATGGTAAAGCGAGAAGCGCCGGAGCTTACTGTTACAGAATCTGTCCTTGAATATATCTACGAAAAATCTTCTCAAGAGTCCCCAGATCTTTTTCAGCCTGCAATTGGAAAAAACCTACTAGCAAAAGCAATAGCTAAAGCCCAGCAGTATAAAGCACCTGACATGCAAAAAAATGTTCAGGAGCTATCCAACCTCTCATCTCGCATTCATGCCCTTCCTGAGGCACTTGCAGATCCACAAGAACTTGATAAAATACTGGCTCTAAAAGAAGAGGTAGAGCGTCAAAAGGCTAAAGAAAAAGAGCTAGCCCAAGCAGCTAGCATACAAAAAGAAAAAATCCGATTTTGCCGCAAGCAAGTATCCTATATGTTTCAGGCAGCGCATAAGGCCTATAAAAAAGGCTCCACAGTCGACAAGGTGCATTTTCTTTTCTGGAACTACTACCTTTTGCCCCGCATAAAAGTAGAAGGCCAAGTCATTGACCGTGCCCTTATCGAAGAATTGACCAAAAGCTCATAAAAAAAGACTGCCTCTCGAATGAAGAGGCAGTCTTTTTTTTTGTTATAACTTATTTTTTCTTTACTTTCGCACGATGGTGGTGATCACTGCTACAGCTTGAGCTACTTGAGCTATGCTGGCAGTCATGCTTGCCACATGCAATCGAAAGGTTTTGTGCTGAATTTTTAGGTTCAGGGTAGCGGCTTAGGTTGCCTTCGGCTACAGGAGCTTTGTGGCCCCAGTGTATGTGGTAGTTATGGTTCTTGTTCAAAGAGCCATTGCAAAATGCTGTGTTTGACAGGAAGAGCGATGATGTGCAGGGTTTACGATTATCGCGGATTCCAGAAAACTCACAGCTATTTACTGTGTTATCCTTTACGACAGCACGGTTTGTAAAACCAGGCACTGTTGTGTTAGGTGGAGTTATGGCACCATAAACAGTTTGTCCATTAATCAGCTGGCCGTCATTAGGGTAGGTAATGACGTAGGATTGAGGATCATTTGCTGTAAGGCCAGATGTTACTTCTAGAGTAAATCTGTCAACAAAGCCTGTTATGGTTGCAGATGATGAATCGGCAAGTGTAATGGTTCCTCCCACCATAGATTGTGTCCAGAATGAATTAAACCCAGTTACAAGACCTATGCCATCATACGTTGCTGTTGCGCCTACTTCGCCAGAATAAGGCACCTGGTTACGGCAGGCATCTGGATCAAAGAGCTGAATAGGTATACCACCTGGTGGCACGTTATAGATCAACTCATTAAGATTATCACCAGTAGTCCAACTTGAAATATCTTCAATTGGGAAGTTTGTAGACTGATAAATTCCACTTGGTGTGACCGTTACCTGCTGAGAAGTTGCCACTCTTGTAAAGAGCTGATTGTTTGTGATTGGGTTATTGACCGGCCACGTGTCTGGGTCTACTTGCCATCCATATTCAATGAGGGTCATCGAATCAGGCGAAACAAGCAAAAACCCAATTGGAGTAAGCTGCGTTTCATAGGTGCCTGTAAGTAAGATGCCATGTTGGCAGTCACTTACAGTATTTTCCTCTACGACAGGACGCTCGGCAGATTCCAAAAGAATGCCTGCACAAATTGGGTTAGAAGAATCTGCATAGACATCAGCTACCCTGCAGCCTTTCACAAATAAATTCTCCATTGGTAATGGAGTATTAACTGCCCCTCCTGAGAAATAAAACGGAAAGAGGCAGTTTGCAATGCCTGCAACGCGCTCAGTAGCAGATGTGCTATGGATCTTTTCTACCACAGCATCCTCAACAACCATGTTAGCAAGGTTGTCAGAAGGGGAAGTGTCTGGCAATCCGATAGAGTTTGTGGTGCCTACAATGCCAAGAACTGCCTGATGACCACTTAAGTTAGAGGCCTGAAAGCGAGTAAATGTCACATTCTTTGCGTAATTATTTGGAAAACCATCAGCCCAAACAAATGCACCAAGTACCGTCCAGAGAGGTGCTTCGGCATTAATATCGCACACCTGGCAGTCTATAAATTCAACATCTGAATAGCTATGACACTCTATGCCAGCAATATAGCCGCGAGCCTGGTTATCCGAATTAACACCATGGCCGTTAGACTGGCAGCGAACAAAGGTAGAACCACTTGCTTGCGCTAAGCCTGGAGAGAACATTGAAATTCCTACAATTTCACTACCTGCAACGAGGCCAAACACTGAGCCTGCCCGAGTGTTATTAACCTGGCAATCTTCAACGAGGAAATTGTCACCATTAAGAATTAACGCTCTAATACCACAGCACTCGCTGTAGCTGTCATTAAACTGGGAGTTTTTAATAAGCATGTTATTGCCAATAAAGCTCGCAGCTTGCAAAAATCTGTTACATGAAATTACTTTTCGGTCGCTTGTGCCATTTACTTGGTTATCGGTAAACTCTACGTTATTAGCAATTACCGCAAAGCCGCTACCTCCTATGCCCTCTGTATTGTTAAACTGAGAGTCGCGAACCACAACGTTGTCGCAAGCAAGCATTGAGCAATTAACGCCGTTTAGCAAAGCGCAGAAGTTTTCATTTGAATGAACGCGCTCCATAACCACATTTCGGAAGGCAACTTCCGGCGTTGTGGTGTTATCATAAAAACCGTCAATAAACACATTCCCATCAAACTGTATACCCTGAATAGAGTCAAAGTAGGCAGTTGTCGTGCCATTATGCAGTACATTTAGGTCATAAAAATGAAGGTCTTCATAAGGAAGGTTTACCGGATCTGGATTTGGAACGTTTGTGTTAGTAAAGCTAAGGTTTATTGCTGTAATGCCGTTACCGCTAAAATCACGAATAGTACCATTTTTTACGGTAATGTTTTTGTAGACGGCATTTTGATCTACTGGGAAGTAGCCTTGTCCGATAACTAGGCCATAGCCCCACGGAGTCTCTCCACACTGACTTAGTGTATGGCCGCAAAGGTCAAGGGTAACATCATTAGAAACAATTTGGATAGCGGGGACAAAAGCATCTACTACGTTATACTTAGCATCACATTCTAGCTCATAGTAGCCTGGGCAAGATATTACGTAGGGCAAATCCGCGCAGGTAATTGTTACACGCTTGACGCAGCATGGGCCGCAGTCGTTGCAGTCGCATGGTGCATCAACATCGTCTTGAGCGCGCACGCTTTGATCACACGATCCAGAAAGCGCTGCAGCTCTAATATGATTTCTTGCTGTATCTGCAAATCCACTGTTGTAGATAGTTTGATATTTTAGTTCCCTTGCTCGTAAAAACTGGGCCAAATTGTCGTTTTGAGTAAAGTCGTTGCCAGGCACATTTGCCGCTTTTTTAGGGGGAGGCTTTGCCACTGCCTTTGCAGCGGTATGTTTTTTCGTATTTTTTGCAGGCGCTTTTACGGCCGCACTTAAGGACATACTTAAAAAAGTGATCAGTGCCACTAAAATCTGCAGGTGTTTTTTCATGGTGTTTACCCGTGGTTATATTTTTCATCTTCTTCGAATTAGTAATAGTCCGAAGTCGAGGTAAACGTAGCGAAATGTATTTTTAAGTGCAACGCCATTTTCTCTAGCGCTAGTCAGCGATTGATTCTTCTTCGTTGATGTCATGTTCGATCGGGCGCGTAATGAGCATGACGGCGCGCTTACCTGTTAAAAAGAGGTAGCTCCAATGGAAGAATACTTTGATGCGGCTTCTAAAGTCGATGAGGTAGAGGATGTGCACGGCAGACCAAATAAACCAGGCAAAAAATCCTGTGAGCTTTATTTTGCCCATCATGCCAACGGCTTTTCCTTTGCCGATAGTAGCTAGTGAGCCTTTATCGTGGTACTTAAAGGGCTTTCGCTTTTCTTTTGGAATATTTTTTGAGATGATTTTGGCAACGTAGCATCCTTGCTGTTTGGCAACAGGGGCAAGGCCGGGAAGTGGCTGGCCATTTGCATTTTGGCAGTGGGCTGCATCTCCGATAACAAAGATGTTGGGGTAGTTTGGGATGCTAAGATCCGGTTCTACGATGGCGCGGCCTTGACGATCAAGGGGAGTATCTAGAGTTTTAAGTAGACCGGATGCTAGGTTTCCTGCTGCCCAAAGTACTGTAGGGGCAGGTAGTAGTTCGTTATTTACAAGTACGCCTTCTGGGGTGACGCCGGTTACCTTTTGGTTTGTCATAACTGTGACGCCAAGTTTTTCTAGATCGCTTTTCGCACGTACCGATAGAGCGTCCGGAAAGCCGGGAAGTACGCAAGGGGCACCTTCTATAAGGTATATTTTTGCTTGATCGGGCCGTATCTTTGAAAACTTTTTCTTCATGCCGGAAAAGGCAATTTCGGCAATAGCGCCGGCGAGCTCAACTCCCGTAGGGCCTGCTCCCACAATGGCAAAGCGCAAGAAATTTCTTGCTTCAGCGTGGGTGGAGGCGCGTTCAGCTTGTTCAAAAGCCATGAGGATTTTTTCGCGTATGTGGGTGGCGTCTTGAATAGTTTTAAGGCCTGGCGCCAAGGGTTCCCACTCGTTATTGCCAAAGTAGCTATGGCGAGTTCCTGGGGCTAAAATTAGGTTGTCAAAGTGAAAGTTCATCCCGCATTCTAGATGCATCATCTGTTTGTCTTTTTCGATGCGCTCTACATTGCCCATAATGAAGGAGACGTTTTTGCTTTTGTGTAGGATCTCGCGAACGGGTGTAGCAATATCTCCCGGAGATAGCGCACATGTTGCTACCTGGTATAGTAGAGGCTGAAAAAGGTGGTGATTGAGCCTGTCGATAATAAGTACATCATTATCTGTTTTGTTTAAGTCTTTTGCAGCTTCTAGGCCACCAAAGCCTGCGCCAACGATAAGGGTTTTAGGGTATGTCATATGCTATTTCCAGGTTGCTTTTCTTAATGGTTTGTAGGGCGGTTTTTTGCCAACTTGGCCTGCACACCAGCCTTGCAGGCCTCCATTTACCTTAAAGTCATTGATGGGGTTATGGAGGTTGTAATTGTAAATCACCTTTTCGATAAAGCGAAAGTGCCCGCGCGAAGAAAGTTCTAGTAGCGGTATCATAAAGGCAACATCGCCTGCTGCCATAAAAAACTGGCCTTTATGCTGCAGGTCGCGTTTTTTTATTTTGCGAAATAGCCCTGCATAAAATGTACGAAGCTGCGTCGTGCAAAACTTATAGCTTCTAAAGGAGTTTGTGAGGCGTATATGGTCGGGAATAACGTCATTATCAGATTGTAGCCTGCCTTTTGGTTCCGCTTCCCAGTTGCCGTAGGTCATCCAGACGTTAGGATCTTTATAGACGCTTGCAAGGTAGCTAAAAACGTCATTTCCTCGGAGTGTATCATCCCCATCAACGGTAACGACAACCCAATGGGGCTTTGCCTTTTTTACAGCGTTGTAGATGTTTGCAAGCATGCCACGGCGCTTCCAGTTGTGTACAACTTCAAACTTATGGCGAAGGTTATTTCTTGTAATATAGTCTTCGACAAGGTGGCCTGTTCTATCAGCAGAAAGGTCATTTATATAGATTGCTTTCCAGTGCGGATAGTCCTGACGCACAATGGATTCGAGGTTTCTGATGCAGTATTGTTCGTTGTTATACGAGGGTATGACAACGTAAAAGAAGATAGGTTCATCTTTACGATGTTTTGCATAGAGCGCTGTAGAGAGAAAGATGAATAAAAAAAATGCCCGCCAATTCATAAACTACCTTTTCTGTACTTCTATTGGCGGGCGGGATTTAAGACAATTACTTTTTAAATGTAATTTTCTTTGGCTGTTCTTTTTTCTTTTTTTGGAAAGAGATGATGGCTACGCCATTTTTGAATTCTGCTTTTGGCTCTATAGCATCATCGACATTTTCAGGAACTGACATTTGATAAAAAAAGCTACGGCTTGAGCGGCGGTAGAATTTTTTCTTTTTGTCTTCTTCTGTTTCCTTTTTTTCGCCGCGGACCATGAGAGTTCCCTTTTCATAGGTTATATCAATCTCATTTTCCGTAAGGCCAGGAAGCGACGCTTCAATGAAGACGTGGGTTTCGTCTTCTGATATTTGTAATCCTGATGGATTTGCAAGCCAATTCACATTTTCAATTTCATCAGTTAGTGAAAGTGGTGAAAACCATCTTTGTGGCATTCTTTGTTCCATAAAAAACCTCCATATTGGTTACATCTCTAATAAAGCACAGCAGAATTTAGCAGTCAAGCACTTTGATTGCTAACTTGCTTTTTTTGTCGTTTTCTGTTGAACTCAATTGCCATTTTCTCCATGAAGGCCAAAAAGTCTATTTTAACGAGGTTTGTGTTAGATGAAAGCAATCATTTATGAGCAGTTTGGACCCTCGAGTCTCATGCATATGGCTGATATGCCGGAGCTAGAGCCTAAAGAAGGTGAGATACAAATACGCCTTTCATATACAGGGGTAAATCCTGTGGATTATAAGATACGAGAAGGTACGTACAAGGATTCATATCCATATGAATTTCCGATTATTCCGGGCTGGGAAGGCGCTGGAGTTGTTACAAAAGTGGGGCCTAGCGTTCGTCGGGCAAAAGTGGGCGATGAAGTCTATGGCTACTTTCGTACTCCAAAGATACAGCATGGTACATATGCACAGTTTATCGTGGTTCCGGAAGATCTCGTAGTCCATACTCCAAAAACGCTGAGCTTAAAAGAGGCTGCAGGCATACCTCTAAATGCACTAACGGCCTGGCAGGCGATATTTGATCATGCTAAACTTCAGGCTCATGAAACTATTATCGTATTGGGGGCAGCAGGAGGCGTTGGCGGTATGGCTGTACAGATGGCAAATTGGGCTAAGGGCACTGTGTACGCCACTGCTCGCTCAGAAAATCACACCTACGTACTTGGTCTTGGTGCTCAGAAGGTGTTTGACTACACGCAAGAAGATGTGCAAGAGGCTCTTTTGAAGAAAGTTCCTCACGGTGTTGACGTTGTACTAGACTGTGTAGGAGGAGAAACAACAAAATCTTGTTTTTCGCTTGTAAAAAATGGCGGAAGAGTCGTAAGCGTTGTCGAACGCGGGGTAAATGAGCTTGCCCCTCGCGGCGTGGAAGCCGGGTTTATCTTTGTAACCCCAAATAGAGATGAGCTTCACGAAATAGGCGTACTTTTAGACCATAAAAAACTTAAAGTGCCCGAAATGGCCGAATACCCACTTTCTGATGCCGCGAGTGTATTAGATATGGTGCAGGCAAGGCATGTGAGAGGAAAGATAGTCCTTAAGATAACGTAGTGTGAGTTGACTTATTAAAGAAATTATTTTATAATTATTGAAAAAGGCACGTGGCAAAATATGGCAGAAGTATCTATACTTACCCCCTTTTCGTCTCGTGTCTCAGGTATGTAGGAGAGCGAACTATGGCACTTTCAAAAACAGATGTTCAAAAGTATAAAAAGCGACTAGAAGAGCTAAAAAACCAGATCTCTCATGCGCTCAGTAACTGTACGGCAGAAGTAAAAAAGCCTGATGAAGCAACGGGGTATTCCCAGCACCAGGCCGATCAAGGAACAGACGACTTTGATCGCCGCATCAGCCTTGAAGTTACAAGCCAAGAATTTCAGGTGCTCAGGCTTATCGAGCGCGCTTTAGAAAAAATTACCGAAGGCACCTATGGTGTTTGCGATATTAGCGGTGAAGAAATTCCAAAGGCTCGCCTAGAAGCTATGCCTTATGCAAACACCACTGTAAAAGCGCAAGAAAAGCTGGAGCGGGGACTGATCTAGTGGAACTTTTTCGTTCCAGATGCGCATGCTACATTTTGGCATTTATCATTATTGTTATTGATGCCTGCACAAAAGCGTATATAGCAACTCTTGCTGATAGCGTGCCTTCTCGGTTGCCTGTCACGGTCTTCTCTGATTTTTTCGGCATCCAGATGCAGATCACCCATGCGATAAATATGGGTGCTGCCTGGGGCGTTTTAGCTGACTTTCCAAATGCACTTGTCGTTGTGCGCCTCTTGTTAATAGGGGCGCTTGTTGTCTATTTTGCAGGAGTTAATAAGCGACAAGAGTGGAATATACCTCTTACGCTTATTATCAGCGGCGCTATTGGCAATGTTATCGACTACTTTCATTATGGGTATGTTATCGATATGTTCCAGTTTTGCTTTTGGGGGTTTGAATACCCAGTCTTTAATGTTGCAGACTCATGCATCTTTATAGGATCAATCTGGATTTTGCTTTCTGCTACCATGGAAAAATCGCCCACATGACAACTATCGTGCATATTCTGCCAAAAGAGGCGCCTTCCTATTTAGCCTCAAAGTGGATTCACTTTGACATGCTTGTAGATCATGAGGAATTTCAAAGCCTTTTAGAAAGCTTTAAAGAGCCCCTTTATATCTTTTCAACCCTTGGCGTTGCAAATTCCGGCAAACACCTTATTGAAAAAAGTGCCCTTATAGATGCCTATAAACGATATGTTGAGACTCTACAAGAAGGCAGGGTTCCACAAGATGCGGATTTTCGCTTTTTCTTTACAGCATGCTTTACAAAGACTTTAAGCGCTGTACGCGCCATAACCTTGGGTAACGATAAAGAGATAATAATCCCGTATGAGCCTGTGCTTCAGATGCAGATACATCGCTTTACTTATACAAAAAATGATGCTAAGTTTCACTCCATGTCGTTAGGAGAAAAAAGTATTTCTTGGGGCGTGCGTCTTTCATATCCGCAGCTTTTTCAGTATCCTGATACAAGAAAGGTAGAAGATGCACTTGATGAAGAGCGCTTTATAAATGCAACACTCTATTCTGCAATACGGCCGTGGCTTCGCCTTCATAGCCTGCCTACGCCATTTTTAGTAGATGGCAAACGTGTTAATGACCCCATGCGTATTGGCAAAAAATGCTTATCCTGGATTCATAATCATAGTGAGCTTGCATCTAGAGGTCTTGCTATTTATGGACATTGAAGCCCTTCATCTTGCCCTCATAGAACAAAAAATCACTTTAGCTATAGCTGAGTCGTGTACTGGTGGGGCGCTTTCTAGTGCCTTTGTTAAAAACGCAGGCGCTTCTAGCTACTTTCAGGGCGCTATTGTTGCCTATGCCACTTGCGTGAAAGAAAAGTTGCTTAAAATAGATCCGGCATTGATTACTACGTTTGGCGTAGTGTCTGAAGAAGTATCGCGGCAAATGGCGCTACATGTAGCTCAAGAATTATCTGCAGATCTTGGTTTAGGTGTTACAGGTAATTTAGGGCCAACTGGTGAGCCAATAGGTGTAGTATGTGCAAGTATAGCCTATAAGGGAAATGTGGTTCTTTCGTGGACTATGCATTTTACAGGATCTCGCCTGCATATTCTAGAGCGAGCCGTTCAGGAAATACTTTCTAAAACCTATCTATTTGTTAACGAAAAATCCTGATTCGGGTACAAACAGGAAAAATTGGAGTGATACTTAGATGGCCGGTACTGTCGTTTCTTTAGTGTTTGCGGGTTTATTTGCAATTTCTGGCCTTAGCGCCCCCTATGGCAGTCCCTTATTTGTGGTGGTAGGGCTCCTTTTGCTGTTTATGGCCTTTATGGCAAAATCCTTGGTGTGGCGAAATGTCATTCGCATGCAGACGCGCGTTTTGGGCTGTGCGCAAGAGCTTTATATAAAAGATCGGCTTCTTACAGCCTCTTTAGTCTATTTATTTGTATTTTTACTGGGATCGTTTTTTCTTTCAGCAGGTGCTACAACGGGATTTTATTTGTGGATCGTTGGCTTTGGCGTTGGCTTTGATGTCTTGCGCTTTTACTACAATAGGTCCTTTAGCTATACATACATTCCCTTTTTAGTGAAAAGGCTCTCTAGAAACCTGCAAAAGGCCGTAAAAGATAATGAAGAGGCAAAAGCTTTTGAATATCTTGAAGTGATGATAGATGCCTGTGCAAAGGCTACACATAAACGCCAGATTCGCTTTTCATCAGCATCGCTAAATGCTGTTCAGACCCTTATTGAGACCTATGTGCAAGAAGCATCGCAAATAGGTGTTATGCAAAGGCCGGATCGAGAGGGGCTCACATTTTTAGATAAGGTAAATTCGCTTTGCATTTTTGTATCTGAGCGCCTTTTGTGGGTGTTTGAAGAGGCAATAAAAGAAAATGCCGAGCCGATTTGCGAAAATATCATTTCTGAATTTGGCAAGATGAGTGTATTTTTTGCGCGCCATAGCGCACTTGTTGCCGGTATTCCACTATCGTTTTTGGCAAAGTGTGCAGAGAGTGCTGTAGAGCAAAATAACAATACCCTCCTTACGCGCATTGCTCTTACACTAAGTGAAACAACAAAGCTACTACTTGCCTACTCTAAAGAGCGCAATGAGTCCTTTAGAGACCTTATCATCATGGCAATTGCTACTCTTGAGCATATTGTTAAGCTGATCTTTAAGCAGGCAAGAGAGATAAATGTTGTCTTATTGATGCAGCCTTTTGCTGAAATTGGCGAATTTATCGGTCGCGACGATATGAAAAACTTTCCTGACCGCGACGAAGTAGTGAGAGAAATTAGGCGCATTCTCACCGAATTTCAAGCCCTACAGGTTGTCACCAAAAACATCGAAACAATGGGGCCGGCTTTGCGTGAAGATTCGACTTCATCCTATCAAGAGGATCTTCCCTACACAAAATCGTAATCTCATACATCCACCCCAAGCTGAATGGACCATTTCCAGCGGCCATTGGTGTGGGTGTCGGTAAACCAGACGGGGCCGGTTTCGAGGTTTATTGTAGGTGTAAAGTAGTAAGTGAGGGCAAAGCCGCCGCCGCCCAGGACGTTTTTGTTTGAAGAAAAGTCCGCGTTAAAGATCCACTTGTAGTACTCATTAACTTTCTGAAAGGGCTTTTGGTAGGCTACCATCCAGCCGGAGCGGTGTTTGCCAAGGGCGCGTTTTCCTGTATAGAGCCCGGCATAGAAGGTGCCTAGATTGTTGGGGAGGCTTTTGCCGATTACAATATCTGATACGCACTGGTTGGTCTTATGGGAGGTTCCCACATTAAAAAGACCGATGCTTAGTGAGGGGGCGCCAGCAAAGAGCTTATCTTCATCAAGAGCTATCTTGCCATTGAAGACAAATGGATGCTTTATGCCTGCAAGGTAATCGACACCTCCTTCTGCACTTATTCCCTTGTATGCAAATAACCCTGCCTCTAGGCCTATTTGAGGAGGAAAATGAGAGCCTCCGTCTATGTTAAAGAAGCCCTGTACATTAAGGTGATAGGTGTTTTGGGGTTGAGTAACTGTTGTGCAGTTTGTCCAAAAGACTTGGGTTGGTGTTGCAAGAAGCAAATCATAGCATGCGATGCTTATAAAACTAAAAATAATAAATTTAATTTGCATTTAGCACCATATAGAGCCTCTTTTTTGCAAAATATTTGGAAATAGTATTTTTTACAATAGTATCTTCAGTTCCAAAGTGTTATAATTAGCTAACCGAGTTAATGGAGCGACTGCCATGCAAGTAGGACCTCTTGATGTAACCAGCCTTTTATCCGCGTTTGATTCTTTACAGATTTCAGATAGGGATTCAACGGAGCAAGTTCGCGAATTTCAGGAAAACCATGCCCGCGAAATTTCTCTTCTTACACAGGCTACCTGGAAAGAGCTTAAACAGGAAAAAGGCCCAGAGCTTGAGCGCTTTCGTACTGTAGCAAATGCCTTTATCAACAGGCTTACTTGTGAGTATGCAAAAGAATTAAAGCTCGATGCGGCAACATTTTCTGACTGTGGTACTGTCGGCTATGACTCTGACGTGGATTTTACTGTTCAAATTGCTAGCAAGAATATTGAACATGCCGTGCTCTATAAGAAGTTGCGAGATCGCATTCATACCATTGTACTAGGCGGAAGTTCAGGTAGGCAGCTTGATACTGAAACATATATTCCCCATCCTGCTGAATTTAATATTGGTGCTCACCTGCAATCTGAAGAGGCAAAAGGCTACTTTCAGACTGCTGAAAAGCTAAGCGTGCTTTTGCAGCGTGTTGTAAGTTTGAAAGACTTTCCTAATACATACAACAAAAGTGTAGAGCGCGATCTTAATGGTATTGAAGACCCTGTCGAAAAAGAGGCTATGAGGGCGCTTATAGCGCATGCTGAAGAGCTTGTTTGCTTAAGCCCTATGCTTGATAGTGTTCAGCTAGGAAAGAGGGCGTCTGAAATTCAGAGACGAATTGCTCATGCATATCAAAACATGCAGTTTGCAGATATAGATCAGCGCCTTGAAATAGAAAAAGAGCTCGATCGTCTGCATCTAGAGCTTCAATCGTCTCTTATACTGCTTGCCATGTTACAAAATGAAGGAACAATTTCTTCTAGCGAGGGAATGGTAACGATATTGAAAATGGGCGGACAGCTTGATTTACGGGCAAAAAAGAAGCGGGCAAATTCTTTTGGAGCTGTACTTGATGCCAATATGGAGACGCATAAAGCGCTTGCAAAACAAGATCCTCGCTACGGCCGAAAGGTGAGCGATCCTTTAGCGGGCAGTGCAAGAAGATCGCGAGAGCTACTCACAACCTATCTTCGAAATGATTTTTCTACAATGTTTATGCCGCCCTTTGAAAGTGCAACAGCTCTTACCTTTTTTACAGCATCTCAAGAAGAAGAGGCTCAAGTAGAGCATATCATAGAACAAGGCTTTTTCGAGGGCAAGAAGCCTCAAGAAGTTGTCGTGAATGCTGCTAAGTACTTGCTTCGTGTCACGCAAAACCTACGTCGAGGGCTTAGTGAGATTGCTCCTAAGGATCCGCTTGCTCTACAGGTAAAGGTGCTGCATGAAAAATGCGAACATCTTGAAAAATGTAAACGCCAAGCAACATTAAGCACAATTGGAGCAAAAGAGCTATTAACGGAACGTATTTTTAAGAGAGCGGGCCATCAAGGAGCTTATGACGCCCATAAAATTGAGCTAGATATACACAATCTATTGAGTCCTTTTGACTATGGCCGCATATACCAGAAAGACCCTCCTCCACAAAGCGTGCATATGGACCATTTAGAGCGTGGCCTTCTTGGAATGAAAAACCTTAACTATCGCGAGGTGCCTCCCAAGATTCAAACCATTTTTCAGGCTCATGCAGGCTTTGATCGCCTTAAAGATCCAAAGATCCAGGAGCTACATAATAGATCACAAGAGATAACGGTGAGAAAGCTTGGCTTGACTCAAGAGCCTGCTGTTAGAGCGTTTGTGGCAGAAATTCTTGATGTTGGCCAAAAGGTGCGTAACCTTGCAAGAAGGTTCGGGGTTATTCCTATTTCTACACCATCTATGGTCGAGTTTATACGTAAAGGAGTAAAAATATAATGACAGTATCAGGTGTTTATCATACATGCACAATCCAAGAAGAGCTAAAAGAAGATCAGCCCATAGCTTCAAGATGCCTTGATAAGCTTCTTGCCTGCTTAGAAGGTGAGGGCATATATCCGCCTAGCACGATCGGGCAGTGTCTTCGTCGTAATGGACATAGCGATGAATGTGTAGAGGACTTAACAAGTGAGCAACAAGCGGCTTATATCCAAAAGACTCAAAAAAGCTTTTTGCAAACGATATTTGCAAAAAAGTGGACAAAACCATTTGTGGGCAGCTTTCTTTCATCATTAGCGGTGGATCGACGTGTGATATGTCCTTTTCTTTTGCAGATTCCTGAGAAAAAACGAAAGGGTACAAAAGATGATTATGCAAATGATGAGTTACTCTTTCATGTATGCGCCACTACAGACAATAAAAAGTTTATAGGTGAATGCGTCGATAAGGTATTGAGCTCGCAAGATCCGCAGCTTATTGTGTCTGCATGTAAAATGCTGTTTCGCAAAAGTCCGGAACATTTTATCGAAAGAGTAAAGAAATTTGTTATTACTCCTATAATCAGTACAAAGGATAATAAGATTGCAGAGGCGCTAGTTACGCTCTTTACTCGCTTTAAGAAAGTAAAACAAGAATGGAGGTTGCTAGCAGAAATTTTAGGAGAAAATAGGACTATTTCTCAGCAATTTCAACAAGAAATCACCTTTTTTTCAAGTCACTCAACGTCTCAAAAAAAACCTGTTGATGTAAGCGATGAATTTTATGGGCAGCTTGAAGAGCTAGAACGTACAGATGAGCCAGCAATAGTCTGGAATCAAATTCCCGACGAGCTCAAAAAAGAGCATGCCTATACCTATGCCTGCGTACTCACAAGGGCCCGTTTTCGAAAACAAGACGAAAAGCCATATGCAGAGATCATAAAAACGTTTAAAGAAACCACAATTGCCGACCTTGAAGATTCCCAGAAGGAGGCCATCAAGAAGATGCTCGATCTTAATCTGCTACTTGACAGAACGTTTGAACTGATGAAATAGCAAGATCGGAAAAGTTTTAATTGTAGGGGAGTGGTATAATTCTTGCTAGTAATTAGGAGAATAGTATGAATTATGCCGCCCATCATATAGGCGCACTTTTACGGGCATTAGTTTATATAGACGAGCATTTAGATGAGCCTTTGCAGCTTGAAAGGGTGGCAAAGCTTGCTTATATCTCGCCATTTTATTTTCATCGCCTTTTTCATGCCTATGTAGGAAAAACTTTAGCTGAATATGTAACAGATTTACGTCTACAAAGAGCTCAAGAGCACCTTTCCTATTCTGACAAGCCAATTACAGAAATTGCACTAGATTTGGGCTATCAGACCCCGTCATCATTTACAAAGGTATTTAATCAGGTGCTGGGCACATCGCCAAGAGAATACCGCAAAAAGATGCAGCCCCTTTTAGAGCTTATGATTGCTCGCACAAGCCCCACCAAAGAGCAAAAAGAGATGCTGCGCCCCAAATATGTTACCCGAAGAGAAATGCCCGTTCTCTTTGTGCGCCGCGTGGGGGATTATATCGTTACGCCGCTAGATGCGTATAAGGCTCTTACCCAGTTTTTGGAGGAATCGTCCATTAAAAAGGACGATATAGGTAGCTTTTACAGCATGGGCCTTGATGATCCCCAGATTGTAGAGCGCTCAAAATGCCGCTTTGACATGTGCGTACGTGTACACGTTGATCTCAAGCCAAAAGGAGAGGTTGGGCAAAAAATCCTTCCCGGTGGGCGCTACGTGCTTTTTATTCATCGGGGCCACTATAGCAAGATTGAAGATTCTCTTAGAGCTATCTTTCGCTGCTGGTACCCATCAAGCCATCTTGAGCTTGGGGATGCGCCGCCCATCTGCGAAATGGCAGATGATGCCATAAAATTATATATACCAATAAAAGGTAATAAATGAGGCTTATATTTTTATTTGTGTGCTTTGTGGCATCGCTACAGGCACAAAATTCTACGGTTCTTGTTATTGGGGGCGGGCCTGCGGGCTTAGCTTCTGCTATTGAAGCGCACGAGAGAGGTTTTACTGTTTCTATCATTGAAAAGCGGCCTAGCTACATGCGGATGCAAGGGGTGTTTTTGGCTGATTCATCAATTAAACTGCTTAAAAAATGGAAAGTGGATTTAAGCCCCATTAGCATAATTACCCTTGAGGATGGAACCTCTTGGGGTTTTGTGGTGCTAAAGGAGCTTGAAGAGCAGCTAGCTCGTGCAGTAGCTCATCGCGGCATCCCTACCTTTACAGGAGAGTGCGTGGGTATAAGTAGCGACAAAAAAAGCGCGCGCATTCTTTTAGAAAATAGGGAATTTACGCATCCTTACGACATTATGGTAGTAGCAGATGGCTGTCACAGCCAAACAAGGAAGGCTCTTGGCATTGGTGTAGATCGCTTTGGAACGGCATATGCACAACTTGCCGTTATTCCGGTTAGTCACGAAGAACTTGAGGTGCAAGATGCCATACAAAAAGAGGGTGTGTTTATAAAGCGAATCTGCACACCCCAAAAGAGCATTATATTTGCCCAAAGTGAGATGAATAAGGGGTTTTCTATAGAAGAGATGATCCGTGCTTGTGGCTGGCAGGAAGAGGTGGCTGCTATTGATACAGCTATTGTAAGGCGCGATATCGAAGTAGTTCTACAGCAGGCAACGTGCTTTTTTGACTCTCAAAAAGAGGCGATACTCATAGGCGACGCTGCAGCCTGCGCAAGCTTTCTTGAAGGAAGGGGTGCTAACACAGCATTTCTGACAGCTACCGCCGCCGCTACATTTTTTGATCGTTTTCAAAAGCAAGACCCAAACCGATTTGATGCCTTTAACAAAGAAATGACCACCCTCACAGGCGAACTTATCGACACAAGCCGCTATCTTTTTACGCAAAAATAAGCAGGCCCTACATGGTAAACCATGTAAGGCCTGCTAGTAAAAAACTAAGTAATTATATTACTTATGTTTTGCATGCTTAGCATGCTTTTTCTTATGTGCTTTTTTCTCGGCGGACATAGAAAAAGCATTTGGCGATTTTGGATTACGGCCTGAAAGAAGGTCATTGATGATCTTCTTGGTAAATGCATAGCACATACCTGCTGTGTTTGCATCCACGTTTTCAGGGAATGCGCTTACGTCGCAAACCATGACGTTCTTGGTGTCAAACACGTTGCCATATGCATCGACAACACCGCCATTTTCCTTCGTATCTCTCATTCGGCAAGAGCACGCGTAGTGGTGGTTTTGGCTGTATGCATTTCTGATGAAGGTCACCAAGGCAGCTTCGTCTGAAACGCTACCAATAGATGCTGTACTTACTACATCCGGTCCTGGGTTTGCATAGGAAACCGAGTTAGATGTGACAGCAGTTACAAACGCACCAGCCATGTTAAATGAAGCGTCTGGAACATCAGTAACAGTTACAAAACCGCCTACAGAGATAGCTGTAGCTGGGGCTGCTGCAAGCGTTATTGTCGCAATGCCGTTAGTTCTTTGGCGGAATGTGACGTTATCAACCATAATGTTACCTGTGCTTGATGTAGTTGCTACGTTTGCTCCTACATTCGCATAAGACACGCTTGTAGAAGTAACCGCTGTTACTGCTACTGAAGTTGCATTAAACGAAGGATCAGGAACTCCTGTAACAGTTATCAATGTACCAACAGAGATTGTTACACCAGGAGGTGTTGAGAACGACAGCGTTGCAACGTTAGCACTACGAGCGCGTTGTGTAACAGCAGCACCGGCAGTACCCAAGATAGTAGCACGGCTTGGCGCTGTACCAATATCGTAGTTAAGGTTGTTTCCACCAGTTTGTGACCGCTGATAGTCGATCATATCAACTAATTTACGGCTTATAGCGATGTAGCTTGTCATATCACTTGGGTCTGCTAAATATCCAAGATCCACTTTTACTGGATGTAATGGATCGTCATTTAGCACCGTGATGGTACCCCGTGAAGCAGGGAACCATAAAAATGGCGATATAGCATTGCCATTTACGCTACCTACAAGGCCATATTTTGCAGGTCTTGCTAAGTTGGCAGGATTAATACCACCATCAAGACCATCCCATCCATAAGGCAATTTAGCAAACCATGGGTTGTTTGTATTTGTGCCTGCACGGAATTGATCCACTTTGATTACTCGGCTGCTCACAGCGGCTCCTGTAGAGAGCGTAGCGTTATTGCCGGGTACAAATGTTTCTTGATCACCAACGTTGTAATAGGTGATGTCGTTTCCAGAAATAGACTGGATTTGGGCGTTAAGTACGTTATAGCCTTGCGCGTTAAACTCATTACCGCTACCAGTTGCTGCCACACTTTCGTATGCGCCAACGCCAGAAATGTTGATATAGTCACCAACGTTAAGGTTGGTAACGTTATTGAGTCTTAACATTGCTGTATTGCCAATACGACCACGAGAGCTTACAGTGTGTACAATGCCATCGATTGGCGATTGTGCGATTGCATACGTTACGATTGGGTGGTTTTGGATGCCTTGTCCAACGTTATCGTTTTCGACAACAAGTGCAATGCCAGCATCAGCAAGCTGTGCAGCAGGTCCTACGCCATTTTTTAACAAAATAGCAGCAGAGTTAATGCCGGCACAAAGAATAAGCTTCTTGCCTATCTTTGCTGTATGCTCTACACCATCTTGAAGATAGGTTAGTGAGTGTGCTTTTACTTCATCGGTTGGCCTTTTGCCTTTTTTCCATTTGATGTTAAGCACTGTTGACTCATAAATAACGTGCAGGCGTCTGCCATTTATGCCAAAGTCTTCTTTTTTGTCATAATCGCGATAGACCACAGGCTCATTTGGAGCTTGTGGAGCATCTGGGCTGTTGACTGCAAGAAGAAACTCACGTGAGCTTGATGAGCGCGTCGTATCACTTCTTTGTTCTACCGGCACTTTACCGGTGACATGGAACTGATAGTTGGGGTTATTGCGATCGTAGGCAGGCCCAGGAGCAAAGGGAGCAAATGGGCTTGGCCCTGCGAATGTATCGACATTTGGCACCCAGTTTGAGCCAAATACGGCTATAGTATAGTTCTGAACTGTGTTAGCAAATATATCACTACCAGTCTGATTTGACTGCTGACGGTTAAAGATAGTATTTTCTGTTGGGACATTATCGCCATATGCATGCCAGTAGAGTTCAGGTTCGGAAGGATCGTATGGCAAATAGGTTTCGATGTCTTTAAAATTCTGAAGCATCTTTGTTGAAGTACCGTAAGGAATATAGCCCATGCCATATTCAGGATCACCCGTTAGGGCTACCCATTCGTCAAGTACTTGAGGGCCTGGGCGCACCCATAGCATTGTGTTTGTGGATGATGTACCACCACCAACACGGGCTCCACCATAGAGAATTGGACGGTTCTGCACAGGCGGCGCAAGAAGTCCAAACATAGGAATGGTAAACCATTCGTGGTAGTATGAGTGTCTAAGTATTGATGACATCTGGGCTTGAGCATTGACGTTACTGCTAATATTGCCTGGAGGATAGTCCAAATTCTGGATGACTGGATCCAAATCTTTGTTTGGACCTTCTTCAAGGACCAAAACTGATGTTTTATTGTCATTTGATAAGTAATATGCCATTTCGCTACCGGCAGTGCCTCCTCCGACAATGACGTAATCAAAGGTTTTGCAGTTACCTGGATTGTATATTGTGTATGGTGCACTTGAGTGCGATGATGAGCAGCTTGAGCTGCTGTCTGAGCGATGTTTTGCTCCTTTTTGCACAATGTCACTAGATAAAGGTGACAAGGCGAGAATCGACCCCATGAGGCAGCCTACTATTTGTTTACATAACATTGGATACTCCTTATTGGAAGTGAAATTGCCTCTCAAAGGGTCTGAAAGGCAACAAAAAACCTTGACGTGATAGAAAATGTTTTCATCATCGCAAGGTTACGCAAAGGTGTTAACACATAAATGAAATTAAAAGAAATAGGCAAATAGATATTTTCTTAGTAGGTAGAAAAATTTATCTATGCTAGTAAAATCTAATTGAGCTAGTCTGTTGCTCATCATCCTGAGCTAAAAGGCCCGACCTTCTATGGCAATTATTCGTAAGACTTATTATTCCTGTCTTTTTTATGGAGGGGTGCTGCTTTTGCCTTACTCGCCGGGGGCGCTTGCGTGGAAGCTTTTTAGAAATAAAATGGGAAAAATTCCACTTTTTCATAGAGACCTTATCTGTGATACCAAAACGCTTATGGACGAGCCGAAAAATGATCGTTCTTTAGATGAGCGTACAACGGCCTTTTCTCCATTTATCCCACTTCTTACATTAAATGAGCAGCCATGGAAAGTAAGGAGAAAAATTCTTGCTGATGGCTTGAGGAAAATGCATCTTGATGATGACTGTTCTTTATCTCTTCCATTAAAAAAAGGGGATGTTTACTGGGATGTCTTTGAGGGGCTTTTTCAGATAGGATTTAGGCTTGTTTTTGGCCGCGCACCAACGGGCAGTGAATGTGGGGCAATGTATCCCGGGATTGTCGATATTAACCGCATCATCAAAAGGCATACAGGAACTGCTGACATGGACGCTCGATGGAAGCTCTATCACCGGGTCGCTGCACTTATTGCAGAAAAAAATGAGCGGTTTATCTTTTTTGGCAATAGCGACTTTGCAGCACTTAGCGAGGTTGATCAAGTCTCTATAGTGGTTGAAGACCTTATCACAAGCATCTGTATTCAGTGCTCTGATCTTATATGTCATCTGCTTCTTCTCTATCCTTCCTATAAAGAGCTGTTTAAAACAGATCTAGACCGCTGTATCGATGAGACGCTACGCCTCTATCCACTTACAGATATCTGGACAAGAAAAGCAGGCGATAAGGAGCGAGGCTGGATAGCCTCTTTAGTGCAGCTAAATCGCTCTGGCTGGAATAATCCTGATGAGTTTTGCATAGAGCGCTGGAATCAACAAGAGCATCCTCCCTTACTATCTTGGGGCTTTGATGCAAGAAGTTGCCCTGCAACAAAAATTGGCTACAACCTAGCTAAAGCAATAGTACAAAAGATTATCGCAAATGAAAAGCTCTGGATTGAGCCTGCAAGCAACTTTACTCACGAAAGAACCTTTCCCCACGGCTGCCAGCTATGGATAGGTACTGGCCAAAAGCCCACCTTCCCACAGTGGAAATTTTCCGGAAAATGGAAAAATGAGCTCAAACAGTGGTTCTACAGCCGCCTACGAGTCCTAGATCAGGGCGAATTGTGGTAACCATTTTTCTGGCTTGCCTTTTCTTGTGAATTTAGGCAGCATGCTCGCTTAAATTTGAGGTGAGTGTATTCTTAATAAATTATTAGGCCTTATCGTGCTTACTACACAACTAGTTGCAGCTGATTATTCGATTATTGTAGAAGATAGCAATCCACCGGTTGCTGCAAAGATTTTAGTTGGCTTAGAAGCCTTTAACATCGACTATTTTAAGCAGCGCCATGGTGAAGATCGCGATTCATTGCCCTTTGTAATTTATGCTACTGATGGTGAAGGTCTCGTTATAGGCGGCCTATCCGGCGGCATATTTGGTACATGGGCCTATGTGGATTATGCTTCTGTAGAGCCTGTCTGGCAAAAGCAGGGCGTGGGTACAAAACTCTTTATGAAGCTTGAAGAGCATCTGAAAAGCCATAACTGTACATCTGTCCAGCTCTTTACATGGGAGTATCAGGCAGTAGATTTTTACAAAAAACTAGGCTACAAGTGTGTAGGAACAATCCCAAACTGGATCGAAAACACCTATGATGCCTACTTCTTTAAAAAGGAGCTTATGTCCACATTTGAGCTTACCTGGGAAAATCCAGCAACTGTTAGTGCCGAAGACATTGATGACTTAAGGCAGATGATGACTCGCTCATTTTTTTTATGCTATCGAGCCTATAGTGCCTTTCAAGATCGTACAGATGAAGAGCTTTTGGCTTATCTTGAAAGCTACTTTGACACGTTCATTGTGCCTCGTCTGAAAGAGCCTGGCCTCTTTCTTTTTGCGCGAAATGAAAATCGCATTGTTGGCTTTGCACTGTTTGAAAAGATGGCAGAAGATCAAATCTACGTTGCAGAACTTGCTATTGATGCAGACTTTTGGAAGCAGGGTCTAGGCCGCAGGCTTATGAGCGCCATTATTGAAAAAGAACCAAGCACCAAGAAGATCTTTCTCCTTACCCAATGGCTCAACAAAGGCGCTCAGGGCTTTTATGAAGCCCTCGGCTATCAACCATCTTCTTTTACCCACGAGGGCTATAGCCCAGAAGAATACCGTGCGTATGAGCTAATCTTAAACACCCCGGCTCCACTTTAAGTGGCCTTTGCAAATGAGGCGACGTGGAGCATGTAGTGGTCGAGTGTTTGGGTGATGCGGTGGAATTTTCGTTCGTAGTTGGATTTGCCACGGATCGTGAAATGGGTAATTAGCCTGTGATAAGCCCAATTCTACTTAATCTAAAAAGCCACTTAGTCCTGCTTTAGAAGAGTACTATTAAATTATCTTGCCCTCCCAAAGCATATCTAAAAAGATGCGCCAAGGCAAAATTTCAATAGCGTGACCCTCATCAAGCGTAAGCTTGCGGGCCCGAGGTGCCGTACACACAACGTAGGAAGCCCTGGGTTGATAGTCGCGCTGGAAAGCAATTAGCCCCGGAATATCACTTGTGGCAATAGAACTTGAGATTTTTACTTCTATTGCAACATTTGCAACTTTGGCATTTCCCAAGATAAAATCAACCTCTAAGCCGCCATTTGTGCGCCAAAAACAAATTTCAAACTCTTTCTCGTTAAGAGCGCGATAGGCGACAAGCTCCATCAAAATATAATTCTCAAAAGCATTACCCGCTTCCATGCCTTTAAGCTCTGGAATGGTTCTTTTTCGAAGCTGGTTTACAACCCCTACATCAAAGAAATAAAATTTGGGACTCGCAACAAGATCCTCGCGCTTGATTTTATCTTTATAGGGGTAGATGTAGTAACCAAGAAGCGTGTCTACAAGTATTTGGTAGTATTCTTTAATCGTCTTAGAATCTACACCGCAATTCCTTGAGATATTGGCATAGTTAAGTAGCTCACCATTTGAAAAAGCCGCAACATCCAAAAACTGGGCAAAGGATCGCAAGTTCCGGACTAGGCCTTCTGCTTTAATCTCTTCTTTTAAATAGTCGTTTACATACGCCTTCACTGTCTTCGTCCAGTGCGTGGCGGCATAGTGAGAGGGAATAAGGCCGTAATTGAGGGCATGCAAGAGGTCAAAATTTGCAATTTCTGCATACACCAGGGGAAAAAACTCATAGCGCCATGCCCTGCCACCCAAAAGGTTTACCCCTTCTTTCTTTAACTTGCGCGCGCTCGAGCCGCAGAGAATAAAATAGGCGTCAGAATTTTCGATGAGCCAATGCACCTCATCAAGTAGCAATGGGATTTTTTGCACTTCATCTATAATGATGGGATGCAATAGCACCTCGGCAGGAAGGTTTAGTATCTCCTCTCGCAAAAGATGAGGCTCTTTAAGCAAGCGAAAATAAAGGTCCGTTTCCAACAGGTTATAGCAAACAGACTCTGGAAAATGGCGCTTTAAATAAAATGACTTGCCAGTTTTGCGTGCCCCCCATAAAAACGTAGACTGGCCCCTGGGCAAGTTCATTTTAAGATAGCGCGGGTATTCTATACTAAGGCTTTTCATAGAGTGTCCTCCTAAAAATATGGAGCTTATTCCGAATTTTAGCAGAATATCGGGAATTCATTCCATATTTTTGTAAACTTTCTGAGCATAACACAGCGAATCTTGACATTCAAATAATATATATAGCATTAAGTATAAAGGGGGTGCCCCCAATAAGCTGCCAGTTTTGCTCTTTAACCGAATCTGCATACATCTGTCCCATATACCCATAACCGACAATGGCAACTCGCATTATTTTTCTCCGTTTTTAAGATAGGGGTAATCAAGACGCTTTCATAAACCACATATTAAAGAACTAAGTGTAGTTTACTAAAGGGTTTTCCATCCAGGAAAAATAAATTTGGTTTACATACCTGCTGACATATAGTTTTGAAAATGGT
>CAZEQY010000023.1:0-38265 GCA_964514655.1 uncultured bacterium
TCGGGCAGGATAGTAATTAGTCATTAACAACAAAAAGGTGATAATAATGATAAAACAATAACAATGATAAATTAGATTGTTATTATTTTATTTTTTATTTTTTATTTAGTTTTGTCGGTATTACCGTTTTGCATTTATCCTGCCCGATCCTGCCAGCTTTAGCGGATCCTGTTATTTAAATGTCTGGATTCCTGTCACTTAAGAGAGTTTTTTGCTTCTTAGCCTGATGCGTATGGGATCAGCAGGATAATGATAAATGCATCTAGACATAATTCAACTGAATTTCACGCTAAAATTTTTGAAATTTGTTACGAGGCAATATAGGCTTATAAGCCCTGCAAGAAGGAAATCCATTGGGGGATGCGTTTTTGCCATGAGTACATTGTGTCGGCGTACTTTTTTTGATCGGCAAGCTTCTCAGAAAGCTGATCGCGGGATTCAATTGCTTGCTCCAAGGTTTTACGAAAAATCTGGACATGCTCTTTGCGATCTTCGTGAAAGTGATACATCATGGTACAGTTTGCGGCTGTCTCCGGTAGGGCGGCAAAGTCTGGGTGCACGGCAATGAGACCGCCGGACATTGCTTCCATAAGGACCATGCAGGACGTTTCGGCCCAAATTGAGGGATAGGCTAGAATATGCGACTGCTGAATATGGTGGATTATTTCTGCATAGGTTACAGTACCTAGGTAGGTAATTTTTGGATCTTGTTTGCACTCTTCAAAAAGCTGCAAAAAGGGCGCATTTCGCGCCTCATTACCATATAGCTTAAAGTTTGATGCCACGACAAGTTCTAGGCGCTCATCCTTTTTGCTAAGCTCTTTAAATACAGGAACCAAAATTTCAAGCCCCCTTTGCGGAGTCGAGTAGTACATCAGGCGAATTTTATCTGTTGGCTTTGTGTGAGCTGGTATCGGCTCTATAGCATTTAAGAGCACGGCACATTTTGACCACGGAATCCGGTAGGCATTTATAAAAAGCTGCATCTGCCAGTGGCTTACAAATATAAGTTTTGTAAATTTGCTCCAGCCATTATTTAGTAAATGATTGTACATGGGATCGCCCGGTAAATCATCAACATGCAGTAGCTGTATCTTTGATAGATCCACTAAATCAGGCCGGTATCTAGAGGGCCAAATTTGAAATTTCTCTACTAACGCGCGCGGCAGCTGATTATACAACTCACGAAAGAGCCGCTCAGTTCCCCCTTGAGACATTTCATTCAAAGCAACTTTTGATAGTAAATCTTCGTTCATATGTTCCTGTATCCTCTTAAACTGGCAAAAATTTTGCAAATGCTTTATCATAGTTGCATGGATATTTCTCTTCAGGCAAACCAAACAAAGCGCCTTATGTTTGTTTCAAACCTGCTTCAAGAGCCATTTATTGCATTAAACCTCATGCTAGATGTGCTTCTTGTAGCCTATTTTGGAGCATCTACTTTTGAAATTTCTATTTTAACCACTCTACGCCCAGTCCTTGCCGTATGTGCCTTTTACTGGGGCTCCATGCTGCTCTATCGCCCAGAACTTGTGCGCTTTAGCTTGGTACTAGCAACGGCCCTTGCAACAGCTTTTTTTCTCTTTGCGCCCTGGGTGGATAACATCTGGTACTTTATTTTGGCAGAATGCTGCTTTGTCCTTTTTTGGCGAGCCGCCCACCCTGCTCAAATGGAAATTCTAAAGCTAAACCTTGATAAAGGGCTGCGAGAGCGCTTTTTTTCTCAGGCACTCATTGTTTCACACGCATCAGGAATGCTTATTGGCCCTCTACTTGGCCTCTTTCTTAAAATAAATCCTAATATTTGGAAGGAGCTATTTTTTACTGGCGCGCTCTTTTATATCGCATCTGCGTGGGTAAAGCGCTCCTTTTCTGTTCCCATCATACCCCAGCAGCCTGTTGCCATAAAAAGCGCAAAGTGTCTGCTCATTACCCCATGGAAAGAATCGTGGAGGCTACTTAAAACAAATAAGCTCTTTAGGCAGTTTCAGCTTGGATTTTTTATTGCAGGCTCAGGTCTTATGTTTGCAAAGCCTTCGATTCCAGGCTATCTCACAAGTCTCAACCTATCGTTTTTAGAAATATTTTCACTCTTTACGCTGCTTGAAGGCCTAGGCTTTATCCTTACAGCGAGCATGTGGGCAAAGCTGCTACAAACATCAGGCCTACAAAGAACTGCATGTCTTGTTGCCACATGCTTTTCTTTACAGCCCCTTTTCTTGATTATGCCCTCTATTTCAGAAGTCTTTGTCTTTTTAGCCTATTTCTTTTATGGAGCAGCACAAGCCGGCTCTCGCCTAGTATGGAACCTATCAGGCCCGCACCTATGCGGCAAGGAATCTAGCTCGCAGTATACTTCTGTAAACATTTTAGCAATAGGTGTACGAGGCTCTTTTGTGCCGCTACTAGGAGCAAGCTTTACCCAAATCTTTAGCCCAGAAGCTTCCCTTGCAGTAAGCTTTGCCTGTATGCTAGCTGGTGCTTTTTATCTCTATAGGATAAGCCGCGAAGTTCCGGAGACTACCCTTTCTGAGTGCTGATAAGGGTTTTGATATCTATGAACATTTCCTCAAAGGGTCTATCGCCGTCAATTTCGACGAGCATCTTTTCTACTGAAAAATAGGACTGGAGGGGAAGTATTGTGTCTCTAAAGTGTTCTGTGCGTTTTTTGAGTGTTTCAGGACAGTCATCAGTGCGGCGCGTAAGTTCATAGCCGCAGATGTCGCACACCTGCTCATTTTGCGGTGGCGAGCGATCAAGATGGTAGACGCGCCCACAGTTTGTGCAGACTAAGCGCCCTTCGTGACATGTCAAAAGCCACTTTTCTGATGTTCTTATGTATACAGGCAGCATGCGATATTCTTGGCTAAAGCGCACCTTTAATGCCTTTGCCTGCTCGGCAGTTTTTGGAAAGCCATCTAGCAAAAATCCCTTGCGACAGTCTTGACGTTTTGTTCGCTCAGAAATAAGTCGCAAAAGAAGCTCATCAGGAATATGGCCGGTATTGAGACACTCGCGAGTTAAGCGACCAACATCGTTATCATCATCGCTATAGTCTAGTAGTAAATCTGCAGCAGAAATATAGGGCATCGAAAAAGAACTACTTACCTTTACAGCAAGTGCATCTCGCCCTGAGCCTGGAGCTCCAAGTAGAAGCAGAATCAACGGACGCTGGGTAGCCTCTGCCATACAGCTCGGTGCCATAAACAGCATGAGGATAAAGACGTGTTTTAGTACATTTTGCATACCACCTATCACGCTAAAACGAGGAGTATAGCGATCGATCACATTTACTGAAACCATGAATCTAACTCACCAAATGTAAGTTCATTAAACGAATCGATAATTTTGTCTGCTCTATAGGGCAGCTGTTCAAACGCTCGGGGCTGAAATGTTGTAGTTATACCAATGCTCTTACAGCCTGCCTTTGTTGCCGCTTCAATACCAAGTAGGGCATCTTCAATAACCACCGTACGTTGTGGCTCTAATTTAAGGCGCATTGCAGCCTTTATAAAGCACTCTGGGTCTGGTTTTCCATGAGAGACATCTTCGCCCGATACAATTTGAGCAAAGTAGCTTTGTATGTCATGACGCTTCAACACAAGGTCGATATTTTTTAGGATTGAGGATGATGCTATCGCACATGGCACATCATGCTTGTTCAGCATCTCTAAAAACTGCCTAAATCCGGAATGCAACTGCACATCTGCCACGCGCGCTTGAAAGAGGGCTTCTTTACGTTTAGAAATAGCTTCTATTTCTTTTGGATCGCTTGTCCAGCCCAAAATTTCGCGGATAAAACGCGCATTTTTTACGCCAAAGCCAGAAACATACTGCTCGTGAGTGACACTTTTATTTTGCTCTTTTGCAACTTCTAGCCAGCAAAGCTCATGATGCCTGATGGTATCGACAACTACGCCGTCAAAATCAAAAATCACGCCCCACGACTTAGTCATCGTTTTTGCCTTTCTAATACAACGACAGCACGCTCGCCATTTAAATCGATAACGCTGCCCGCGCAAGGCCCAAAATGATACGAAAGGGCTAAAATTTCTGGCGAAATGTAGGTTGCATGCTGTTCGATACAGGATTTTACGCGCTCTGTCGTTTCAAGCGTTACGTTGATGCGATCAGAAATATCGAGTCCTTGCTCCTTTCGCATTTGATTGATCTTATTTACAATCTCGCGAGCAAGGCCAAGTTCTTTAAGCATATCGTTTAGCTCGATGTCTAGCGCTACAGTCACGTCGCCATGGTTTTCGGCAATTAGGCCCTCTTTTACCTTGCGCTCTACCTGCACCTCATCACTTGAAAGTTCTATCCGCTCACCTTCTACAGTGATATGAATCTTTTCGCCATTCATAAGCTTTGCAAGCTCATCGCGAGAAAGCTCTGATATTACCTTGTGTGCGCTGTTCATCAGCTTGCCAATCTTTTTACCAAGCACTCTAAAGTTTGGCTTTGCCTGCAAGGTTACAAACTGGCTTTCATCGCTAGAATAGATAATATCCTGTACGTTAAGCTCATCGGCAATAAGCTCTTTTTCTTCTTTTAGTAGCGATAGACTTTCTGGGTTTGATGATATCACAAACGCCTTTGCAAGAGGCTGACGCACTTTAATTTCATTTGCCTTTCGTAGGCTATGACCAAGACTTACAACTTCTTGCACTTTTGCCATGGCAGCTTCTAGATGTAGATCTCGAAGCTCTTTATGATACGCCGGATAGTCTGAAAGGTGAACAGATTCTGGATCATTTTGCATGCGAAGATTCTGATAGATCTCCTCGGCAATAAAGGGCACAAAAGGAGCAATCACCTTTGTGAGCTGTATGAGCACTGTATAGAGTGTCTGAAAAGCCTCTCTTCTATCGGAGCTTTCTTCATCGCTCCAAAAGCGTCTACGCGAGCGTCTTATGTACCAGTTTGTAAGCTGTTCGATAAACATCACAAATGGACCCACGCTTGCGCTGAGATCATAGGCATCCATGCCTTTTTCTACATCATGTACAAGCTTTTGAGTAACTGACAACATCCAGCGGTCTATCGTAGAATTTGGCTTTTCAGAATGAGTAGGCGTAAAGTTATAGAGGCGCGCATAGGTTAAAAAGAAGCTATAAGAATGCCATAGCGGTATAAGCACCTGCTTGAGCACCAAGTCAACACCGGCTTCAGAAAAGCACATATCATCGGCTTTAACAGCAGGACTATTAAGCATGTAGAGCCTCATAGCATCTGCGCCATACTTTTTGATGACCTGTTCTGGATCCGGATAATTTTTTAGGCGCTTTGACATTTTTGCGCCATCAGCTGCCAGCACAATACCATTTACGATAACGTTTTTAAACGCCGGCTTATCAAAAAGAGCGCTAGAAAGTATTGTAAGGGTATAAAACCACCCGCGGGTTTGGTCTAGGCCTTCTGCGATAAAATCAGCCGGAAAGCTTTCTTCAAACATCTTTTGATTTTCAAATGGATAGTGGTTTTGTGCATAGGGCATTGAGCCGGACTCAAACCAGCAGTCAAACACTTCAGATATACGCCTAAAGACCTTGCCATCTTTTTTGATCTCAAGGTTATCTATGAAGTGGCGGTGTAGGTCATGTGCTTTATAACCTGTAAGCTCTTCAAGCTCTTTGATGCTGCCTATAACAAGCTCTTCGCCATCTTCAGCTCTCCAAAGTGGGATTGGCGTTCCCCAGTAGCGGTTGCGGCTGATGTTCCAGTCACGAGCACCTTCTAGCCACTTGCCAAAGCGGCCATGTTTGATGTGCGTCGGCATCCAGTATATGGCTTCATTTGACTTTAGAAGTTTGTCTTTAATCTTTTCGACGCTCACAAACCACGTCGACATAGCCTTGTAGATTAATGGAGTGTCTGATCGCCAGCAAAACGGATAGCGGTGGCGTATAGTGTCGTGCTTTAAGATGCGCCCTTCTTGCTTGAGATGGCGTATGATATCTTTATCGCATGTCTTTACCATGCGGCCTTGGTATTCCGGAATTTCTTGTGTGAACTGGCCATTTTGATCGACAGGACAGACAACAGGAATATTCTGCTTTTGGCATGCATAAAAGTCCGATTCTCCAAATGCAGGTGCCGCATGAACAAGGCCTGTACCATCTTCTACAGTTACAAAGTCATCAAGAATCACCTTAAAAGCGCCTTTTTCGCGCATGTTGCTAAAGTAGCTAAAAGCAGGCTGATATGGCCTTCCGGCAAGCTCGCGCCCCTTAAAGCGGCGGATGACAATCTCTTCTTCCGGATGCTTGAAGTAGGCTGCAAGGCGGCTTTCAGCAAGTATATAGCGATGATGAGAATGAGGATCCTGCACAAGCACATAGTCAATATCTGGCCCTGCGATAACTGCTAGGTTAGAGATAAGCGTCCAAGGTGTTGTCGTCCATGCCAGTAATGAGACATTTTCTTCATCTAGCAATGGGAAGGTAATAACGATTGAGGGATCGTCTGTTTCTTTATAGTTTTCGCTTGCTTCAAAGTTAGATAAAGGCGTTCCCAGCTTCCAGGAGTAGGGCATAACGCGATAGCCTTCGTAGACAAGCCCCTTTTTATAGAGCTCTTTAAAGATCCACCAGACGCTTTCCATGAAGGTAAGGTCCATCGTCTTATATGTTTGAGAAAAATCTACCCATCTACCGCTACGAAGAACAATTGACTTCCACTCTTCGGAGTAGCGTAGAACAATTGCTCGGCACTCCTCGTTAAAGTTTGCAACACCAAATTCTTCAATAGACGCTGCGCCCGTTAGGCCTTTTGCCTTTTCAATTTCATTTTCCACAGGAAGACCGTGACAGTCCCAGCCAAAGCGACGAGGCACATAATAGCCCTTCATCGTCTTGTAGCGCGGCACCACATCTTTAATTGTGCCTGCCAAAAGGTGGCCATAGTGTGGAAGGCCCGTTGCAAAGGGAGGGCCATCGTAGGTCGCAAATAGGGGGCCATTTTTGCGCCCGTCTACGGATTTTTCAAAAATTTTATTTTTACTCCAGAACGCTAAAACTTTTTCTTCACGCTCTGAGAAGCTGCTACGGGTATCTGGTGGCTCAAACATATAAAAACTCACTTTAGGACAATAATGCTACCTTAGTCGTGCAAAAATTGCTATAGTTTCATGCCATGGTTAAACCGGTTCGACGATCACATGTTTTAGCTATTGAATTTGGGGCTACAAAGGTCAAGTGCGCTCGTTTTCCCAAAAAGGTAACCACCCTTTCAGACCTCAAAGATGTCACCATTACCCACTTTGATAACTGGGAAGAACATGCTTCTAAAAGCCTGCTTGAGCAAATTCCAGAAATCTTCAGCGGCAAGCTAGAACACCCCCTCTCAGAAGTAGTCAAAGAGGACTCATCTCGGATTGGCGTTTCAATAAGAGGCGCTGTACGAGATGGCTCCTATCTTTCTAGAACAACCCTTCCAAATAATCTACAGGATATTTTACATGAATCTAGCGAGCGCGATGTAGATATCGAAAATGATGCTGTCTGCTTCGCTCGTGGGAGCCTTGCCTATAGCAAGCTTGCATCTAAAGATATTCCCCTCCCTGCACTTGTATTGACTTTTGGTACAGGTGTCGGCTGCGCGATTATTCACGATGAAAAGCGCATAAGCCAGGTAGCACTTTCTGCATTACGTCCCCGCTATCACTACTTATATAAAACTCAAAAAAAACAGGAAAAGGCCCTTAAAAAGGTGCAGCCAGTAGCAAATTGGTCCGTCCACGACGTTTTGGGGATCGACTTTTTCAAGTGGATTCAAAGCGTAAAAAAAGACCCGGCATCCTATTGTAAAAAGCGCGTGATTGCCCTTATCAAAGATCTAGACAACCACTTTAGCTCTCATCACTTTAAGTCCATCATCATTGGCGGGGGCAATAGCCGCTTTATAGACCTCAACACGTATAAAAAACGCCCTGTAGTAGTGCTATCGCCTACAACGCTGCAAAAGGCAGGCATTGCAAGCGACAGCATACAGCTCCTTGGCAGCACCCTTAAAGACGACTTTCACCAAACAGAGCTCATCCCTCCCTTCAAAAAAGAAGAATCGCATCTATTTTAGTGCACACCCTTGATTTCTGAAACAAGGGCTTTAGCGTCATAGATGGAACTTAGAGCCTCAATAATAGCTTGAGAGTGAACACTGACAGCTCTTGCCTGAGTGTCATCATAGGCAAAATCCAAGACAAATGCGTGACGGTTGCCATCAAAAATGATACCCACAACTTCGGCGTCCTTGTTAATAATGGGGCTTCCGGAATTGCCACCAATAATGTCGTTTGTTGAAATAAAATTAAATGGTGTTTGCTTGTTGATTTGATCTTCTTTATCAAGCCAAATTTGTGACAGTCTGTATGGTAGTTGATTGCTGTACTTTTGAGAGAGCCTATAGGCTGAATCAAAGGCTGTAAAAGGCGCAATTTCCTCACATCCCTTCATCGTGCCTACTGATAGACGCAGGGTGAATGTCGCATCAGGATATACACCTGCTACACTTGTCTGAAATAGACAATTAGCAATTTGGGCATAGCACTCCTTTTCGCAGCTTGAAAATTCATTGTCAAAGCGATCTCTAAGAGCTCTCACATAGGGCTCTAGACTAAGTACCAGCTGAATAAATGGATCAGTACTTGTGAGAACCTCTTCAGGATGCTCATAAAGCCGTTTACGATACTCAATAGATCCTAAAAGTGTCTTTGAAACAAGGCCTTCGGCATACTCTTCGATAGACTGTGAACCAAGGGCTAAGACAAGCTGCGGGTGGTCTTTACCTAAAATCTTGATCGCGCGTGTTATACTATCAATAAGGAGTGCCTTTTCAAGACTTGGATAGAGCGGCTCTTCAGAAAAGAGGCGTAGCTCTAGTATAGGAAGCTCAGAGTCTCTAAACTCACGAAGGCGTTTTTCATTAGGTTTTTGTCGTTCAACACTTGCACGCACTAGAGATTCTGCAAGGTCATAATAGTGACAAGAGCCAAGCGTTAACTGCTCAAAAATATAATATTCCGCGCAGTATGTCTCAAGAGCTGTAAGCGCCTCTTGAAGCTGCATCCACGGTTTATTATCTGCCATTCTAAAGAGCTCGCTTTCAAACTTTTCTTTATTTCGAATGACAGTACCTTCTTTAAGGATCCGATCGATTGCCTTATATACCTTTTGTGAGTTGCGTAAAGAGTGCATCTCCTGGAGAGCTATACGCCTATTTTCTTCAGACTCATCGCTAAAGCGCTCTAGATTTTCTATTCGTTCATTAAGAAACTGCAGCGTTAGTTGCAGCCGTACATTTTTTATAAATTTGAGGTGATCGCTTGTCAAAAGCCGTTCGGTTCTTCCGGGATGGCCGGCAACAAAAAGGGGCTCATCACCTACAGGGCCACTTTTACTCCACCTGAGGTAGTGATTTGAGCGGACCGGTTCATTATTTTCGTACACCCTAAAAAAGCAGACATCTAGAGAGTGTCGTGGAAATTCAAAGTTATCCTGATCCCCACCAAAATAGGCAATCTGCTGCTCAGGAGCCATCACAAGGCGCACATCTGTATAGCGCTTATAGAGATAAAGGTGATAAAACGCACCCCTATAAAGTCCCACTACCTCTGGTTGGAGGCCAGTTTCTTCCAGGGCCTCTTTGCAAATCCTTGCAACAGAAGCTTTTCTTGCTTCTTCCTGCTCTATGTAGCTCATACCATCTATAATATCTTGTAGAACCTCTGCAGTCACGTCGCGAATGGCAATAAGCTGATCGGCATAGATATTGGGACAGGAAAGTTCTAGGTCCTTAGTCGGTGCATAAAATCCATTTTTCAATAGATCGTTATCTTCTGATGAAAGGCTATATACAGCTTTAGATCCTACGTGATGGTTTGTCATCAACAGGCCATCTGGCGAGATAAATGAGCTAGAACCACCGCTACTAAAGCGTAAACAAGATTTTTGCACATGCTCAATCCACTCTGGGCTTAGCTGCACGCCATACGTAGTTGCAATCTCTTCATATGGAACCATATTCATGGGCCACATGCCCTCATCGCAAAACAATACATTCTGAATAAGTAACAAAAGTATAGATAATTTCTTCATACGATCTCCCTCTATTGAGAACTCTAGGTTATAGCAAAATAAGGAGTTATTCTGCACTTGCTAACTATTTCCTCCTTCGTTATGTTCTAAATTTTAGTATTAGGATATGCTCATGTTTTCGCCAGAAGACTATACTATTATTAGTTACTGGTTTGTACGCCTTTTAGGCGCCATCTACCTCTTTGCTTTTTGGCCCTTTTTATTTCAGATACGTGGGCTTATTGGAAAAAATGGGATACTGCCGGCTGAAACATATCTTGCTAGGATAAAACAAACGTTCCCAAAATCCTGGTTCCGCATTGCGCCTACACTTTTTTGGATTCGATCTGATGATAAAGCGCTCATTTCCGTAGTAGCTACAGGAGTTCTCTGTTCACTACTCCTCATTTTTGGAATCTATCCCTCGCTCATGCTCTTTATTTGTTACATCCTCTACTGCTCCATAATATCTATCGGGCAGGATTTTCTAGGCTTTGGTTGGGAAGTGTTTTTACAAGAAGTTGCCTGTAATGCCTTTTTGCTTAGCCTTACTGATGTTCCAAACCTTATGGTGTGGCTCAGCATCAACTTCTTGCTCTTTCGCTTTCACATACAGTCTGGCGCCGTAAAGCTACAAAGTAAAGATCCAAACTGGAAAAACCTTACAGCAATTGGCTATCACTATCAAAGCCAGCCCATTGCAAACCTCACAGCCTGGTATGTGTATAAATTACCCATGTGGTTTCATAAATGCTCTTGCTGGATGATGTTTTTTATCGAACTTGTTGTGCCCTTTTTTCTTTTTTTTACCGAAGATCTTCGCCTTGTTGCATGCGTCCTCTTTGTGGGCCTGCAACTTTTTATCTATGCTACCGGCAACTTTTCGTACCTCAACCACTTAACAGCTCTTTTTTCGCTTATCTTGCTCAATAATAGCTTTCTTACTGCATGCGGTTTTAGCTTGCCTCAACTAATTACCACACCTACTTTACTTGACTATACCCTCACCCTTATAGGAAGCGCCCTAGTTCTTTTACAGATAATTAGGTTGTGGGACCATTTTTTTCCGTCAAGAAGGTGCCACAAGCTACTTACAGACCTATCATGTATGCACATTGCAAACCGCTATGGCATCTTTGCCGTAATGACAACAACGCGCTACGAAGTTGTTGTTGAAGGTAGTGATGATGGACATACGTGGCATGAATATGACTTTTATCATAAGCCAACAGATCTTGCACGTAGACCGCGGAGGATATCGCCCTACCAGCCTCGAATAGACTGGCAGGCCTGGTTTTTACCCTTTCAGTCCTATCAACAAGAACTATGGTTTCAAAATTTTCTCGTCCACTTACTTAAGGGCACACCAGAAGTTCTTTCGCTCATACGCCGCAATCCATTTACACAAAAGCCGCCCAAATACATCCGGGCAATGATGTACATCTACTCATTTACAAGTTTTGCAGAAAAAAAAGAGACTAACAATTGGTGGAAGCGCGAATTTGTAGGAGCCTATACGCCTATATTTTGGTTAAAAGCATAAGTTCAGTCTTAGGCACACTAAATCCCCACTTTTCATAAAAAGGTAGTAAACCGGGTAGGCATTTGAGTTCAAATTTCTCCACATTCTTAAGGTCTGGATGTGAAAAAATGGCATCAAGAAGCATCTTACCAAGCTTTTTACCGCGATAGGGCTTACTGACAACAACATCGAGAATATAGGCAATATAGACGCGATCTGTAATCACTCTCGAATAGGCAACAAGGTGTTTTGTAGCTTTTTCGACGATGGCTATAGAGAGGGAATTTGCAAGTATGGTCTTAACCTGCTCAAGCGTGCGGCCCTTTGTCCACCACTCTTCGCAAAATAGCTCATGAAGGCTCTTTGTTTGATCGATACTAAGCTCTGTTACAAGCTCCATACTACTTAAGGTATTCTTTAAGCAAGCATGGAAGTGGGTGCTGGTGCACATGTGGACCTACAAGTTGTTCTTTTGAAAAGGCATCAACAGAAGTAACAAGAACAGGTATTATGTGAGTATAGACCTTATTATCGGTAGATGTTAGCGACAAAGTAACATAGACGCATGGACCGCCTGTAAAGCGCTGTCCACCAGGTTCCGGAAAAAAGTAGGCAAATGAAACAGCATCTACTGCAGATTTATACGTCGCTGAATCTACATATACGGTAAGGAGCTTATCTGAATAGCGCTGCTCAGCAAGAATTGAAAACGTTTTGCCATAGAGCGTTACGTCTGTTTTTCCCGTTGCATAAAAGACAGAAAACCCATTGTCGTAAAGAGAGTTTGATAAGATCGTTGTTTTATCAAAGAATAGATCCCACAGCTGAAAATCTTTAGGACATGGCTTGTGTCCGGGATAGACAAGTTCAAACATAAGCGTTGAGCCTTGTGTGTCAGAAAGACCAACCCAGCCAGCATAAAGCCACTTTTTATCAAATTCTGCAGTGATGAGGTAAATGGGATACTTTCCCCACTTCATGCGAACATCAAAGAGCCGCTTTAGCCCCAAAGGAGCCATAAGGTTACAAAGCTCTTCATTTTCAGCACTAAACGTAGTGGATGTCACCTGCTTTACTGTCTGGCTCATCTTAACGCGCAAAAAAGCCTGTTGCAAGGTAGATGGATCGTTAAAGTAGCGCTCTAATGCCTCTTTAGGGCCCCAATATACCCAGTCATTAAGATCAAGCGGCCCCTCTTTACTCATAGCCACAAAGTCATTAGGAATATAGGGCTCTACAGCAAGGGGCGTGTCCATAGAAGGAAAAAGGCCCATAATGCGAGGCTCATCACCTGCTGCAAATAGCGCCGTCGAAAAAAAGGTACAAAATATCCAAAGTAGCTGTCTCATGGGATACAAGTTTCAAGGTTTTGCTGATTAAGATCAAGATCAAGATTATGATTAAGACTTTAAGTATAAATTGACGTATGGTATTATATAGGCATGGGGGTGTACTGGTTTCGACTTGCAATACCCATATTAGTCGCATGCGGAGGGCGTCGGTTGGCCTCCTAAAAAAGCCGGCAAAACAATAAATGCTAAGAAAAATAGCACAATCGCTTTCCTAGACACTAGCGTCAATTTTGGTGCTGTGCGTCAAGCAGCGATGGCCGCATAAACCTAACAGTTTAAGTAGCCCGGCAGTTTGGTGACTGGACCGAGGGTCCTAAACCTCGCCGTTTATACACTTGGTATGACTGTAGTTCACTTGGTGGTTTGGAAAGACAGTCGAGAAAATCTAACCGCTAAGAAGTAGTGAAATGTGGTGCCTTGCAGTAACTACCTCTTTATAAATCCAAGACACTATGCATGTAGAAGCTAATACCTGGAAATTGTCTAGGACGAGAGTTCGATTCTCTCCACCTCCAAAAATGAAGGCCGAAGGATGAAGATCCTTCGGCCTTCGTTTTTGGACGTTTGCGTGTGATGCCGCAGGCGTCACACGAGTGCGGTAATTTTTTACCGCTCTTAATTTTCGACCACGCAACATAACCACAATAGAGTCCAATAGATGAAAGAATGGTTATGCTAAAGCGCGAGCATATTGGCAAAAGTGATAAACCGAATTTTTAGGCACTGGAAGCTGTTGAGGACAGGGTTTGAGGTCGAAAATTAAGAGCTGCGAATAATCGCAGCACTCCAAAGAGCTTCGCTCACTAGAAAACCCTGTTTTAAGCTAAATATCCAAACACGAAGGCCGAAGGGTGAAAATCCTTCGGCCTTCGTTATTTTACATAAGTTCTGTCGCTAAAGCCGCAAGTTCTGAGCGTTCGGTTTTTTCTAAGAAGATGTGGCTGTGAAGCTGGCTGTTGTCGAACTTGCCTACTGTGTAGGTAAGACCGTTTGAGTCTTTATCAAGGTAGGGGTTGTCGATTTGGGTTGGATCGCCGGCAAGCACAACTTTAGTTCCTTCACCTGCTCGAGAAATAATGGTCTTTATTTCATGAGGTGTTAGGTTTTGGGCTTCGTCTATAATGATAAACATCTTAGGAAGTGAGCGACCTCTAATATATGTCACAGCTTCCATCTCAATTTTTTTGCTGTCTAAAACCCATCTAAGCGTATCTGAGGGCTCGTTACCAAGAGACGCACAGAGAAGCTCAAGGTTATCAAAAATTGGCTGCATCCAGCTTGAGAGCTTTTCTTCCTTTGTTCCGGGCAAATAGCCGATATCGCGTCCGAGCGGCACTATGGGACGTGATACAAGGATCTTTGTATAGAGCCCTTCGTCAAACACCTTGCGAAGGCCGCACGCTAACGCTAAAAGCGTTTTTCCGGTTCCAGCAGGCCCTAAAAGCGTTACAAGCTTGCAGTCATCGCGAAGCAGCGCATCCATGGCACATTTTTGCTCGACATTGCGCGGCTTAATACCCCACATTGTAGGAATTTTTACAAGCGGCGATAGCATTTGTGAAGCTGTGTCATAGCGAGCAACCGCACTTGAGTGCTCCTGACAGCCCAATATTGCATATTCATTTGGTCTAAACTGCATACCAGGCAGCGAAAGATGGCTATCTTTATAAAAGTGATCTATCAATGTTTTTTCTAATTCAACATGGCGGATGCCGCTTGAAATAGTTTCGTACGAAAATTTGAGGTTCTCGTAATCTTCAGTTTCAAGACCTATTGCCTCGGCCTTAACGCGAGCGGCAAAGTCTTTTGATACAAAGACAACGCGCTTTCCTTGCTCAACTAAGTAGTAGGCAGCCATCAGAATCTTATTATCATTAATGGTCATGGCAAGACTTTTGACAAAATCAGTCTTCATTTCCATAATAATACGCACTGTAGCACCATTTTGGAGGGTAACACCATCGTGTAGGTCACCTTTTCCAAAAGCTTTTAAGCTTGCAAGCTCGCGTATTGCTGCACGAGCATTTCTGCCAAGCTCTCCAGGAGTACGCTTGAGCTTATCAAGTTCTTCCATAACCGTTACGGGAATGGCTATTTCATGTCTTGGGAACTTAAAGATTGCTTCAGGATCATGTAAGAGGACATTTGCATCTAGAACGAATACTTTATCTTTCATGAGAACTCCGGTGGCGGTTTTACTTATTGCTTACCCATACTCGAACTCGGTTTTTTTTGACAACACGGAAAAAATCAGCACTCTAACACCTAGAGTGCTAATCTCTCTTGACGTATTACTCTATTTGCCCTATAATAAAAGTAGAAAAGAGGAGATGTTCCATGAAAATCACAGATAAAATCATTTCAATTCCTCCCTATATCTCTACATCTTGGAGTAAAGTTGCCTCCCTACATATGTATAATAAAGAATTGATTGTAACACTTTGGGACACAACTCGAATTGCTATTCCCGATCTTCAAGAAGAAGTAATTAAAGAAATTTTCGCACATCACGCGTCCTATCTTGAACAGCAAAGCCTAAAGCAACCCCCAGCCCCACGCGAGTCAGCTGAACTGCAATTTACAACTCCCCTTCGCATGCTTTTTGGCACGCTTGAATCGCTCACACAAGCTCTACAGCACAATCCGGCCTACAGCAACATAGCGCCACTACCTCCGGAAATTGTAAGCAAAATCGAAACGCTAGGGAAAAACCTCCCTCCAGAAGAACTCGCCAACTTTTTACATCCTATTGAAGGCTGCAACTGCATGTACTGCCAAATTTCAAGGATCCTAAAAGGTGAAGCTCCAAAACAAGAAGAGACTCTCGAAATAACCACAGAAGACGAAGTGCGCGAAGAAGATCTCCGCTTTGAACAATGGGATGTACAACCCTCCGGCGACAAAATGTATACCGTCACCAACAAACTCGACCCAAACGAACACTACAGCGTCTTCCTCGGCGACCCAATCGGCTGCACCTGCGGCAAAGCAAGCTGCGAACACATCGTCGCCGTCCTCCGCCACTAACCTGGGTTACCCCTCTCGATCTCTGCGTTAAAAATAAATCACACACGTTTGCTTAAATTAGGTATAAAGCATTTTCTCATAAGGATTTGTGATTTTTTTAACGCAGAGATCAAAAGAGGCGCAAAGAACACAGAGAAAGAGGGCTTTTGTAAGCAGAAAAGCAAAATAGTTCACCCTTCGTCGCCCTCCTCTTTTTTCCTTTTTCGCGATCTTCGCGATTTTTTTATGAAGGCTCCAATCACATCTTGTCGGAAATAGGTTTGGCACTTACAATGAGAGCTTAACATATTTGCACAAGGTTGTTTCTCATGCGTTTTGCAACTCTCTTAGCCACAGTATTATTTGTTCAACAAGTTCCATCACTTCAAGCAAACGAATCAAGCCAAAGCCATAGTCGCTTTGAGGCGTTTACCGGTAAAGTCACGGGCCACAATGTTCGCATGCGCTTGCAACCAAACCTTGATGCACAGGTATACAAAGAGCTAGATAAAGATGAGCTCTTGCTCGTTACCGGCGTGGTTGATGATTTTTATGCATGTATGCCTCCAAAGGGGCTTAAGGGCTATATTTTTCGCACATATGTTCTTGACGGAGTTGTAGAAGGCACAAACGTATTTGTTCGCCTTGGTCCGGATCGCACAAGCCCAGCTGTCGCACAGCTTAATAGCGGCGATGCTGTAAAAGGCAGCGTTGCTTCTCAAAATAACAAGTGGCTCGAAATACAGCTGCCAGAAGATGTTCGTTTCTATGTTGCAAAAGACTATGTACAAAAAGCGGGCAACGTAAACTACTACGCAGAACAAGAAACAAAGCGACAAGACGCCTTTAAAACACTTAATACACTAGAAGCTACCCTTGATGCTGAACTTGAAAAGCCCTTTGCAAAAATCCAGCTTGCAAAGATCTCTGAAGAGCTAAACCAGTTTATACGCGACCATAAAGATATGCCACAGGCTGTTTCGCAAGCTGAAGCCATGATCTCTCGCATGCAAGAAATTTACCTTACAAAAAGTGTAGCACTAGCTGATGCTCCAGCTCCGGTACAAGAAAAAGCAGCACCAGAAAAACAAGTAGCCGCTATTCAGCCTCCAGCACCAGCAAGACCAATACACTCTACACTCTCTTGGCAAAGTCAAGAAAATGCCTATGTCCAAAACCTCATTGCAGATGGCACAGTAGAAACAAGTGAATCCTACTACGAAGAAGAGCTTAAAAAAGCATCTACTTTGCACGGCACAATAAAGCCCTACAACAGCTTTATCAACACACGCCCTGGCGACTTTGTGCTCCTTAACCTCAAAACAAACTTGCCAATTGCTTACCTTTATAGCACAAAAGTAGACCTTACTGCGTGGGTGAATAAGCCTGTTACGATTTGGGTGTCAGAACGACCAAACAACAACTTTGCTTTTCCTGCCTACTTTGTTCTTCAAGTAGAAGAGTAAGCACTCGTGGCACTTGCTCGACTTGTATCCGGGGCCTGTGTAGGCCTCGAAGCACTTCGCGTGGAAATTGAAGTCGATACTGTCGAAAGTGATAAGCCCTTTTTAGTCATTGTCGGATTGCCAGATGCCGCCGTTCGCGAGGCAAAAGACCGCTCTCTTACAGCCCTAAAAAATTCCGGCTGCGATATATCCTCTGTCGGCTGCACGGTAAACTTAGCTCCGGCAGACCTCAAAAAAGAAGGTAGCGCATATGACCTACCTATAGCTATAGGGCTACTTTCTAATCTGGGCATAGTAAAAAAAGACCTCCTTTCAAAGTACCTGATAGTAGGAGAACTAGGTCTTGGCGGCGATACAAGGCCAATAACTGGGGCTTTAGCCTATGCAAATCTTGCAAAAGAGCTCAAGCTAAAGGGCATACTACTTCCCGCTGCAAATGCTGCTGAAGCTGCTTTAGTGCCGGGTATTGATGTTATAGCAGTAAGCTCGCTACAAGATGCCACCCAGTTTTTTACTGGAAAAGGCGAAAAACTCGAACCCTACAAGCCTCATTCTAGCCCGAAAACTAGAGCTCCTCTTGTTGACTTTTCTGAAATTCAGGGTCAAGTACAAGCTAAGCGCGCTCTAGAAATTGCAGCAAGCGGCAATCACAATGTGCTGCTCTCTGGCCCGCCAGGAACAGGAAAAAGCCTACTCGCAAAGGCACTCATTGGCATTATGCCGCCCTTATCGTTTGATGAAGCTCTTGAAGTTACAAAGATATACTCTATAAGCGGACTTTTGCAGCATGCAAGTCTCATAGAGTCGCGCCCCTTTAGATCCCCACACCATACAGTAAGCTATGCAGGCCTACTTGGAGGCGGAAGCTCACCTCGTCCGGGAGAGGTTGTTCTAGCTCATCATGGCGTGCTCTTTTTGGATGAGCTGCCGGAATTTTCTCGAAGTGTACTTGAAGCACTTCGTCAACCACTAGAAGATCGCACTATAACAATAAGCCGCGCAAGTAGTTCAGCAAAATTTCCTTGTTCGTGCCTGCTTATTGGGGCCATGAACCCCTGCCCTTGCGGGTATTTAGGCCATCCTGAAAAGGCCTGTCGCGACACAAAGCTGCAAGTTGATCGCTACCAAAAGAAAATATCAGGCCCACTTTTGGACCGAATTGACCTTCATGTCTGGGTAACTGCCGTTCCATCTAAAGAACTTGTGAACATGAGCGCGCAAGAAAGTTCTCAAGCTATCCTTGAGCGAGTAACAGAAGCAAGAAGCCGACAATACGCACGCTTTAAGAAAAATAAAACAAACGCCGAAATGACAACCAAAGAGCTCCAATCGCTCATCCCAACAAATGGCAAAATCAAAGATCTAATTATAGAAGCAATGGATAGCTTTCACATGTCCCTTCGCCAGGTGCATCGCGCCCTAAAAGTGGCCATTACCATCCAAGACCTTGCCCAATCGGAAACTCTAGAAGAAGAACACCTCTTAGAAGCTCTAAGTTTCAAACAACAAAGTAAATAAGAGGATATGAAAAATGTCCACTTACCTATGCGCTTTACCTCTTCTGTAAAAACTTTGGCTTGAGAGAGTTGTGTAGGCCGCTTGCATCGTCCGTTTACTCTGTAAAACCCCCTAAATTTCTTCTTGACATTTCATTGGACACGGGGTAGTTTTAGGTTTTATTTATTTTTCTCAAAAGGAAGGTGGCCATGCACTGGTTTTTTTCAAAAAACAACTTGTTATCCGTATTTTCGTTGCTGACTCTCTGTACAACGTCTTTAGCATACGCTAAAGATGATTCCTGTTGCAAAAACGTCAAAAAAGAGCTCAAAAGACTTGCAAAAGGTCATGAGCCAAAATGTTGTGAGTGCATACCTATCTGCCAAAAAAAGATAGATAGAAAAGGTGGCACCCTCATTCTAAAAAAATCTGGTAATTACGCCCTCACAGGGGATGTGACGGGGACTATTGTTGTCGCAGCAGATAGCGTATGCATAGATTTATGCTGCCATACACTAAGTGCCGGAGGAAGGGCAAGCGCCATCATTGCAAATGGACACGAGGCATTAAAAGTATTTAACGGCCGCATTATCAATGCTCAAGATGCTGCAATTTCGGTGGAAAATTATAGCTCCGCAGAGCTTTATAACCTTACCATGAGCGGTAATGCTCTTGATGCCATCCGCGAAAGAAATTCAGAAGATCTAAACGTGCATGACGTAAACTTCATCAACGACAATAGCAGCGAGCGTGCCCTGCTTATGGACACATGCAACAATATTATTGTCAAAAATTGTAATGCTTCAGGCTTTTTGAGTACGATTGGTGCTGTTATCGAGTTTGATAGTTGCCAGAATGGATCCGTGCGAGATGTTGATGTGACAAATAACACCAAGACGCAAAGCTCAACGACTGGCTCATTTGATACTAGCACTATGTTTGTAGGGCTAAATTCTTGCACAGGTATTGAGTTATCGAATGTAAAGGTAAACAATAATACCATAAGACAGGTAGAAGGTAATCGCTTTGCTGGTATTGGATTTATGTTTTCCGATACCTGTTCAATGCACCGATGCCAAATAAGCAATAACACGATTGCTACTAATGTTGCAGGGGAACTCTATCGAATGCTGTTTATTGGAAGTTCTAGCAACATTACTGTTACAGAATGTCAAGCAAACAGCAATACTGCTGCTACATTGCTCGGATATTTACGTGGATTCAGCCCTTTTGAATCAAGTAACTTAGTGTTTGATGGATGCCAAGTAAATAATAACTTTGCAGAGGCGGTAGACAGCAATTTCGATGGAGGAATTGTTGGTATTTGGCTCCAGACTAATGGAGTTGGAATAGTTGAAAATACTGTAATTCGCAATTGCCAAGTAAATTTTAATACTATCGCAGATGGTGGTGCTGGTAGGGTGAGTGCCGAGGCAGTTATTGCAGGCATATCACTTCAAGGCAGTGGAATTATTGATCATTGCCAAGTCAATAATAACTCTATTGGGACAACTGATGCTATCCAGTATGTAGAGGGACTTATACTATATGGGCCATTGGTCAAAGACATTGTTGTATCAAATTCTAGTTTTGATAATAACATCGGTGGAGAGGTCGGCGCAGGAATCGTAGTGCTTACATATACTGATGGCGGTGACAACGAATTCAACACAACTATTAGCAACTGCTCTGCAAGCTCCAATCAAGGTATTGGAATTTGGCCAGGAAAATTTTTCGAGTTCGGACCTGATAGTTCGCTGCTTCGTAATCTGAAGATTGTTGATTGCGTATGCAATAGAAATGGAAGCGAGACGTTTGATTCTGCAGGTATTTTTATTGATGGTATAGAAGGCTTTGATACAGTATCTAATATACTAATCAAGAATTGCCAAGTCAACGACACATTCTCAGGTGTGTCTGCAGCGGGTATTAGGGTTCGCGGTGCAACTAATGTGGTAGTTGAAGATACGAATGTATTTGCTACTGTGGGTTCTGATACTTCAGTTCCTGCCCATGGCATATTGTTTGACACAGTACAAAATTCTAAGATCATCCGCACACAGGTGCATGGCAACCAAAATAGCGGCATAGAGCTTGTTGGAGACAATAGCACCGTTGCCCTTATCGAAGTTGTCGCAATGGATAATGACGTAGGCGTACATTTTGCTGCTAATTCAACCTTTGACTGCAGCTTAGTTCAGGATTCTAGAGCCTTGAACAATGCAACTGCCGGATTCAGCTATGAGCCTGCAACGCTTACAACTACGTTTATCGGTAACGAATCGCAGTGTAATGGAGAATGCGTAGACTTTAACTATGATAACTTAAACACACGCATCAACTTACAAGAGCTTAGCTGGACAAATGGAGCAATCACCAATGTAAATCCAGCTGTAGGTCAAGCGGCAATAGGCGCGCGCTTTACCAACATAAGAGGTCCAGGGGCATCTTGTGATTGATCTCTAACCAAACAAAAAACCCCATTTCAAACCCTTGAGATGGGGTTTTTTTGCGTCTGAAGGATAGGAAGAACAAGCAACCCGACCCACTTTCTCCAGGGGGAAGGTAGGTCAAAAAAAAATGAAATGGGGTCAAGCAAAATCGCGTAAATACTCTCTAAAGAACAGCACGATCTTTTGTTTATTATCATAAAACCGTGGCAAGAGCTCGTCTAATAAAACAAAGAGGTCCTTTGGCACGTATTTAAGGGCTTTTAACTTGTGTTCGGTGCGCTTAGATGCTGGGTCATAGACGTCGTTATTGATAAAGAGGAGCTGAAGCATTGCATCAAGTGCTCGCTCTAAGAAAAATAGGTACGCGAGAATGCCAATATTCCGTTTAGCACAGTCCTCAAGGTCATCTACGGTTTCTTTAAGCTTGGGCAAAAATTCGACAATAATTGCTTGCTTAAGAGCGATCGGGATTGGCCGAATCATCGACCTGCAAGTGTCGATAAACCCTTCTTTATCATACAGTACTTTACAGCTCTCAAATAGACCCAAGAGGGTATAGGGGCGAAAGGCAAAGTGAATGTCGTGATTGTTTATGAGTTTGTCAACAACATCAAGTACTCGGGCCTTGCTGTTGTAGCCAATTTCTATAACCTGGCCCTCAACCTCGATGCGGTCATTAACAGGCGACCAAAAAGTATCCCACTCCCCTGCCAGCTTTTTATCAATCTCCAGCACTTTTGCTTGGCTATAAGCAGTCTTCCTCGCCCTCTCATCAGGTATCCTATCCGGCATAAGCACTAACAGGTCAATATCAGAAGCTGCATCATTGCTCCCATCTGCATACGAGCCATAACAGACTATAGCTACTGCCCCTAAGTGCGTGGCGAGACCATTAGTGATGGTGTTGATGTTCATAATTCACAAGAATACAGTGTAAACTCTAATAAATGCAATGTAAGCACTACTATGAATTGGGGTCAAAAATGGGGGCAGGCCGGACAATAGGACATTTTATTAAGGCTAACCCTGCGGACAGACGATTATTTGTAAATCCTAATATCCTATTGTCCGGCCTGCCCCCATTTCTGCCTTTGCATGAAAAGCCTTTGGCCTTACTTCCGAATGAGCTCAACAAACATCTTAGCATTGCGGGGGAGGTCTTTTTTGTCGGACCAAATGGCGATGATGGTGTAGGGGATTGTGGGAAACTTGATTTGAGCAGCCTTGAGTTTGTGTTGCTTGGCGACATAGTCTGGCAGTATGCCTATACCTAAGCCTTGCTGCACCATATTAGCAATAACTTCCCAGCTAAGGACGGCTACTGTTGGGGGAATTTTTTGGCCGCTTGCTTTAAGGTGCTGCAAAATTTTGTGGTCTTCATTGGAGTCTTCGCTGATGATTAATCGGTCGTTTGCACCTTTAGGGCCCTTGTAGAGGCGGTAATGGCCCTGCAAAATAGGTAGAGTGTTGAAGTTATCGGCATCGCCCTCTTTTGCCATAATGATACCAAAGTCAACTTCTCCAGAAGAGACCCAATTTCGTATCACACCCGAATGGCCCAAACGCAATACTGGTTCCACGTCTGGATGCAGGCAAAAGAGCTTTTGGTAGTAGCTTGGAAGCAGGGCAATAGCCATACTGTGGCTCATTGCAAAAGATAACTTGCCTTTATACACCCCTTCTTTTTCATTAAAAAGATCAGCAATATCAGAAAATATCGAAAGGATGCTGCTGCATTTTTCAAGCAGCAACTTCCCATCCGCAGTAAGCTCAAAGCGGTTTTTTCTATTCGAAACAAGTTTCTTTCCCAGTTCTAGTTCAAGCTTGTCTATGCCCTGACTAACAGCCGATTGCGTCACAAAGTTTTCCGCTGCGGCTTTTGATATGCTGCCATGTGTGCCTGCACTATAAAAGTAGCGCAAGAAGTTCATGTTAGGTAGGTGTTTCATAGGGCATCCATTATAGTTTAAGCAAATCTTATAGTCAATTTAAATAACTATAAATTTTAGTAAAAACGCATTCTTGGATATTCTTTAGTTTTAATATGAGGTTATCTATGAATGTAAGTCTTACAAATAATCTACCTGTAGAATTCAGGGCAGAATCATGGTATGAAAAATCAATAAAGGGCATACAAGCTGCGGAAAACAAGATTGATAATGTTGTAAGAGGGGTCTTAGCATCTGCCACAGCCTCGCTCGCGCTGCAGTTTGATCAGGCGTTGGCGTTTATAAAAAGGCGCTTTGCTGATCTTGAACAGTTTAATACGTGGCTTGATGATACTGGAAATGGCAAGTGGTACTGGCGTCTTGCGACTTTTTTGTACAAGCTGCCAATGTGCACAGTTCGTGACATTATCGTGCTCCTGCATCAGATTATTAAGACCTGTCTTGCTCCTCATCATATACCCACTCGTGTCGCTATCATGCTTATAGCGCTCGTAAGTGAGTTTGCCAAGCCAGAAACTTGGGCACACATGGGTGCAGGCACAGTTGGGTGTTGCCTAGGGCAAAGCGTATTTGGCAACCCCTTTGCTCTTGTCGGTTTTGGTATCGGAGTAGCGATGATGATAGGCGGTGCTTCTCTTGGTGCGCTAAAATCTGCACTTCAGACAGAAAGAGGAAGTTCCTTTCCACAGTATATGCAAAGCGAAATTCAGAAACTAGCATCAAGCCTACTTAAAGGCTTTATGATGGGACTAGTCATTGGAGGCATAGAAAAGGCATGCCGGGTAAAGCAGCAGAAGCTATGGGAAAAACAAAAAGAGACATTTATTCCTACTCAAGATGAAGCAGCCAAATTTGCTGAGCAGTTTTGTGCAGAACACGCCCTTCCTCCACCGGCAAGCGTTACAGTGGAAAACAACAGTATAAAAATCACATGTTGGGACGTTGATTATTGGCCGGAATCATGGTGGCATGAGCGCTTCCCACAGCACTCAGAATCAGCTTTTGAGTTTGTGCGTAAAAAATTTCCCGATTTTACAACCAAAGTTTCAGATGATGAAAGGCTGAGATACCTCATTCAGAATGTACAGCTAGAGTTGAAGCGCTCTCAAGCCACAGTGAGTGTGACAATTGATACGCTTAAGCATAAGTGGTTCTATGCAGATGACTATTCCTACTCCGGAAACTGGGATTGTTGGAGCGCAAAAGTCCATCAAGACGTTCATACGTTTCCATTAAGCGATATCAAAGAGCATCATGGATTGACCTTTCCTTTGCCTCCTAAGCCCTATGAAAAAGAGCTTTTGGCATTTAATACATACTCAAAATTCCTGGCTGTTCCTGTAGCGATAGATCACCGCAACTGAGCATGAAGGATAGGAAGAACAAGCACCTCGACCCACTTTCTCCAGGGGAAAGTAGGTCAAAAAATGAAACAAATGGGGTCAAAATGAAAAATGAGGTCAGGCCGGACAATAGGACATTTCTAACCCCATTTCAGCTGGGACAGATCCCCCTGCCTTTGCCTTACATAGGCTCCGACATCCGCCACTTCGGCTTTACCCCATCCACCTTCAGCTGAACCGAAGCCTTCCTAAAATTAGGCTTTATCTAGAGCCCGCTTGCGGGCTCTAGCCCATTGACCCTAACTGCCTGACCGGGTATGCTTCGTTGATAATAATAGAGGGTGTTATATGGCGTCTGGTATGGGTCATTTGTGTGCAGCGATAAAGGGGTGGCCTGGAGAGATGCCTGCGCCGGTTGCGGCACTGCTTTCTACGCCTCCTGGTGGATATGAAGAAATATTTCAAGCGATGTCGTCGCATTTTAAAGAAGTCTCTTGTCAAGCGGTTCGTGAGGCGCGGCAGATGCTACAGATCTCTGTTGACTGCAGAACAGAGCTCCTGGATAAAATTGCTCAGGTGCGAACACTTTTTCTAGAGGCTGTCCATTTTGGAACAAATGCAACTGGGGCAGCGCTGGCAGTGCCGCTTAACACTCTCATTTGGCAAGAGCATTGGCATGTTATGGAATCGGTGCATAACACATATGAAGTAGACAAGGCTCCTCTTACTGAAAAGGGGCGTCTTGCATGCTACTTTTCGTTTCTTCATCCCGGGCAGAGGAAAAAAGATGAGCATTTTGAAAAAATGATTTTACATCTCCCGACAGAGCATTTTATCAATCTTATGCAGGTTATGGGAGGGACGTCCCTTTCTCAAAGATATGCGTTTATATGTGAGCTGTATAGACTAGCATCTGTGGGTGGAAAATGCAAGGTAGATGAGGGCTGTTTAGTTGAGCTTTTGGACGCAGTTCGCGACTTGCCGTGTTCTATACGAACTATGTTTTTATCTATTTTGCGAGAGTCTGTTGAAAAAACAGGTGCTATCACAGACTGGCAATGCATCCTCAAACCTCTTACTGCGGTCAATCCCGCCTATAGAGTATATGTGCTGTCGATTCTTTTTTCACTACAAACAGTACCACTCAATCAGTTTGAGCGCTACATACGCATGATTGTGAGCTCAGTTGCTGCGTTGACGGTAGACGAACGAGTTAACATCATTTCGTGGTTTGATCGGCTCATTTTGAAGTCTAGGGTAGAGCTGCACTACCTTACATTAGAAAAAAATCTATGCATGCTTGCTATGCATTCAGATACTGATCGTCTAGAGCTGATGAACTATCTAGAAAAAATACAGGCTGCAGTAGGCGATATAGATATTACCCTCCAATCACTTGAGACCCTCGCGGCACGGCAAGATCGCAGAGCCAAGGCGCGAAAGATCATTGAAGCACCATCTCTAGCGCCCGAGCTTCACCTTACTGGCTCTGGCATGGATGCAATGATAGCCGGTGTGGCAAGTCTTACTATAGATAAATAAGGAGCCTACCCAAAAAAACCACGTGCGCTCGGCCTGACCCCCACGCTAAGCTTCAAACAACAAGTAAGTAAATAAATATTGACTTTTATTATATAGTTTAATAAACTTTCTTTGATTGTTATTGGAGGTTTATTAGATGGCAAGTATTAATGCGTATTCACCAGTGGTTAATAATGAAGATGCTTCACATCTACTACCAGAAAATCTGCAGCAATTTGAAGTTGAAGAAGTAGAAGAAGAAATTACTACTGCCTGGGGAAACTTCAAAAATAACTGGTGGAGAATCCATAACGATGAAGACGAATCAGACGCAAAAGACGAAAAGGAAGCTAAAAAAAGACTGCCATCCGGCAAGAGAGAATATTTTGCCCTCGTAGGAACCATTCTCTCCTCCTTCGGCCTTCAGCTGACCTATAACGATGAACCTATTATGAAAGGGACATCAGGTGCCAGCATCAATGCTATAAAAATTTCTTATAACGCAATGCGACAAGGTACACCGGCAAAATATGTGATGCGAGCGGTTGCCATTGCAACCTTTATCGCAGGTGTAACCCTTCACTATGTGCCGGAAGATCCAAACGGCGTGATTCGCATCTTACGAACACTGCCTTTAACAGACATCTTCATGACTGTCATTCTCAAGTGTGACTTAAGTAGCGCGCGACTAGATTTGCTGCTCAATAAAGTTGTAAAAAAATGCACGAATAAGGAACTGCCGGACCGACTTGCAAAAGCCATAACAAAGGGCTTTTTTGCAGTTGTTGGCGGCGCCTTGATGAGCATTCCTCAGTTTGTTGGCGTGTATATAGCAGCAGCTGCTGCCGTTCTTGGTAAAGCCAATATGCGTGGAGTCATAGACACCATCTTTCAAAAAGTTGACGACATTCAAAGTAGCTTTAAACAAAAAGCAGCGATAGCAGCAATCGTTGGTACATGTGCAAGCTTTGCTGCAGCATCAGCATATGCTCTATCAGAACCTGTTGTACGCCAGTCCGGCTTTGCTTGGGCACCCGCTGCCGCCCTAGTCGTTGCAGGCGATACCCTTGGAAGAATGGTAAAAAATGCAATTAAAACTGCTGAAGTGCCAAAAGAATACAAGGCAAAAATCAAAAAACAAATAGAAGCTGGCGAGCTTCCTCCCCCAGCCCCCACCCCTTGGTGGAAAAAGGCCCTTACAGTTGTAAGCGGCGTTTCATTGATAGGAGCAACTCTTGGGCTTTCTTATGTTGTAGGCCCAGCAACACTACCAACCGCTATAGGCCAAAGCGTAACAACAAATAGCGGCTTCCTCACAACGATATGTCAAGAGATGAGTTCATTACTTAAAGCTGCTGCTGGCAAGCTACTTCCTGATTCCGTTGCTCTTTTTGGCTCTATAAGCCTACTCACTGTTGGAGCAGGCTATCACGCTTATGAACGAATAAGCGGTAATTCTCTGCTATCACCTACTGTGAAAGCAACTGCCGCAGCCTTTGAAGCTGCAACAACGGGCGTTGCAGCCTACGAAATGAAAGACCTTCTTCGCGGCAAGGTAAACCCCGACTACAAAAAGAAAAAGAAGAAGAAAATAAAGAAGCCGCTGGTAGCAGCGGCTATGACAGAAGTGTTAGTTAACTAACTACGAACGCATGTTAGCTTCTCGCTGGATAAACTCCATGCGGCTAACTTTTTGGCCTTCAAAGTAGTATTCGGTGATCTTTTCTTGGTCTACAAAAAAGACGCTTGGGCCATGTTTTTGGCTGTTTTTCCAGGATATCTGCTCAGTAACGATGTCTGTTCCAGGACGAAAACCGGTTTCTATACCCTCTTTTTGGCCGTTGACATATGGCACAACTGCCACTCGTACGCCGCTACGAAATACTTGTGTATCGCCATTTTGAAAGTCTTTTTTCCACTCTTCGATAGTAGCTGGCTCACCGCCGGCATAAAAGGTCTTTAAAACACCTTCAACCTGTTCGTTAACGTATGGAATGTACTTTTGTGGCATGCCATTTGGGTAATACATTACCTCAAGCACCTTTTTGCCACTTTCGATTTCATCTTTTGAGACAAGCTGGCCATGACCATCGCGACGGATGCGCTCACCATTTCCTTGTACAACTTGTGATTCTAGCTCTTGCTCGCGAGTAAAGTACTCGCCGTTCCATAGCTTTTCACCCATGTACTCTTCACTTGAGCGGGGCGCGCCATCTTCAAACCATGTAGAAACTAGCGTTATATTGCCAGGACGAAAGATATCTTGACGCTTTGGCATGCCTGATGTGTAATGTGATGTCTGCCATACGCGTGCATCGTTATCATAGTATATTTCTTTGTGGACAATCGATGAATGGGGAAATGTAATTGTAGAAAGGCCATGCAGCTTGCCATTTTGCCAGCTTTGGGTCTCTACTGCACCATCTTTATGCTGCTTAACGATCTGGCCACTTGATCCACGCTCTTTCCATTCATCAGCGCTTGCAACTTCTACACCATACTGGTGAACATAAGAAGTTTTAATCGATCCATCTTGAGCTGTATATGGCCTTGGAGCACAGCCAGCAGCGAGTAGCAGTAACAATGTAGATGCTTGCAGCATGTATTTCATCATCAATCCCCTTTCATAAAGTACATAACCTTATATCACTATTGCGGATACTTTTCAGCTAAATAGTGCGAAACTTGCGACACGAGTTTTGCGTGCGCCTTATCAACTTCATCTTGCGACACTGTCTTTTCTTTGTCGCGATAGACAAAGTGCAGCGTTACATTGTGCCTATCTTGCCCAAGTTTTTCGTTGCTAAAGAGCGAAATAAGCTCATAGCGCTCACATATTGCAGGCTTTACTTCCTCAATTTTTTGCATAATCTCACTGCAGGGCACTTTTGTTGAAAGTGTAATCGTCCAGTCGCGATCAGAACTTGGGAAGACAGCCATTTCACGCATCTTTGGCACTCCTCGCTGCAGGTTTAATAGCTCCTGCATATCGCACTCGGCAAAGACAACGCGATCTGTGATATCAAGCCTTTGAAGTAACTCTGGATGTATTTCACCAATCACACCAACGTGGACATCACCAACATAAACTTTAGCTTGTCTTCCGGGATGGAACATAGCAAGCTTTGATGGATGAAGTGATAACGGAGGAAAGCGTAGCAATGTAAATAGCTCTTCCAGCATGCCCTTGACGTCAAAAAAGTCAAACTCCTGTACAGCATCTGCAAAATGCAATGGCGCCCTCTTTCCAGAAAGTAGTATCGCAAAAACGCGAGGTTCAACATACCCTTCACCCCTTTTGAGGTGCACGTGGCCTACTTCAAAAAAGTGTAGATCTAAAATACGCTGATTGATGTTGCGCTTTACAACATCTAAAAGTCCGGGAAGTAGCGATGGCCTGAGCACCGACTGCTCACTTGATAGAGGATTCAGCATTTTTACTAGAGCATCATCTGTAATATTGTGATCCGTTACAAGCTCTGCCATGGCTGGGCTTATAAGGTCGGATGTCATCGCCTCTTGTAGACCAAAAGTTAAGAGCCTGCGCCTCACCTCGCCCTCAAAGGTATAGAGGGGATGATGTGGAAGCCGTGATGCTGCCCAGTGGGCAGTAGTTGTTGACTCTCGCTGCAGGCCTACTAAGCGACCTATCTCTTCGATCAAATCGACTTCTTCATTGATGTCGTGCCTAAATGTTGGCACGCTCACAGTATAGGTATCTTGCCCGTCAAATGTACATGCAAGGCCAAGAGAAGAAAATGCTGACTCTGCTTCATCAGCGCTCACCTCATAGCCAAGCAGCCTGCTTGCCCTTGATAAACGGCAGCTCACAAGCTTTTCTTCGTGGCCCTGTGTAACATCTAAAACAGCATCGACCACAGCTTCCGGCGATGTTGCCTTAATAATGCTATAGGCATTTTCTAAGGCCTTTAAGGTGATGCTCATGTCAGATCCGCGCTCAAAGCGTTTTGAAGAGTCTGTAGAAAGGCCAAGCTTTGTTCGCGATTTACGTATTGCGCTTGGATTAAAGTATGCAGATTCAAGTACAACGCGCGTTGTTTGGTGGGTAACTGCAGAAAGCTCACCTCCCATAATGCCGCCAGCGGCCAAAATTTCGAGGTTATCAGCAATTACAATTGTGCCTTCAGGAAGCTTGTGGGTTACTTCGTCAAGCAATGTAAGGGTCTCATTTTGCTTTGATGCTCGAACAGTAAGATGCCCTCCCTGTATGCGGTCAGCATCAAAGGCATGTAAGGGCTGGCCGATATCGTGCGAAATATAGTTTGTTACATCTACAATGTTATTGATGCTTCTATAATCTGTACGCTCTAGTCGTATGCGAATAAGTGATGGAGCTGGGCCCACCTGAACACCTTCTATCAAAAGAGCACTATAGCGCGGACAGAGCTTTGAATCCTGTACTGTTACCTGCAACTTAGCTGCTTTATGAACTGGATGTAAGCTTACGGCATCTACCCAAGGCTTTTTGTGTAATGACACCCCCATAAATGCCGCAAGTTCGCGGGCAACGCCCATAATACTCTGGCAGTGACCAAGATTTGGCGTTATAGACACTTCATATACGGTATCTGCAAAGTAGCGGTCTAGATGAGTGCCCTCTTTGAGCGTGTCCGGAAGGTCCATGATGCCTTCATGAAAGGTGCTAAGGCCAAGTTCATGCTCGGAAACCAGCATGCCATGTGAGGCAATATCGCCAAACTTTGTAGCTTCTATGCATTTATTTGCCACGTGCGAGCCCACTTGGGCGTACGCTGTTATCATCCCTACGCGCACGTTTTGAGCGCCGCAAACAACATGATGGTCTTTTTTGCCATCAAATATGGTGACGCAGGATAACTTTGGCGAGCTTACGTGCCTCTCAACATTTGTAACACGAGCACTGACAACACCTGTAAAGCATGGTTGTATCTCTTCTATATGATCAACTTCAATACCAGCGCGCGTCATGATATCGGGCAGGCTAGACACATCCTCTATAGGAAGGTACTCTCTTAGCCAGGACAGCAATATTTTCATAAAAAGCCTTAACTTATCTAAACGGCCATTATAGTAGCGAAAAAGTTTGATTTTTGCACGCACGTTGTGTATACTATTGCTACCAAATTTTATAAAAGGATACTTATGAAACAAGAACAAACACTTTCTATCATCAAACCAGATGCAGTAGCAAAAAATGCTATCGGCGGCATTATTCAGATGCTTGAAAAGGCTGGCCTTACTGTAGTAGCGGCTAAAATGATGCATCTATCTCGCGAGCAAGCTGAAGGCTTTTACGCTGTTCATAAAGCACGTCCATTCTTTGGTGAGCTTGTTGACTTTATGATTTCAGGCCCATGCCTTGTTATGGTACTAGAAGGCGAAAACGCAGTTATGCGTAACCGCGATGTAATGGGCGCAACAGACCCTCAAAAAGCAGAAATGGGCACAATCCGCCGCACCTTTGCAACAAGCATCGATGCTAATGCTGTTCACGGCTCAGACTCTTTAGAAAATGCTAAGACTGAAATTTCCTTCTTCTTTAAGCCAACAGAGCTTTGCCCAAGACAAAAACCAACTCAACAAAAAACACACTGCTGCGGCTGCCCTCACTAAGGATTTTATGAATAAGTATATCTCACTACTTGGCGCTTTTATTGTAAGCGCCTCTATTCTCGTTGCTGATCAGACATTTTCGATGATCAAGCCAACTGCTGTCAAAGAGCACCATATTGGCGGCATCATTGATATGATTGAAAAGGCAAACTTTACGGTAAAAGGCCTAAAGATGCAGCACCTCTCACAAGAGCAAGCTGAAGCCTTTTATGCTGAACATAAGGGCAAGCCCTTTTACAACGACCTAGTAAGCATGATGTCATCAGGCCCTGTAGTGCTGATGGTAATTGAAGGCGACAACGTTGTAAGCCGTTTTCGCGAAACAATTGGCGCTACTGACCCCAAAAAGGCAGCAAGCGGCACAATCCGCGCCCTATTTGGCAAAAGCGTAGGCGAAAACGCCATTCACGCCTCTGACAGCCCAGAAAGCGCAAAACGCGAAATCTCCTTCTTCTTCGCCACCGAAAACCTCTAAAGAAACCTTTCAAACCCTTGCTACACAAAATGCAGCAAGGGTTTTCTATTTTTTCTCTGCGCTCTTTGCGCCTCTCTTATCTCTGCGTTAAAAATAAATCACACACGATTGCGTAAATGGGTATAAAACATTTTTCATAAAGGTTTGTGATTTTTTTTTAACGCAGAGGTAGCAGAGGCGCAAAGAGCGCAGAGAAAAGCAAAAAGAAATTTATATAGCCCTCTGTTTCATTTTTCTTAGAGTGAAAAGTGCTCGCCGAAGTAGGTGTGGCGAGCATGTTCGTTAGTGACAAGCTCTTCGACAGTTCCTGAGAGGAGGACCTTGCCGTCGCTTACCAGGTAGCTTCTATCTACAACGGAGAAGATTTCTCGTGCGTTGTGGTCGGTGATCAGGATGCCGATGTTTTTCTTGGCAAGGATCTTGACGATCTGCTTTACCTCTTGGATGGCAATGGGGTCGATGTTTGCAAAAGGCTCATCAAGCATAAGGAGCGTTGGGTTTGTGACGAGCGCTCGCGTAATTTCAAGACGGCGCCTCTCACCTCCTGACAAGGTATTTGCCTTTTTCTTTGCAAGGTCTTGTATGTGAAGCTCTCCTAAAAGCTCTTCTAGGCGCATTTGACGCTCTTCAGCCGTAAGAGAAAGCGTCTCAAGTATACACATGATGTTATCTTCAACAGAAAGCTCGCGAAAGACAGATGGTTCCTGCGCTAAATAGCCAAGGCCCATGCGGGCGCGCTTGTCGATAGGATATTTAGTAATGTTTACGTCGTTAAAAAGCACCTCGCCGCTATCTGGACGGATAAGGCCTATGATCATATAAAAGGCTGTAGTTTTGCCGGCGCCGTTTGGACCTAAAAGGCCGACGATCTCGCCTGGAGCTACACGTAGCGATAGGCCATTGACGACAACCCTTCCAGAATATGCCTTTACAAGATTTTCAACGATTAGCCCAGATGCTGTCATACGCTATTATCCTTACTTTCCAACTTGGTATTCAATATTTACGGCACCTTCTGCCTGAATGTCCTGAATGACGTAGCTTGACTTATCGCCCTCTTCTTTTTTCATGACAACTCGCATGGCGCGGCTCATAGTCTTTACAGGTACAGCATTACCCTCTTCTTCAACACGCGTGATGTAGACCACTTTTTGCGGTGCGTTGGCAGTAAATACTCCTTCTAATGTCTTGCAGTCGATGTCAGCATCATCAGAAGTTAAAATACTGCCATCATGAAGCGTCACCTCAACAGCACCAGAGAGCATAATCCTATCCGGGTCAAAGCGCTTATCAGACGCAGGCTTCATAAGAAGTACGCCCTTTTCACAGCGTATGTTGCCAAACTCGTGCTGGATATAGACAGAGCCGGCCATTGAAATTTTTTTGCCATCGTAGTCGGCACTGTTTGCTTCAATGCCAGTTTTGGCAGAAGCGTAAAGAGGCATAACAAATAACGCACACACTATTAGCAGTCTCATATACCACCCTCTGGAGTGAACTGAACTTTTAAGAATTCGGCACTAAAATTATTTTTGTTGTTTTCGCCACTTAGGAAAAAAGACATCTTGCTAGCTTCGCCTACAGCCTCTGGCATTAGCACAAAGGGATTTTCTAACACATCATGGCCATCTGCACTAAAGGTCCAAAACCGCACATCTGTTGCTAGAAGCTGGCTTGTGTGAAAGTCAAACATCGCTTCCTTTGCTTCAAAGTAGCGAAAATGCTGCTTTGGTGACAGTATGGATACATCTATAGGTGTTGAAGGCGGCAGCTTATCGCGAAAGGTGAGCTTGCCATCATCGTTGTAGATAACTTCCTTGCCGTCTTTTGTTACATAATAAAGCTCGTGCTGCATGATGCCTGTTACATCATAAAAAGTCTCCACAACGCGCATATGAGGCTTTTTTGCAACAACGCGGATGTCAGATCGCGAGGCATTCATATCCACAAGGCGCCTTAGCGGCCCATCTCCAAGATACATAGTTTTAGAGACAATCTCGCGGGTTTGATTGGTAAGCTCGCGCTTTTCCCTGCGGTGCTCTTTGCGGATTTTTCTGGGGGATGATTCGATAAGGTCATGAAGCTCTTCACCCTTTGACGTAGCAACAACGCTAGACTTTATGGCAAAAAACGCCGCAAAGGCCAAAAGCACACTCAGCCAAAAAAAGAAGGGCCATCTATACACAAATCTATTCATGCAGCACAACTTCGCGTATAGCAACAAGCTGCTTTATAAGCTCATAAAGCTTGTCCATGGGATACACAGAGCCGCTATCGCTCTTTGCATCTGATGGGCTTGGATGCGATTCAACAAAAACAGCCTCACAACCACTTGCAACAGCAGCTTTTGCAAGATAGGGAATAAACTCGCGATCGCCCGCTGTTGATGTACCGTTGCCTCCCGGAAGCTGTACAGAGTGCGAGGCATCAAAAGAAACAGGATAGCCAAAGCGCTGCATAATAGGAATTGCGCGCATATCGCTTACTAAATTGTTATAGCCAAAGCATGTTCCCCGATCGCAAAGAATAATCTGGTCGTTGCCTACAGAAACCGCCTTATCAACAACATTACCCATATCGTGAGGTGCTACAAACTGCCCCTTTTTGATATGTAGAGGCTTTTTGCTATTTGCTGCTGCAAGGATCATATCTGTTTGGCGGCATAAGAAAGCTGGTATCTGCAGCACATCAAGCACCTCTTGAGCGTAGGGAATTTCTTCAGGTGTATGCACATCTGAAATTACAGGCACTTTAAAGGTATCTTTCACCTTTTGCAAGATGCGTAAACCCTCATGAAGCCCAGGGCCACGAAAGGAGTTGATGGAAGAGCGATTTGCCTTATCGTAGGAAGCTTTAAATATAAAGTTAACATTTAATTTTTGCATCATTTCGCAAAGAGTCTCAGCGCACTTTAGCGTATGACTTTCACTTTCAATGACACACGGACCAGACATTATGGTAAGCGGCTTGCCTTTACCTACATAAAAATTAGCAATTTTTACCTGCTTCATAGCTCGTCCTCCTTAGATTGAGAGCCTTATAGCATAATCTAAAAAACGTTAATCTTCTACTAAAAACCAAAATCAGGTATCCTCATATTTTACTTCTGGACTGATAGCTCAGTGGATAGAGCACCCGCCTTCTAAGCGGGTGGTCGTAGGTTCGAATCCTACTCAGTCCGTTTCTTATGAGGTTTCTCGTGCTCTTAGGCAACGTATCCCTTACTTACAAGCCATTTTCCGGCCTCGACAAGGTACTGAAGGCAATACCTGCATCCCTAAGTAATAGAAAACGCTTTGAAAAAATTAATAGCAGTCTTCTTGCCTGCATCCAAAAAGAAAAAGAGCCCTGTTTTTTACTGCCTCAGGTTATCGACTTTATCTCCCGGGTAAATCAGCAAAAGCTGCTGCTAGAGCCCTATAGGCTTCTTGACTTTGAATTTTGGCTAAACCACTACAGCAACCTCTCAGTCCACGAAAATAGGCATATACGTTGCAAGATTGTGGGCAAAAATATTGATAGAAGCGACTATCAGCTCTTCTTTCCGATAGGCATGAATAAGACGCTTGCAGGCTCTCACTTTGTTGCTGCACACCTCTCTCCCGATGTTGACACCACGATCGCTTCTTTTTGGGGCTGGGTAGATGCCTTTGGTGCGCAGGTTGGAAGCGGCACTCACCAGTGGGCACTGCCGGGCCAAATTGCAGATTCTCATATTGCCATGCTCTTTCAAAAGGCGTTTGGAAGAGAGTTTTTAGAAGTTGTAGCAAGAAAATCTGACACCCTTACCCTTACAGCGTTAGACCTAGTCTCAAACAAAAATGTACTTAAGCTAAATAGCAAAAGTCGCTTAAGCCATGTCCATGGCGGCAAGGAACTCATTGTAATAGATGATCTTGGCCACTTTGTCGGCGACTGGAGAGCTTCTGATGCAGAGCTTGTGCGACACCATGTAACAAGCTTTTATAGCCTTATACGCTGGCTAGAGCACGCTATCTACTACAAGCTTATTAGCGCCTATGCAAAAGAAAAAGTCACTAAAAAGGATGTACAAGAAGCTCTTGACAGCCTCTTTACAACAAAACTTACCGAATCAGAACCCGCTTTAGAATTTACAGACACACAAAAAAAGCAGGTAGACACCTTCTTAAAGGCTGTTCTTAAAATAGCTTCCGGAATACGCATCACCTACCGCGACCTTGTGGGGGCTCTTGCAAAGGCAATAGATATAACGCTGCCAACAAGTGAGTTTGTACCGGATGCCATATTTACAAAAGATGGCATCCTAAAAGAAGATCGCTCAAAGCTCTTTACCCACCTAGAAAAGCTCTTTCGATCTGTTGCAGAGGCATCTAGTCACTGCAGGCACTTTCTAGACCGCCTGGATGTACTTTTAGCGATAAAAGACAAGGTGCTTAATATCCCTTCTCAGTTTATCACGTTAAAAAGTGAAGTCGAAGAAATTCGCACCAAGATGAATACCCTTGAATACCTTACCGTAGTTATTCCTGAAGAGGGTGGCAACTGGTTTCCCGTGGGTGTTGTCTATGCAAGCGACCTTAAGCGAAAACCGCTTGGCACAGTATCGCTACGCGATTTTTCTAACGAGGGCGAAACCAAAATGGCTTCATACCTCGATGTAGTAAGCGTTATCGACCACCACAAAACTGATATAAAGACGCAAGGTGCTTCTACCATCACTATAGGAGATGCACAATCTGCAAACACCATCGTAAGTGAACTTGTAGTCACCCTTAACGAGCGATATAGCCACCTTGGCATTAGCCAAGAGGTCATTGACAAAGAAATTAAGACGCTGCAGAAAAAAGCAAAAACACCAGAAGAACTACGAAAACTAAAGCGCCTTTTAGAACTTGCACTCAACATCCAAAACGATCGCTACATACACCCTGATAGAGAATACTACGAATACCTCTTCTTCTTGCACGCAATACTAGATGACACCGACCTATTAACCAAAGTATCCCTAGCTGATCTAGAGGCCGTTAAAACCCTCTTAAACCGTCTAAAGTCACTTGTTGTTGGCAGGGATGCTGAGATCATCACCTTTACAGACATAAAGCGAGATGAGCATTTTATCGAAAATGCCTCAAGGCGCATCTTGCAAAATGAAGACATGTACTCTATCTACGAAACAATCTATGCCCATAAAGAAAAAGAGGTCGAAACAAACCTTACAGCATGCGTACAGGGCAAGCCATCCACAATCTTTTTGGACACAAAAGTACAAAATGGCTGTGCACGAATAGGCCAGACAAAGCTCTTTAGCACAAATTTTGCTACCTTCTCTAAACATAGAGATGCCCTTCAGAACCTCTTTTTTAGCCAGGCCCAAAAGATATTTTTGCAATCTCCGCAAATTGACCTGCACATGCAGATGATAACAACCATTGCAACAGCTAGTGAAGTATACCACGCAAAGCTAAACAAGTGGCGTCATAAAGACGAGCTGTGGATCTATGTGCCATCGACACAAGGGGCCTTTGAGCACCTTGTAAACTTCCTAAACGCCTTTTCAGCAAGCCCACTTATCCAGGCAAACGACCTACAGGTAGAATTTCTTGGCGATAACTACCTAGAACTCGAAGAGATTTTTAGCCAAAATTTTGCAAAAGCCACCCAAGTAGTAGCAAAAGAAAAAACCCTGCCCATAGCCGTCCTTCGCTACAAAGCGGGCCTGCTCAACTCACGTAAAGCCTTTATTTCGCCATACCTTCCCCGTCTAATTGCATAACACGCGCTCCCAAACATTTCTCGTGCCCGCACACGCATGTTAATAAAACAGGATAAGCAGGATGGTGCATGAGCAAAAATTGAAACACAGAGATCACAGAGACGCTTCGCGAAGATACGTTTGTTGTGGAGCGAAGCGTCTCTGTGACTCTGTGTTTCAATTTTTGCTCATGCACCATCCTGCCTATCCCATACGCATCAGGCCAACCTCAAATTACAATATATAAGACGTTAACAATTA
>CAZEQY010000024.1:0-34927 GCA_964514655.1 uncultured bacterium
ATCTATTAAAAATTAGCACCTGTTTGCTTGTACACTACTCATTTATACTGTCAAATCTAACATCTAAGCTCTTGGCTCAGTTTCCGTATCGCTCGTATGTTTCGCATATTTTGCGTTTCGGTAGCGTCAAATTTACACGAACGTGCGTCTTTTTTGCAACGCTTTTGTGAAAATAATGAAAATTCGGCTCGAGGAGCATGCTAGAGGGCAGAAAAAAATCGGGGCCAAAAATAATTCAGCGCCCGATTTGGCAAAAAAAGTCACGCAATGAGCAAATATGTAGCGATTCCGGCTGCATACGCAAGAAACGCTGCAAGTGCCGCTTTCTTTAGGTACCAGAAAAAGTCCACTTTTTCAAGGCTCATAAAGGCAACGCCCGCAGTTGAACCTATTATCAAGATGCTACCACCAGTTCCCGCGCAGAAGGCTATGAGGAGCCAAAATGGGTGATCTGTTGGGTAGTGGGCAATATCATACATTCCCATCGTTGCGGCAACAAGTGGGATATTGTCCACAACAGCAGAAGCAAGTCCAATTAATACCCCCATAACATCCTTAGAAGGGATTTGAGCATCAAGCCAGGTAGCTAGTTTTTGCAAAATGCCCGCAGTTTCTAGCGCACCAACACTTAGCAATATGCCGAGAAAGAAAAAAATACTTGCTAAATCCAGTTTTGGAAAAATTGATACCACTCTCAGGTGGTTGCGCTCTTCTACGCGATGCAATATATCTGTCAAAAGCCACATAAAGCTCATCGAAAATAAGATACCCATAAATGGAGGAAGGCCCGTAAGCATCTTAAATATAGGCACAAAGACTAAAGATAAAATACCGCACACTAAAATGAGCTCTCCCTTATGCTCAACGGCGACAGTCTGCAGCATAGTTGGCTGAATGCGGCCACGAACAGAAAAGGAAAGCACGCCAGCGCCTACAAGCAGGCAGATAAAGCTTGGTAAAAATAACTTTTGAACAAGCGGGACAGTAGAGACCTGCCCTCCAAGCCAAAGCATAGTCGTAGTAACATCCCCAATTGGCGTCCAGGCACCGCCTGCGTTTGCAGCAATTACAATGGCAGCACCAAAGACCAGACGATCAGACGGGTCAGAGATAAGGCGCCTTAGCAGCACAACCATCACAATTGTTGTTGTAAGGTTATCAAGCACTGATGAGAGAAAAAAGGAGATTAACGAAACAAGAAATAGACACCCTTTTTTAGAGCCCACCCTTACCCAATTTGCAATAATGCTAAAGCCGCCATGAGCATTTATTGTTTCGACTATTGTCACAGCACCAAGCAAAAACAGCACAACCTGGCTTACATTTGCTAGATGTTCTGTAAGATGCGCCGCATTGTGCGCAGGATTTGACACATCGGCAAACTGCAAGCTCCAGCAGCCAATAGCCATCAAAAGTGCTGATGTTGCCTTATTAATACCAATTTGATGCTCAAAGATAATCATTAGGTAGCCTACTATGAATATAACTACCATCCAGTCACTATACATACTCACAAAACCCTTCTGTAAAATTGATTGCTTTTACCACACCATTAGGATAAAAGAAAGAAAAATGGGATAGATAATGCCAGATCTTTACCTGCGTACAGCAATTAAACCAGAAATAGAAAAAAGAAGCCGTAAAATAGGCCGTAAAGCCCTTTTTATAGCAGCTTCACTGGTAGTCACAAGCGAGTATGTGCTTCCCCTTTTGGAGCTTGAAACACTTGGGGGCTGGGCATGGCTTGCAGGTTCTGGCCTTGCAGGACTTGGCTTGATTCCTCATCAAAGAGTCTCTTCGCGCCAAAAACATCCCTACATCTTGCACAGTACAGAAGACTCCATCTCTTTGCATAAAGACAATAAATGCCTTCTTAACATACCTTGGAGTCAAATCGAGTCGATACAGTTTATAGATAGAGGTAAAGAGTATGGACTTGCTTTTATCCTTAAGTCCCCTCTTAAAAGCATTTCAAAACGATGCCGCAAAAGATATGGCGTAGACCTCTTTTTACCCTACTTCAGCCAAGCATCATTTCATATGCTCGAAAAATGGCAAAATGAACGTATTCTCACTTAAGAGGACCTCAGGCTAAGCTGATTCTTCGTGCCCGAGCCCGTGTGCGTGCCCGTGCCCGCTAATTTCAATCATTCAGCTATTTTTGATTCGCCCCTTAAAGGGGCTCTAATAGAATAGTTCAAAAAGCGGGCACGGGCACGCACACGGGCTCGGGCACGAAGGATAACTTTTAGCAGTGGATATCTTTCTGAAAAAATCATTAAGTCAACCACCTAACCTCGGCCCCAAAGGAACCTTAAGGGGGGATTTTGGTTCCTTTGGGGTGAGAAAAAATTCCTATTACTTATTATTACTATTTCTTTGACCCACTTTTATGGTGGTGGGACTTATGATGGTGACGATGATGGTGATGGCTCTTTTTTTCTGGAGCTTTATTGGTTTCTTGACTTTGGGGGGCTGTTTCTTCACGTAGCTCAAGCGCGCGGGCAATTGCTTCATCTCGACTTGTGTCTACAGCCTGCTGCACTTTTTGTTCTAACACAGTTGCATGCAAAGAGCTTAAGTGAACTTCTAAATCACTTGCCTTTGTCTCAGGCGGCCGCTCTTCCTCGCACGGCACGACAGGCTCATCAATTACCTGAGCTTCTGGCTTTGCAAATTTTGCTTTTGCCCAGTCATAGGCCGCAACGGGAAATTCCCCAAATGGCACCTTAAGAATATCTGGTAAAAACTTCATAACCTTCCTCCTTATTTTTATTACGAAAGAAAGGCTATTTCACTACATCTAGATTAAGACTATGTTAATTCGAGGTTAATTTTTTGCAAAAAAACAGGCTCGGGGGCAACCTCTTTAACCTCTTTGTTTACAATAGCTGCAACGCAAGAGTCAGACCAGACGTTGAGGGATGTTTCAATAGCGTCCAAAAGAGCATAAAAGGGCAAAATCACGCCCATAATACTAAGTGGCACATCCATGGCAGCTAAAAAAGCACCTGATAAGAAAAAGCAGCCCATAGGCACACTTGCGTTACCTACGGCAGCTAATGTTGCCATAAATATCCACATCACAAGCTCAAAATGGGTAAAAGAAAGCCCGTTAAGCATAGATACAAAAAGCACGGTTATCAGTATAAAGGCCGCACAGCCATTCATATTGATACTTGTGCATAAAGGAAAGGCAAAGCTAGCTACTTTGCTGTCCATTTGTGCTCGTTCTTCTGCCGCACGTACAGCTGTAGGCACGCTTGCACTTGATGACTTTGTAAAAAAGGCAACAGTAAGTGCAGGAAACATCGCTTTTGCAAGCTGAATTGGAGAAATTCCTTTTGCCTTAAGGATCGCTGGCAGGACAATAAAGCCCTGTATGAGGTTAGCTAACAGCACGCACGCTAAATAAATGCCAATGGAGGTAACATCAAGCCCCTCCTCAAGCTCTTTAATAAAAAGCGCAATAAACGCCCAGAGCGCAATAGGGATAAGCCTTACGATAAATGAAGTGATCTTCATAAATACGCTATAAAAGGCAGAAAAGACCCCATGCAACACCCCGCGCTGTAGACTTGGAATAGCAAACATGCCAAGGCTTATAACAAACGCTATCAGCAACACCCCGATGATATTGTTTTCAATAAAGGGCTCTATGATGTTTGAAGGCACAATATCTAAAAGGTGCATCCAGTAGCTACCTTGCTCTGGCACGATAGCAGCTTGAGTTGTATGTGTGATAGATGTTCCATGTACAGGATCTAACACCAAGAAGACTCCAAGCGCAACTGTTGCAGCTAATATCGTTGTAATAAGCGTGTACTTGATAATTTTTTTGCCCATCATCGCCATGGCGCTCATATTTTCCATGCCGGAGGCTACAGTAACAATAGACAAAAAGAGAATAGGCGTACTTACGAGCTTTAACAGGTTCATAAATACATCAGAGACATAGGTCGCTAACGTAAAAAGAAGTGGATTAGCAAAACATCCGGTCGCTATGCCAAGCAATATGGCTATTGTGTAAAGTAGAGGTGTAGAAACTTTTGCACGATTTAATAAAAACATACCTACTATAACCCCGACTGAACAATATCATGTAGCCGTATAAGGCCAATTGCCTTGCCGCCATCAACAACGATAAGCGACGTTATCGCTCCCTTTTGGTTGCGCTCCATCTCCTTCATGGCATCATAGGCAAGCGCCTGAGGTGCTATTGTGCGAGGAGATTTTGTCATAAGCTCTTGAATCTCTAATGAAAGTGCATCTGCCTGATGTTTTTGTAACGCGCGGCGAAGGTCGCCATCAGTAAAGAGCCCCAAAAGATGCATAGAGTCATCAACAATCATGACGCAACCAGATTTTTTGTTTGATAACTCAACCAATACATCAACAAGACGCTCATTCGGCTTGCAAAGAGGTAGCTGATCTCCCCTCAGCATAAGATCACTCACCTTAAGGATAAGGCGCTTTCCTATCTGTCCTGCGGGATGGTTCATGACAAAGTTGTCGATGGTCACGTTTTTGGTACGCATCAAAGCTATTGCAACAAGATCGCCAAAAAGAAGCTGCACTGTCGTAGAAGTAGTAGGAGCAAGATCAAATGGGCATAGTTCTTTTGCAACAGGAAGCACGATGAAAAGGTCACTTGCCTTTACAAGGCGCGAGTCTTCGTGCGAAACAACGGCAACAATACTTGCACCTTTGTTTCGGATTGTCGGACAGAGGTTAAGTAGCTCATCAGTTTCACCGCTTTTGCTTAAGAGCATCACAACATCGCCAGTTGATACAATGCCGATATCTCCATGCAAAGCATCTAAGGGCGATAAAAAGCCTGCTTTAATGCCGCAAGAATTGAGCGTCATAGCAATTTTCTTTGCCACAATGCTACTTTTACCAACGCCGCTTAAAAACACAGTCCCTCTACATTCCAGCAGATGGCTGATTACGCGACGCAAGGCATCTAGGCTTAGATGTTCAAAAAAATAGCCCAGATGAGACTGCGTCTGTATAAAAAGTTCTTCTACTACATCCTGTTTTCGGGTCACTAGCTCGTGCATTAAAAACCTCAATAATCTCTAATATTTTGCAGTACAGCCTCTTTTTTCGATATTAAATAATAAACTACCGAAAGTACTGGAAAGTAAATATTAAAATATGTTTTATAAGGGAAAGAGGTGGGTATGAAGAAAGTTGATGTCGCAGTAGCCTATGGGGATGGCATTGGGCCAGAGATTATGCGCGCCACGCTTGATGTTATAAGCGCTTGTGGAGTAGAGCTTAATCTGCATGAGATCGAGGTTGGAGAAAAGGTCTATTTACAAGGCCAAAAATCCGGGATCGACCCTAAAAGCTGGGATGTCCTAAGAAGCTCTAAAGCCTTTCTTAAAGCCCCTATCACAACGCCTCAAGGCGGCGGCTATAGAAGCCTTAATGTCACAATACGCTCAGCCTTTGGACTTTATGCCAACATTCGCCCTTGTGTTGCCTATAACCCCTGCATTGAAACTAGACATCCCGGTATGGACGTTGTCATCGTGCGCGAAAATGAAGAAGACCTCTATACAGGCATAGAATATCGCCCAAGTGCCGACACCTTCTATGCACGCAAGATCATCACGCGTCAAGGATGTGAAAAAATTATACGCTACGCCTTTGAATATGCCACAAAGACAGGCCGCAAAAAGGTAACATGCTTTACAAAAGACAATATCCTTAAAATGACCGATGGCCTTTTTCATAAGATCTTTGAAGACATTGCAAAAGAATACCCCAGCATTACTCAAGAACACTGGATTATCGATATTGGAGCTGCCAAAATGGCAGACTCTCCTGAAAATTTTGATGTTATCGTCATGCCAAATCTCTATGGCGATATTCTGTCAGATGTTGCAGCAGAGATCGCAGGAAGCGTAGGCCTTGCAGGCTCTAGCAACATAGGTAAGGACTTTGCCATGTTTGAAGCTATCCACGGCTCAGCGCCTCGTAGAGCAGGCCAAAACCTTGCAAATCCATCCGGCCTTATGCTCGCAAGCGTTATGATGCTTGTTCATTTAGGGATGCCGGAACATGCCGAGCGCATACACAACGCCTGGCTTAAGACGATAGAAGAGGGCATTCACACCTATGACATTTTTGATGCATCAAAAAGCCGCCTAAAAGTAGGAACGAAAGAATTTAGCGAGCAGGTTATAAAACGCCTTGGGCAAAAGCCAGAACTTCTAAAGCCTGTACACTATGAAAAGGGCACTTTTTCACTCGAGCAAAAAGCAAAAGATGCCATCACCGGCTCTTGCAAAAAAGAACTTGTTGGGGTCGATGTCTATATCGACACCAAAGAAGATCCAAAAACCCTTGGCGAAAAGCTAAAAGTGATTATGCCATTTGCACTTGAAGAAATAGCAAGCCGAGGAGCAGCAATATGGCCTCACAAACACCCCGAAACATTTGTGACAGACAACTTGCGCTTACGCTTTATGGCAAAAAACAGCATTCGGACATCTGACATCGTACACCTTTTAGAAAGGCTTGAAAGCCTAGCACTCACCGTCACAGGCCATGAAATCCTTAGTAACTATGATGGGCAACCAGGTTTTAGCCGTTTAACGGCATAAGGAAACACTATGTGTAACTCTATTACATTTGATTGTTCAAATTTTTATTATAGTGTAAATGGTATAAATCCCCCTGTCGCCCACCCAAAAGAACGTGGCAAGACATACGAGACAATACAGGCACTATTTGCAGCAAAAGCCTATTCTGAAGGCGACCTTTTGGCAGTGAGCCTCTTTACTAAAGAGCTTACAAAGCATGTCGAAGGCTCTATCAAGCGCCGCTATGGCATTTTTTCGCACCTCATACTCTATTTTGGAAGGATGGGTTGGGGCGCTCTTGGCAGCCTGTATCACCTACAAGAGTTTTACACCCAAAAGACTAACGCAAAACTCTTTCAAGAGTTTAAAGCTACACAAAGCCTCGAGATACTTGGCAATATCTTCACTCTTGATCCTGCCTCACAAACGGGCATAGATGAAGTTGACGCCCGCTACATGCAGCTTAAAGCAATCAACTCTTCACTTAGCGCAAGCGAAACCATAAAACTTGCCTGGACACTTACTAAGAGGACCAATGAATTTGTACAAGGCCGGTTAAAAAAGACAGCAAACGGCGATATTCCCCGCACAATATTTTATGACCACGAGTCAAAGCGCTACTTTATATGCCTTAAGCAAAAGGGCGAAAAAATAGTCGCTGAAACCGATGTAAAAAAAATCACAAAAGCAATACTTGTCCCGCAACTAGCAGAAAAAGCAGAAATTGTTGTGCAAAAGACAACGCAAGACGATCTCAGCAAGATCATGAGAGAAGTCACCTACAACGAATATACAATTGCCCGCAAACTAAAAGGCGATGCTCCCAACTGGCCTCCGGGCATTTGCCCTATTCACTATGCCGTAAGGCATGAAAAGCATAAAGATGACAAAACATATGAAAAAGTATCGCTCTTTGAGCCATTTGGAGAAGGTTCTTTTTCTCGCTTTTGTAAAACGGCTACGTTTAGTGAAGTAGTTCAAGCAACAAAAGAACTTGTACAAGGGCTAAAGCTGATGCACGACAACATCCTTGTCCATGGAGATGTCAAAAATTCCAATACACAGACCTTTGGCAAGAAGGTAGTCTGGATAGACTTTGGCCTTACCTGCCCCGCCCATCGCGAAGGTGCGCATTCGATATTTAGAGCAGGATACTACGGAACCCTTGCCTTTTCTGCCCCGGAATATATCTCTGCCAGGGGATTTGAAGGTAAACCTGAGGACTACATCAGAATGGATATATGGGCCCTTGGCCTTATGCTCTTTCGCAAGTGGCTAAAAAAAGAGACCTCTAGCTGGAGCAAGATTGCCCCAAAAAGTACCGGCGTAGAACTTGACTATGATGAAAAAGCCGCCTACAAAGCGGCTATAGCTAATGCCGTACTACCACCCCTTAGCGCCCTACTACAAAAACAGTCTCTTACAAAAGAAGAGCAGTTTACGGCTCTAATCTATAAACTCATGCACCCTGAAGCTAATGAACGCCTCACAACAGAGATGGCGCTTAGAGAACTTGATGTAATTCAAAGTCGCTGTCTGTAGTCGTAAGTCTATAGACATGCAAGCTTTGGTGAGTCTCTTCGCTAGGGGGCACATAAACATACGTTGTAAACACTTGTACACCAACTGCCTCAGCAAGTCTCCTTACATCGCGGACAACTTCTGGAGTTCTACCAAGAACCATAGGAAGCATACTTTGTGAAACAAACTCTACTTCATTATTTGTAAGAAGCTCTTTTGCCGCTTCCCCAACTCCTGGATAGCTTTTTCTTTTCTGCACAAACTGTGGACAGCTTGAACTTCTTCTAGGCTCTTGAGCACGAAGAACAGCAGGACTTGACATAGACAAACCTCCGTTTGAAGAATTCACCACTCTATGCCTGCATCAAATTTTTCTCAAGCTCCCTTAAACAATGAAGCGCTCTATTTTTTGCGCTTTTGCGATTTAGCGTTTTTGCGTTGAATCTTGTTTCAACTCACGTAGCTGAGACCGTTCACAGGTGCGTGTAGGTAAAGTAGGATTCAACGCAAAAACGCTAAATCGCAAAAGTGCAAAAAAAGCTCACTTTATTATTGTTTAAGAGAGCTTGAAACTTTGGTTTTGCCATATTTGAGGCGTAAGCATGTCGATGGAGACTTTTAAGTAGTAGATAGGAAGGGCGGTGGGGACATCGCAGGAGAGCTTGACGATGTCTTTTTCGGTGGCGATAAGGCATGTAGCGCCTTCAGCCTTTGCTTTTTGAGCTAGCTTTTGAAGAAGCGCCGGGGAAAAAGTATCATGATCCGGCAAAAAGTGACTGTAGACAGGATCTAGGCTAATACGGCGTATCGATGTAACAAATTGATCCGGTTTTGCTATAGCGCAAAATAGGCCTACCTTGGTTTGAGGGGCAATGTCCACTTGGGCATCATGTATGTCAAAGATGCCTAAAAGCTTGTAGCTCACCTTGCAGATGGGGGCTTTTGTGTAGCTTTTGATAAGTTCTTCATAATTTGAAGTACTGTCAATATCATTGCGACAAGTAATGACGATAAGATCAGCCCGCTTTAGGCTAGATAAAGGCTCACGCATAAGACCGCGCGGCAAAAGGTGGCCATAGCCAAAGGGGTTTTGGCTATCGAGCATGATAATTTCAAAGTTGCGACCTAAAGCAAGATGCTGCATCCCATCATCTACAATAAGCACTTTTATGCCTTGAGCATCGGCAAGCTTGGCGCTTGCCACTTTATTTTTGCCAACAAAAAGGGTTGCCTGGGGTACATTTTTTGCAATAAGGCAGGCTTCATCACCAACAAGGACACTTGATGCCTTTTTTTGAAAGACATGTGTGCCGCCCTGCTTTTCTACTGCGCTCTTATAGCCGCGCATAAGAATGCCAATAGATGCCCGTTGACAAAGCTCGTTTGCTAAAAATATGGCAAATGGTGTTTTGCCTGTGCCGCCGGCCACTATGTTACCAATAGAAATCGTATAGGCTTTTGGGTTGTACGGCTTTTTATATAAGAGCCTTCTTACGCTAATTGCAGCCCAATAAAGCCAGCTTAGCACGGTAAGTACGGCTCGCAAGATAGATGCAACAAGACCCTTTTTTCGCTTTGAAATAAGGTCAAAGTAGAAACTACACCGAGAGGCTGACATAGGATTTGAGTTTTTGGTTTTGCCCAAAGAGCTTTTGCTCCATAAGCTGAATGATGATATGAATAGCCGTCATATGCGCCTCTTGAATGCGGTCAGAATAGCGAAAACCGCTGATAATAAGTTCAAGATCGGCTACACCCTTTAGCAAGCCTCCATCTTTTCCTAAAAAGGCTATTGTCTCAAGACCTAGCTCTTTTGCTTTAAGAAACGCATTGATGATGTTTACAGACTTTCCGCTTGTTGTAAGGCCGATAAAGATATCGCCCGGCTTAGCAAAGGCTTCAACACCTCTAGCAAATACCCAGTCAAAACCAATATCGTTGCTTGTGCATGTAATGTGGCCGGGCTCTGAAAGGACTATAGCAGGAAGAGCGCGTCTTATTTCGCGAAACTGCCCCGTAAGCTCTTCAGCAAAGTGGCTCGCATCACAAAGACTTCCGCCATTACCGGCAAGTATAAGCTTGTTGCCCCGGCTAAAGCATGTGGCAATGCGGTCTGCTGCCTGTTCGATAAAGCGCAAGCTCTCTTCAGACTGTAGCTGCTTAATAGCACTGATGGCATCTTCTAAAGATGCCTCTAACTCATTACGATACATGGGTTAAAGAGTAACCTACAGAGAGAATAAGCTTCAATCAGAAAGTACCCCTTGCCTCAATATAGGCCTTTTTAGTAAAATCTTTTCATGAATTATAGCCTAATACCATTTATTGTAGTCTTAGCAATCTCCTTTGCGATGGGATTTTTCTTCTCTAAAGCAGCCAAAAAATCTAGTAATTATTTTTTGGGTGACAGGTCGCTTGGCTGGTTTTTACTGATGATGACCTTTGTGGCTACGCAAGTTGGAGGCGGCTTTATCTTAGGCACTGCCGAAGCCTCATTTGAACATGGCTTTTTTGGCGTTTTCTACTCTCTTGGTCAGGCTCTTGGCTTTTTAGCTCTTGGCCTAGGCTTTGGGGCAAAGCTACAAAGCCTAAAACTAACTACCGCTTCAGACCTCTTTGAAACCTACTACGGAAGCGCTGCTCTTAAAAAATTTGCTTCGACACTTTCAATCCTTGCCCTTACAGGAATACTTATCGCCCAAGCTGTAGCTCTACGTAAGTTCATGTACGCTATTGGCTGGACTGAAGAGTGGATATTCTTCTTATCATGGCTTGTCGTTATTCTCTACACTACGCAAGGTGGCTTTTTAGCAGTTGTCTGGACAGACTTTTTGCAGGCAACCATCATGATAGCTATCCTCATTGCCGCATTTATCTTTACGCTCTCAAGCCCCGGAACACCTCCACTTAGCGATGCGTTTACCTTTTCTCTATCAGAGTGGGATGCCTTTTCTCCAAAGCTACTAGGCCTACTCATCATGCCTTTTCTTTTTATGTTTATCGAGCAAGACATGGTCCAGCGCTGCTTTGCAGGTAAAAATCAGTCTGCCGTTACAAAGGGCGCACTTTCTGCATCACTAGTCCTCTTTTGCCTTGCAATTATCCCGGTCTACTTTGGCCTTATAAGCCGCCAGGGCACGCCAGGTGATGGTAGTAAGTTTATGCAGGCTATAAGCCTTTCTACAAATAGCGTTGTCTTTTCATGTGCATCTTGCGCTGTCCTGCTAGCAATACTCTCTACAGCATCTTCGCTACTATCTGCCATTAGCTCAAATATCGCAAATGACATCACAAGCCTTTCTCGCCCACGCACAATTACTTTTATCACAGGCGTTGTCGCCCTTGTTGCCTCCCATTTTTCGGCAAATATCTTTGGCTGGATGATTGCAAGCTATGAACTTGCTGTAAGCTCGCTCTTTATACCCCTTGTTGCAGCCGTATTTTTAAAAGAGCGCTGCAAGAATCTACTTTTAAGTGCAAAGCTTTCCTGCTTCTTAGGCTGCCTTGGCTTTATTGAGGAAAAGCTCTTTGATCACGGGACTATAGGCCTCTTTATACCGCTCATACTTTCCGGCTTTGGCTATGTCCTTGGCCTTGTTTTAGCAAAACGTCAAGCACCAGCACCTACTTATGAGTAAACCTGATGACTATGAACTCATCGACTCCGGCGATGGGCAAAAACTAGAGCGCTTTGGCAATTACATACTAAGCCGCCCCTGCTCACAAGCTGTATGGAAGAAAAGCCTACCACACGCTGTATGGAACAATGCGACAGCCTCATTTACACGTATTGACGACAAGCGCTGGCAGACAAAAGGTACGCTTCCAGATAGCTGGAACATCACAACAAAAGATATTGCCTTCAAACTGTCGTGCACAGACTTTGGCCACCTTGGGATATTTCCTGAACAGCGCCCCTTCTGGCAGTGGATTCGCGAGCATATTAAGGCAGCAAAGCGCCCCATAAAGCTCTTAAACCTCTTTGCCTATTCCGGCGGCGTAACACTAGCTGCAGCTCAAGCAGGCGCAGAAGTCTGCCACCTTGACGCATCAAAGGGCATGGTAGCCTGGGCAAGAGAAAATGCTGCCTTAAACAACCTAGACAAGGCCCCCATTCGCTGGATAGTCGAAGATGTGCAAAAGTTCATCACCCGCGAGATCAAGCGTGGCAAATGCTACGACGCCATAGTCTTAGACCCCCCAACCTTTGGTAGGGGCGCGCAAGGCGAGCTATTTAAAATCGAAACACACATCAACCCACTATTGGACTCTATCAAAGCGCTTTTAAGCCCGGAGCCGTCTTTCGTGCTCTTCTCCTGCCACACGCCGGGATTTACGCCGATAGTGCTTTCTAACCTCCTTAAGCAAAACTTTGATGGAGCAATTGAACATGGTGAAATGCTCCTAGATGGTCCTAGCCCTATTCCAAGCGGCGCATACGCACGGTGGGTACATGGCTGACCTTACCATCACAAGTCTTGATAACGACCGAGTAAAAGAAGTTGTGCACTTGAGAGAACGCTCTCAACGAGATAAAAGAGAGCTATTTTTAATTGAAGGCTATCGCGAACTTTTAAGAGCCCTCAACGCAAAACACCCCATGAGGACGCTCTACATATGTACAGAGCTCTTTCTTGGCGAAAACGAACCTGCGCTTATCAAGATGGCACGTAATTTAGGCTGTGAGATTGTAGAAACAAGCGCCAAGGTCTTTCACAAAATGTCTTATCGCGATAGGCCAGATGGCCTTATTGGCGTGGCACCCCAAGTGCGAAAGAGCGTGCATGATCTAGATGCTATACTTGCCGGCAAAAAAAACCCCCTCCTTGTTGTTGCAGAAGCTATCGAAAAACCGGGTAACTTGGGTACGATCTTGCGCTCATCAGATGCAGCACAAGTATCTGCCCTTATCGTTGCAAACCGTTGTACAGATATCTTTAACCCCAATGTCGTGCGTGCAAGCTGCGGCACGCTTTTTACAGTGCCTGTTGTTGAAGGCACATCTGAAGAAGTGATCAGTTGGCTAAAAGAACATAACGTCCAAATCCTTGCCGCTATGCCTGATGCAAAAACCTGCTACACTGACGTTGACATGACAGTGCCGGTGGCTGTAGCTGTGGGCACCGAGCAACTTGGCCTTACAGATACGCTTAAAAATGAAGCCAACTTGCAGGTGAGCATTCCGATGCTTGGCATTGCAGACTCTCTTAACGTTGCCATGGCAACAACACTTATTCTCTATGAAGCCGTGAGACAAAGACGTGCACATTCTCTATGAAGACAATCACCTTTTAGCTGTGAATAAGCCAGCAGGCCTTGCCACTCAAAGCTCAGAGCATAACTCAAACAGCCTGGAAGAAGAGGCAAAAGCCTATATTAAAGAAGCTAAGCAAAAGCCCCAGGGCGTCTATTTGCATGCTATACACCGCCTTGACAAGCCAACATCCGGTGTTGTGCTCTTTGCAAAAACATCAAAATCACTAAGCCGCCTGCAAGAGATGATGCGAAAGCATGAGATGAAAAAGATCTATCTAGCACTTGTTGAAGGCACTCTTAAAAACCCAAAAGGCACTCTTAGGCACAATCTAATACACGATGAACATAAGGCTATTGTATCTAGCGCAGGCAAGCCCTGTGAGCTCCATTATGAAACCGTTGCCACTATCGACGGAAATACTTTAGTTGCTATAGAACTTATAACAGGTCGCTATCACCAGATCCGCGCGCAGTTTCAAGCCATCCACCACCCAGTCCTTGGCGACAAAAAGTATGGCTGTCATAAACCCTTTCACAGCGACACTATAGCCCTACACCACCATAGCCTTACCTTCACTCACCCAGTCACCCATGCTCTTTTGGAGATCAAAGCTCCACTACCTTCTTACTGGCCGAAAGTTACTTGGTAGTCCATACCTGTTTGAGGCAAGGACCGAACATGGCTTCCCACTGAGTGCGGTTTGCGCGAGGAAATTGGCTTTTAAATTCTTCGCGGAACGTCTCAACATCGTGTCGTAAAGCCGACTCAATAGATCCTGTAGCTGGTTTTGGTGCGCGCGCATCAAAGCTTGCGGCTAGTAGCGCAAGCGGATAAAGGTCTGCGTACTCTTCTGGTTTTTTGTTAGTTTTAACTAGCTTGGGAATTGCTTCTGGCTGACGTTCTTGGCCAACAACTTCTTCTTCAACATCGGAGAGAATCACTTCGAGCATGCGTTCAAATATCGCTACAAACTCCCGAATATCATCCGGTTTTCCCTCGGGATAGAGAATGGCAAATGCCTTTTCCAAAAGCGTTGAGTTACCAAGATTTTCTTTTGCACTATAAAGATCATAAAAAAGCTTGGTTAATTTACTAAACATCTCCTGCGGTGTACGGGGCGGCTTTTCAGTAAGTTCTTCTATACGCGTTTCAAACAGAGATTCCCTTTCTTGCATCGCGCCTCCCACCTCTTTTGCAGTGAGCCCAAGGCGTACAAGTTCATCAGTCTTTACCGAAACTTCCATTGTTTTTTTGCTCTTTATATCGGTAAGCCTGATGGCTACAGAGTCGCTAGCTATTTTTTGCCCGCGCTCGATCTTTTTTGCTGCAAGTTGGATAATGCGCCCATCAGCCGCATTGGTAAAAGAAATTTTTCCCCTATTAATTTCTGATAAATCTGCATACTGCGGATGGGGAATCCCCCCTTCACCGCCAATGTTGCTTCCACTAACCATACCCACCCCTCTTTTTTTCTCTACATACCCCACCAAGTGTTTTGTTTAAATAAAAATCATTGGAGATTATCAAAGTTTTTAATGTGATTTTACTCAGCCAGCCCTTGGCTTGAGATGCTCTCTAATTATAAAGCGCATGTTAAGTATATTTGTAGCTATAAGCACGCGATCGATTGGGGAATAAGTATAAGAAGCGGCTGCATGAACCTCAAATCGTCGAGTATTTAGATCATACCACGAAAGATGATACCTCTCTTCAGGATCGTTACCGGGTATTTCGACAAGGGCGATTTCGCTTGCTTCAGCTCGAGCATCAGTCACATTGTCAGATCTCAAAGTAATAAAAAATAAGCCATGCTCACTTACTAGTGGAATTGCCACAAATTTTCTCCTGTATTTTTAGTAATGTAACAACCCTCTCTTCTGCATCAGGATCATTCTCAAAGCCATTAATGAGTGTGCTATAGCCCTGCACAAATGCAAGACCAAAGGGGTTACCAAAAAAGCACACTATAGTCTTAGCTTGATACTTTTCAAGCTGCTGCAGGAGCACCTGGGCTTGAGGGCTAATGCCATGAACTCGAAAGTGTTTTAGCGCTTTAACACGCTCATCATCCGGCAAAAGCCGAACCTCGGCAATCTTACGAGGATCTATTGGATAGACAGCTAAGATTATGCCTGAATGTTCTTCAAGTTGCTGTGGAAGGTCGTTATAGAGTTCATCTTCAGAACAAAAAAACGGGGTGAGCAAATAGCTCTTTGTTAACTCTTCGTAAAACAAAGAATTTTTGCTCCCACCTATTTGTACATAGGCAGTTGGTTTTGGACAAACGCCGCCATCTCGCTCAAGCACTACCACTTGTTCGTAGAGCCGTTTTTTTAAGGCTTTTGCTTCATTTGTATGAAGTGCATCTTCTGTTGGAACATCTCTTAAGCGGTTTTCATGCAGCCTGCACTGCTCTTTTAAGGTAAGGATTTTCAGTACCCGCTCATCAAGAACAGATTCTAGCTGCTTATTTTCTAAAATAAGCGTCTTTACTGCCTCATAGGACTTCACAAAGTCTTCTGGCATAAGGAGCATATCGTTACCCGCTAAAAATGCCTGCTTAGCTATATACTCTTGCGAATAAAGAGTTGTTAACGCCTTCATCCTCAATGCACCGCTCAACACAAGACCCTTAAAGCCCATTTTGTCTTTGAGTATGCCTTGAACGATAACTGAAGACAGGCTTGAAACAGCATCATCTAAAGCGGGCATAAGGACATGGTCCACCTGAATTGAGCCTACACCCGCCTTTACAGCCTCATAAAAAGGATAAAGCTCAACTGCTTCTAGCCGCTTTTTATCGTGCAGATTAGCCGGAAGCGCAAGGTGCGGGTCTATTGCAATATCGCCAAGGCCGGGAAAATGCTTTGCTGAAGCTATGATACCACCATCTTGCAGCCCCTGAATCATTGCCACCCCCTTTTCTGCAACGTTTTGGGGCGATGCACCAAATGAGCGAACGTTAATGGCAGGGTTTTCAGGCTCAATATTTACGTCAATATCCGGGCTTAAGTTCATATGAACGCCAACAAGGGTCGCTTGACGGGCAATTTCTTTTCCCATTTCGTAGATAAGGCTATTGTCTTGAAGCGTGCCCAAAGTGATATTTTTCAAAAAGCGCATACCGTCTTGTAGACGCATTGACAAGCCCCACTCTAAATCCTGAGCAACTAGTAGCGGATACTTGCCAAGCTGCTGCAAGCGGTTTAGTAGCAGCACCTGATCACTTGAATTGCTCGGCCCAACAAGACAGACTCCCCCAACGTGATAGTTACAAACTAGGCCGTCAATGTCTCTACCAGCTTTTTCATCATTTGCAAAATCTTTATTTACATACCCTGCAACCATAAAAATCTGCCCAATCTTTTCTTCAAAAGTCATTGTTTGAAGAGTCTTTTCTGCCCAAGATTGTTCAGCATCTAGTTGGGATAGTAATAGTATAAGAATAGAAAGTAGCCTTTTCATAGCGGATATTATCTCAATTGACTTCTATTTCTGAAAAGAGGAGAATGCTACCAAATTTTCGAGGTATTTATGCTAACTGGTATAATCAATGGCTATAAAGCCCTTTGTTCTTACACAACAGAAAAATTTTTAACCACTCCCGAAAGAAAACGTGTAGCAGCTGGAGCCGTCGCCATAGTAAGCGCCGCTGTTTTACTTAGTAGGGACCCCACCACACGCATGCAGTATGGCGAAACAGTTGCTTCATATCTAGGCAAGACCGCAGGCAACATTTTAATTAAAGTTATTGCCGGAAGAACAATGGTCGTTGCCGCGGATAAGGCATTAGAACTTGGCATGTATAAGGGCAGAGTTAAAAAGCAAAGGATTCACTAGCTGTTAAGAAACAGACAATGATAAACAGTACACTTCATCAAATAAACGCATGCAAAGAATATATCGTGCATGGGAATTTGAGGTTAACAACCTCACTTTTTGGAAGCAGTATTTCTGGGGTGTTTGCGTCTCTTTTCAATCAAAAAACAACCATTTTTCAGCCCTTACTGGAGGCACTTCACTTGGCCAAATAGAGCTCAAAGTACAAACCACAGCCGACAATCTTAAATTCGATTCCTGCAAACACACACTCTCAATCCCCTCTTTAATCAATTCAGAAGAGCTCTTGTATAAGCTACTAGAAGGCGACATCCTCACGTTTCCCGATGTGTAATACACATGTTTTGTAAGCAGGCCAGCTTGGGCATTCTATGCAGTGCAAAAATCCAACTGACATAAAGCCGTTTTTGAAAAAGAAGGCAAGTGAAGCAAGGTTCGGAAAAGGCTCTACAAGAACTGCTGCCACAAGACCATAAGGGCTTAGGCATTTGGCCTCGTTTACTAAAAGCGTGCCAACACCTCGATTTACAGCATCTTTTTTTACAGCTATTTGTTCGATGTACTGAACCTCTTTTGTAAAGAGGGATTGATCAACATGACAATCAAAAGTGCGTATTGGGGAGTTAACATATAAATCAAAAAACTCTTCTATCGGCGCGAGGATGAGATAGCCCAAAAAACTACCCTCATCTTCGACCCAAAGAATTTTGGCCTTTTTCTTGTCTAGTAGTCCAAGAAGCTCTTCCTTCTTCATCTGAACAAACAAAAACCCCTCTTTTGACACCTCATAGGGCTGTTTTTGCCAAATGCTAACCTGCCACGACTTCTGCAAGTTTAAGACGTTGCAAGTAACTTCCTCTTTATCAGCTGAAGTCTCATCAGTCACATGTACGCTCAAGGCATACAGCCTAGAGGCAACAAATAAAAAAAATAGCGCTATTTTAGTCATCAGAATCTTCTTTTGATGCCGCAGCAACAACCTTTCTAACCACTACAAGCAACCCCTCCATATCACAAATCCTATGAACAGGCTGGTCATCATCATTAACTTCAACACTCTCAAGCGGCAGTATCGTACGCCCACAAGATGCACAAGACAACCTATTAGGGCAGCCCTTATGCACCAATGAGCCCACCTCATCACACTCAAACGCCTGATCCCAGTCTATTGGCCCTAAACACCTCACACAGCTAAGCGACATACAACGCCTCCTTTGCACCTTTAGGCATGCCTAAGATTATCTAAATCGTGGCTTTATTTGGAAAGGGACTACGTCACGGTATTCGTGGTTGATCCAGCGGACGGGATTTTGGCCTATTATTTGCTGAAGCGAAAAGTGTGCGCCATTTTTTAGGGTGACAGTGCCGTCTCGGGCTATTTTTACGCGCTCTTCGGGCAAATTGATGATGCATTCGGTTGTGGTGCCTACCCTTTCAACTTCAATTACCGCATCTTTTTGACGAAAGATCTCGCCAAATTTAATATCTGCTAAAAACTGCATCCTTTTGGTATTTGGACTAAGGCCAAGGGTAATGTCCTTGTTGATTATGGCGTAGCTGCCCTCTTTTGGCGCTGTCTCGACAGCTGTTTTTTGCTGAAACTGGCGGATATTTGTAAGCTTCAGGCGGGTTTTTCCTTTGGTGATACTGCCTAAAACCTCGTCTTTAAGCTCTCTAACGTCGATGTACTTTCCAACTTCGTCTAAAAAGAGGCTTCCTGGTGATTCTTGTTGAAAAAGAGCATGTAGCCCGGTAAGTGAAACAACAAGCTGCGGGCGAAGCACATAGTAGCTATTGATGAATCTACTGCCATTAGTAGTCTCTGGGAATTCTTTTACAAGTTCAGTTAAATAGGCATCTACTTCGTCGTATAAAGGCTCCCCCTTATGCGCCTCTATGGCATCATCGCCAAAAACCTCTTGCTGCTTATGCCTTGCTTCTTCTGCAAGCTGTGTTTCTAGGCGTAGTAGTGCTAATTCTTGGGGACGTATTCTCATTGTCCTTGCTTCTTAGAACTATGTCGGTGACGGGCAAAGCTTGCTAGTAGCGCAAGCTGTTCCGGAGTTTGTACAGAACCCAGTCGCTGCGCTCGCACCTCTGTAACGGTTCCACCAAGGGGTATAGTCGTCTCGCCTCTTTCAATTCTTTTAGCAGTATCATAGGCACAAATTACAGTTCCCGTTCTTCCGATACCGGCGCTACAGTGTACAGTCACAGAATCAGCAGAATCTTTACATTCGCTATTTATAGAGTCAACTAAACCGCTGAGCAATTCTGGGGGCACCACGCCATGGTCTGGCCATGTGGCTAAATGAATAGCTTTAAGAGTTGTGACAGTGCCATCTTCTTTTGTGATAGAGTACTCTCGAGTAATGATCTTAGCATCAAAGCGGCCAAAAGATTTTGTCTCCATATTCCTCTTTGTTTGCTGAATGACACATTTTCCAAATGACGTGTTGACAGTAAGCTCGGTAACAGCATCTAAAAAGATCTCTTCGCTAAATTTTACCCTAAAATCTTCAACATCAGGACCTAGCGAAAGGAGCAGTTTACTGTTATTAGAAAGCGCTGCACTCCATATATCAGCAGCAGTAGAAACACCTTTTTGATTGAGAGGGCCCTGACAGGCTAAAAATAGCCTACCGCCAGCACGAACAAAACTTGCGTTGAGGTAACACTCTGGATTATCCCACGTCACTGCACATGGAACCATATTATGCCTATACGGCTTCACATCCCCATATTTATCCCGCAAGCTTGTGGTTGTATCTTTTTGCAAAGGCAGTACTGACGTCAACTCTTCTCTTTGGACAAGATCCAGCATGGTAAGAGGGCTTTTTGGAAGTGCTTGATCGCCTTTTAGGTCTACTGTAAGAGCCTCTAGACGAAGAAGATTCACATAAGCAAACCCCTGAAATTGTGGATGTTCTTGAATTTGCCGGCTCGGCTCTAAAAGAGTAATTCCATGCTGCCTACAGAGATCTTCAACGCTATCATTTTCGGTAAAAGGAACCCTTACGATGTGGTTTTCATCATTCTTAAAGACAATAACGAGCTGCTCATTGTGAAGACACAAAACCCCTTTTTGTGTTTGATGAGTGAGGATAAAATTGAGCGTTGTATCCCCAATTTCTCCGGCAAATTTTTCATTACTAACAATTTCTTCCAATCGGGGATTTGTAATTCCCAGCTCTTTACATCTAGCAACCAAGCTCTCTTTAGCTCGCATGCTCATTTCAGCTCGCGATCTAGCAGCACTCTTCATTGTCTCTGCAATTTTGGCTTCGTCCGGGCTAAACGAGCGCTGCTCAGCGAGAGTAACAGCCGGTTCAGCAACTAGCTGCAGCTGATGGCGCATACAAACATCTTCCACTCTGTCATCCCTACCAAAAGAAAGCGTCTGAATATGGCCATCCTTATCTTTAAAAGCAATGCCGAGCAGGGTTGGAGTGCTTATATCCAGGCATAATACCGCTGCATTTGGTGGTTGCTTGGCAAGAAGGTGGGCAAGCTCATCAGGACCTTTCCAGCCAAGAAATTTGTCGTTATTTAGTATCTCATCTATATGTGTAAAAAAATTCCCAAAGCCTTCTAGATCCCTTTTTATTTCCTGATTGATTTTTGCCTTAGCTTCATCATAACCAACAGCCTTGTGTGAGCCCTTTGGTGTTCCCGGAAGACTAGTACTTTCCGAAGCAGACTCAGAGTCATCACCAGTTTTACGAACAAATTTGTAAGGCACGTGCGGTGTTCCACCCCGGCTTTCTTCAGTAGTAGAGCTTATTTCCATAACAAAATCTGCCTCATCATCTGATTGATGAGAGACCTTATGTCCGAAGCGAGGCGAAGAGCTGGGACTATTTTCCTGGGAAGAACTCGATTTTCGCCTATGCACTTGTGGGCTTGTAGCGGGACTAGCTTCTGATGATGAGGCTGGAGTGACTGGCTTTCTTGGCCTAATTACTGTTGTGCTACCGCCTACTGCCGAGCCGGGTATAGCCTTTTGAGCCACCTTGCCGGCGCGAGACTCTGCATCTTTTTCTTTAGGGGTAGCCTCGGGCTTCCCTAAACGTTCCGGCTCTTTTGACTCTCCACCTGGCACTACTTGCATGGCATACCCCCCTTAACCCACCTGTTCATTAAACTTTATTTTATAAAAAAACCTATTAGTGTCAAGAAAATATACCTTTACAAGTAACAGTCACACCGTGGATAATTTCAGCCTTTTAACCCACTTTTATTAGATTTTACAGATGGATCCTGATCGTTTTATAAGAAGCCGAGCAGAAGGGTATGACCCTCAGCTTATTTGGTTACTATCAGAAGAACAGCGCAAAAAAATAGCGCAACAAGGTAGCTATCAGCAGTCGCTATTTGCAGCTATTTTTGGCAGGACCTTGCCGCCCCAAGCGAACATGTCATCTTGGCTTCCACCTGCAGATGACCAGCATCAATATACGAACATAGCAACAGATGAATCAAGAACACTTATAAGGCTCTCAGAGAGCATACCAAATTCTCCGGTACTAACATTTGATATGCCAGGTGTCGCTAACGATTACTACGTGCATTCTGTTGCAGTTTGCATAAGTAGCATAGCCGTAAATTTAGGCAATGTATGCTACTTAGTGCAAGACATAGCTTCGCCCTCAAGAAGAATAAAGCCGATATTTGAGCGTGGCGAGGGCACATTTGGTTTAGCCTGTGTTGAATGGATAAACCAAACTACTATAGCCGTTGGGTACGAGCGATCATCAAAGCTATATTGCATAGATATAACAGGCCGCCAAGAGCCCAAGTGCCAAAACGCCCTTCAGCATATTGCCCTAGGACAGCTCACAAGAATCACTCGGCTATCAGATACTGCTTTTCTAACAGGATATAAAAATGGCGAAGTGGTCTATAACGATAGAGAAACCGGTGAGTCTCGCTCACTTTTAGGAATGAGAAGAAGTGGCGAAGTTGTATGTGCGATTGTCCCCTCAAATCGTGCAAAACATGTAGCTGTTGGCTATAATGATGGCACCATAAATGTCTATGAACTAACAAGTCAAAAAACATTTGTTCTTGTACGTTCTTATCTAAGCACCATTTCTTCGGGAAAACGTGCTATTGCCTGGCTACCGGGAAGTGATATGAGGTTCCTATGTGGCGGAGGAGGAGCTGACTCGGTGCTTCGCCTATTTACTCTTTTGCAAGCTGAAGAACTTGCAAGTTACATACTACCATATGCAGTTACTAACATTGTTTTTACGGATAATCGACAATTTGTCGCAACGTATGGCAACCGTATCGGTCATTTTATACTAGGCCCTAACAAAATTACTCCCATCAAAGATGTGATCACGTCGTCAAATGAGCGCCTGCTCGATGCTGCATATAGCCCACAAACTGGCCTTATCATATCATCTGCCGGTGAATTCTTATCCCTCTGGCCACCCATTCCACCCCAATCAAGCCAGGATCAAAAGAAAGCATCAAAGCTACTCGTAATCCGATAGCTAGGCTGCTACTCTACGAAGAGCCTCATGAGCTTTATTCAGTTTAAGCAAATCAGACTGCTCTTTTGGTCGAAAGTATCGAGCAAGAGCATCAAGTAGTTGGAGCGTACCTTTCCAGCATTCTTCTTGTCCTTCTTGGCCAAATAACAGAATGTATTTTTGTATATCCTCTTCAGTAAATTCGGGAGAATGGATCATTTGTTCTATCACCAAGTATCTCATTTGTCCTACGAGTACACTATATTCCTTCGCGGCAGGAATAGGTACAGTAAGCTTCTCTTTATGATCTAGCAATAATTTTTTCACACTGGCAGAGCTCGTCCTGTTATATGCATACTTCAACATAGTAGCCAAGACAGACTGCATTGCTAGCGAATTTTTAAGTTGTGGAGGTAGATCACTTCCGCTCACCATCATTGTACTAAAAGTGTGTGCTAATCTATCACTAGAGTGGCCCTCTATAGTTTTAAACTCCAATCCAAACATACTGCAGAATTGATCTTGCAGCCCAAGGGCATCCAATCTTTGAAAAATGGCTATCAACTCCTCTCCAAAAGCCGGATACGTTTTCATTCCAAGAGCACATAAGGCTGCAAAATCTTCGGACGAGCGCAGAAAGCGGCTATAAAATTCTGGGTTTGCCCCATCGATTCCTTCCCAATCTATATCACCTCCACCAAACATTCCAATGAGCGTCTTTTCATATGCCGCAATAATCACTGAAGTAAGTTTTTCTAAATCTTCAGGTTGCAAGTCTTCTTGAGAAAAATCCCAAGTAAATGAAAGTCGCTCTGTCGCTCTATCGTAACCTGTCGTTTTTAAGGGTTTTCCCATACTTACTAAACCTACCATGTTGGCAAGATCCAAAGTTGCTCCCATTCTATCGCCTAAATTGTGGCCCAAGATGTCAACTGTGACTGATGTTTTCCCCGTGGCTCGATCGTGGCTTACTTTAATAAGGCTGCTATGATTTTTTAAAGGGACATTATAGACAAGTTCTATGCTTTTTCTAGTTGGCGTGCATGAAAGCAAATTAGCTTTAAACGGAATTTTAAATCCGTAATCAAATTCTTTCTGAATGTTAGTTAAGATCGTTTGATTTACGCGTGCAAGATCATCAGGCAACTCTCTTTCCCAAGGTGGTCTATATACTGTATCAAAGGAAGCAAGCATATTCTGGTGTGCAAGGGTAAATAAATCTTCAAGAGTGCATTCCCTAAGTGAATTAAGGCATGCTTATAGAGAGCTGAACATAGCCCTCAAGCATCTGCAAAAATCTTTTACTTTGAAGAGACTTGTCGGTGTAGAAGGGGCTTCCCCTTACGCCTTTAATGGCTCTATCGTATGTGTCAATACCCTGCTTTAAAAGCTGCATGTATGCACTTCTAGAAATAACATCATGCTCATCAATTCTCTTCATGACTAAGCTCACTTCCCTCAAGCTGCTATCAAATTGATCAAACTCGGCGAATAGTTTTTCGAAATTGCCGGGATCCGCCCACTGACCTTCTAAGCTATTCCACTTCTGAATAAGTCGGTATTGTCCTTCAAGACCAGCTAGCTGAGGTGCGGATTTCTCAAGCTCTCCTACAAGCAATTCAAGAATTTCTATAGCATTATAATCTTCATTTTGTTCTAGAAGAGGGATGACATGTAAGTTAAGCCAGGTATCTGTGACATTAAGCTTTTGATAGCTCTCGATTACTTTTAAAAGCAGGCGGTTTGCATAACGTGACTGACTTGATGCTACTCGATTGCATAGATCCATCCAAAGTAGCTGTGACTGCGAAGAAATCGCCCCCTGACCTATCACTTCGTAAATAGCAAGGGCTGTTTGCACCTCTTGCGTGGTAAGTGGGGTTTTAGGACCGCCCTCTTTAGCCTCGCAAGCCCTAAGTCTTGCCTGCTCTTGTGGGGTGAGAAGATTCCGTTTAGGCAAGGTGACACTATCGATCATTTGCCTTAAGCGTACTATCTGAACAAGAGAGTCGCTATTCACAACTCCTGCCGTGCCCTCCTGAAGTAAAAGGGCCTGTAGACGCTTTGCTGCGTGAAGTCTTTGCATTTGGGGTAGATGGTTTTCTAACACGCGCGAGCCTATTCGTACCGCATTTCGAAGTAGCTGAATAGCACGCTCTTTTTGGGCAGCTTCTAAGTCGGAATTCACTATGGACTTTGCCTGCACAGCCACCCACTGAACTAACAGCTGTGCACTTTCAGCAGCTTCTTGTGGGTCTTGGGAGCCGAGGTTATCAAGATGGAGCTTTAGGCTGGCAGTGTCAAGTGCACCCACTCGAGCCACTTTTTCAGCATCTAGACCAATGAGTGCGGCTAATCTTCCAGCTTCTTCTAGCGTTGATGGCTGAACCTGCTGCACGGTTTCAACCGCTGCCATGGGGTGACGCACCCAGCCTGGTTTGACAAGGTTTGAGCGCTGATCAGGGGGCAAATTACGGCCTGAAAGAAGAACATCCTTTTGCGGATCGATGGCAATAAAGCCTCCTGACTGTGTAAGAGCTTGTGCATCAAAAGTTGGTGAATAAAATACGTGCACACCCATCTCGCGCAAGGTGCAGGCATAGTGCGAGGTGCCAGCAGCCGGCTCTCTTATCACTACTGCCCGAATAGCACCATGCCCCTGTTTTTGAGCAAGTTTCCAAAATCGTTGAAAGGCCTTTTCTAGCGTTATATCAGCAATCAATTGAGCAGGATTATCAATAATCGCAACCCTTGCTCCTATCGATACGATAGTTTCAGAGTGGTGTTCTTGTACATCTTGGCAGACTTCCCGAAGTAGCGCCGCATTAACTGTCTCTGGATGTAGAGGATGTTTTTCAACAAGTGGGCGCGCCTGCACAATGAAAATCTCGTCTTTTACTGGATCATAGACCCACTCGATATCCATAGGCTGATCAAACTCTTCATGTATTGCCCTTGTGATCTTTTCAAGGCGACCAATAAGCTCGGGCGATAAAGCCGGTTTTGCATGCACCGACTCATCGTTTTGTCTCGAGATAAATCCCCCCTTACCATCTGCAACAAGGCGATCATACTTGGGTCTAACAACTTCATGAAGCGTGCCATCTGGATAGGCGTAGAAGGTATCGACCGGCAGAAGGCTATTGACTGCTGCCTCATTATGACCTGGAAGCGCCTGAACTTGGGTTAAGGTATCAGTTTTTCCCAAAATTTCTCGGCTGTAGGCAATGCCTGATATGGGAACTTCAGTAGGTAGAGGTGTCGAATCCGCACTTTCGCCTATCATCACCTGCACAAGGACCGGTGTTATTGGTCTTGTTGTTATATCTTGTTCAGCTAAAGATCGCTGTGTCATAGATAGAGGTGAATGATAAGATGCAACTACGCGGCCCATAGCCTTTGAGATTGCCTCTTGGCTCACCTCAACGCCCGCTTCTGAGTAGTTACCGCCGGCATTTGCCATTTCGGTTGTGTCTTCAGCACCGCTACTTCGTACCATAAGGCGGTTTGCTCCTTTCGTACCAAGTTCTGGCGGTATGTCCATAACAAAGGTGTGCTCAGTAAATGCTCTTTCTATTTTTTGTTGAATTTCTTCAAGGATGTCTTCTGCCTCCCGAGGAACCGCAAATTGCGTGCCTTTTGCCTGAACAAACCTCTGCCAGTCCTCTTCATAGGCTGGATAATACTGGGCTAAATGCTGCTGCACCTGTGTATGGGTAATGCTAAAAAAAGGAGGAACGACCACACCGGGAATTGCCGAAAGCTCTATAAGCTTTGCGGCCTTATTGCCACACTCATTTGCAGGAAGATGTGAAAGTAAGAACGCGCTACCCTGGACGTTACCCCTCGCAGTCATAGCAACTGCAAGATTTTCAAAAAGGTGATGCACTCTGATTGCAGCAATTTGACCTTTATCTATATTAGCTTCGGCATATCGCAATAAGATAGGAACGAGCAAATCTTGGGCAAGAGGATCCTTAGACTCCCCTACGAGCCTGATAGCTAATCGGAGATCTTTAAGTGAAAGAGTACTGGGATCTTGACTGTTTAGTTGAAGTACTAACTTAGCCGTTTCTTCCGGAACATGTGCTAATTTGATGCGTTTTTCTAGGGCTAGCGATTGTAAGGCAGAAGCTCTTAATTCCGGTAGCGTGCGTCCATTCTCATCTCTGTAATACTTGGTATTCACACCTTCTCTTTGCAGGTGTTTTACCATCTGGACAAATTCTGTATAGGATTTTCTAGATGCTTCCTCTACATCGATTGCGATCCCAGATGCGCGCCCACCAACATGAGAGGGAAGAACAAAGTAACCAGACATTAGATAAAGTGGGCATTTCAGCAAGATGCTGCTGCTATCTATAGCTTCAAGTCTAGCTTGAGCCTCCTACATTGTCATAGATCTATTTTTCATCATATCAATTGCCAATTGCTCAAGCTCTGAACTCGAGCTTGTAGCTATAAATCCATTAAATTCGTGCTGATATTCGCTATAGTTTGCGTGTAGCCGGGCCTGTAGTTGGTGATACTGTTTTGAAAGTTCACTCTGCTGTTCGGGGTTTTTTCCATCCCAGGTAAGTATTTTTTCCTGTTCGGCTGGGTCGAGCTTAGAAATCTCCTCTAATAATGCATCTCTCTTGCAGAGATTACTATGAAAACACTCTAGTCGTTGTATAAATTGAGGAGGGGCACCATGCACAAGCTGATAGAGCATCACGCCCATGGCAAAGACATCCTCGGCCTTATCTCGTTTGAACTGAGCGTTGTATGCTAAAGCACGTATTTGTCTGGATGAGGCGACGGTGTAGTTCACGGGACGCTGATTTACTTCCCCATGTTTTTGCGCACATCCCATATCGCAGAGCTTTCCCGTACCATCCCTAGCAAGCATGCAGTTATCCGCGGTTATATCGCCATGGACATAGCCGGCATTATGCATCTCACCTATACCACTCATAAAGTCTATCAATACCTTCTTTGCTTCATCGCCGCTTGGAGCGCTTTCTTTAATGTGAGTGGCTAAGGTTTTTTCCATGTGTTCTAGAAGTAGCCCTTGGCCATTTACAGCATGGGCATGAACAACGTGATTAAGCTCGGTACCCATGCTCTGAAGACCTTGGTAGATGGTAATTTCGTGGGCAATACTTTCCTTACTATGCCGCTCTTCTGTCGGAAGTTTACGAGCAAATTCAATCGTATGAGCCGTTTCAGTTATTCCTTGGAATGTAGCTACGACAGCTACTTGGCATTTTTGCACAGCTCCAAATTCACCACGGCCAAGTTCTTGCTCACTAGGAACCTGTTTAAGCTCGATAAATGAATGCTCACCTACGGGGATGCGCGATGCGGCGCCGCCTTGGGCAAGAGCTGCCCCCTGCTCGAGAATGGTTTTAGCAAGTTTCCTTATTTCGGCTACCTCTACATTCTCCTTTAGAGCCGTCTGGAGCACAGTAGAAATTGCCTGTTCTTCATCTTGGGCTTGCTGAGATTTTGGTTCAACCGCGGGGGGTTGAAACTGTGGTGTAGGTTGTGCACCAGACTCTATAGCCATAATGCCTCCATACTATATTTGTACCACGCTGCGAGTATTCAAGTAAATAAATAATTTATTTGTCACCTTTAGCAAAAACCTTTATATAGAGGGGAAGTAGAGAAGGGACAAGAGGATGGCTATAGAGGGGGGCTTTGGGCAGCGACAGCCCTTGCCCGAAGAAAGACAGCCTACGGGCACTTTTGGCAGTCGGGCAGTTCGTCGTGCTCAAGAGGCAGGGACTAAGCTCATATCTATTCCCCTGTGGCTCATACTTGCGCCCACCGCAAAAATTGGCTCTAAAGTTGCTGAACCTAAGTTAGTTAAGATTCTTGGCGGAGTAGCTTATGCCACCGCATGGACAATAGATACAATCCTTCGAGGAGCTGAAAAGGTGGTAGAATCCGGCCTTGCCACAAGGACAATTCAAGGCCTCACACCGGCCACCAGGGGCGTGGTTGAACGGTCGCTAGAAGGGCAAACTCCCCCAACTCAAGGTATGGGCTACTGGCGATACAGGCTTTATAAAGCAATAGTGCCCTGGGGAGGGCCTGTTACTGAAGTAACAGAAGCAGTAACAGAAGCTGCCACCTTTGTTGAAAAAGAAGAAAAAGCGTTAGAAAAAGCCCGTTCCGGCACTATCAGGCGCGGGCTTGAATATGGAATAGACGTTGTAAGACAGCTAGTACCCGGGTTTTTTAGAGCCATTAAAACCTTTGCAATTACCCCCACTCGCACTTACCTTACAAGCCCGATGAAGGCTGCTACATACACAGTATGGACGCATCCAGAAAAGCTGCAGCAGGCCCTAGAAAATGCTGAAGACCGCACAAACTCCTATTCGTCAAGGCTCTGGCACTGCTTCTCAACAGTGTACGAGCCTGCCCCAAAAGAAAAACTCCCCATACCATCTAGCGAAGGCATCGACCCTGAAGTTTGGCACACTCTTAGTGAAGATGAGCAAAGTGACATTATCTTCTGTGTCTGCAGCTCAACTACATTTGATATTTCAGAGAAACAAAAGGGACGCTTTAATAAAAGAAAGCCTGACGCCATCAAAGAGCTTTTAGCGATCTATCAAGCACTGCCACCAAGAGAAAAATCATGCCTTACCCCATCGCTATTTAGGCAGTTTGATGAGCTTTCTAAAATCAAACTCCTTCGTATTGTCTATACCCATGCAAGGTTAAGTAAGCATGAGCGAGAAACCCTTATGCAGCCTGATTTTAGACACGTCTTTAAAAAGGGCGACTGGGCAACTATCCCGGCAAGTATGCGAAATCAGCTAGAACTTATGCTCGTAAAAAAATTCAACCAACTGGCCGATAAACATAAACAAAAAATGCTTGCACTATCGCCTGAGCAGTATGCAGCGCTATCTGATGAACAAAAAGAGCGCCTTGTAGCAACTATTCAAGAAGCTTGCGAAGGCACACGCTATAGCCAAGAATCAGAAACTTTAACTATTGATGCCACCCACGATGTGCTTAGGCTTTTTGAGAAGGCATTTACGTCTGAAGAACGCTTTTTTCTCCTCTCTGAACTTTCTCAAGAACAGTATGTATACTGCCCAACGACGCGCGATGAACTTAGCGCTCTTATCAAAGAGCAGCAAGATAAACTCGGCGAGCTTGAAGGAAGTGAGCGAGAAAAAACAGAAGCTCTTATCCTCTGGCTAGAAAACCAGCAAAAGGCATTTTTTGCAAAAGGAGTTGAAGAAATTCCGGAAGCGCTAAAACCCGTAGCAGTGACCCCAAAACAGGGTGTAGAGCTTGATCTTGCTAAAATTGACGAAAAAATTGGACTAGATGTTGGACCCATCGAAACTCGCGTTAAAACTGTCGGAACACTCTTTCGAGCAGGCATAAAAGCTCTTGGCCTTGCAAGCTGGGTAGCTATAAAGGGTGTAGGCTACATTGTAAAGCCGCACGGCATACAGATTGCAGAGGACTCGCCTCTAAGAAAGCTTCCTCTTTTTGCAAGGTATATAGCACCGGATGGCTATCTCGTAGGCTCTCAAGGTCTAAGCACGCTTGAAAACTGGCTAGAAGTCACGCTAAAAACATCAGCTACCGCTATAGACCTTATCTTGCTCTTTCCAATACTACACCCGCTCACCATGCAGACAGTCAGCATGAGCGGCATTCCTGCCTACGCTGTAGAAGAGGCAATCAGATCAACTCCTGCCACGTTGATGAGGCTTTGTAACAGCATGCTTCCTGAAGCCTTGGGCATTGTAGATAGCACACTTGGCCCTACCACAAACCTCTCTTCACTTATCGTAGACCTCAATGAAAAGGCACAGGCTGCAAGCTATTTACCCCAAAGAGAGACTGAAGTCACCATACAGTCTGCCCGTTTGGATGGACTGTATAAAGAGCTATCAGATGCTCTTAGCGAATATAACGTTCCTGCAGGCGCAGCCTTACCTCTACCAATACAAGAAGCGGCTCAAAAAGCCTCTATCAATAGCACAGAAGACATTATTGGGTATCTTGCAACTACGCCACTTGGCAATATTATAAAAAACATCTCTAAGCTACTTGGCAATGTATCATCAGAAGATACCCCCACCCCAACTCCTGCAATGATAGAACAGGGAAAAACAGCTGCCGCACACCTTTTTGGAGGCAAAGAGCACGTGCCAGAAGAAGTGGCAAGATGGTTTGGCATCACACTGGAAGTACAAGGCCAGCTTGCTAAGGCAAAAGCGCTTCAAAGCACCTCTCAGCTTGCAATGACAGCACTTACAGAGATACAAAGATCGTGGCTTGGAGCAAAACTCTTATCTGCAGCTAAAACCCCGGGAGCAAAAGAGGTAGCTTCACTTTTTGCGGAAACTGTTGATCCACGCGTTGCAAAAACCATGAAAGCCCTGCAGATGACCTATCACGTTGCGAACGCAACGCATAGGTTTTTGGTAACGCGAGTTACACCACAAGTTCCTCATGGCGAGGTTCAAGAAAAAGTAGCTGTAGATGAAGCGCTTACTGCCCTTCGTGAAAAGTCATTAGGACTTGTACAAGAAGATGAAGCTTGGGAAAGAGGCTTCACAAAAACTCTTGCTGAAGTTACATCTAGTGCAGCCTTTACTCTTCGCATGGTGTCAGGTAGCTTCTTACTTATGCCGGAGGCCTTGCGGCTTATAGTTCCTCCCATGCTTCATGAGCTTGCAGCAAAAGCTCCAAAAGGAACACAAAGCTTTTTCTATTCTCTTGCCGACCAGTCATATGAAGCTATTGATCAGACAGGAAGCTGGTTTCAAAATGCAATAGACACTCAAGGTAAGCACGTTCAGCATATGCTAAACTACGTAGTTGCCGGCCGCTATGTCGCAAGTACCCGAATCCAAAACTTTATGGGCCTATCTCAAGACGAACAGCAGCACCTAAGAGAAGTTGCACTTCAATCAACTAAGCTATCAGAAGATGAAAGAGCCTACCTTGCAGATCATCATGATGAACAAGCCGCTAGCATCATCTTAAAGGCCTACGATAGGCTCTCAGCTCAAGAAAAGCTACTTATAAGCCCCACATACTTTACTCACCTAGAACCGGAAGTTCAAGAGCGCATCATAGATCTCGTTGAAGAAAAAATAGGCCTAAAGCCCCATGAAGCTACAGATGTGGAAAAAATAGCAGCAAAATTCAACACCCTAAGCGAAGAAGATAAAGAGCGCATAACTAGCCTCTCTATTTGGGAATTTACAAACCTTTCTGAAAGCGAGCAAAATGACATCTTCTTTGCTGTTGCCCACACAAGATCTAATCCGGTTACAGCCTATCACAAGATGCGTCTTGGCCTTTCTAACAAAGAGCTAGCAAGCGTCCTTCTTACCTATAGCAAGATGAGTGTTGAAGAGCGCTCGATCCTTACCCCGACGCGCCTAGAGCGCTCTTCGCCAGAAAAAATCGAACACGTATACAACCTGGTGCGAACATACCGTGCAGATCTTGTATTATCGCCAAATCCTCCTATTGATGTTCTTGCAAGTGCCTTTAATCGCCTCCGCCCACAGCAGCGAGCAGAGTTTTTGCTGCTTACAAAAAAAGAAATAGACAACCTCTCTCAAGAGCATGTACGTGAAATTATCATCTTTCTCATGGGCATTCAGGAAGAAGCTAGCTATGCACCAAAATATAAAGAATGCTTGAGCGCTCTAGATTATGGAAAACCGGTAGACAAAGAATTTCTCATGAAGCGCTTTAATGGCCTTAGCTCTGTTGAGCAGGCTACATTTCGCGATGAACTGGCGCGAGACGAACAGTCAAAAGAAGCCCTCTACACAACATGCGAAAATGAGCTAAATAAAATAAAAGCCCGTCTTACTGTATATAACGACAAACTTGCAAGGCATGAAAGTCGCTTTCAGGGCATGCTACAACGTCAAAAAAACGCCGCTACCGACGAGGAGCGCGCCCGTGCAACCCAATCTCTTAAAGACCGCGCAAAGTTGATCGACAGCCTGCATGCTGAGCGAAGTAGGCTTATTGCCGAAGCTTCCCCCCTAAAAGACATACTGCCCCTAGAGCGCCAAAAGCCCTATAATGAGATAGAAGCAACAACACTGCCTCCAGAATGGCTCCTTTATATGGATGAAGGCATAACCATCGCTCTAGATGCTATCGGCATACAAAATCCTGATAAATCTCCAGATGTGATACGCGCCCAACTTAATCAGCTAGAAGCCCAAAAACTTGCCCACCAAAAAACGAAGCGCACCCATGTTAATATGGTTATAGACTTAGATAGCGAGCTGCAGCAAGAAACCCTTCCTGAAAAAAAGATTGAGCTTCGCATGAAAATTGCATTCATAAAAGCCTTTTACTATAAGCTGCACGACAAGGCTATAGAAAAAATTAACTCTCTCCAAAACTCTCTTCAAAATGAATAAGCGAAGGATAAAAAAATCACTGGCTTGGCCATTCCAAGATATTTCTTAAAAAAGTTTAATATAAAATTAGCCCTATAATAGCTTCTAGGCAATCTGGCTGCCGAGCATCAACTGCCACTATATTTACCTTTTCTTCTTTGCACCTTTGGCACTTGTGGATAATCTGCCAGCCCTTTTTGGCATTATAAATAAGCCCGCGGGCACGCATGAGGCCATAACAGCTATTTTTTCTGTCGCCTGGAATAATGTCCACATGCAAAGATGCTAAACAAAATGGACAGTGGTTTCGATAGCTTCCATTTTGTAAAGGCAAAACTGCCTTCATACAGTTTATGCAAATAAACCCAATATTTTCCTGTTTTTTTCCCATTTCCCACTCTTCTTGACCTTGTTTTTAAAACAATGCTTCAAGAAAGCGGGTTCCGTTTTGGTTTTCCCGTCGCTAGACGGGCATCTGGCTTGTCTAAGGGAGTGACCAATTCGCCGCTGTTCCTTTAGGGTTTGCGGCTACTTTCAGCTCCAGCTTCATTAGGACCTTCTTTCATTCCTAAATCCGGACCACGACCAACTTTATACTCTTTTGTATTGGCCACTGCAAGGCGGTCTTTACCTTTTTAGGCTCGACCACCTTTCGCTGATAGGTGTACATTTAGACTCACAGACTTTGGCTTCGCCCCCCCTTTAGGAAATGGTAAAACTACTACTTACTTTATTGTTCTTCATGATCCCTCGTCTGTATAAGAACAGCACCCATACTATAGTGTAAGAAATAATTTGTAAAGACGAGATAATACACTTGTTCTATAGCAGCCACTTGCGTACAATAACTCCTTATGAACGACACCGATCTTGCCCGAGAGCTGTATAACAGCCAATTTTTTTTACAGTGCGCTATTAAAGCGGTGATATTTGATTGTGACGGCACATTAGTAGATAGCGAACATGCCCATTATTTAGGCTGGCAGTATGCTCTACAGCAGCAAGGTGCCGATTTAGCAGTTGAAGACTACTATGTGTACGTGGGTAACTCTGTTGAAAATAACGCTAAGCTTATGGCAGAAAAAATTGGTAAGCCCTCTTGCGCCGCTAAGATTGTAGAGGATAAGCGCGCTTACTATCGCAAGCTGCATAAAGAGGGGCTGCCACCATTTGATACAACGGTGAATCTTGTACATCAGTTTTCTCAAGAAGAGGGGATAAAGCTTGCCGTTGCCTCTGCAGCTAAGAAAGAGGAAATTATTGGCAATTTGCACCATCTGCAGATCGATCATCACTTTGACATTGTGCTGTCAGGACAAAGCGACCTAGATGAGTATCACGATCCTGAGGGCACAAACAAGCCCAAGCCCTATATCTATTTACAGGCCGCTAAAATGCTTGGCGTGCTGCCCTCAGAATGTCTTGTTATCGAAGATAGCAGCGCGGGTGTTGCTGCAGGCTGCGATGCGGGCTGTTTTGTTATCGCTATCCCAAATGCCTTTACAAAGCAGCAGGATTTATCGCGTGCGCATATGTACCTAGAAAGCTTTGAGGGGATCTTGCCACGAGATTTACTTACTCTTATCGAGAGAAGACTGGCTCACTAGGCGCAATGAAAGGGACCGGGGGCAATGGTGTCAACTTAAGGCATTTTCTGATCTTATTCTCAATCTTGATCTTGGTCTTATTCTGTCTTTTCCCTTGTGCCCTGAAAATAAAGAATAAGATCAAGATCGAGACAAAGATCAAGAAAATACCTTAAGTTGACACCATTGGGCCCGGCCTAGGGTGTTGATTTGAGAGTTTTTTGCAAATATGATTTTTCTGCAA